>NZ_JAUTBA010000001.1:622757-1245515 GCF_030818895.1 Sphingobacterium zeae
AAGACGGTGCCATATGGCTTTAAGTGCAATAATCCCATGGTTGAATAGATTAGGAATAGCCCCATAATAGTGTTTGAAAATAGCAAAACGCTCTTTTAAAGATTCCTTATGTTTTTGCTTTGACATTCCACCAACAAGATAGCGGGCCACATATTGCTGTGCATTAACTGATTTTTTTGACTTTTTGGCACAGCGAATAACCCAGTCAATATCGGCGCATAATTTATAATTGAGATCGTATGGCTCGGCGATTTCCCGCTTGATGTAGATCGCCTGATGACAGATATTCATGCCGTAGCGAAAGCTTTTCCAGTCGAAATGAGCCGGAACCTTGTGCCTCCGTTCACCAACAATATTTCGATGTTCGTCTACAAGTATAGTTTCGCCATAAAGAATATCGGCGTTGTCACTCAGTTTAGCAAGGTTCTCAATGCTGTTGAGATCATATATTTCATCACCGGAATTTAGAAAAAGAACATAATCACCTGTTGCTAGGGCCAACCCTTTATTCATCGCATCATAGATGCCCTTATCTTTCTCGGATAACACGACAGAAATCTGATTGCTATATTTTTGGATGACATCTAATGTACCATCGGTTGATTGTCCGTCTATGACAATATACTCTATATTGTCATAGCTTTGATTAACAACAGATTTAAGGGTGTATTCTATGTCACGCACATTGTTGTAAACGACAGTTATAATCGAAAATTTAGGATGAGCAGACATGTTTCTTTATGTATTGAATGTGTTTATTTTCTTTTTAAAGAATCGGATGGCACGGTTGAACAATGATCCTTTGCGATGTGCATAAAAATGCTTGATGGCTTCGTAAGCTTGTTTGTTTTCTGAAATTTCCGTTGGAAAATACGCTACAGGATGTTCAGCTAGTGCAACCTGATAAGTTGATTCAGAAGCTGTATGTGTGCCCGAACCGTCGTTCCCAATATTCTGGGTCATCGAATTCCTAGGATACAAAACTAACCCATTTTTTCTGAATATGGAAGCATACCAGCGGATCGCCCAAGAGTTGATCTTTCCCGCCTTCAATTCCCGTACTTGTTTCCAAAAATTTTCTTTACCCTCTATACTAAACTGATGGATCTGCGCTGCTGTAAAATCCGATACAATTTCATCAATGTTTGGGTTGAAATATTTCCAGGCGCGATCCCAGGTTGCCCAACCCCAACTGTTTGCTACTCGGAAAAAGAACGTCTCTGGCAGCTTATTTAAATCCTTTACCGGATAACTGTAGCCACTGATTTCCATGACCTGTTCTTGATCTTTATACCGCTCCAATGCTTTGTTAAAATAATCCAGGGCAAAAACTGAAGTTTCTAGATCGTCTTCTAAGACAATAATCTTTCCATGTGCATGGACCACTTTTGTAACACCATCGATCACATTGGCTGCCAAACCCCAATTTTCTGTCCGTTCTACAACAATAACCTCTTTAAAGTTCCATTGCTTATTGATAATCTTTCGTACTTCAGTAACTGCCTGAACAGATTTTTCGTTTTTTGCAGCATCCGAATAGATGTATAGCGTGGTCTGGTCTGCTAGTTTATTATTTTCTAAAGCTGAGAGTGTCCTTATTGTATGATCAGGACGATTGTACACAAAAAGTATGACTGGAGCAATATTGTTCATTTATCAATAGATTTTGTTGAAGACTTTTTTGTTAGTCACACGGGTACGGTAAACTGCTCCTGTTTTGCCCAACAGCCTAAAAGCAATGTTTAAGTAGCTTTTTGCTTCAAAAGTATGACCTTTAGAAAATGAAGACGCCATTTTCTTTAGACTTGCCAATATTGCCATGGAAAAAGCTTTTACAAAAGTATAATTGATATTGCAATATTCTGTCAAATGATAGACAAATTCGCTTTTCATAAAAGCTTTGCGGTCTATTTTACGTTGTTGCCTATCGTGGTAGGCTTTGGCTCCTTCAGCGAGAACAATGATTAATCCGTAGTACTTGATTCGGTTGGCATAATCTTTATCTTCTCCATAATGGAAAAAGATCGGTGCGAAACCACCAACTTTTCGGATTACTGGATTGGGGATAAACCAAAATGCAGCATTGACGAACGTGCAAATTCGATTAGAATTTTCGATGATAGCGTTTTTTGTATAGACAGCAAAACCATAGTCCAGCGTTGTTTCGGTTCCATCGTAGTGAATAGGTGAGATAATTCCGATATTGTCTGCGTTGACTTTCACTAAGTTGGCAATACAGTCCCGATCTAGCCAGGCGTCCTGATTGACTAAAAATGCATAATCATACTCTTCTTTCAAAACAATATCAAGTCCAAGGTTGTTGGCCTTTCCAAAACCTAAATTTGCGGAACTTTCTATCAGTCTTATTGTTGGATACGTTTCTTTTATGATCTGTGTTGTGTTGTCTGACGAATTGTTGTCTACAACTAAAATATCTGTTGGGTAGCTTGAATCCAATAAGCTGGGTAAGCACTTGTGGATCCAAGGCTCAAAATTATAAGAGACGATTATGGTGAGAATCCTGGCCATCTATTTTTTTCGGATAACTGTTAGGAAATAGTTGTATAATTCCAACAAAATACTGGGTTTAAAGATTCTATTTACGATGATATAACTGCATACTGCAATTCCAATTGTACTTGCAAACCGAAGATAGAGGTTGGCGATGGCTGCGGTGGCATAATGGGCTGCTAAGCAGCTTATCGCTGCCAATAGTGCATAAGCGAAAATATCTGTTAGCAGATAACGAAATGAATAGTTCATATAAGGTTTGGCTGATATGTACCAAACGAATATCCAGAGGGCATTTAATGCCGAGGTTAATCCAATGAGCAGTTCTAGGCCTAATGATTTGCCGAAAAATAGGATGGCAATTTGGAGTAGGCCAAAAACAATGATATTCCGCATATAAACTTCAGGTTTCCCCTTGCTAATGATTAAGTTAGAGAAAACATTGCTTACAGAATCAAATGCGGCACCAATACAAAATATTTGAAGAAATATGGCGCTTTGCGCCCATTTGTCGGTGATCGCAATAGTAATAAAATCTTGTGCTACCGTTGTTAAACCAAATAACATTGGAAAGGCTAAAAAGGCTGTAAAGGAAATCAGTTTGCGAAAAATCCGAACTTGTCTATCCTTGTCATCTTCTATCTCCTTTAAAATAGGCTGTGTCACGTTATTGACCATATTGGTCAATATATTCTGGGCCATGATGCTCCAGCGATTTGGATTAACGGTGTAACCTAATTCTTCTGCGGTATAATGACGACCTAAGATTGCCGCATAGATATTTTTATTTAGGTTGATAAAGATGTTGGTAACCAGTATCTTACTGCTAAATCCTAAAATGTCACGAATGGGTCGGAAATCGAATTGAAAAGTTGGCCTAAATTTGGAAAAATACCAGAATCCGAGCATATTAAAGCCACTGTAGGATACAATTTGAATAGCGTACGCCCAATAAGCATAATCTTTATAAGCAAGATAAACCCCGACCACATTGGATACAATAAGTGCAAAAGTGCCCGTAATAACGCGTTCTTTTATTTTTAGATTTCTGAAGAGGTAGGCGTTATGGGCGATACCAAAACTTCCTAGCCAAAAGGACAAGAAGGTAAACCTGCTTAGTTCTATAAGTACTGGTTGATTATAATATAGAGCGATAAGAGGAGCTGCGAAAAATAAGACGATATAGATGAATGTTCCAATCCCGACACTTGTCCAGAAAACAGCATTATAATCCTTATGTTCAACCTGCTTTTTATTGACGATACCGTAAACAAACCCACTTTCTTGAAAGGCAGAAGCTAGAACGGAAAAGATAGTGATCATCGCTACTAAACCGTAATCTTCCGCTGTTAGTTTACGGTTTAGAAGGATGCCGAAGCCGAAGCCCAAAAACTGCTGGATGATACTGGCCATACCACCCCATAGCAGTCCTTTTGTTGTTTTTGATTTTAAAGAGTCATTTTTCGTTTGCGATGACATGCTAAATTAAATGAGCGGCAATATTAAAGTATTGCAATTGTATTCGCAAATTCTTTTAGGGAAACATCAGTCGGATTGACATCGGTAATCAAATAGGAAATATCACGTAACGGAACTACTTTCATTTTTTGAACTGAATTAAGTTTTTCCGCAATGCTCAGAATAGCTACCTTTTTCGAGCATTTAATCATAGCGCGTTTGATTTGTACGACCTCCCAGTCCGAGTCAGTAACCCCGTCTTCTACGGAAAGAGAATTTGTTCCCAACAAACAAAGATCGACTTTAAGATCAGCCAATTCATTGGCCACTTGAGCTCCAGAAACAATGTTTGTGTTGCGTGAAAGCTTTCCGCCGACCAAAATGACTTCCAGGTTTGGTTTTTCTGCCAGTTCTAATGCAACTAACGGGCTTATAGTGAAAAATGTACACTGCAGGTGATCAGGTATTGTTCTTGCCAATTCGATTAATGTTGTCCCGCCGCCGACTAAGACTGTCATGCCATTTGAGATTAATGTGCTTGCTTTCTTAGCAATTTCTTTTTTTGCTTCCTTGGCATACACATTCCCATCCTGGAAGGGAAATTGAAAAGATTTGGATAATGCTCCACCATAGACTTTTAAAACTTTACCGTTCTCTGCAAGTTCGTTTAAGTCTCGTCTAATTGTATCCTCAGATACATTCAGCTGGACACTTAGATCTGAAGATAAAACTTTGTTATGTAGGTTAATCTGATGTATAATGAATGCTTGTCTTTCTTCCTTTAACATTGGTCTGTGGTTTTTAATCGGAATTTAAAAATTAATTGAAAAAATCACTCTAAATGTAGTGAAAATTATTCTTCCTTTTTGTCAATTTTTGTTAAGCCAGCTTTGAACCTTGGTTTGAAGCCCGTTGGTTTACTGGTTGCAGTTTGCTGTTCGTCAATGCTATGGTTTTCGGGCGCTATTGCTGGAGTTTGCTGCGTGTCTGAATCGTCGCTTTTTTGTTCAGCATTTATGGTTTCTTCTGACTTGACTTCGGCTTTCGGTGCGGCCTGAGGCGCTTGTTCGGAAGTTTCTATTTTCGTCACCCCCGCTTTAAACCGTGGTTTGAAGCCCGTGGGTTTACTGGTTGCAGTTTGCTGTTCGTCAGTGCTACGGTTTTCGGGTGCTATTGCCGGAGTCTGCTGTGTGTCTGAATCGTCGATTTTTTGTTCAGCATTTACGGTTTCTTCTGACTTGACTTCGGCTTTCGGTGCGGCCTGCGGCGCGGCCTGCGGCGCTTTTTCGGACGTTTCTATTTTAGTAACCCCAGCTTTGAACCTAGGCTTGAATCCTGTTGGTTTTGGCGCCGATGAAGTAGTTTCGTCAGTTGTTTCTTCGGATATAGGAGTGCTTGTTGCTGTATCAGAAGCTTTAGTAACCCCAGCTTTGAACCTAGGCTTGAATCCTGTTGGTTTTGGCGCCGATGAAGTAGTTTCGTCAGTTGTTTCTTCGGATACAGGAGTGCTTGCTGCTGAATCCGGAGCTTTAGTAACACCTGCTTTAAACCTCGGCTTAAAGCCTGTAGGAGCAGAGTCAGTCTCAATTTTAGCAGAATCAGGTGCTTCGGTGGTTTTACCCTCATCAACTGCAGGTGTAATTGCAGCTTTGAACCGAGGTTTGAAGCCCGCGGGTTTTATCGCCTTCGAACCAGAAGTCTCCGTTGGAGTATCAGCCACGGCCTGTTTTACTGCAGGTTTTGCGGCTGGAGTTTCTTCCTCTTTCAGATGGAAGCTTTTTCGAAGCTTATTGAACCAGAACTTCTTGCTGTGGTCAAAGCTTTTTTCTCCCATCGCAGAATAATGTGCTTTGAACTCCTCAAATAAGGGTTTATCTGCAGCTTGTAAAGCTTTTAAATCAATTTTCTTTTTTATGAAAAATTCTTCAAAAGTCATTCTGATACGAGTTTGATTTAGTCTATTACAAATGTAGTAATTTTTCTGACGGAGCTAGACGGTGTTTTAAACAAAAAAGAGCGACGAGCGCTCTTTTTTGTTATTTGACAGATTCCTTAACTATGCCATATTATGGTAAACGGCTTGAACATCATCATCTTCTTCGATTTTATCAATCATCTTTAAGACATCCGCTGCTTGTTCTTCGGTAATATCTGAATGCGATAAGGCGATGCGTTCCAATTTCGCAGATTTCACCTCAATTCCTTTCTCTTCCAGTAATTTTTGCATATTACCAAAGTCTTCAAAAGAAGTTTGAACGACAGCAACATCATTGCCCTCTTCATCAGATTCCACGTATAATTCTTCTAAGCCCCCATCGATCAACTCTAATTCCAACTCTTCTAAGTCCAGTTCTTCTGTTGCAGCAAAACGGAAAATGGATTTGCGGTTAAAAATAAAATCCAGTGATCCTGTTTTTCCCAGTGAACCGCCAGCTTTCGTAAAATAGCTGCGAATGTTTCCTACAGTTCGGTTGGTATTATCGGTAGCAGTTTCAATTAAAACAGGTACACCGTGAGGGCCATAGCCTTCGTATACATATTCTTCATAACCCTTGGAATCTTTCTCTGAAGCACGTTTGATTGCAGCTTCAATACGATCCTTGGGCATATTAACAGCCTTGGCATTGTGTATTGCTGTACGAAGTCTCGAGTTGGTTTCGGGATGAGGGCCGCTTTCTTTAACCGCCATAGCGATTTCTTTACCTAAACGTGTAAATTGAACGGCCATTTTGGCCCAGCGTTTGAATTTCCGCTCTTTTCTGAATTCGAAAGCTCTTCCCATTGTTATATTTTGTTTTTAAGATTTTCAATCATGTCGACCGTCATCTTTTGGATGTCAAATTCTGGCGTCCAATTCCAGTCTTTTCTTGCATAGGAGTCATCTAGACTAGCAGGCCATGAATCGGCAATCTGTTGTCTCGGATCGTTCTCTACGTAAGAGATTGCAAAATTAGGAAGAATTTTTTTAATTTCTTGTGCAAGTTCTTTTGGAGTAAATGTGATACCTCCAAGATTATAACTGTGGCGAATGCTTAGTCTTTCTTTTGGTGCATCCATTAATTCGAGTGTACCCCGAATGGCGTCCTCCATGTACAACATCGGTAATGCTGTGTTTTCAGATAGGAAGCAAGCATAGGAACCGGTTTTTAATGCTTCATAAAAAATGTCTACCGCATAATCCGTTGTACCGCCCCCTGGTTCAGTTTTCCAAGAAATGATGCCGGGATAACGGAGGCTGCGAATATCAAGACCACGATGTTCTTGATACCATTCAATGAGTCGCTCGCCTGCAAGTTTGCTGATACCATAAATTGTGTTTGGATCCATTACACAATATTGTTCGGTATTATTTTTTGGAGAATGCGGTCCGAAAACGGCAATTGAGCTTGGCCAAAATATCTTCGAAACTTTATAGCTCACAGCTAAATCAAGAACATTTAATAAGCCATTCATATTCAATTCCCAAGCTTTTTCAGGGTATTTCTCTCCTGTAGCCGAAAGCATGGCCGCTAGTAGGTATACTTGAGTAGGTTTATATTGTTGAAATAATTTCTCAAGTCCATTTTTGTCAAGAACATTAGCGATTTCGAAACTTTCGTCAGGGCTTTTAATCTGTGGTTCTCTAATGTCAGTGGTTACAACATTCTCTGCACCAAACTTTTTGCGCAATGCGATAGCTAATTCTGTGCCGATCTGGCCATTTGCACCAATGATAATAATGCTTTCTTTCATTTGTAAGTTTAATTTATGAAGCTACTACTTTTACCATCTTGAGTGTCCATGCTCAACAGTGTAAAGGAATCGCTCCGCTCATTTGTTCCCATCGATTAGGACAGGATCTAGCCTGACATAATTTACGTTTCATCGTGTAATGAAAATGAAATTTCAACCATGGCGGTTTATGATGCAAATATAAAGGCTTTTCAGTATCTATCAACTGTGGGATGCTGGATGATGTGTGTAAAAAACGTTAATTTATAGACTCTTGGGGCTGTTTTTATGAGATTTTAAACTGTTTCAATCGTTTGTTCTTTTTTTTTGAATAAGCAGCGAAAATTTTTACTTTTTTTGAATTGCTTTAATATTAAATTTTATCGGCTGGTAAGTGATGTAGAGATCGTTCTTCGGCAATTAGCGCCAATAAACTCTAAATGTTGTGACATTTTTAGTAGAGGGACTAATATTTTGTTATTTTAATAGTGAAATTGCTGAATATTTTTTAAATTTGAAGAATTCATTCTTCGAGAATCAACTAAAACAAAATCAAATAACAAATTTTATATACACAATTTAAACACAGACAAAAATGAAAGTGGCAGTAGTCGGCGCAACAGGCCTTGTAGGTACTGAAATGCTAACCGTGTTGGCGGCGCGAAATTTCCCAGTAACAGAATTAATTCCGGTAGCTTCAGAGCGTAGTAAGGGTAAGGAAATTGAATTCAAGGGAAAGAAGTATAAGGTGGTTACACCATCTGAGGCTATTGCTTTGAAACCTGATGTTGCGTTATTTTCCGCTGGCGGTGATACATCGAAAGAATTTGCGCCTAAATTTGCTGAAGCTGGAATTACGGTGATCGACAATTCTTCGGCTTGGCGTATGGATCCTACAAAAAAACTGGTGGTTCCGGAAGTAAACGGTGATGTGTTATCTGCTGACGACAAGATTATTGCAAATCCAAACTGTTCGACGATACAAATGGTAGTGGCATTGAAGCCATTACACGATAAATATAAAATTAAGCGTGTGGTAGTTTCGACTTACCAATCTGTGACAGGTACGGGTGTAAAAGCCGTCAACCAATTAATGGATGAGCGTGCCGGAAAAGATGGTGAGAAAGCTTATCCTTATCACATTGATCTCAATGTAATCCCTCATATTGATGTTTTCCAAGAAAACGGCTATACAAAAGAGGAGATGAAAATGATTCTTGAAACAAATAAAATCATGCGTGATGATTCTATTAAAGTCACTGCAACGACAGTGCGCATTCCTGTAATGGGTGGACACTCTGAGTCGTTGAATATCGAATTTGAAAATGACTTTGATTTGAAAGATGTACGTGCAGCTTTAGCGGCACAAAGCGGTTGTATCGTTGTTGACGATCCATCTTCACTGCAATATCCGATGCCGAAAGATGCACATGGTAGAGATGAAGTGTTTGTAGGACGTATCCGTCGCGATGAATCTCAACCAAATACCCTTAACATGTGGGTAGTAGCGGATAACTTACGTAAAGGTGCTGCAACCAACGCCGTTCAAGTAGCCGAGTTATTAGCTGAAAAAGGATTGATCTAACTCAAGTAGATTCCATAATAAATATGGAGCCCTCATGATGAAGTTCATGGGGGCTCTTTTTTATAAGCGATTAATAATTTAGGGCACTTAATGGTTGACTCTGAATTGTGTCCTAAAAGATTACGGCATCAATGTGCTGGGCTTGATAGAAAACTCAATCTTATCATTTAATGGGGAGTATGCTTCTTTACTTTGCTCCTCAAGTCGATCCGGAAACAAGATGCCGAAGAGATGATCGGTTTCGTGTTGAAAAATAACAGCAGTAAAGCCTTCAATATTTTCTTCGATCACTTTCCCTTCTTTATCGATGTATTGCAAGCGGATCGCGTAACTCCTCAATACGTCTTCTTTACGGTTAGGAATAGAAAGGCAACCTTCGGCACCCGTACGTTTTAATTTGGAGCGCCATAGAATTTTAGGATTGATATAGAACTCAAAAGGTTGATCTGGTTTGTCAAATCGCTGTACCCAGATTAGATTTTTATTTATACCGATTTGTGGCGCAGCGATGCCTACACCCGGGTGATTGGGATCACGTACCGTCGCAAACATTCTTTTGGAAAGTGATTCAATCAATGGGTCGTTGTATTTGACATCAGTGCTTGTCGCTTTTAAAACTTTCAGATCTTTTTCGTCCGTTGTCTGCAATACACGAAGAATTGCATTTTCACCTCCAGATGAAATGATTTTCTTGTCGGCAGCACTGAATTCCTGGCCTGCATTAAGATTGACCGGCCTTTCGTTTTTTGACTTTTGAAATGCTTTTTCTCCTGCCATAATTTTTGTTTCTAAATTGTTTTCAACTGGGGGAACCGGACAACGGTAACCGTTACTATAAGCGCAATAGGGGTTATATGCTTTGTTAAAATCTATCTCAACGTTGTCTCCTATTATATCTTCTGTGGATAGATCAATATATCGGCCACCACTATAACTTTCCTGGCCATTTGTTAAATCTAGAAATGGCAAAAATAAATGCTTTTTGTATGCTGGGTTTTGAAATAATGCGACGCTTTGGTAGACATTCAGTACACGTTTTTTACCTTGAAGGATAAATGTTATGATTCCGTATCTTTTGTATTCATTGCTTGTGCCGTCGTAGGTCGGCATCCGAAAAACTGGTTCATCAAACAGAACATCAATTTTGCCCTTGACTTTGTAGCTGACGTCTACAGGAAAGTAATCCAAAAATGCCACTTGATCTGATTTCAATGGGCCATATTGTTCTTTCGCCAATTCAGCGGCTTTTTCTTCACGAAGAGTGGTAATGTATTGCTCGTATTTAGTTTGTGCATGCGTATTCAAGCATAAGGCCAACAGGAAACTGGCGACAAGTGTTCTTTTCATTTGTTTAAATATCTTTCTGTCCGATTTTTATGATTTAATACTGTGCCACTTCTTGCCAACATTAGAATTTGACAAAGCGTAAAGGAAGAGAGTATAGTTTCAAAAATCAATATCTTTTGTCGTAGCAAAATCGACAATCAAAGTTATTACTTGATTTCGATTATTCAAAACGTTGTTTTTCATTGTTTAACACCATTGTGCCCAATCTTAGTGAGTTTAATTTGACGTATTCACCCATCCATTTCCATGCAATAGCTGTGATCATTTGCCCAGTGAGTCAATTTCGCTCTCAAGATCAATGTCTTCAAGCTTAAAATCGTCATTGGGATTTGATGAGGTATACAATGATATAGTAAAGGTCTGTATGTTCCTACATTACCTTAGGATTTGTATAGCTATAAGTTAGATTTTAGTTAGGGTTTACTTAGGTTTTACCTATACTATACCTAAACTAACCCTAACTAAACCCTAAACTAAACCTAAGTAAACGTGGAACCAAATAGGACACAAAAGAACGTTATTTTAGTGTAAGTAATTTAATCCGATTTTGTTAACGTATAAATGGAACTTCATGCATATATCTCCCAATACTCATATCTAAATTGTACTTTTGTAAAAAAAACATATCCATGAGACTGATGGCATTTGATTACGGTACAAAACGAATAGGGGTTGCAGTAACCGATCCAATGCAAATTATTGCGACGGCATTGACGACTGTACATCCAGAGGATATCTGGACATTTCTAGCAGCGTATTTACAGACAGAGCAGGTAGAAACTTTTGTTGTCGGCAAGCCGCGTCAGTTGGATGGTACCGACTCTGAATCCGCACAGCATGTTGTCGGTTTTATTCGAAAACTGAAAAAGACTTATCCAGCCATTGCTGTCGCTGAAATAGATGAGCGTTTTACTTCTAAAATGGCTTCTGCAGCGATCGCGCAAAGTGGGAAAAAAAAGAAGGACCGTCAACAGAAGGGGTTGATTGATACCGTGTCTGCAACAATCATTTTGCAAAGCTACATGGATGGCCGTAATTTTTAGATACAAAACGACTAATACGTCAAACAAGAATGAATAAAAAATAGAAGGATGAAGAGCATATTATTTTTTACCGAGGATACGGATTTCAAATTAAAAGAAAAGGGAAAGATTCGCCAATGGATTGTTGATGCCATCAAAGGAGAAGGATTTAAACGTGTTGGCGAATTGAGCTTTATCCTTTGCTCGGATGCTTACTTGCTTGAAATCAATAAGCAATATTTAAATCACGACACCTATACTGATATCGTTACTTTTGATTCTTCCGAATATGATGACACCATCGCCGGCGATATTTTTATTAGTGTGGAGCGTATTCAGGAGAATGCTGAAAAATTTAAAGTTGATGTGCGTGACGAGCTTCATCGGGTTATTATTCATGGTGTCATGCACCTGTGCGGTTATCCCGATAAAAAACCGGCAGATAAAGCCAAGATGACCGCCAAAGAGGATGAGTATCTTGGTAAAAGAAACTTTTAAAGATTCCTACGCGGCTTTTTAAACTGCGACTACTGGTATGAGAACGGAATTGAACGCTGGAGCTTGTCGAGAGAGTGGAGGGCAAAACATAAAAAAAGGTCTTTACAAATTTTGTAAAGACCTTTTTTTATGTTGTTCTAAAGATTAAAATCTTTCAAATTGCGAGAAGAAGAAGTTACCCTCGATAGCAGCATTATCATCTGAATCAGATCCATGAATAGCGTTTGCATCGATTGATTTTGCATATTTATTACGGATTGTGCCTTCAGCCGCGTCAGCAGGGTTAGTTGCACCGATCAGTGTACGGAAATCTTCAACAGCATTGTCTTTTTCCAAGATGGCAGCAACGATAGGACCTGAGGTCATAAATTCCACCAATTCACCATAAAAAGGACGCTCTTTGTGTACTGCGTAAAATGCACCAGCTGTCTCTTTAGAAAGTTGAATGTATTTCATTGCGATGATTTTAAAACCACCAGCAATGATATCGTTTAAGATTGCACCGATGTGACCATTCGCTACAGCGTCAGGTTTGATCATCGTAAAAGTTCTGTTAGTTGCCATTATTTTAATTTTTATGCAAAATTAGATAAATTGCATTTCATATGCAATATCCTTACGATTCAGATATACACAATTCTTGATAAACTCAACAGGTTCTTACGGTTGAAATCTTTGTGTGTCACTTCCGATCGCTATTGATATTGAGATAAATGTTTCTTTCTGATCCGTTACCATTGTCTTTTTTGCGCAGACGGTAACAAGCTTTACATTTTATCGATTGTAGAAAAGTAAAAGAACAATTGATCTAAGTTCAATATGAATATGTAACTTTGTGATATTATGGCATTAAATCTAACAGTAGACATCGATAAGGATTCAGGCTTTTGCTTTGGAGTAGTATACGCTATTGATATGGCGGAAGAGATCTTAGAAGAGGATGGTTATCTTTATTGTTTGGGTGATATTGTTCATAATGATGAGGAAGTTACTCGATTAAAAGCAAAAGGTCTACGAATTATCGACCATGCTGCTCTGCCCAATTTGAGCAATGAAAAGGTATTGATCCGTGCCCACGGTGAAGCGCCAGAGACCTATCGTATTGCTTTGCAAAATAATATTACTTTGATAGATGCCTCTTGTCCAGTAGTCCTTAAATTGCAGAACCGTATAAAAACGTCCTTCGATCAAAAGGAGAAGATTTTGATTTTCGGTAAGCATGGACATGCTGAAGTGATTGGTTTGCAGGGGCAGACGAATAATGAAGCCCTGGTTTTTCAGGATATTTCCGAGCTGGATCAAGTCGAGTTGCCATCTTCATTTACACTATATAGCCAGACAACAAAAAGTGTGGATAAATTTTATGCGATCAAAGACGAGCTTATCAAACGTGGGTATGAAGTGAAGGCAAATGACACTATTTGCCGCCAGGTCTCCAATCGATATGAAGATCTGGGTGCTTTTGCGAAACAATATGACAAAATCGTTTTTGTGTCAGGCAAAAAATCGTCCAATGGAAAAGTGCTGTTTGAAGTTTGTCAAAACGCAAATCCAGCAAGTTATTTTATTTCTGATCCAGCCGAATTGGATGCATCGGTCTTCGCTGAGAACGATCGTATTGGTATTTGTGGTGCCACATCAACGCCAATGTGGTTGATGAAAGATGTAAAGGCAACTTTAGAAGCCTTATAAGGGCAATTACCCGTCACAGATATTTCATAATTCCAAGGTTTAGATCCCGGGTGTATTCTTGGTGTATTCTTTTTGTGTAGCTTTGTAAGCTATGAGCAATAAAGGCAAAAAAGGTATTCTTTTGGTACAATTGGGTACACCTGATAGTCCCACTACTCCTGATGTTAGAAGATATTTAACGGAATTTCTAATGGATCCGCGTGTAATTGATATCCCTTACGTCCAACGAACCTTGTTAGTAAAAGGAATTATAGCACTGACACGTGCTCCGAAATCCGCAAAGGTATACAAATCAATCTGGGATAAAGAAACTGGATCACCTTTGATGCATTATAGTATCTTGCAGCGTGACCTGCTTCAAAAAGCGTTGGGAGATGACTACCATGTGGAATTGGCGATGCGCTACCAGAATCCATCGATTGAGTCTGCTTTGAAAAATATGGAAGGTCTATTGTTGGAATCTATTCGGGTCATCCCTTTATTCCCTCAATATGCCTCAGCAACATCGGGATCAGTGATAGACCGTGTGATGGAATTGATTCGCAAATGGAATTATTTGCCAGAAATCAGTTTTGTGAGCAATTTTTGTACGAATGATTTAATGGTAGAGACCTACGCAGATCATGCCCACAGGCATGATTTAGAAAGTTTTGATCATTTTGTTTTTAGTTATCATGGCCTTCCTGTGCGGCAACTTGGAAAAGTTGATCCTACAGGTCAGCTAAAATGTCCCGAATCAGGCTGTGAGTCCTGTAAAGCGACAGTTAATTCATACTGCTATCTTTCTCAATGTTATGCAACAACACGTGCTATTGCTACCAAACTAGGTTTAAGAAAGGAGCAATATTCGCAGTGCTTTCAATCCCGTTTGGGTAAAGAACCCTGGATACAGCCTTATACTTCCGATTTATTGCATGATCTTGCCGCCAAGGGATATAAGAAATTATTAATTTTCAGTCCTGCATTTGTGGCGGATTGTATCGAGACCATTGATGAAATTGGCGTGGAATATGCTAATGAATTTAAACAGTTGGGCGGAGAAGAAGTGTGTTTGGTAGAAAGTCTTAATGATGATCCCAAATGGATTGAATCTTTAAAACAAATGGCACTCAATGCCAAAAATTAAAACAAGTAAAAGATGTTGTTAATAAACGCGTGTGTATTACTCCTATTAGATTTTTATATTTTCTTTGCGCTCCGTGCAACGAAGATTAAGTTCCCCAAAACAAAAGTATTTTCGATCTTGTGGTGGTCTTATTCTGCTTTGCTTCTACTAGGTGTTTTTATCTCCGCAAAATATAGTATTCCTTTAATCGTAAGGTCGGTTATCTTGGTGGCCTTTTTTCTAACGGCGGCATCCAAGATATTTTTCTTTTTGATTCTGTTAATTGATGATATCCGACGTGGCGGTGTATGGGTAAAACGTCTTTTTGTAAAAAAGAAATCGGTCGAGGATTTGGTTGAAGACGCCGGAGATCCTTTGCCAGAAAATCCAGTCAAAGGAATTAGCCGATCGGAGTTTTTGACCAAAGCAGGTATTCTAGTAGGTGCCTCTCCCTTGATCCCGCTGAGCTGGGGTATTATTTCAGGAGCTTACGATTATCGTGTCAGAAGAGTTCCTTTGTATTTGCCTAATTTGCCGAAGGCATTTCACGGTATGACGATAGCGCAGATATCGGATGTGCACTCTGGATCTTTTTACAATAAGAAAGCTGTCAACGGAGGGATTGATATGCTATTGAAAGAAAAGGCTGATGTGACGTTTTTTACTGGTGATATTGTGAATGCACAAGCTTCCGAAATGCGCGGTTATCAAGATATTTTTGCACGTGTAAAATCTGATTTAGGCGTATTTTCTACACTGGGTAACCATGATTACGGCGACTATTATTATGGTAAAGAAGATTCTCCTGCGAAACGTAAGAATCTACAGGATGTGATCGATGTTCACAAAATCATGGGCTGGGATCTTTTAATGGATGAAAATCGTAAAATTAAAGTAGATGGGGAAGAACTTTGTATCGTAGGCGTTCAAAATTGGGGTACAGGCCGCTTCCCGAAGCACGGAGACATTCAGAAAGCTTTAATGGGCACCGAAGAACAGTCTGTTAAATTATTGTTGTCGCATGACCCTTCTCATTGGCGTGCTCAGGTATTGGATACAGATGTGGATGTGATGTTTGCCGGTCATACGCATGGTATGCAATTTGGTGTCAGGTCTGAAATGTTGCAATGGAGCCCGGTACAATACATCTATAAAGAATGGGCGGGATTGTACCGTGCAAAACAGAACAAACGACTATATGTCAATGTTGGCTATGGCTTTTTAGGTTATCCAGGACGTGTTGGCATTCTTCCTGAAATTACCATATTCGAATTGTTAAAAGCGCAGGACCCGAAGTTTAAAGCATAAAAAAATCCCCTTTGACTTTTCAGTTAATATAGCTATAATTGTGTATTCTGTACACCAGTTATACATGACATGCAATCAACTTTAAACTTTGGGGACTCTCCCCACACACGCGTTAATATTCTTACCGGGGAAAAAGTACTTGTGTCTCCACATCGTAGTAAAAGACCATGGCAGGGACAAGTGGAAGATCTTCCGGGAGATAACAGACCTGAATATGATCCGAAATGTTACTTATGTCCCACCAATCAACGGGCAGATGGTGATATCAATCCAGACTATAAAGAAAGCTTCGTTTTCGTGAACGATTTTTCAGCTTTATTAAAAGATACAAGCCAGCAAGAATTTAATGAGGACGAATTGTTTGTCGCAGAGACTGAAAGAGGGATCTGTAAAGTCATTGCATTCACGCCCCGCCATGATCTCACTCTGCCAGAAATGGATCAAGAGGCAATAAAAGCTGTGGTAGATCTTTGGCAAAAGGAATTTGTGGATCTCTCCAAGGTTGAATGGATCAAATACATTCAGATTTTTGAGAATAAAGGTGCAATTATGGGATGCAGTAACCCACATCCACATGGACAGATTTGGTCACAAAACCATTTGCCTGTAGAAATTCAAAAAGAATGTGTTCAGCAACAGAAGTATTTCGATAAATATCAGCGCACCATCCTGTCAGATTATGTTAAAGCTGAACTAAGTAAGGAAGAACGAATTATCGACGAAAATGATTCATTTGTTTCCCTGGTTCCTTTTTGGGCGGCTTGGCCTTATGAGACGATGATCGTCAGCAAACGGGCTATTCAGAATATTGCTGGCTTTGACGATAAAGAAAAGGCCGATTTTGCGGCTATACTCAAGCTTTTGACGACACGTTATGACAATCTTTTCAAGACATCTTTCCCTTATTCCGCTGGAATGCATCAGGCTCCAGTCAATGACGGCGACCATCCCGAGTGGCATTGGCATATGCACTTCTATCCACCATTGCTGCGTTCTGCAACAGTGAAAAAATTTATGGTCGGTTATGAGATGTTGGCAAACCCCCAACGTGATATTACACCAGAAGTTGCCGCTGAACAGTTGCGAAATTGTTCGACAGTACATTATAAAGCTAAATAAGATGATAACAAAAGATACAATTGTAAACAAATTTAAAGAGCACTATCAAGAAGAACCGCTTGTGGTTACTTCTCCCGGACGCATTAATATTATCGGCGAACATACCGATTATAATGATGGCTTTGTATTGCCTGCAGCGATTGATAAGGCAATTTATGTTGCTGTAAGTAAGCGATCGGATGATACGATCGTATTGTATGCAGAAGACTATCAGGAACGGCACGAGGTGAAAATGGCAGAGATTGCTATTTCGGAAAAACATTGGCCAAACTACATCCTCGGAGTGGTCGATCAGTATCAGAAACGAGGAGCAGTATTAGGTGGATTTAATCTTTATATCGATGGTGATGTGCCGCTAGGAGCAGGCTTATCATCCTCGGCAGCTGTTGAATGTGCGGTTACCTTGGCCCTAAGCGAATTATTCAATCTGCAGGTAGAGCGACTTGATATTCCTCAGATCGCGCAGAAGGCTGAACATACATATGCCGGCGTGATGTGTGGTATCATGGATCAGTTTGCGTCGGCTTTTGGTAAAGAAAAAAATGTTATTAAGCTAGATTGCCGTACGTTAGGATTTGAGTATGTTCCGCTAGATCTGAAAGGATATGAAGTTGTATTATTGAATACCAACGTAAAACATTCATTGGCATCTACCGCTTATAATACACGCCGAGAGCAGTGCGAGCAGGCTTCTGCATGGATACAGGAGAAATACCCTGAAGTCAAAAACTTGCGTGACGTAACTGTCGAGATGCTAGATGAATTGGTGAAAGAAAAAGATGCTGATATTTATGCGAAAGCAAGTTTTGTTGTCCGTGAGAATGAGCGCGTCGAAAAGTCATGCGATGCACTACGTTCTGGCGATGTTGTTCAGTTGGGGCAATATATTTTCGAAAGCCACGAAGGTTTGAGCAAAGTATATGAAGTCAGTTGTGCGGAACTGGATTATTTAGTGGATTATGTCAAGCAGTTTCCGGAAGTGATCGGAGCCCGAATGATGGGCGGCGGCTTCGGCGGCTGTACCATCAATATCATTAAAGAGGGAGTACTGCCTTCCATTTTGCCAACACTCGAAAAGGAGTACAAGCAGAAATTTGATAAAGAACTCTCTGTGATTCAGGTCAGGATTGCGGATGGTACTCGTGTACTGTGATTGGATAGTATTAAAGAGGGGGATAGCAAGTTCATGTTATCCCCTTTTTTTTGTTCTCCGCGATAACGATCTCATGGATAGATCCTAGTTAATCTGGTCCAAGGCTTGTTTTAAGTCGGCGATTAAATCATCGATATGTTCGATCCCAACGGAGATGCGTAGCATTCCAAGTGTGATTCCCGAAGCTTCTTTCTGTTCCTTTGTATGATGGCGTCCCCACATACTCGCTGGGTGTACAATAAGGGATTCAACACCACCTAAACTGGCAGCATTGATAAATATGTGCAAGCCATTGATGAGTTTCTGTGCATTTAAAAATGCCTCCTCCTCATTTTTACCATCAACATCGATGCAAAGCATGCCCGAAAAGCCTTTCATCTGTTGGGCTGCAAGCTCATGTTGTGGATGGTTGGCTAATCCAGGGTAACTGACCTTTTTTATTTTTGGATGTTGATCCAAAAATTCGGCCAGCTTCAGCGCATTGGTATTGATCTGTTTGACCCGTAGACTTAGTGTTTTTAATCCGCGTAACAATAACCAGGAGTCAAGCGGTGCAAGTGATGCCCCTAAAGCGACAGACCGTTTCCATACACGCGCAATATAGTCCCGTGTGCCGCATACGATACCGGCAGTGAGATCACTATGTCCACCCAAATATTTCGTAGCGCTATGGACAACGACATCAATTCCAAAATCTGTCGGTGTTTGGTTAATGGGGGAGGCAAAGGTATTATCGACCATGCTCTGAATCCCATGCTTTTTGGCGAGTTCTCCGATCGCTTTTAGATCCGTGATATAGAGATTGGGATTGGATGGAGTCTCTATATATATCAGCTTGGTATTTGCCTGAATAGCTTTTTCAAAAGCTGAAATATCTGTTTGATCCACAGCAGTAACTGTAATGCCATAATCCGTTAAGAACTCCTTAAAGAAAATAGCCGTTCCGGAATAATGTGCATGCTGGGCGACAATATGATCTCCCGATTTAACGATAGCCAATATGGCCGTACTGATCGCTGCCATACCAGTTGCAAATACCAGTGCATCCTCTGTTTTTTCCAACTTCGCTAAGATGGTAGCCACTTGACTATTCGTTGGATTGCCATGGCGATGATAAAAATAAGGATGCTTTGGTTCGGTAGCGGCTTTAATATACTCCATTGGATCTGGGTCTGCAATGTAGGTTGATGTCTGATAAATTGGAGTGGTTACTGCAGATGTCTGGTTGAATTGCTGTCCTTCATGAACGAGGATTGTTTCAGTATTGCTTGTCATGCTAATGGTGTTTATTGATGCTTATGATTCCTTATTCCTCCATAACAAGATTGCTCAATAGCGAGAGTAAGTAAATTCCCATTTGTGTGGAAGTACTTTTGGTACTAGTCGGAAAGAATAAGGCGTTTCCTGCATACCAAATATAAATAAAATCTACAGAAGGAGTAGATTTTATTTATACCTGAGACATTTAAATGTCTTATAACATTTCTCTCAAGAGGTTCAGTGCATATCCAATGGTATTCACATTGTTCAACGCCAAACGGAGCTGGCCTTTAACTTCTTTCAGGTTGCTGATCTCTGGATGGCTTTGTACAAAAGATAATACGCGGCCGAATTGGTCTGACTCAAAGTAGCTTGATTTAGGATTACTGACAAAGTAAGCTTTCAGCGTATGTTTTTTGTACGCTATTTTTTCGAAGCCGATCGTTTTACCAAACCACTGCAAACGGAGTGTATTGAATAATTCAAATACTTCACGTGGAATAGGACCAAAGCGATCTTCAAGCTCCTGCTCAAAGGCTGCCAATTGCTGCTCGTTTTCCAGTTTGGACAGTTCGGTATACAGATTATATCGCTCCGTAATATTTGTCACATATTCGTCGGGAATCAATACTTCGAGGTCTGTATCAATCTGTGTAAAGGAGACATATTTTCGTTCTTTTTCATCGGCGAATACTTCCGAAAATTCGTCTTCTTTAAGCTCCTGAATGGCCTCGTCTAAGATTTTATGATACATTTCGAAACCAATTTCGGCAATAAAACCCGATTGTTCGCCTCCTAGGAGGTTTCCCGAACCGCGTATATCCAGATCGCGCATGGCAACATTAAATCCAGAGCCCAGTTCAGAAAATTCTTCTATCGCCGAAAGTCGTTTGTAAGCCTCCGGTGTTAAAGTTGACAATGGTGGACTGAGGAGATAACAAAATGCTTTCTTATTGGAACGACCTACCCGACCGCGCATTTGGTGTAGATCGCTCAGGCCAAACATATGTGCGTGATTGATAATGATCGTATTGGCATTTGGAATATCAAGACCCGCTTCAATAATCGTAGTTGCAATTAAGACATCAAAATCATGGTTGATAAATTTGAGCATTACATCCTCAAGTTCATCGCCTTCAAGCTGGCCATGAGCCACACCGACCCGGGCTCCGGGGACCAGTTTACGGATTAAATTGCCCAGCTGCGGAAGATCCGCCACACGATTATGGATAAAGAATACCTGCCCACCTCGATCAAGTTCGTAGCTGACTGCCTCGCCGATCAATGTTTCATTGAAAACGTGCAGTTCTGTCTGTACAGGCTGCCGGTTGGGGGGAGGAGTGGAGATAATACTTAAATCGCGGGCCCCCATCAATGAAAAGTGCAATGTCCTTGGAATTGGTGTTGCTGTCAGTGTTAGCGAATCTACATTCGCACGCATAACTTTCAATTTTTCCTTTACAGCAACGCCAAATTTCTGCTCTTCATCAATAATCATCAGGCCGAGGTCTTTAAACTTAACATCTTTGCTCACAAGACGATGTGTGCCTATAATAATGTCTATTTTTCCTTCGGCAAGCCTTGCTAAGGTATCTTTAATCTGTTTGGTCGTTTTAAAACGATTGATGTAGTCTATATTGCATGGAAGACCCTTCAGTCGCTCCGAAAATGTACGGAAATGCTGCAGTGCAAGAATTGTCGTCGGTACGAGTACGGCAACCTGCTTACTGTCTGCTACAGCTTTGAAAGCCGCACGGATGGCAACTTCCGTTTTTCCAAACCCGACGTCCCCACAGATCAATCGATCCATTGGATGTGGAGATTCCATATCTTTTTTTACATCAGCAGTAGCCTTTTCCTGATCGGGTGTATCCTCATAAATAAAGGAGGCCTCCAATTCATTCTGTAAGTAGCTATCCGGTGAAAAAGCATTTCCGTGCTGCGCTTTGCGTTTGGCATAGAGCATAATCAGGTCCCGCGCAATATCTTTGACCTTTTTCTTGGTTGTCTTCTTGAGTTTGTCCCAAGCATCCGTACCCAATTTATTCATTTTGGGGACTGTGCCCTCTTTGCCTGAATACTTTGAGATGCGGTTTAAGGAGTTGATGTTTACATACAAAAGATCATTATCTGCATAGATCAGACGGATCATTTCCTGAGATTTACCGTTAACATCCACTTTTTCCAAACCTCCATATCGGCCGACACCGTGGTCAATATGGGTAATAAAATCGCCTGGTTTGAGATCTCTTAAATCCTTCAGCGTAATTGCCTGCGAACGCTCGTAAGCCTTCTTACGTTTGTATTTATAATACCTGTCAAATATTTGGTGATCCGTATAGCATGCCAGTTTTAAACTGTCGTCTCTAAAGCCCTCCCTTAAAGCTTTATGAATCGGGATGAAGGTTGCCGATTTGTCAAGATCTTCTAGAATGGTATAAATACGCTCAACCTGTTTGGTTGAATCTGAAAAGATAAGGTTTTGGATACGTTGGTCTTCATTCTCCTTGAAATTATGGATTAAAAGATTAAAATCTTTATTGAAAGAGGGTTGCGGATGGATATCGAACTTAAAGGTATTCTCTGCTTTATAAAAGAATTGTTTGCCGAATTCGACGATCGGGAACTCAAAGAATAAGGCATTGAGATTCTTCTCATCTGTAAACTCATGGGCAGGGTTATGCCATTCGGGATTATCCTTTTTCTGCTTATCTGTTAGCCCCACCCATAATTTTTCCGCTTTCTTTAATCCATCTTTTACAATATCTAGGGTGAATTGAGCGTCTTTTATCCAGATCGTGGCGCCCTGATCAATATATTCTAGCAGCGAAATGTGCTGTGATGTCAAGAACTTAGCCTGAACGTTAGGAACAATGGTTACTTTGTGGATCTTTTTGACGGAAAGCTGCGACTCAATGTCAAATGTCCGTATGCTTTCAATATCGTCGCCAAAGAATTCAATACGGTAAGGAAGATCGTTAGAAAAAGAAAAGATGTCTACGATGCCTCCTCGTATCGCGAACTGTCCAGGCTCATACACAAAATCTACGCGATCAAAATCATATTCAATCAAGAATTCATTGATGAAATCAATACTCAAAGCAGTATTCTCTGTTATCTCCAACGTATTCTTATCCAAATCATTTCGGTTGATTACTTTCTCCGCAATCGCCTCAGGGTACGTAACAACCATTTTAGGTAATTCTGAGGTATGATTGAGCGAACTTAAAGTCTCTGCACGCTGCAATACGTTGGCAGAGTCGGTCTGTGTAAAATCAAATGCTTTTCGATAAGACGAGGGAAAAAAAAGGACCTGCTTATCCAGCAGGCTTTCCAGATCGCTTAAAAAATAAGATGCGTCTTCATGGGTCGGTAAGATAAACACCATTGGACGTTCCTGTAAGTTGTAAGAAGATACGGCTATAAATGCATCCGATGATCCAATAAGTCCTTTAAGCTGAATTTTCGGATTTTTGGATTGCATAGCCTTGGTTAGCGACTGGACGGATTCGCTTTGGCTGTATTTTTCTAATATTTCTTGAATTCCCACGAGCAAAAATTTCGAATAATTGCGAATTTAGTGAAATACTATTAAGTATTGGGTATGAAGTGCTAAATTTTTTGGTAAAAAAAACAGCAGGTTTGCTCGTTATAAGGGTGTGGTTTTTGTCCGGACTAAATTAACTAACCGATGAGTCTTGACGAACGTTATCTCGCTAGGTAAAAGGTATAGGCGAAAGCGAGTAAAACTAGCAATGTAACTAGGTAAATTAATTTATATTGCTCGTAGGCAGTAACATGGAAGGATCCAATTTTAACGCGGTTTTTGCTATTTCTCATAATTAACTTAGGTTGATATCAATCTTCTGTTCACTAATATAGCTTTTTAGCGTCGTATTACCAAAGGCATTCAATGTATTTTGGAAATCTTCCCGATAGTCGAACTGAAAGTCCTCATGAAGTTTGCTGCTATTTGCCTACTGCATGCTTTATACGTCCTGTGATATATTTATGTAATTTGTGCGCAGCAGATTGATAAGAGGAATCAAAAAGTCTGTCGTAATCCAAGATCGTTCTTTTCAGAATATAGATCCTAAATTCAACCTCACTAACTTTATCCTTAGTGACTTTTTCATGCTCATTAACCAGGCCACTCGCCTGTTTGACAAGTTTACTTAGTGTAATAAAATTGCTGTGATGTGGCGTATTGCCAATTTGGCTTACACTAGTATCGAACAGTTGTGCCAGTTGCTTGCGTAGTTTTTCAATACGTTCCTCTAGGTCATCTGCATTCTCCAATAATTGGAAATGCAATTGTTTGATCAGCATTTTGTCCTTGCTTATCAGACGTACGAGAAGCTTGTCCTTCTCCTTTTGTGGCAAGTCAAGGACAGCCTTCTTTAATTCGGGATCCTGATGTAAAGACATAACACGTTTTTTTATGTGAAAGAGAGCGATTGAAATATAATTCAGGCCCCCCATAGCGGTGCCTGAATTATACCAATCTTTTAATATAAGATTCTAAATTTTATTGTATTCTCGATCTGTTTGAGTTGTTTCAAAAGATCTTTATCGTATTCTCCTTGTATATCTGTTACCGCATATCCGATATCGCTTTTGGTCATTAAAAATTGGGCCACAATATTGATGTTATTTTGAGCATATACCTTATTGATTTGAGCCATGATTCCAGGAACGTTTTTATGGATATGGAGCAATCTGGTTACCTGTTTCACTTTGGGTAAAATCAGATTCGGAAAATTACGGCTAAGGTATGTGTCGCCATTATTAATGAATTCAGCCATTCGACGAGGAATAAACTCTGAATTCTTCTTTTTATTCTTCTTGTCGTCGAAAACGACAATACCTTTGGCGTTACAGATGTCCTTATTGATATGCCCTTTGATATCGCCCAAATACCCGATTGTTTTTAATTTGTCAGCTTGCTGAAGCAGCTCATCACTGATATCAATATTGCCGCCCAATAGTAGCATACCGACATCTTTGATGTACTTTTCTTCAATGGTATCCTTTATCCGGATTGAAAAGCCATCTCTTTTTAAGATATGAGCTGCTATTTCTGGTACATCCCCCACAATCAAACATAGGATACGATTCTTGGGATAGGATATTGCACGGGGAAGATCATTGACATAGAGGAACTCATCAAAACTTGGTGTAATGAAATCGGCTTTATCAGTCACGCTTTTACGTTGGATATTCTCAGTGAATGCAAAAAACTTTTCAATTAACCCCGACTCTTTTAATTGGAAGTCGGAATATCCGTCGCCAATGCCAAATAACTTTCCTTCAATTTTTAATTGTCTCAATAATTGCACTTTTCCACCTTCATTTGACAGTGGATTCTCTTCGTCAAAACCGATAATATTGCCTTCTTCATCGAATCTGAATGTGTTGGCATAGATATTTTCGGTCTTTATATGGTAAGGGGTAACGACAGGTGTTATAAACTCTTTAAAACCTCCTGAGACAATCCACGCGGTGTCAGCATTTTTTTTGAAGAATTCACGATTTCGCGAAAAAGAGGTTGATACCTTCTTTTTAAGATGTGAAACAAGTTTATCTAGATGAGTTTTATTGGCATTTAAAAGCTTTACACGGCCGGCCAAAGCTTCGCGAAAAGATAGTTTACCCTCCATCGCAAGATTGGTGTACCGCTCGATTTCCAGGTAGATAGCCTCGCGGTCGGGGTGATGTTCCAAAGAGATTCGTGCAAGCTCATCAAGCGCTTCTACTTGCGTAAATGTACTATCAAAATCAATGATGTAATAGTTTTTCATTGTATTATTTTTTTATGAAACAATGGTGAATAATGCATCCAAATACTAATCTTCCCTATTGGCATTTCCCTTAAAAACATATTGATTAAGGGAAATAAAAACTAGTTAAGTGATCGTTATTGGATGTCTAGTACGCACGATGAATCAAGGTTTGGTTGTTTAATATGTTATAGTTTACTGTTTGTTATATAATGCTGCAATTTCTTTTAAGGTTTGTTCCAAAGGGCGATAACTGTGATTGAGAAGCGCCTGGATTTTAGCATTGGAATAGTGCAATTTAGCGCTGGAAGCAGCTGCCGTTTCTTTTGTTAAGGTTGCATTTGATTTTTTAAATATAGAAAGCAAGCTGGATACTGTAGACACAATTTGAAGCATGGTCTCTGACACTTCGATTGTCGGTTCAGGCTTGTTCATTAATACACTCGCCACACTCAAAAGATCTTTGTTGCTAATATTCAGATTATTGATGATATAGCGTTCAGCAGTGATCTCCTCTCTTTCCATCAACTGAATCATGATTGAAGCAACGTCTTCTACATCAACAACGCCAACACTTCCTGTCGGATAAAATCGTAAGCCTTTATCGATCTTCGAAAATATAGCTCCAGAGCCTTTATCGCTAGCAGAGGCTCCTAAAATTAAAGAAGGATTCACAATAACTGCATTCAAACCTTCTGTTATACCGCGCCACACCTCCATCTCTGCCTGATATTTGGACAGCGAATAGTTAGATGTCAGTGAATTGTATTCCCATTGATCTTCTTCGGATACAGGAATGTTGTCACTGTTTGTACCCAAAGCGGCAATGGAGCTCACATGTAAGAGACGAATGCGCTTTTCAAGGCAAAGGTTGACTACGTTTGTCGTTCCTTCAACATTCACCTTAAACAGTGATTTAGCATCCTTTTTTTGGTAGGAAACCATTGCAGCACAATGATACACTTTGGTGACCCCTTCGAGAGCATCCTCAAGTTCAAAATAGTTGTTGATGTCTGCGTCGACCCACTGAATCAAAGAAGAAGATAACAACGGGGTGGGAATAGTCGATTGAGCTCTTTTAATGGCAATTACGTCAATTCCTTGGTCTATCAACTGCCTAATTAGTGTAGACCCTAAAAAACCTGTTCCTCCAGTTATTAATATCACTTGATAAAGATACTGTTAAAAATAAATGTTTTCAAAAGTTAGTTAATAAATGGATATTTGTGTGAATTGTATCTTGAAAAATAAGATATTTTACAAATTATAGCTTATGTCATCACTTTCCGTATTCTTTCGTCCAATTTCAGTTATAAGTTTTGCGCCCGAGCATGGCTTCTTAAATTCTCAACTAGGAAACGTTATTCAAGCCTATGAAACAGACTTTCCAAACTGGGAAGGAGATAAAAAGCCGCACTTAGCGATTGTCGGGGTAGAAGAAGACCGGGCTTCTGTGAATAATAACGGAACAGATAAAGCGCCAGATGCCGTACGAAAACATCTATATGCGCTGTATCAGGGGGATTACAAGATGAATATTGTTGATCTGGGAAATATCAAAGCAGGCAATACAATTCAAGATACCTATATTGCTTTAAAATCCGTAGTTGAAGAGCTGGTGAAAGAAAATATTGTCCCCATTATCATTGGAGGAGGGCAGGATCTTACTTATGCACAATATTTGGGGTACCAAAATTTGGAACGGAAAATAGAACTTGCTGTTATCGATTCACGTTTTGATATTGATCAGGAAAATGCTGAAAATGTAAGCTTAACGTCTCGCTCTTATGTGAATCATATTATCCTACATCAGCCAGACTATTTGTTCAATTTGAATTCCATAGCCTATCAAACCTACCTCGTCAGTAAGGAATCTATCAATATGTATGATAAGCTATTCTTCAACGCAACACGAGTAGGTATGATTGCTGGTAAAATGGATCAGTCAGAACCGCTCATTCGCGCAGCCGACCTCATTAGCTTTGACATTGGTGCCATTCGATCTTCCGAAGCGCCAGGAAATGCTAATGCAATTCCGAATGGCTTATATGGCGATGAAGCTTGCCAACTTGCACGTTATGCTGGGATGTCAGATAAATGTTCTTCCATTGGTTTTTATGAATTCAATCCAACATTTGATCCAATGGAGCAAACAGCGATGTTAGTATCGCAAATGATATGGTGCTTTATTGATGGCTATTATAACCGTAAGCAAGATACGCCTTTGTATCCCAAATCATCTTATATCATCTATCGTACGACGCTGGAACACGAAGCGCACGAGTTGGTCTTTGTGAAGAGCAAAAAATCAGACCGTTGGTGGATCCAAGTTCCCTATTTTGGTTCAAAATCCGTCAATGAGCGCTATTATCTCGTCCCATGCCGTTATGAGGACTATCAATTAGCGATTTCTGGCGAAATGCCCGACCTGTGGTGGAAAACACATCAAAAGTTACAATAATGTGGCTTTGAATGAAATCTCGCTGTTATACTTTCCCATAAAGGGTAGCTTTAGATTAAGAGGAGTGTTGACATGCTGTGTGCGCCGATAAAGGATTAAACTTTATTGCTCTTTAGAATCGTGCTCCACCCTTAAAATATGGTCAGTTATATGTAATTAAACGTAATGGCAAAATATCATCAAGGATAATTTTAGCCATCTTAAGAAATACAAATCATGGAAATAGTTTTCTTTGCAGGAATCGTCCTGTTGTTAGTCATTTTGATAGTCTTGGTGCTCAAAAAGAATAACCAAGCCACTATTGAGCCTGGGTATAGTAAAGAAGTGGAAACACTGAAAATTGAGCTCGCTAGATCCCAACAGCGGGAGCAAAGCTTGTTGGAAGAGCGTTCGATGCTAAGAAATGAACTGGAAAAGGAACGAGAAAATCTTTTGGTTGCCGAACGTTCTTTAGAAAGTACACGTTCATTTTATGAAGCACAGCTTGATAAATACCAAGAGCAAAAGAATGAAATCGCCGAAATCAAACGACAGTTCAATAATGAATTTCAGGTTATAGCCAATAAAATATTAGAAGAAAAGACGCAGAAATTTACAGAAACTAACCATCGTTCACTGGGCTTGATCTTGGATCCATTGAAAGAAAAGATCAAACTTTTTGAAGAAAAAGTTGAAAAAAACTACAATCAAGAAGCAGCAGAAAGGAATTCTTTAAAGGGGGTTGTTCTCCAGCTGGTTGAACAGAGTCTGAAAATCAAAGATGAAGCCAATAGCTTGACCAAAGCCTTAAAAGGAGATACCAAAAAACAGGGAAATTGGGGCGAAGTAATTTTAGAAAGGGTGTTGGAGCGTTCGGGACTTATGCGCGATCGTGAATTTAGATTACAGGTATCTCTTATGGATGCTGAGGGAAGGAGAATGCAGCCGGATGCAATTATTGATCTCCCCGAAGATAAACACTTAATTGTAGATTCAAAAGTCTCATTGGTTGCCTACGAACGTTGGGTCAATGCCGAGACAGATGAAGATCGAGCAATTTTTTCAAAACAGCACATACAATCCGTAGAGAACCATGTGAAAGAACTTTCCGCAAAAAACTACCACGAGTTATATGGTATTGAATCACCGGAATTTGTATTGTTATTTATGCCGATCGAATCAGCTTTAAGTATGTCAGTGGTTCAGAAACCAGATTTGTTTAGTGATGCCTGGGATCGCAAAGTCGTCATTGTTAGCCCTTCAACGTTATTGGCAACCCTTCGTACCATCGCTAGCATATGGAAGCAAGAACGTCAAACTAGAAATGTGATTGAAATCGCCAAAGAAGCAGGAAGTCTTTATGACAAATTTGTAAGCTTCCTAAATGATATGGAACAGGTACAAAACCAGTTGGAACGTGCATTAAAAAGCCATGAAGATGCGACCAAAAAACTGTCCACCGGAGCAGGGAATGTGATTGGTAAAGTGGAGAAATTAAAACGGCTGGGGGCTAAAGCAAATAAACAAATAGATGCTAAATTCCTGGACGAAGAAGATTAACATAAACGGGCTTAACAAATAGTAAGCCCGTTTATAATTTTATCTGTCAGTTCTAAAATCTGTTTGTCTACTAATAATAGTGGTTTTCATTAGAGCTCTTTCATTCGCTTATTGATGGAAACATCAACATATGTATCCTTTAATCGGTCAATAGCTTCTTTCTGAACCGTTACATTGGTGTCTGACTCATAATCATGAATAGTCCTTTGGTTTTGGAGTTCATTATCATAGGGATCTTTCCCTGCCAACAGTTTAACAATTACCGGCAAGCATTCAAGAAAGACAAAAAGCAAAGCAATAAAAAATACAGCGTTCGCATTTGACTCGTTGACTTTACCATTGGCATCATACCGGAGATTGCCTAAGGCCGAGTTGCGATCGGCAAAACCAGCTACATTCACGGCGCTATCCAGCGAAGCGTTCGATAAAACTTTTTGATCCAATATACCTTCAAATTGTTGCTTTTGGCGTATCGCGTTCTGCTGGAGTGTTATTTTGTTGCGTAGCGTGTCCAAGTAGCCCTCTTTTTTCTTCAATTCCTCTTCTTTCATCTTGGCGTAAGGGCCATAGCCCATTACACCCGATGTTTCGGTCGTTTTGTTTCCAAAAATTTCATAATTCAATTTTGTTCGGTCATTTTTTATGCTAGATTCCAACGAATCCCGTTCTGTCGTAATCGATTTTAAAAGGGCCACCTCATTGGCATATTTCTTATTGAATGTACTATTAAGCGTATCAATTTTAGCACGTTGATCGGCGAGAAACCGTACTCGGAGGTTTTCCCGGATCTCTTTGTCAAAGATTTTTAATTCTAATGGCCTTGAGATTACCAATCCAATCAAAATAGCCAATAGAATGCGAGGGAGAGCCTGCAGAAGTTGCATAAAGCCACTTTTCGATTTATTTATACTCAGGACAATATAGCGATCCATATTAAATATCGCTAATCCCCAAATAATACCAAATACAAGTGCTAAAAGCCAGTCAAAAGCTCCCCCACTAAATACAAAATACATGGCATAGCCGCCAGAAAGGCTGGCAAATAATCCCGTGAAAAAAATAGTAGCACCTATGGCTGTGTACTTACTATGTTCTTCTGGATATTTTTCAAGAGTTTCTTGATGCACTCCGGCACATCTCCAAAAGAAACGGTTAATATCGCTCATTAAAATATTTTTACTCAAATTGACAGATTATTTTTAACAAGATTGCGAATAAGTTTTTGTTTTACAATAGGATGACGTTTTACCGTTCTAATTTTACAGTGCCAGTTCAAAGCCGTTCATTTGTCTAATTTTATTATCTTTGAAAAATAACAGGAATAATCAGATAATATGAAGAAAAGACAACTTTTGCCCTTCTTTGCGATAGTGGCAACTGCATTTGTTGGTTGTGAGGAAAAAAAAGTGATGACAGATAATCCTCTTTTATTGGCTTATGAGACCCCATTTAACGTCCCTCCTTTTGACAAGATCAAGACAGAGGATTTTAGGCCAGCTTTTGATGAAGCTATAAAAGTACATAATTTGGAGATTGACACAATAGTCAATAATTCGGATAAAGCAACATTTCAAAATACGATAGTTGCACTTGAAAATGCAGGTAGGTTGTTGAACAATGTATCTACTGTATTTTATAATCTAAATAGCGCCAATACAAATGACAGTATTCAGGCGATAGCAAAAGATCTGGCGCCTATTTTATCGAGTCATTCAGATGAAATCTCGATGAATAGTAAATTATTCGACCGTATTAAAACCGTATGGAGTAACCGAAATACATTGGCACTTGATGAACAGGATAATAAGCTCCTGGAGGAAACTTATAAGAGCTTTGTACGTTCTGGAGCAAATCTTAAGGATGCCGATAAGGAAAAAATGAAAAAGCTTAATGCTGAACTTTCAACATTAACAACCCAATTCGGACAAAATTTGCTTGCGGAAACAAATGCGTATATGCTCGTAGTTGACTCAGCTAGTCAATTGGAAGGATTGCCAGAGTCGTTGAAAACAGCGGCTGCTGAGGAGGCTATAGCAAAAGGTAAGAAGGACAAATGGGTTTTCACTTTACAGAATCCTTCAATTATGCCTTTCCTACAATATTCAAAAAATCGCGAGTTGAGAAAGCAGCTTTGGGAAGCATATCAGCTTCGTGGGAATCAAGATAATACAAACGATAACAAAGCAATTATTCAAAAAATTGTCAACCTTCGTCTCCAGAAGGCAAAATTGTTGGGCTATTCATCCCATGCAGCCTATGTACTGGAGGAGTCCATGGCCAAGAATCCAGCAAATGTGTATGCGTTGTTAAATAAGTTATGGAGTCCAGCGTTGGCGAAAGCGAAAGGTGAGGAAGCAGATATTGCGAAAGAAATAGCCGCTGAAGGTGGGAATTTTGCAGTAGCACCCTATGATTGGAGATATTATACAGAGATTATTCGCAAAAAGCGATTTGCCTTGGATGAGGATGAGATTAAACCATATTTAAGTTTGCCTGCTGTCCGAGAAGGCGCATTTGGTGTAGCTAATAAATTGTACGGTTTGACATTCGTCGCTTTAAACAATGTCCCAACTTATCATAAAGATGTGGAAGTATATGAAGTCAAAGATAAAGACGGTTCACATTTAGGTCTTCTATATGCTGATTTTTTTCCGCGCGAGTCTAAACGCGGTGGAGCTTGGATGACCTCTTACCGTAGCCAGTCGACAGAAGACGGAAAACGTGTCGCGCCGGTAATTTCCATCGTATGTAACTTTACAAAGCCAGTAGGAAAGAATCCAGCACTTTTAACATTTGATGAGGCTACTACGCTGTTTCACGAATTTGGGCATGCTTTACATGGGCTCCTCTCCAATGTGAGATATAGATCGATGGCCGGAACTTCCGTACCACGTGATTTTGTTGAACTGCCTTCGCAGGTGATGGAAAATTGGGCCGCAGATCCTGAGGTGCTCAAAACGTATGCAAAGCATTTTAAAACCAAAGAGGCAATGCCAGATTCATTGATTCAGAAAATGGAGAAGGCGGGTACCTTTGATCAGGGATTTGCAACAGTTGAATACCTTTCGGCAGCATTGCTAGATATGGATTACCATGCTACGACCAAGCCAATTTCAAAAGACATCAATGGTTTTGAAAAAACTGCAATGAAAAAAATAGGTATTATTGATGCGATTATCCCACGCTATAGAAGCACGTACTTTCAGCACATCTTCGCGGGTGGGTATTCAGCCGGTTACTACGCCTATATTTGGTCTGAAGTATTGGACTCGGATGCTTTTGCAGCTTTCAAAGAAAAATCATTATACGATCAGGTAACAGCAGATTCGTTCCGCAAAAACATTCTTGAGAAAGGTGGTACAGATGACCCTGCTAAAATGTACCGCACGTTTAGGGGTGCGGATCCAGATCCAAAATATCTATTGAAGAAGAGAGGTTTAAACTAATCTTTAATGACTAAAAGGCGATATAGAAATATATCGCCTTTTTTTTGTTGATCTACTTGTTATTATAAAAACTATTCTTACATTTGAATATTATTTATAACAAGTCTAAATAAATAAATATGTGTGATACGAAGATACTAAGCCAAAGAGGGGATACCCATATCAGTGTTTGTCTCAAGTGTCAAACCTATTATATCTGGCAACAAAGTTTTGTACTAACATTTACAAAGAATAAGTTTGTTGATTTTTTGAACATGACACGAAGCACGGGTGATGAGCTCTTTTTTAGTTCTTTTCCGGACGGCGAATTTCGATTAATCATGAAGACACCCTATCCAGATATTGTATTTTCTTTTGACGAAGAACAATGGCAAAATTTTCGAGACGCACTCCAAGAATCTTATTATATGAATGAGTTTTATGGAATGCTGAATAATTAAGACAAAAAGTCCTGTTGCATCGCTTGTGTTTCATCTCTCTTTCCTTATGCGTTGACAACAGGCACAAACAAAACCCTCAGTTATACTTGCATAAGTTCATGCGGATATATCCTGAGGGTTCTTATTTATATCTATAATTCTTTGTATGTTTCCGAAGTATCAATTTTTAAGCAGATAGATGGTGCCATTCAATATAATGGCATAGCTTTTTAAAACATTTTTATCTAATTTTACATTAAAAAGCAAACGGTTTGATAAAGCAGGAAGTTATTGACAAGGTACTGGAAACAGCACGGATAGAAGAGGTGGTGGGCGACTTCGTTGATTTAAAGAAACGGGGGACGTCTTTGATAGGAAATTGCCCTTTTCATCATGAAAAGACACCGTCCTTTCACGTCTCTGTTTCGAAGGGTATCTATAAGTGTTTTGGATGTGGTGTTGGTGGAGATTCCCTTAAATTTGTGATGGAACTGGAAAAGTTTTCTTATCCGGAGGCCATCCGTTATTTAGCCGATAAATATTCGATTCAAATAGAAGAGGTTGAGCGTTCTCCTGCTCAGCTGGCAGCACAAGATAAAAGGGAAAGTCTGTATGTACTGAGTGCGTGGGCCGGTAAGTTTTTTGCCGAACAGCTCTGGAAAACTGAAATGGGGCAGGTCATTGGACTCAACTATTTTAAAGAGCGGGGCTACACTGAGGATATCATTAAAAAATTTGAATTGGGCTATTCGCCGGAGGAATGGACCGCATTGGTCGACAAGGCACAAGTAGCCGGCTTTCATGCCGATTATTTAGCAGCAAGTGGCTTGGCCATTGAACGTGACGATAAATCATTATATGACCGATTTCGTGGTCGGGTTATGTTTCCTATACATAACTTGACGGGGCGCATCATTGGCTTCGGGGGGCGGACGCTAAAGACCGATAAAAAGATTGCCAAATATGTAAATTCTCCGGAAAGCGAAATCTACCATAAATCAGATGTTCTATATGGATTGAATTTTGCAAAAAAGGCAATTATGGAGGAGGATAATTGCTATTTGGTAGAAGGCTATGCAGACGTTCTTTCTGTCCATCAAGCTGGAGTAGAAAATGTTGTTTCCTCCTCTGGAACGTCATTGACAACCGGTCAGATCAAGCTTATTTCTAGGTTTACAAAAAATGTGACCATTCTTTATGACGGAGATGAAGCGGGTATTAAAGCTTCTCTACGCGGTACAGATATGCTGCTCGAGGAAGGTTTAAACGTCAAGGTATTGCTTTTTCCTGATGGCAATGACCCCGATTCTTACGTGCAGAAGTTTGGTGCTGCAGCCTTTAAGGATTATGTGAAATCCAAGCAGCAGGACTTTATCTTTTACAAAACTAATATTCTACTTCGCGATGCCAATGATGACCCAATAAAGAGGGCTGAGGTAATTCGTGATGTGGTCGAAAGTATTGCATTGATTCCAGATGAGATTAAGGTCTCTGTTTTTATTCGGGAATGTAGCAGCCTTTTGGATATCGAAGAACGGATTTTATTGGCCGAGCTCAATAAAATACGGCTAAATCGGGCAAGAAAAGCAGATAAGGATGCAGCACGGAAACCTCAAAGCTCACTGCCAAACGCCGGCGTGTCGCATGTTGGAATGGATGGTCCGCCTCCGGATTTCTTTATGACTGACGATGAGCGAGGCGGAGTTGCCCCTATGGAGTCCATTGAGCAGCCGGCACAGCTGACATCGGAAATTCTCCAGGAACGTGAGATTGTACGTATCTTAATCAACTATGGTGACTATCTAGCTACTTGGGAAGGCGATGGAGATATTCCTGTAGCAGGCGTATTATTGGGAAATATAAGCGACATTGAGTTTAAAGACAAAGCCGCAGCCTATATTTTGAAAGTGTATCGAGAGGCTGCAGCAAAGTACGAGATTCCTGATGCCAAGCAGTTCTATTCCAACCCGGATCCGTCAATCTCGGATTTGGCAATTAATAGTGTTGCCAGTAAATATTCGCTCAGTGAAAATTGGAACGACGATAAGCGTAAAATTTATGTAACGCAAGAATATGAGCATTTAAAACCGCTTGTTGTTACGGCGATCTATCGAATTAAAAAACGTAAAATTGAAACCGAAATGCATCATATTCGTGAAGAGATGAAACACGAAAAAGATGAGGCAAATTTGGAAGTCCTTATTTTTAAATATCAGAAGCTAAAAGAAGCTGAAAGGTTGTTGGGTGGGTTTCTGGGAAATACTATTGTAAAGTGATCAACTGTTATGGCCAAGCATCTTGAAACGGGCAACTGGGGTGAACAAATGGCGATGGAATACCTCGTAGAGAAAGGCTATAAAATAGTGTTAAGAAATTGGCGATTTAAGAATTTAGAGGTAGATTTGATCGTGAGGGACAAGGATACACTTGTATTTGTTGAAGTTAAAACACGGTCGGGAACTGATTTCGGCGAACCTTACGAATTTGTAGATGTAAAAAAGCAACGTCGACTGATTCGTGCTGCCCAGGCTTATATCCTTAAAACCCATTACACCGGTGAGCTTCGATTTGATGTTGTCTCCATAACGAGAGCCCCCAAAGTTGAACTCAATTATATCAAAGATGCGTTTTGGGATAGTTGATAATACGTACTTATAAATAACTATACATAGATGAGAAAAATCACTTATTTTATGGCAATTGCAGCACTTGCTTTTGCTTCTTGTAAGTCAAAAAAATCCAGTTTGGAATTTGCGTCTCCTGGAGCAAATCAAGCTGTTTTAAAAGGTGCTCAAGTGCAATTGAAACTGAAATTTGAATCAGTGACAATGGACTCTGTAGCTTATTTTGTAGATAATAAACATGTGGGCTCATCAACCGACACCACGGCGATTACCGTAGATACAAAGGACATGGCTTATGGTACACGGAATATTTCCGCTTTGGTATACAACGCCGGAAAACCTGATTCTGTTTCCAGTACCTTTTACGTTGTACCCGCAAGCGCAAAAAACTATGGTTTTGAGGTAGTGAACAAATATCCGCACGATACGACAGCATTTACACAAGGTCTACAGTTTGCAGATGGTGTTCTCTATGAATCGAATGGGCGCTATGGCGAGTCTAACCTGAGAAAAGTTGATCTAAAAACAGGTAAAGTACTGAAAGAGATTAAATTTGATGAAAAGACATTCGCTGAAGGAATGACCTTGGTTGGTAATAAGTTATTTATGTTAACTTGGCAACAAGGAGAAGGCTATGTCTTTGATAAAAACTCTTTTGTAAAGGAAAGTTCCTTTAAATATGAAAATAGTAAGGAAGGTTGGGGTCTAACCTACGATGGTCAGCACTTGATTAAATCTGATGGCTCCAATAAGCTATACTTTTTAGATGCAACAACCGGTAAGGAGTTGAATGCTATCGGAGTTTACGACGAAGCCGGCCCAGTGGATGAACTTAACGAACTGGAGTATATAGACGGCAAAGTCTATGCAAATGTCTATCAGAAAGATGTTATTGTTATCATCAACCCACAAACAGGAGCAGTAGAGGAGCGGATTAATTTGGTGGGCATTTATGAGCATACGTCTGCTTACGATAATGAATTGAATGGCATCGCTTATGATGAGGTGGGCAAACGCCTATTTGTAACAGGTAAGCTATGGGATACGTTGTATGAAATCAAAACCGTTGAAAAATAGCGTTCCAACAATATACTTTCCTCATAAACATCATGTGATGCAATCAATTTATAAAAACGGAATGGAGGTGTGGTTTTAATAAAAGTGAAAGGGGTTATCCAAATGGCATTTGATAACCCCTTTTACTTCGAGAAGTTTTGCATTCACCATTTGATATATGCATTCCCCTAAAAAGTCGTCTATATACCACTTGATAGGTAAAGCTAATGTAAAAACGTACCGACATTAAAAAAGGAATGCAGATAGACCACATTCCTTTTTTCTTTTGATTCCTAATTATTTACTAGTACACAGGTGTAAACATCCATGTGTCGTCAAGTGGATTTGTACCATTTAATCCGGTAGAGATAAATCCATTTGAACCAATAGCAAAGCTGATTGCGTTATACCTTGCGGAGCCAGCTAAAGCAGTATTTTCTGTCGTCCAATAATCTCCACTTGCTACATATTTATATGTTGTGTTTTGAGCAACAGAGTTCTTCAATCCACCTACTAAAAATCCATTGCCACCAATCGCAAATGTAGAAGCATTAGAACGCGTCAAATCGTATGAATAAGTTCCGTCCGAACGTTTAAGTGAATTTTTAGTAATCCATCCGCTTTTGCCATCGAATTGGCGAAGAGCTTCTCCATAACCATAAGAAGAAACACCACCACCTACGTAAGCTACGTTATTGATTACAAAAGCAAATGCACCAGTTACTTTATTAGGAAAAGTAACAGCATCAATTTCTGTCCATACGTTTGTTGCTGGATTATACTCAAAAAATCTATTTTCATTTTTTGAACCACCCTGCGTACCATTTGTGGCACCAGTACCTACATATCCTTTTCCACCTACCGAAAAAGCAACTGCACCATTTAATGCGATTGGTAAATCAGCTATTTTCTTCCATGTTTCTGTTGCGGAGTCAAATGAATAAAAATCACTTAAAGCGTTTGTACCATCATCAGTTCCGCTACCGACATAGCCAATTTTTCCTATAGAGAACCCCACTGCGCCACTTCTTGCGATACCCGGGAAATTAGACGAAGTTGGAAGAGATATCCATGATTTTTTATCTGCGTCAAATTTTTGCACATCAACTGCTCTAACCTTATTGTTGATTAATCCAGTCGTTGCATAATACCTTATTATCGATCACGAAACTCGCAGCACCAGATCTAGGATCACCACTAAATGCTGCTTGAGCAGACCACTCTGTAGTTTTGTCGGTTTCATCGTTGTTATCTTTTTTACAAGAAGAAAAAGATGAAACGGTCAATACAAGAGCTGATAGAATGAGTAGCCAATTTTTCTTGTTCATAAATTATTGAAATTTAGTATAAAGGATGTTTAATTTAATTTTTGGTTCATTACCCTGTTTGGACAAGATCAATCTGTCGCCTGTTGCAAAAAGATTCTGCAACGGTAGAGATACGTATAACGACGTATTTTTATAAGTTGTCTTAAATCTGGTTAAATATTCAATCAAATTAAAAGTATATTTACCATAATTTGTATTGTCGGAGACAGCAACTGCTTGTTGAACTTCATTAGGATTACCGAAAGGTGGATGCAGTAGACCAATTGGGTTACCTAAACTATTTGCAATCATGAGTACCAAACTTCTTGGTTGCGCAAAATTCGTTTGAGCGCTATTTTCTGCCTCAATGACTAATTCAGCTTTATTGATTGCAATCGTCGGATCATTCACTAACTGTAGTAACGTAGGAAATTCTATTTTTGCTACAACACCTGTAGATCCTTCTATAAAGGTATAACCATCTGTTTGGCCGCTAGCTATCTCCGGGTTTGATAAAGTCATTGAAGCAAACTTGGTTGCTGAACGATCCGCTTCAACATGATTATACTGAAAACCTCTATTATCAATGTTAAAATATTGTTTCCCTGAAGTCTTTGCGCCCTGCGCATTCATGAAGGAGTAATGTACCTGTAGATAAATTGTATCTTTAAGTCCGATCATTGTTGTGTTCCCTGCATCAGGAACGAGCGCTAAACCTTTAAAATATTCTTGAAAACTTGAACTAGTAGAAACTCTATTATCTTTATTTTTGATCAGTGAAAACAATTCATTACTGATCATATCGTTGAATCTAAAATGAAGTGAATCAATCGATCTAACACGGGGTCTGAAAGAAATTTCCGCTAGATTATTAGTCTCGTAAGCAAATTTTTTCGTGCTTGCAATACTTAGTGAAGGCAGATAATAAGGACGCTCATAAATAGGTTTAGTAGGGTCGAGCTGAGTTTGCGTGATATCTTCCGAAACACGGTGAACCGAAATTTTTTGCATTTGAGTCGTATCACCATAATAATATTTGTTGAGCGGCATCACCAATGAAACAGAATCCAGTACCGCATCATCCGGTAAGGTAGCACTGTTAATCGTACCGATTCCCAAACGCATATAAGAAGTCGATTTCACGCTTCCTGTGACATCATTTTTATTGTTCCCGACTAAAATCATCCCGGTAGCAGACGATGGGACGATATTCAATTGATAAGTAGAAACTTTGACGGAAACGCTATCAATAGGTACTAAGCCGATTGTTTCATTTCTCGAACTATCCAAGGAGAGTGAAACGTCTTTATTACAACCAACAAAAGCGGCCAATGTAAAAAGTGGAAGTAAAAATTGTATACTACGTCTCTTAAAGTCTTTAATCATATTAATTTTTGAATAGTGCAAAAGTAATCAATGACAACTGTTAATCAGTGTTATATTTTGTTAAATATGGTTAATTACCACAGCGATTGCAAATCTAGTAATTTAAATTTGTTTTAGTTATGGGTAGAAGATTTAAATTACTGATCAGTTTGATCGTTTTAATCGGGGTAGGAATTACTGTAGTTCTGGGGATTTGGCTCTATGGAAGTTATACCAATCGGCGGGATCTATTTCTATCCACAGCTGAGCGTTCACTATTCAACGCAGTTCAGGAGGCGTACCAGGCTCGCAATGGAGACCGGCAATTGGATGGGCGGGAGGCTGATCGGAATCGCCTCCTACAAGATGTAAAACGAGAGCTTTCGGGATTATTGCCCGCTTCAGAGCTCGATAGGGCTTTACAACGAGTAAATGCCGAACGGCCTAAAAACGAGCATTTTGAGCGTGAGAGCCACAACAGACGAGAAAAAATATTTCCTAAAGATCGCGAAGGACAGGGTGCAATCATTCCGCCCTTTTTGTTCCGTGACTTTGATATGAATACAGCTAATCTCAATTTGATCGAAAGAAAATTCAAAGAATCTTTAAACAATAAGAGCATATCAGTGCCATTTGAAATGGCTATTGTTACGATTCCTCATGATCAAATCAAAGACGTGCGCCGCAAGTACCGTGAAGCAAATCTCGCTTGGACTAGGCCGATGATGGTCAATCCGCAAAAAAATGAATTTCTTGTTATCAAATTTCAGGAGGATTGGAAGTATCTCTTGTATAGCTTGAGCTGGCAGCTACTCATCTCGTTGCTATTGATAGGGCTGCTGCTGGGCACATTCTTCTATCTGATGAAAACGATTCTAAACCAAAATAAAATGGCCGAGCTCCGTAAGAATTTTGTCGACAACATGACACATGAGCTTAAAACACCAGTGTCTACAGTCATGGCAGCCATAGAAGCTATACAAATGTATGGTGTAAAGGATGATAAGGAAAAGATGAATCGGTATCTGGATATTTCTAAAAGAGAGCTGGAACATCTGTCCAATATGATCGAAAAGGTTCTTCAGATGGATATTGATGCCAACAGGGGGATTGTTTTACAACGTTCGGATTTCGATCTTGTCGCCATGGTGGAAGGAGCTATTCAAGTTGCCCAACTGAATAAAGCCAAAAAAGTGGATTTTAACCTTATTACGATACCGGATAAGATCATGATCAATGGCGATGAAGCCCATTTAAAAAATGTGGTCAATAATTTGCTTGAAAATGCGATAAAATATGCTGGACAGGAAGTTTATATTGAGGTGGAAGTAAAGGAAATGAAGGAAAATGCCCATATTCGTATTACAGATAATGGCAAAGGGATTAGCTCCGAATACCATAATCAGATTTTTGATATGTTTTTTCGGGTCCCGTCCGGTAATCTACACGATGTAAAAGGATTTGGTTTGGGCCTTGCCTATGTCAAGCAGGTGGTAAAAAGACACGATGGGAAAATTACTGTCGAAAGTGAGCTTAGCAAAGGAAGTACCTTTCGTATTCTTTTACCTCATTAATAAATAGTGATATATACGTCTGAAAGCAAATGCCATTATATAGTGAGTTGTTAACAAGTGAATTTCACCAAATGGTTTTTGAAACGAGGAAAAAATATATTTTAATTGGATCATTTACGCTATGATTGAAATTTTATATGTAGAAGATGAGCCGAGTCTCGGAATGATCGTTGCCGATAGCCTAGAAGCAAATGGGTTCCATGTCACCCATTGCAGCAATGGGCACGAAGCCCTGGAAGCATTTACAGCGACTCGGCCAGATATTTTGGTTGTTGATGTGATGATGCCAGTCATGGATGGCTTTACATTGGCAACAAAGATAAGGGAATCAGATACCCAAATACCCATTATATTTTTGACCGCCAAAGTGCAGACAGAGGATGTTGTGAAGGGATTTCGTCTGGGCGGAGACGATTACGTCAAAAAACCATTTAAGATCGAAGAATTGGTTGTGCGGATAGAGTCCCTATTAAAAAATAGCCCCAAAATGCTGTTCGGCCAAAAGCTGATGATAGGAGACTATAGCCTCGATAGCCTAAAACATCAGTTGACCTATCAAAGTGAGGTGCTTAAGCTGTCTTTCCGCGAAAGTGAACTGCTGCGGAAGTTATACGAACAAAAAGATAAGGTCATCCCACGCGAGGATATCATGCGGGCCTATTGGAGCCATGATAAGTATTTTACAGGACGTAGCCTGGACGTGTTTATCAGCCGGATACGAAAATACCTCAGTCAGGATGAACGGATCAAGATTATCAATGTCAGGGGAGTGGGATATATGCTTACCGTTGATTGATCGAAGTGTTCCACGTGGATTGATCTAATGGGCATTTTAGGCTAACGACGATTTTTCATCACCGATTTTCCGCCAAGACCCCGAATATGATAAGTGAAACTTAATACCGCGTAGCGCGTTATGGCATTGGATTGCGAAACACGTACCCAAAGATCGTTGACCTGCTGATTGATATTTTTATTGTCATTAAATAGATCAAATACCGTGAGATTGATTTCAGCGTTCCTGCGCTTAAATAGTTTTTTGCCAACAGAAACGTTCCATAGCAAACTTGTTGTACTCGGTGAATTCAGGATACTACCATTGTAGAGGTAGTTGAACGTTGAATTGAGCGTCCAGGTTTTTAACAGGGTTAAAGCGATAGAATTACCGATGGTATGCTTATAGACTGAATAATTGGACTTCTCGGTCGCTGAGTTCTTGGAAAATGCTATATTTCCATTGTAATCCAATCCAATGATAACGTCTTTACTGAATGCTGTATTGACGCCAACGCGTTGACCCATTCCATATGTTTGCGCGTTGATCTTTTCGAGATTTAACAAAGTGTAATTCTGGTTGAAATACATATTGTTGTTCAGGTTTAAGTTGAGCTTCAACGGTTCAAAGCGATACCCAAGACTGTTCTGCCATTTCAGGTTATAAACTCCATCGAAGTTTTCTGGCCTGATATACTGTCCTCCTGGTCCCAATACGACGTCCTCCGTAATTGTGAATGCCGAATCTGTGGTGAAAATGGTGTTGGCGATTTTATGTTGAATGAAATCTGCTGTAAAATCAGAGGTGAAGCTTTTCCCCGTGCCCTTATTGATTGATCTGAATTGCAAAACAAGGTTATGGTCATACTCCTGTTTGAGATTTGGGTTTCCGGAGCTGATACGAAGTGGGTTTTGATTGTCTATAAAATCCTGCAATTGCTCGATTGAAGGTGTGTTTGTCTTTGTATTATACCGAAACTCAACCCGTGTGTCCTTATTGAAGTTATACTGGAAGTTCAGATTAGGCAGCAGACTGGTAAAGTGACTTTTTGTTGTCAGCGTATTGGGGAATAATTTGTCATTGACTTGCGCTGCAGTCTGATAATCTAAGCCAATCTGAAACCTTATGCTGTCTTTTTTGCTAAATAAGTAGGAGACACCACCGCTATGGTAGACAAAATCATTTCGAAATTCATTGGAAAGACGGTTTTTTAATTCCCCGAGCTGACCTGTTTCAGCTAGGAATTCATAGGTCTTCCGGTCCGAATAACGTGCAGTATTCCGAAAAGTATAATTCCCCTGAACTCGGGAATATTTACCTAACATTTCTGTATAGGCAATTTTGGAACGAAAACCATTATTGTCACCAAGGGAATAATTTCTGTTGTTGACCGTATCGACCCGGCTGAATAGCCCATCTTTATAATACGAGTTTAGCGCGAAATTTTCAGCATGGCTTTTATTGCTGCTAAATGAGCCATTGATATTAAAACTGATCGTGCGACCGGGTTTGTTAAGTCTTCGCATATACGTGAGGTCTCCGCCCCAGTTGAAATTTTCTACAAAGCTCTTATTCCTGCGGTCAGAACTATTTAGCATCTCGGCAAGATTTAATAAGGTATTGCCCGTGGAGCTACTGTTCCTGTCATTATTTTGATAGGAGAAATTAGGTTGAAAGTCCAGCTTTTGAATAGAATCTATCTTCCAGTTCGCGCGGACCGACAGCGCATGGCTGTTGCTGTAAGTATTGTTAAATTGATTCTGGTTGTTGATTTGGTTGGCCCGGTTGCCTGCAGTATATTCTGTTTTGCTTTGGCTGAGTACATTGTTGTCGGTATAGTTGTAGGTGTAATTTGCATTGAAGTCCATCCGGTCATCAAAAAAACGGTCCAAATAATTAAACCCCGCATTGAAACGTGTGGTCACTCCCTGACCGGTGCGGCCTCTTGTGTTTCCGCGAGGGGCAAAACCATTGGGCTGATTGACATTGTTGGTATTAATGTCAATTGAATATTGCCGTTTAGGATTCATTTTCGTTACCTGTGTATTGATGGCATATTTTCGGTCAGGACCTGCCCCCCCAGAGAGCTTACCGAAATAGGATTTTCTTTTATCGGGTTTGGTGACAATATTGATCACTTTCATCCGTTTTCCATCATCAAAACCACTAAATTTCGCTTGTTCTGTTTTATCATCGATAATTTGGATCTTAGCAATAACATCGGCAGGAAGATTTTTCAACGCCACTTTAGGATCTGTGCTGAAAAACTCCCGACCATCAATAATAATCTTATTGACGGACTCACCCTGAGCTTTAACATTGCCATCGTCATCAATTTCAACCCCAGGAATCTGTTTGATCAATTCGTCGGCATCTGCAAAATCTTGTGTAACATATTTCTTCGTATCAAATTCGAGCGTATCTCCTCTAACCTGTATACTGCTCGCGGCGATACTGATTTCATCCAATACAATTTCAGTACTACTGAGTTTAAACGTAAGGTCAACGGTTTTACCAAGCAGCTTAACGCGCCGAAGGTCTGTCGTATAGCCCATCGCTTGTGCTGTAACCAAATAGTCGCCGTCGGAAAGTTTGCTGCTGCTAAACTTCCCTAAAATATCTGTAGGAACCTGAAATTTAATTGAATCTTTCACCGCGATGAACGTGATACTTGCAGCTTGGATAGGGCGTGATGTTCTATCATCCAGCAGCGTGCCCATAATATAGTGCTGGGCTAAGACATTTTTTCCCAATAACAACATACTGATCGCTAGGAGCGAGATAGTCCACAAGTTGATCTTCATTGATTGAACAGCGAATGTGTTTTAATATTCGGTTAATGGTTACATAAATTGATTTGCCAAAAATAGGGTACTATTTGTTACGAATTATTATCATTTTGGTTACAATACCCCCAAGAGAATGGAAAGATTAGATATATTTGCAGTGGAATTAAAAGTCAGCTAAACAAAACCGTATAGCAGATGTAGTGTTATAAGGTTTTGATAAAAGGAATAAAAGATGAAAGAAAGTGTTTTGAGTAGAAAAGAGCGTATTATGAAAGAAGCATTGCTGCTTTTCTCAGATCAAGGCTATACGAATACCTCTACCAAAACGATTGCCCAAAATGCTGGAGTTTCTGAAGCCTTGATCTTTAAACATTTTGGAAACAAAGATGCGTTGCTGGTTTATTTGATTAAATCAGGATATCGCAAAGTGCTTACCCATCACCGCGGCATGATGACCTATCGTGAACCAAAAGAATTTCTGCGCACAATGATCAATCTCCCAAGTAAGCTGGTGAGTGCAGAACCCATATTTTGGCGATTGCAGGAGCGTTTGTCTCATCATCCATTTTCAAAACAGCAGCATGAACAGTTTATGAAACCGGTTCAGCCCATTATTCATCGTGCTTTTAAAGAATTAGGTTATGAAAGTCCTGAGTTTGAAACCGAATTCTTATTGCTGATTATAGATACCTTATGGAAAAAAGAAGCTATCGGCGAATTGGAGAATACCATGGAACTGACCCTGTTTTTAGAGAAAAAGTATAACCTGATTTAGCATACAAGATTCAGTGATTGGTTTTTGCCAAAGAACTGTTTCGTTAATCGCGGTAATCAATTGCCGCCCCGCGTTTTGCTCCCTTAATCCGTAGCGTCAGTACTTTTGCTGCCCCTTCCAAATCTTGAGAAGTTCTTTACAGCCAGTTATGTAATAAAAATGCCGTTTTATGCGTTTTTATATAAAAATATTGCAAAAACAATTTCTTATTCTCCAAAATAATAGCGTTCTTAGTACTTTTAAATACATTATACAAACTAATTTATGTTCAAAAAATTCGGTCTGGCAATATTGGCACTAGTCGGCACAATTCCTTTTTTGAAAGCTCAGGATAAAAAAGATTTTGTGCGCTATATTAACTCTCAGCATGAATGGGTCGATTCGGTATTCAATACTTTGACCCCAAAAGAAAAAGTTGCTCAGTTATTTTTAGTTCGTGCACACACCAATCTGGGGCAAAAGTATATTGACTCCGTCGCACAAGTGGTAAAAGACGAGCATTTGGGGGGACTGGTCGTATTTCAGGGCGGTCCAGTACGCCATGTGGAGATGTTTAATCGGTATCAGTCACTAGCTAAGGTTCCTTTGATGATGACATTTGATGGCGAATGGGGTTTGGGTATGCGCATGCCGGATTCTACCTTGTCTTTCCCTTATCAAATGACATTAGGCGCCGTGCAGGATAATAAGTTAATCTATCGTATGGGACGTGAGGTTGCCTTAGATTTCCATCGCATAGGGATGCATTTTAATTTTGCGCCCGACGTAGATATCAACAATAACCCCAAAAACCCAGTAATAGGTATACGTTCTTTTGGTGATAATAAATATAATGTGACGCAAAAGGCAAAGGCTTATATGGAGGGTATGGTGGATGGCGGAATATTGGCTTCCATCAAACATTTCCCTGGCCATGGTGATACCGACGTGGATTCACATTACGATCTGCCGCAGCTTCCTTTTGATAAAAAGCGATTGGATAGCCTTGAAATGTATCCTTTCAAAGAGTTGATCAAGGCTGGTGCTCCCGCTGTTATGGTGGCTCACATGAATATTCCGAGTTTGGATGACACTCCTAATATGCCATCCTCTATTTCCAAGAAAGTTGTTACCGATCTTTTACGCAATGAACTTGGCTTCAAAGGGCTAACGGTTACAGATGCAATGGACATGAAAGGCGTGAAGAAATTTTTTCCAAACGGTGAAGCCGATGTACAGGCCATTATTGCAGGCCATGATTTACTTGAAGTGTCGGAAAATAGCAAACGCGCAATCGATTTAATAATAAAAGCGATTGAAGCGGGACGTATTTCCCAGGCCGATATTGATGCGCGCGTCAAAAGAGTGCTCGCCGCTAAATTATGGCTTGGTTTAGATAAATACCAGGCAACTGCTTTACAGAATCTATATAGTGATCTACACCGTGCCTCGGCAGTTCAGCTTATTGATGAACTTTCAGATGCAGCAATAACCGCATTGAATTCGACAGAAAAATTAAAGTCATTCAAGAAAGATTTACCCACCGCTATTATCAATATCGGAATCACCGCCAACCAAACTTTTCAAAATGAATTAGGAGCAGCGCTGACCAATGAAACACAATATTTCATCACCGATAGCATGAGTAAAGATGAGATTAAGCGTTTGACAAAAGAAATTAAAAAGCATAAGCAGTTTATTATCGCTGTACACGATACAAGACTTCGTCCGCGCCCAACGATGGTGTTGAATAAAGATGTGCAAGGGTTGATGAAGAAATTTGCAAAAAAATCAATCTTGACCTTATTCACTAACGCTTATGCATTAGATGGTTTTGAAGCTTCAAAAAAGGCGAAGACCATTTTGCTTGCCTATCAGAATGATGCATTCATGCAGAAAGCAGCAGTAAAAACGATTTTAGGGCAAAATATCCCTAAAGGCAAGCTCCCTGTCACAATTAATAAGAAATTTAAATACGGGCAGGGAAAATAAAGTTTATAGCATCACACCCAAAAGCGCCTCTTCCCAAAATGGTCTCCCTGCAAAGCAAAACCGTTTAGGAAGAGGTGTTTTTTTAAGGGTTGGTTTAATTCTCTTCGATGGCTGTCCTACTATCAGACGGCTTACTTTCATTTTTCATTCGGTCTATTGCCGTCACGACATATTTATACTGTTGGTGCGGTTTGATGTCGTCATCGGTATACTGAAGCTTATCTCCGTCAAAGGTGATAAAAATAATTTTTCCCGGATCCTGGATACCGACTTTTTCATCGAGGTTGAATCGATAGATTACATAACCATAGGCAGACTCCCCATCGCTTGCCATATCTGGCTTTTGCCAAAATAGGGTGTTCATTTTAGCATTGGGCGATTTTTTCACTAAAAGACCAAAAGGTGCATTCGGTGGAATACTGTCTAGCCAAGGCATCGCAGGCGGTAAAGCAGGGCTTCGGTATAGGTCATTCCGCATAGAGTCCTGCAACCCAGCAAGGTTATCAGTAAGCGATTTGGAACTAAAATAAATACTTCCTTCCACATTGTGTTCCTCCCTTAAGTGGCGTACCTGTCTCGGAATTTGGCTTCGGTCTGTCCACCCGATCTTATTTTCGTTAACACGGTAAGCTCCATGGCCCACATAAAAATGGCGGCCATAGGTGTGTTTCTGCCACCAGTCAACTAAGATCTCATACGCCGCTGCTCGATTTTTGAAAGGAAAGTAGATCTGCGGATTGATATAATCAATCCAGCCTTCCTGCATCCATTTGACGCCATCAGCATATAACTCCCGATAAGCACTCAGCCCACGGGTCTCCGAGCCAGCACTATTGTTTTCTTTGTTGTCCCATACACCACAAGGACTGATACCGTATTTGACATAGGGCTTTACTTTTTTGATAGCAACACCAAGATCGCGTACCAACAGGTTGACGTTGTTGCGTCGCCAGTCGTCAATTTTTTCAATCCCATTATTATATTGACCAAAAGTAATCTGATCCGGTACGGGTGTATTTCTGTTATCAGGATAGGGGTAAAAATAGTCATCGAAGTGGACTCCGTCTACATCGTAGTTCTTAACCACATCCATAATCACATCAATTATATATTTACGTACTTCAGGAATCCCCGGATTGAAAAGTTTTTTACCGGCATAAGTGAAGAACCATTCAGGGTGACGCTTGGTAATATGGTCTTCCGAAAAATGAGCGGGATTTAACGTAGTTGAAGCACGATATGGATTGAACCAGGCATGAAGTTCCATTCCTCTCTTGTGTGCCTCATTGATTGCAAATTCCAAAGGATCATAAAATGGAGAAGGAGCCAATCCCTGTTTTCCGGTTAAGTATCTACTCCAAAGCTCTCTGCCTTTTGCATAGAAGGCGTCTGCCGCAGGACGCACTTGCAGAATAATCGCATTCAGTCCCGCACTACGATGTTGGTCCAGCAAATCGATGAATTCCTGTTTTTGCTTTGCAACATTATTGCCAGCTTTCACGGAGGGCCAGTCTATGTTACCTATCGTGGCAACCCATACACCGCGAAACTCCCGCTTAGGGAGCAGCTGAGAATGCGATCTAATCGAAAAGAAACAAATAAAAAATGTAAAAAAAGAATATAAAACTGTTTTTCCCGTCATCCTATAAATTATAGCCAACAAAGATAGGGAAGCATTTCTTACTTTTTCGCTAAAAAATGTAAGATGTTTGTTGGATACTTGCTAAAAGAACGTGAGCTTGGTTTTCAAATTGATAATAATGCAATTGCAGGTAACATTGTACTTTATTTGTACTAATTTAGATGCGGTTTTTAATAAAGCATGACTTGATCGGCTGACCGCAATAAAAAAAATTATGAGCAAAGAACAAATATCCGTTTTTGATATGTTTAAGATTGGTATAGGACCCTCTAGTTCGCATACCTTAGGACCGTGGCGTGCGGCGCAGCAATTTACCGCTGTGCTCAAGTCAAATGGTGTATTAAACGAGGTCGAACAGGTTAAAATTTTGCTTTATGGTTCTTTAGCTAAGACGGGGGCTGGGCACGGTACTGATATTGCTGTTCTATTAGGATTGAGCGGAGATGATCCCGTTACCTTTGATGTTAATCAAGTTACGCCTAAAGTGGACCATATCAAGGCAAGCGGTAAACTCCAAGTCGCTGGGGAACGAACCATTCCATTTTCCTACCCAGAAGATTTACTTTTTTTATATGCTGAAAGCTTGCCTTTTCATCCGAATGCTGTTACTTTTCAGGCTTTTCTATCCAATGGGAAAGCAATTAGTGAAACCTATTATTCTATAGGTGGCGGTTTTGTCGTGCAAGAAAATGACACCGAAGGTGTTTTATCGGAAGTAGACCTTCCATTTCCTGTAGATACTGCACAGGAACTCCTGCATTGGACGATGAAAACCGGATTGAAAATTTCCGAGCTGGTCCTCGAAAATGAATGTGCATGGCGTGAAGAAAGCGAAACGCTGGCGGGGGTATTAACTATTTATCAAACGATACAGGAGTGTATCTACCGGGGCTGCCATACAGGAGGGACATTGCCCGGAGGATTAAATGTCGAACGTAGAGCGGCTAAGCTAAATAAAAAATTAATGCAGGGGCGTACCTATCAGGATTATACGTCTTGGGTTGGCGCAATTCGCGAAGGAGGGCAAAACTTTCAATATATTCTGGATTGGGTAAGTTGTTTTGCACTTGCCGTCAATGAAGAAAACGCCTCTTTCGGACGTGTGGTGACAGCTCCTACTAACGGCGCATCAGGTGTTATCCCGGCTGTATTGCAGTATTATATCACATTCCACGACGGAATGCGTGAAAATAAAATTATACAGTTTATCCTTACAGCATCTGAAATTGGTTCAATTTTTAAGAAAAATGCAACTATTTCTGCTGCAATGGGAGGCTGTCAGGCAGAGATCGGCGTTTCCTCGGCCATGGCTGCCGGAGCGTTGACCGAAGTGCTGGGTGGATCGCAGCGGCAGGTGCTAATGGCTGCCGAGATTGCTATGGAGCATCATCTTGGATTGACATGCGATCCAATCGGTGGGTTGGTTCAGATCCCATGTATTGAACGCAATACGATGGGGGCTATTAAAGCGATAACTGCAGCACAGTTAGCGTTACAATCGAATCCGGATAAAGCAAAGGTTAGTTTGGATACTGTGGTTAAAACGATGTGGGAGACGGCTCTTGATATGAACGCTAAATATAAAGAAACAGCCGATGGCGGACTGGCCGTCAATATTCCTTTGAGTTTGCCGGAATGTTAATGATTGTCTGAGTCTTTTTGTTTTTTGTATCTTTGAGGCGATAATATATATTCTTAAAAATAAATTCTACGAATGAAATATTGCGCAATCGCCTCCGGAAGTAATGGGAACTGTTATTATGTCGCTAAAGACGATTCTGCCATTTTGATAGATGCTGGTATCAACAGTAAACATATTCACCTTCGGATGTATAATTTGGGTATTTTACCCACGCAGATCAAAGCAATTTTCATTACACACGAGCATTCTGATCATATAAGGGGGCTATCCGTATTCGCTAAAAAGTATAATCTACCGGTTTATATCACTAAAGGTAGTTATGAGGGTACCAGGTTGCAACTTCCATCTCATTTGGTACATATCATAAGTCACGATGAAGTTGTTGAAATAGGAGGGCTCAAAGTGTATGGTATTCCCAAATATCACGATGCCAAAGAACCGTGCAGCTTTCTTGTTTCGGATGGCACATACAATATTGGTATATTGACCGATATAGGGCGGCCCTGTGAAAATGTACAACATGTTATCCAGCATTCGGATGTATTGCTTCTGGAATCAAATTATGATGAAGATATGTTGCGGATAGGCCGATATTCCTATTTTCTTAAAAACAGGATTAGTAGTGGATGGGGCCATCTTTCAAATCGGGTTGCCGTTGAACTGTTTAATGCCCATAAAACAAAACGTCTTAAACATCTTATTCTTACTCACCTCTCCGGTGAAAACAATACGGTTGATCTTGTACAGCAAACTTTCGAACCGCATTGCGAACGCATCAAGCTCCATGTCGCAACACGATATCAGGAAACTGAATTGTTCGATCTGAAACATGTGCTCGAACAACATTTAGCTGCGTTTTCAATGCCTGTGGCTCTTTCTTCTTAAACTTTAACTCCATTCGCTTCGCAGTTTTTCTTAACCCAAGAAGATAAAATACTGTAAAATAAAAAATATACTTGATTTAAAAAGATTTCCTGTTATATTTGCTCTGTTTTTAATCAGTCTAAATTACATCGGTGTAATAAAAGACGGCTAACAAATACCATGCAATAGACGGCAATCTATTACATGGTACAAATCTACATACAGCGGCAACTGCATGTAGGTGACTGAAACAGTATGCTGTATCAGTTACTCCCGATATACGATATGGAAGAATTTACAAGATAACGAATTTTATCATTTATTCGTTGTTGGACTCCAACAAAACCTGGAATTCTCCCATAATAAGTTGAAGAAAAACTAAACATCAATCAACATATTATGAAAATTTTAATTTCATTCTTTACCTTTTTAGCGGTACTGCTGTGTAGTAATAATAGTTATTCACACGCACTCTGGATTGAAGCATCTTCTTATGGGACACTCAACCAAGCCCATGAAGTAAAAGTATATTACGGTGAATTTGCAACAAACGAAAGAGATCAGGTCGACAAATGGTATTCCGACGTGAAGGACTTCTCACTAATGTTGCATACTCCTGGAAAAGAACCCATCAAACTTCAGCTGACGAATAAAGGTGATCATTTTAGCGGCTCATTTCAACCTGACGTAACCGGAACCTATTTTCTATCCATTGTCAAGGCACCTAAAGATTTGGGTGGTAAAACGAAATATGAATTTTCTTCGCTTGTACCGGTTATCGTTGGAAAACCGACAGTACTTGATTATAGCGTCGTAAAAAATCCATTGCAGATTGAACTGCTTACAGCGAATAACTTAAAAAAAGGTCAAAGCTTGCAAGCAAAGATCACCAGTAATGGCAAAGTCGTACCTCAAGCCAAAGTATCCGTTTTTTCTGCGACAGGTTGGGGGAAAGAGTTTGTTGCCGATGAGAATGGCCTGCTAACGTTTGATGCCCTCTGGTCGGGTCCTTATGTTTTGGAAGCAAGTACCTTTGCGGAGGTTGCGGGTGAACATGAAGGGAAACCCTATGCATCTGCATGGCAGGGTAGTACGACTTTTATTACCGTGAAATAGCTGCAGACCCGAAATATGCTGAATAATCAAAAGGATCCATTGAAACGTCGAAACATTAATGGATCCTTTTGAAAAAAGAAGATCTAAAAAAACATCTACCATACTACATTCATGAATAAAACATTATCCTTTTTAGCCATTCCTTTGATAAGTTCGGTTTTTTCTGTTGCACAGGCACAGACGAACAAAGTTATTGAAGGGGTTCTTATCAATGAAAAATCTGAGCCCATTTCCGGAGCGACCGTAAAATTGACGAATACTGGTGTCACGACAAGTACGGATAGTGAGGGACACTTCATCTTCGATAAGCTTGCTTCGAAGACCTACCATTTGGAGATTAAAGCGATCGGTTATAGCAAACACGTGATGGAAGTGAACGTGAAAGATGTACCTACAAACCTAGGCCCCATCCTATTAAAGGACCAATCGCAAGCAATCGATGAAGTTGCTGTGTATGGTAAATACTATGAACACTATAAATTCGATAGTATATCGGGATCTTTGCGTCTTAAAACACCAATCTTGGAGTTGCCTCAGAATATACAGGTTATTTCATCCGATTTAATGGCCGATCAGCAAGTATTTGATATTGTCGATGGTATCACCCGGAATATTAGCGGGGCTACACGCCAAGGTCACTGGGACAATCAGTACGCTAACATACGCATGCGCGGATCTAAGATTCCGGCATTTCGTAACGGTATGAATATCGAGGCCTCTTGGGGACCAACTGCCGAAGATGCGAGCATGATCGAACGAATCGAGTTTGTAAAAGGACCAGCAGGTTTTATGCTAGCGAATGGTGAGCCAGGAGGGTTTTATAATGTTGTTACCAAGAAACCAACAGGAAATACTAAGGGATCGGCGACATTTAATGTGGGAAGTTTCAGTACCTATCGCGCCGCGGTTGATTTTGATGGTAAATTACGGAAAGATGGCAAGTTGTTATACCGTTTAAATATGGCTGCCCAGCAAAAGGATTATTTTACAAAATACAACTACAATAATCGTGTTGTTGTGGCTCCAGTTGTGACTTATAAGGTCGATTCTTTGACGAATTTAACATTTGAATACACTTATCAAGGATCTACCTATCTGGCAAATGGTAATTATACTTTTTCGCCTAAGGGATTTGCCGATCCAGATATTTCCAATGATTTTTTCTATGGTGACCCTTCCATGGAACCAGGTAAGCTTAAGGACCACAGTGCATATGTTTATTTAGATCGAAAGTTGAGCGATCGCTGGAAATTACATGCGCAGATGGCGTACTTCAATTTTGATATGAAGGCGACAAGTACCTGGTTGAATTACATGACTGCGAATGGTAACATGCCTCGTTATTACAGTATTGCGGACGAGCATGGTGAAAATCGCTTCGGTCAGGTTTCTTTAAATGGAGAAGAATATACCGGTAGTGTTCGTCACCGAATATTGGTCGGAGCGGATTATGGAAATAAGAAGTTTTGGGGCGATTTTGGAACTCTACTCGCTGAAATTCCAGGTACGCCATTGAACGTCTATAATCCACAATATAACATTCCGGGAACAGTTTTTCCTGTTGTTGACCGATCAAAGAATATCAAGGTGCGCGCCGGAGGTTCCAACTATGTGAATTTAACTAGCTATATGTCTTTCTACGCACATGATGAGATGGCTTTTTTAAATGAAAAGTTACGTCTTTCTTTAGGATTGCGTTATACTGTGGCAGAGACGCTGGGAAAAACAGTAGGCACGCAGGTAATACCAGACCAAAATGATAAGGCATTTTCTCCACGTGTCGGGTTGAGTTATTCTATTGACAAATCGACAAGTGTTTATGGGTTATTTGATCAATCTTTTGTTCCTCAGGCTGGTTCTGATTGGGAAGGAAATCCTTTCAAGCCAGTTCGTGGGAACGATCTTGAAGCTGGTGTGAAAAGAGAATGGGGAGGTGGAAAGTGGATATCGACTTTAAGTGCCTATCAGATAAAAAGAAAAAATGCACTAGCTGATGATTTTGATCATCCAATACCAGGAAGTACAAATAGTTTCTTTAAAATAGCTATAGGTGAGACAACATCGAAAGGTATCGAATTTGATGTAACTGGCGAAGTGCTACCCGGATTAAATGTGAATGCCAACTATGCGTTGACGGACTCTAAAATATCAAAAGATTCAAGAGAAGAGAAGATTGGTGATATTACGCCAAATACTGCAAAACATACTGCCAACGCTTGGGTATCCTATCGTTTGCAGCAGGGTCCGTTGAAAGGTATCGGCTTTGTCGGTAGCGTTCAAGGAATGTTTGATCGTGCTATCGGAACCACGAAAGAAAGTAATTTCAAGAATTATTTGCGAACCGATGGTGGTATTAGTTACCAAAAAGGCAGATATAATATCTCTGTAATGGTTAATAACTTGTTGGACAATAGAAAGCTGCTTACAGCAGGCTCTATCACAGCAAAAAATGCTAAAATAGCAGAAAGTGTGAGCTATTATACCTACATCGTAGAAGCGCGACGTAATTTCCGTATGGGAGTTACCTATAAGTTTTAAACAAACGATCTAGCTAAAATATATAACTGATGTATAGTACATTGCTTATCGTGATACTTTGTGGAACCTATCTTTTTTACAGTTCAAGTAAAAAAGTGAAGTTCGGGTCTAGACCACCTTGGCTAGAAAGAATGTGCGCACAAACGAAGTTTGTGCGCATTTTAAGCATATTACTGCTACTCATTCCCTTTGCCGTCGTGCTTTATCTGCAAGGTTTCGGAGCGGGCTTTTTTGCTTTTTTTGCTTATTTCATGTGCATGATGAGTCTCGTGGTTTTATTGAATCCTTACCGCTATTTTAAATTGTATCCGATTTTGGGCCTCTATTTATTTAGCCTTTGTGTTGAATTGTTGATTTCCTAACCGATAAAATATGCCTGCCAATAAAAAATATCTCAGTACACCCTTTCAACGGTTCCTGAAAATTACAGCCGGTTTTGTCGGTGGTTATGTTGTGATGCTCTCATTTCATGTCTTAGTCACACATATTTTTGAGAAAAAAGATGTTGTTGCTACAGCGTGTCTCACCGGTTATCTATTATGGGCAATATTGCTCTTATTGGCCTTCCTTGCTAAGAGCGGATGGAAGATATGGGGGATATACTTGCTTTTGGCAGCAATTTTCTCTTTGCCTTATTTCTTTAAAATGTAATTCGTCATGAATAACCGAAATTATAATATTTACTTCAATACACATACCATCAGTGGCATTACCATTTGTGCTATCCTCTATGTGATATTCTTTGCGGGTTCATTTGCATTTTTTAGACATGAAATTGCTGCCTGGCAGAATAATACATCCTATAAAACCTACCGTGAAGATCATCAAAACTTTGACCGATTGCTAGATTCAATCAAGGGGCAGACCAATTTACAAGGACGTGATATCACCTTTTATATGCACCGCGAAGGCACAGCAGCTTATGTAGCACTTAGTGCATCTAATGATACAATCGTAAACAAAGAAAATTTAGCCAAGATAACGCCCGAACAAAAAGCCGCAAAAAAAAATAGCCGAAGAAGAGGAGGAGAGGATGATTCGAAAAACTTTACCTACAATTTCGCCAACAAAAAATATGGTGATTATGTGCAGAATTACGATATGGGAGAGTTTTTATTCCGTTTACATTTCTTGGCCCAACTCAATCAAGTACCGATTAGGGTAGGCATAGCACCATTTGGTTATCTTATTGCAGGCATAACCGCTTTTATTTTTCTATTTGCTCTTATCACTGGGTTATTGTTACATTGGGATAAGATTGTATCGAACTTCTTTGTATTCAGGCCTTTCAGCAAATGGAAAACAGTATGGACCGATATGCATACGGCATTGGGTGTTATCGGTTTTCCATTCCAATTTATCTTTGCCGTGACCGGAACCTTTTTGATTATCAATTCGGTATTGGCTTTACCACTTAGTAAGCTGCTTTATGACGGTGATCAACAAAAAATGTATCAAGACATAGGTGTTAGTGCGGATACAAATTTCCCTTATACCTATAAGCACCTTGATGCACAGGTTAAGATCGCTCCATTTTTGGATTTGGCAAAGTATAAATGGCCAGAATCCGATTTTCAGCGCATCACGATCAAAAATTACGCAGATTCCAATATGCATGTTGTTATGGAACTGGAGCCGCATTTTAATAAGAGTTTTGCTGGTTCGGGTATATTATCCGTGCGAGTTGCCGATAATACAATTGTTGCCGAAAAATCCCCTGTAAGCCAAGCTACCTATGCAGATGGGGTCCGCAGCATTATATATCGGCTGCATTATGGCGATTATGGAGGCTACCCGCTCAAGATGGTGTACTTTATTTTAGGCGTTATGGGCTGTCTCGTTATTATCTCCGGTATACTGATCTGGTTGGTCGCGCGTGACAAAAACAACGTAATTCCACGAAAACGAAAATTCAATTTCTGGGCGGCCAATATTTTCACAGCAATATGTCTGACGATGTTGCCTGTCACTGCATTAACTTTCATTGCTATTAAATTGATTCCGGAAGTCAATCAGGATTTTATATACCGCGTTTATTTCTATAGCTGGCTCCTATTTTCACTGTATTATATTATCCGGAGAAGCATTCGCAGAACCAATCGCGAAACATTGCTTGTGGGAAGTATCTTGGCATTTTTTATTCCACTTGTCAATGGTTTTATGACTGGTAACTGGATCTGGGATACCTTCCGCAATGGACAGCGGGATATTTTTGTCGTCGACTTTTTATGGCTGATGATTGGTATAATTGGTTTAATCGCCTATAACAAGACTAAAAAATTCTTTGAGACGATTCGTTAACAAAAATTCTTTTCTCTCTGCGAGGTAAATATATTTCGTGCTTTTAGATTTCAGCGCGCCAACAAGGTATCCTTGGCGCGTTTATAGGATAAGGGTTAAATACTTTTAAGGTCAAGATCTGGGTAGACAACGCCTCGCGGCGCAGATCAATTTTTATCCAATGATACCAAACTGATGATCGCGGAAATTTCCTCTTACAATACAGCCTTAAAAAATCGCCCGAGGCGCATCAGATCCTGTGCCGTCTTTTCGTTCCAGTCCACCGCATAGTTAAGCCGAATACAATTCTTAAACTGATCGTGCTGCGTAAACATCCTTCCAGGTGCAAAACTCAACTTTTGTCTGAGCGCATAATCGTAGAGCACCGTTGAGTCTATCTTTTTGTCCAGCTCTAACCAAAGTACAAAGCCACCTTCGGGCTGCGACATTTTGGTGTTTTCAGGAAAGTGTGCCTCAATGCTGTTTCTGAAATTGACATAATTGTTGTACAGTTTTTTTCTGAAACTATTGAGGTGATGGTCGTACCGGCCGATCTGTAAGAATTTAGAGACCGCCTCTTGATAAATTGCAGGCTGCGAAATCGTCTGTATGAGTTTTTGTTTTAGGATCTTATCCTTGTATTGCCCGGGCTCAACCCAACCGAGCCGAAAACTTGGGGCTAATACTTTGGTAAATGATCCACACCACATTACCAGTCCCTCTTCGTCAAAATATTTGCATGGCTTGGGCCGTGACGAACCGAAATAGATGTTCCCATAGAGGTCGTCTTCAATCAATGGAATATGGTGGTGTGCCAGTAGTTTGACAAGCTCTTTCTTGTGCTCCTCAGGCATGAGTGCGCCCAATGGATTGCTAAAGTTGGTGACAAAACAACAGACATCAATTTTATGAATAACTTTTTTCAGAGCATCCAATTCAATTCCCGTAATAGGGTGGGTAGGAATCTCGATGGTTTTGAGACCCAATAGTTGAAAAGCCTGAATAAAGCCAAAATAAAGGGGACTTTCTACCGCTATGGTGTCGCCGGGTTTAGTGACGGCACGAAGGCAGCTGTAGATGGCATTCATGGCACCCGACGTGATAATAAGATCCTCGTCACTTATTTTTCCTTCAAGTACCAATGACCATTTGGCAATTTCTTTCCGTAAGTTCGGACTTCCCTGTACCTGTCCATATTGATCACCGTAATCATGCAGCTCATGAACCGACTCTATAATGCATCGATTAAGTTTTTGAATCGGAAGTAATGATGCACTGGGTAAACCCAGTGAAAAGCGTGTAATTTCCTTGTCTTCCAGGGAGTGGAAAACTTTATCGATCAATGCCGCGGGATCTTGTTTCTTTTCGTCGATTTTGAAGGTAGAAATGGACGGGATAGCCATCCGACGAAGGCCGGATCGACTAACGAAATAGCCTGATTTGGGACGTGATTCAATTAGCGATCGACTCTCTAGTTCCATATAGGCACTTTTTGCCGTATTTAAACTTACATTGTATAATTTCTGAGCGCTGCGGACAGAAGGTAAACGATCGCCATATACTAAAGAACCATTTTTGATCTGGTTCTCGACAATATTGGCTATTTTTTTATATAACAGTTGCTGTTCCATCCTTATGCTAATTTACTGTTTCTGCTTTGATTTAACCAGTTATTATATCGGTAGATTCCTTTTCTGAGCGATTCTTCCGAACCAAATAGGTCCATCAACTGCTGCTCAAAGAAGGATTGCGCTTTGTCCGTGAATACTTTGAAGAGCGTATCCGAAATAGGACCCTCGTAGGTCATTTCGACCGACAGTAAATTCTTTTTGCAGAGTATTACAGATGAAAAGGCTTTTAATTGATTGCCTTGTTCGAGCACTAGGAAAGGCATGCTTATCGAGTCTGTATCCAGGTGTTTTTTGTTGAGTATTTCTTTGATAAGCGCTAAATCAGAAAGATCCACTTGTCTGATCAGATACGGTTGATGTGCAGTTGTCGGCATAAGAATAAATCTTTTTGCTAATTTAAGAAGGGTACAGGATGCAGTTTAGGTACAGAGTGGTGTTAAAACAGGGGTACAGAAAAAAATTAGGTTGTCCTGTGATTTTTGTAATTTCCATTTAAGATCTTTAGACTTTATCTGGATACTTGTCGGTGGCGTGGTTAGCTATTGGTTAGAAATTTTCTTACAATAGCTTTCCATCTCCTAGTTACATTCTTCGATAAATGTAATGGTGATTTCTTAAAGGCTTCAACTGATCAATTCTGCGTATTCCATCGTATTTAAGGCAGTATTTAATAGTATACAAAAGTTTAATAATCTTGTTATTCACCAAAAGTAATGCTTTTTGGTGAATAAACTCACCGAAAAGCATTACTTTTGGTGAATACAGAATGTACTATGATACAGCGATTAATCAAAAATAAGTTGGAGCAAGCACTTTTTAAGGGGAAGACTATCCTACTAATTGGTCCGCGGCAAGTAGGTAAAACTACCCTGATCAAAGAGATACTTTCTGGTGACGATTATTTATTTTTGGATGGGGATGATCCCTTGGTAAGGACTTATCTCAACAGTCCTAACACAAAAAAGATTGAAACAATTATTGGTCAAGCTAAAGTGGTATTTATTGATGAAGCACAGCGCATCGAAAATATAGGTTTAACAGCAAAAATTATACATGACCAATTTAAAGATGTACAGCTTATCCTCAGCGGATCCTCGGCGCTTGAGTTGAAAACTCATACGCATGAACCATTGACAGGACGTAAGAGAGAGTTCAATCTTTTCCCTATTTCTTATGCAGAATATGAGCATAGTAGTGGCTTTCTTAATGCTGCAAGCGATCTGGAAACCAGACTGGTTTATGGATTTTATCCAGAATCGATTACTAGCCGCGGTGACGAACGGGAAGTACTCAATGAGATCTCTCAAAGTTATTTGTATCGGGATATTTTAGCCTTAGCGAATATAAAAAAACCAGAAGTTCTCGAGAAGATCCTTCAAGCCCTAGCCTTTCAAATTGGATCCGAAGTGAGCTATAATGAAATTGCCCAGCTGACAGGAGTTGATAAAAACACTGTTGCCAATTATATTCATCTCTTGGAAATTTCTTACATTATATTCCCCTTGACTTCCTTTAGCCGAAACCTGCGTAATGAAATAAAGACAAATCGAAAAATATATTTTTATGACAACGGAATCCGCAATGCTGTGATACAAAACTTTAATCCAATCGAATTAAGAGATGATGTGGGTGCACTTTGGGAGAATTTTCTGATTTCAGAACGCTTAAAACACAACAGTTATAGCCGACGTTTTGTCAACAAATACTTTTGGCGGACGAAACAGCAGCAAGAAATCGATTATGTAGAAGAAGCGGACGGCAAAATAACTGGTTACGAATTTAAATGGAACCCTAAGGCGAAAGCAAAAATACCGTCAAATTTTGTAGAAGCCTATAGCGCAGATGTTCAGGTAATCTCAAAGGATAATTTTAGAGCGTTTATTGGTCTTGAATAATCCCTTGAAATAAGGGTGCCCAGGCTTCTATTTTTGATAGCCCGTTCTATTCAACTTGTTCGACCAGCTGTTGGTTAGAAATTTTCTCAAAATAGCTTTCCATCTCTTGGTTACATCTTTCCATAAACGTTTTTGTGCGTTTTTGCAATTCTATAATTGTTAATGGATCTCCTTTATAATTTGCATTGTGCGTAAATTGTTGTTGTGCTTCCGTAATGTTTTTAAAGGCCTTAAGCGACTCTTCACGGTCCAAGCAAAATGTGGCGTAAGCATCAGGAACTATCAATTTGCAGAGTTGCATGAGGAAAGTGAGATTGATCCGTTGCGGTTTGTATTGAAGTACGGTATTGATTACGCCAAGACAAACTTGTTCCAGCGCTTGAGATAACATATAATATATGGCCTCGATGCTTATTGCTAAGTAGTCTTCCTCACAAGGTAAATATAATGTGCGCGCGTTATTATAGCGTGTCTTCCATTGTTGACGTACATAACCTAGATTTAGCTGTGGGGCAATGATGCTTTCCCGATCGATATTGGCTATGGATGGATTCTGAAACCAGATGTCGCCCACTTTGATGAGCGAGACAAAAAATGGATGCCCGTTTGAGAGCTGTTTGGTGAAAGCTTTCGTGTTTTCCGCGACCATCGTAAGTGATACATTGTTGGGAAGCATACCTGTTATGAGCTGCGTTAGATTATTGATGTCGGTGCTTAAAATATCATAAGCGACCAAGATATAGTAAGCATGCGTTATGCAATCATTTTTTACCCTTTTCAGCGCATTATGATAGTTGTGATGATCAGAATCATAACCGAAACATACGACCAGCGCAGGGGTGCAATAGCGCTCTATAGCATTTAAAATGAGGTCCCGATAATTAGCGTTACAATAACTTTGATTGTATATTTCATTGTTATTTTTGCAATTTTCAACTTCGAAGTTAGTGACTGCAGGCGAGTTAAGTTTTGACTTAATTTCTTTGAATAAAATATTCGAATAATCGTATATCCAGTTTAATGTATTGATAGCAATCTGATAGGCTGTTTCTAATACATCTTCATCGATAAAATAGTCAAAGTGATATCGATAGTCAATGTAAGCCTTATTAATTTTCTCCAAAGCCTGTTTGTTTTCGTTATTATCGGCTAGTGTGCCGAGGCGATCGTCGAAAGCTTTGAGATAGTTTATATGGTTTTTTAGCGAATGCGACTTTTTATCCTCAACGACGAGGATGTTTTCTGCTGTTCGAAATGCAAGTTCTAAAGCTTGGTGTAGCATAAATGCTGCGTGTGCATGATTTTTATGTTCGAAATAGAAATTGTAACCCTCTATAAAAGATCGAATCTTGCCCTTTTCCTTATCGATATATGTTCGTGTTTTTTCGATGACTTCGTCACTTTTATTATCTGGTAAGACAAGGGGGATGTCTTGCACAGGATTCAGATAAATGCGGTTTTCAGGTTGGCAAATAAGGTATGCCCGACCTAAACCTTGATCTATTTTTTGTTGTATTTCGTGCGTGAAGTTCACATTGATATATACATTGGGATAGGAACCAACAGTTTTGTTTATAAGACCATTGGCATCGGAAAATCGGATTCCGGCATTTGAGCTAAGATTGACCTGTAACATTTGATACTTTTTACCATCGTGGTCAAAAGTCCATTGGTAAATTTCATCGACGGCAACGGCACGAAGGATTGCCTCGATAATAGGGGTAAGTTCGGTGTTCATAATTAATTTGGTTTGGTGTTCTGGTTATTATCTATTTTTCCTTCATACCTCTTTGTCGACGCACAAATTAGGTTTTTATTAAGCACTGTTTTAAGCGGTATTCAACGAGCCTGATACCATTTATTAATTCCCTTCTTTAATTAATCATGAATAGTTTATTTTTCAACTGTATTCATGAATTGGTTGCACTTTGGTAAAATAATTTATGCGGGTTTCATTGATCTTTGGTGATTTAAAAGAGATTAGTCTATCGTTTCTAAAGTGCTATTTTCGCTTACGGGGATTTCTGATGTGTCCGAGCTTTGGCTGTCTTCAATATCACTACTATTTTTCTGCGCTTCTTTTTGAGCATATTTTTTATCAATACTTTCTTCCATGATTTGCCGTAATATAGGTTTCTCTTTGGTAGACTGATGAGGTTCATCATTGATAGCTTTTACATAAGATGGAACATTTAAGGATATTCCCTCATCTTTATAAATATAGTGTAGGGCGAATGCGAGGCGCATCAGCAATTCTCGTATGGCCATAATTTGATCGCCAAAATATTCGTAGTTACCGGAGTCGGATACCGTTAGATAGTGCATGATATCATCCATTGTATCGTACCATTTTTGAAGAGATTGGTAGGAGAAGAACTTACTGATGGTGTCAGAAGGATCTATATGTCCATGGGTCGTATATTCCAGTTTAAATACGTAGTTGTGGTAGTCTTCTTTTGTCGAAAAGAAATTCAATGGATTTTCTTGTTTCGGAAGTTGACATTGGTGAAAAATTACATAAGCCACCTCAATCTGTTTGATCATTTCTTTGCAATAATATCCGTTTTCAGCAAAATTGCGATTTGCCATTTCGGGGACAGTTGCTGCGTTGACAAAAAGCTGAATATGATTCATCCAACAAATAATATCCATTTCATAGCGATAGAAATCCCTGATATAGATCATTGGATTTTTGACTATATCCTTGCATAAATAGCGAAAATGTTTCGCTTTTAGTTTCTTTTCCGTATTTTTCATCAGATTATAATTTTTTAGTCAATGAAACCGCTGTTAGGGCTAATGCTGATCCGTGCACTGATTTAAAGCCTTGTTGGTTTCATATTTTTTGGTTCGTAAAGTAGTTTATAATTGTCTTCGATGACACTAAATTAAGAACTATTTTTCGGTAAAGCAAATATTTATATTAAAATTTTCGGTAATGGGTTCTGTTTTGAAGAGAATTAAGATTGTTGCGGATAGGGAGGGGATGAGTGTTTCAGCTTTTGAAGCTACAATAGGGGCAAGTAAAGGGGTTTTTACCCGTGCGCTTGCCAATGGAACTGATATACAATCCAAGTGGTTAATAAATCTTGTTGAAAAATATCCGCAATATTCTTCCGAGTGGTTACTAAAGGGGGAAGGCGATATGCTAAAGCCTAATCTCATATTAAAAGAAGAAGAGGGAACTTATTTAACACCTGAATTGGAGGGAATTACGAATTCTGTAATCAATAGTTTGAGACAGGTTATAGCTTCGCAAAACATCACGATTAAATCTCAAGAGAAGACAATTATGTCCTTGGAGAGATTGTTGTCTTCATTAGAAAGAGAGCTCGATTTACTAAAGAATAAATAAAGCACAAAACATTTTTTAAAAAGGGGCAAAAGTGAATGTAAAGGAACGCGTGCTGCTGATCGCCGAAACCAAAGGCATCAGTAAAACCAAATTTTTCAGAGATGTGCAACTTTCCTATGCAAACTTTAAAGGAGGGCAGAAGAATACCGCACTCAGTTCGGATGCCATGATCGCTATATTGTCCAAACATCCCGATATTAGTCCCGCATGGTTGTTGATGGGCGAAGGAACCATGATGCGGAAGGATGAGAAAGTGGAGGTAAGTGCGCCGCCTGTCGAAACACCTCCAACCACAGCCGAAGGCCTTGGGATTTATAAGCAGTTGGTCAATGCTTTAGAGCAAACGGTCAAAGCACAAGAAAAGACAATCCTCTCATTGGAAGTTCAGGTGAGTTTACTGCAACGCAAATAGTGACATACGGTAGTTTATACATCTGATCGTTCCCTAGCTCAAAAAATACCTGACCCCCGTGATTTCATTGGCTTCTTTTTTGTTTTAATTTCGATACTAAGAAGCTGTTTGTTTAACTGGCATTTGGGAACGCTTCAATTGCATTTAGAGAAAGAGTATTCCCTGCTGTTTGAGCGATATTAAACGTAGCTCATATCTGAAAAAGAATTAAATGTATGTCAAAAAAAGGATTACTTATACTCTGCTTTTTTGTTAGTTGGTTTATCAATTACGCAGTAGCACAGCCAGCAGGTCAGCGGCCAATGTATACCTCAACATGGGGGCACCTTTACCGTGAAGCAGGAAACAGTAAAGACCTCTTGGGAGTTTTTCCGACGGAGGCACCTGTCTACCTGCTAGATTCCACCAATACACAGTATAAGGTGCAGGTGAGTAATGGGGATATCGGGTATATAAACCGTCAGCCCCTCAAAAGTGCCATGTTCGGAAAAAAATCTGCTGGCGAGCCAAAACAATATTTCTATAGTGGAACAACAGATGCCCAATGCCCACATTTCTATATACAGGTCTCGCAATTGCGCGTGCATAAGGCACCCAATACAACAAGCACCGCTGTGCGTAGGGCAGGGCTCAATGAAATGGTATGTGTCGATTATGTGCCGCTGTATGCTGACGGATGGGTGTATATTGGCGATCACTTTCATGAGCGACCTGAATATATTCAAATGAAATATCTGGGGGCTCAACTCACCTATGAAAAGGTCTTAAAAGATTACTTGGACGTCAAAGGAAAGGATCAGGAAAAGGAGCTGGCGGCGGTAGGTCGTCTGCGGGAAATAGGCTGGACCAAGTATTCCAAATTGAAAGAAGCCCTTACTTATTGGAAGGAAACCTACACCAAAGCAGGAGTAGTGGATCCCAAAGTTGATATCGATTTTGAATTGGTCTTGGCCGATAAGTTTCACAATGAACTCCAGTCTGAAGTATATGCAAAGAAACTAAAAGCTTTAAACTTTCATTTCGAGTGGAAAGGCGTGTCTTTATTTGACGGAAAGATCACAGATGCTCAAATGAAGCAACTGGCTTTACAACGGGTTTCCGAAATCCCGGATATGCCCGAATGTGGGTGGGAGCCACAGTACTATTATAAAACACCCAATATGATCGTCGCTTTTGAAAAAAATAGTAAAGGGCGAGTGGCGGGTAGTTTGTACCAGCTATTTTTTAGTGCTGGCGAAACCATTGTCATGGGGAGTGAGCGGATGGGTGCTAATTATGCAGAAAAAGACTTTGTAGACCACTTTGGCGACCTGCTTTCGGCGAATTGGATCACTGATCCGCATGTATATTATATCCAGAACGGCGATGCTGGGCTATTTATCTTCAGATTCGCCGATGGGAAACTCGCCAGCTACGAATGTATGTTTTACTGTTAATATTCGAAAATAGCGTCGGGGGCACGGAAAGACCACTAAGTGTCTGAAGATGTCCTTCGTCTGTGTCCTTAGCAGGAATTTTATTAAACAGGAGGAACGGGGATGCTCAGAAATAAGGCCCTTTGAAGGGAAATTAAAATTCCGCTTTCAAAGGGCCTTAGTATGTTGTTGAAAACTTAAATTACACTATTTGCATTTCAAAGAGTTTCGCAATATGGCCTTTCAGTTTTTCTTTCACATCTTCCATGTCGACTTCTTTGCCAAGTTCCCGCTTTAACGACGTAACATCTTTATCGTCAATGCCACAAGGAATGATATTGCTAAAATAGTCAAGATCTGTATTGACATTGAAGGCAAAGCCATGCATGGTCACCCAGCGTGAAGCACGTACGCCCATCGCACATATTTTGCGCGCTGTTGGCTTATCCGGTTCAATCCATACACCTGTAAACCCGGGATATCTTCCGGCTTCAATACCAAAATCAGCACAGGTCAATATGATCGCTTCTTCCAGTGTGCGCAGATAAAGGTGGATATCCGTAAAGAAGTTGTCAAGATCCAGAATCGGGTAACCGACAATCTGCCCGGGGCCGTGATAAGTAATGTCACCACCGCGGTTGATCTTGTAGAATTTGGCCTCCTTCTCTTCGAGCCCTTTTTCATCTAACAGCAAGTATTCCTCGTGCCCGCTTTTCCCCAAGGTGTAAACATGCGGATGTGCTGTGAAGATCAAGTAATTTGGGGTAATGGTCGTTGTCGCATTGACCCTATTGTCGTGCTTGATATCCAATACTCCCTTAAAGATGGATTCTTGTCTGTCCCATGCTTCTTGGTAATCGACAAGACCCCAATCTTGAAACTGCACCTCTTTGTTCATTTCGTATTTTTTTAAACTTTGAATGGGCATAAGGCCCATTCACAGGATTGTTTGTCAAAATTAATACAATAAGTTATTGTATGGATAACGTTCATTGTGCATCTTCACAATGATATCGTACAGTTTTTGTTTGAACTCTTCAATATTCGTTTTATTTTTTGCTGATAGGAAGATTGCGGGATCTGCATTTTTTGCCATCCATGAATTACGGAAATCATCCAATGTGACCTCGATCTCTTCGCCATCATGCCCTTCTTCAATAGCCGGTTTGTAAAGATCAATCTTGTTAAATATCGTAATCACTGGTTTGTCCAATGCCTTAAGATCTTTCAATGTCTCATTTACCGCCTGGATATGGTCCTCAAAGTTGGGGTGTGAGATGTCGACTACATGGATCAAGACATCGGCTTCCCGAACTTCATCCAATGTGGATTTGAAACATTCCACCAAATGGTGCGGTAGTTTACGGATAAAGCCGACCGTATCTGAAAGCAGGAAGGGGAGGTTGTCTATCACAACTTTGCGTACTGTGGTGTCCAGTGTAGCAAAAAGTTTATTCTCGATCAGTACGTCAGACTTGGAGATCATATTCATAATCGTCGATTTTCCTACGTTGGTATAACCTACCAAAGCTACACGGATCATCTCACCACGGTTTTTCCGTTGCGTCTCGTTTTGCTTGTCGATTGCTTTTAGGCGTTCTTTGAACAAAGAAATTTTGTCCAGGATGATACGTCTATCGGTTTCAATCTGTGATTCACCCGGACCACGCATACCAATACCCCCGCGCTGACGTTCCAAGTGGGTCCACATACGGGTCAGACGTGGTAAAAGATATTGCAATTGGGCCAATTCTACTTGTGTCTTTGCCTGTGCAGTTTTGGCATGTCGGGCAAAGATGTCCAAGATCAGATTGGAACGGTCCAGTATCTTGCGTTTTAATTCTTTCTCAATATTACGCAGCTGCGAAGGTGAAAGCTCATCGTCGAAAACAACGATGTCGATTTCTTCCGCTTCGACGTATGCTTTTATTTCTTCCAGCTTTCCACTACCGACAAAGGTAGCTCGGTCAGGGAAACCTAGTTTCTGTGTAAACATACCTTTGGTTTCACCACCGGCAGTCTGCACCAAAAATTCAAGTTCCTCCAAATATTCCTTTGCTTTTGTTTCCGTTACGCTTGGGGTGATGACACTCACCAAGACGGCTGTTTCGGGTTTTATAGCTGTATCGTGTATTTTAAATCTGGCCATTTTGTACTATTAAGTCTTTTAAGTGAAATCGAAAGGTGATTGAACAGTGCTGTGCAAGCTATTTATTACCTAACTCTTGTTATTCATTCACTTTTTTAATTATTGTTCAATGAGCCCGAAAGCTCGATGTTTGTTTGAAAAGGTAAATTTAAGAATTTATGTATTTGTACACCACACAAGACTGATGCCGATTATGACATAATTCTCCATTAACCAATAAATTTCCTGTGATTTGCTTACCAGGGCAACTCAAAATATGTAAGCGTTCGGTCGCCATCTTTTGCCTAGTAAAAGAAGGGATATTTTCTATATCATGTTCATAATGATGCAAAAGTAAATAAATTTGGTTTTATAAACAAAAAAGATAAGGGGCTTTTAGGAAGCCCTGCCCTGATGGATCAATTTTCCTAGCGAAAATGACATGCGGTTAAGAAATCTTGTCCCAGGCAATGCCATCTGATTTTCTTGCGAGGAAGCTTCGGAGCAACTGATTTTTTTCGCTCTGGAGTGTTGGATCTTCGTTGAAGATTTCAATGACTGTGTTGCGGCATTCCGTTAGCAACGCTTGATCGGTGGCCAGATTGGCCATCTTGAGGTCAAGTACACCCGACTGTTGCGTGCCGGAGATGTCGCCCGGGCCACGTAACTGTAGATCGACTTCTGCAATTTCAAACCCGTCATTGGTACGCACCATGGTATCCAGCCTTAATCGTCCTTCTTTGCTCAGCTTATTGCCCGACATCAGAATACAAAAAGACTGTTCAGCACCACGGCCTACACGGCCACGCAATTGGTGCAGTTGGGATAATCCAAATCGTTCGGAATTTTCGATGACCATCACCGATGCATTGGGAACATTGACGCCGACCTCGATAACGGTGGTGGCAACCATAATCTGCGTTTCATGTTTGACAAAGCGCTGCATCTCAAAGTCTTTATCTTTTACGGGCATTTTGCCGTGAACGATACTGATCTTGTATTGTGGTAGCGGAAATTCGCGTTGCAAATTTTCTAGTCCTGCTTCTAAATATATCAGATCAAGTTTTTCGCTTTCCTTAATGAGCGGGTACACTACATAAACCTGTCTGCCTTTGGCGATCTCCTCGCGCATAAAACCAAACATCCGCAAACGCGAACTTTCAAAAAAGTGGACAGTTTTGATTGGTTTACGTCCTGCAGGTAATTCGTCTATCACGGAGATGTCCAAGTCGCCGTACATGGTCATCGCCAATGTCCGTGGAATTGGTGTTGCTGTCATGACCAGCATGTGTGGTGGAATGACATTCTTCCGCCAGAGTTTGGCCCGCTGTTCTACACCAAAACGGTGCTGCTCGTCAATAACAACGAAGCCCAGGTTGTTGAATTTTACCTTGTCCTCGATTAGGGCGTGGGTGCCAATTAAAATATCTAAGCTGCCATCTTCCAGTGCCTGGTGGATCAAACGGCGTTCTTTCGTACTAGTGGAGCCAGTGAGAAGCTTTATCGTAACAATATCGTCGCCAACAAGATCTTTAAGTCCATGATAATGCTGGGTCGCCAAGATTTCTGTCGGAGCCATCATACAGGCCTGAAATCCATTGTCGACAGCAAGCAACATGCTCATGAGGGCAACAACCGTTTTCCCGGATCCAACATCGCCCTGTACCAGGCGGTTCATCTGTGCACCTGTATTGGTATCCATACGGATTTCCTTCACAACGCGCTTTTGCGCTCCTGTCAAAGGGAATGGAAGACGTTCATTAAAGAACGTGTTGAATTTTTCACCGACTTTATTGAACCGCTGGCCTCTGAATTTCTGTGTATTCAGCTGCTTGTTGTTGAGCAGCTTGAGCTGAATAAAGAATAGCTCTTCAAATTTGATGCGTTTGATGGCTTGGTTCAGCTCCTTTTGATCGCTTGGAAAATGGATGGAAGCGAACGCCTGTTGCCTGGAAATGAGGCCATGTTTAGCAAGCACATTCTGGGGAAGCGATTCATCAATACTACGGAATACGGTTTCCAATGCAGTTTGCTGCAAGCGTTGGATCCCTTTGGTATCTAGATTGAACTTTTTGAGTTTTTCTGTCGACGAATACACCGGCTGTAAACTCATGTTGCCGATCTGTTTAACCTGCGGATTATATAAATCCATTTCGGGATGCGTAATGGAAAGCTGCCCATTGAATTCGCTCGGCTTGCCGTAAATAATATAGGCTGAGCCGACTTTTAATGATTTTTGGAGCCATGGGATGGACTGAAACCAGACCAATTCCATGGAGCCCGTTTCGTCTTTGAAAGAACCGACAAGACGTTTCGTTTTTTTCTCGCCCACGAGTTGTAGCGAAACCAATCGCCCCAGTACCTGTGCCGCCATCATATCGGGATGAAGTTTCCGGATTTTATGAAACTCTGTACGGTCGATATAACGGAAAGGATATTGCGTCAGTAGATCACCAATGGTAAATACCTGCAACTCTTTCTTGAGCACATCTGCCTTTTGTGGACCTACACCTTTGAGGTATTCTATGGGGGTAATTAAACTTAATTCAGCCATTCTTCTTGAATGGCTAAATTACAAAAAATTTATGCGTTTATGGAGCCATTTCTTGGGCTAGTGTGACTATTTTGAAGCAGATTCTTCATATTTAATGTCTGCTTTTCCTTCTTTACAGATCACGCCCAATGGTTTGCGATAAGGTATACAATTTATTTTGGGAGCCACCATTGGCTGATATATCTCCATCAGCCGGTTGTTGTCATTGATCATATTTTGCAAGGTTGTTTTGTCTACGGATTTTTGATAGGGAAGGTAACTTTTCCCACACACTGTTCGTATTTCTATCATTTCCCATTCTGTAGCATCACTACAGGCTTTGGGCCTGGCAAAGGCAACGATTTTGCTGTACTTCTCATTGGAGAGCGACTCAAGTTCCTTTTCTGTTTTGTCCTTGTAGGGATTTTCTAAATGTGACTCCGATTTACAAACAACAAATAGCATGCAACATGCCAATAGGGTCGTAATACTCAAAATTGAGAGATTTTTCATAATCTTCTTCTTGGTTTTATTAATCAAACGGGTAATTCTTGGTCTTTGCTACAAAGGATTTCCATGAAGTTTTTGTCAAGAGAAATTTGATTTTGAACTCTATTGCGCATAATTTTCATTAGATTGTAGGTTTGAAACAACAATATGTTAGTAAAAATGTAGTTTTGAAACAACAAAATTTAATTATTTTTGTAATATAGAAACGACAATATGGAAACTTTGATCAATTTTCAAGATATTCTTTTGCAGGGCATCAACAATGATTTCAGGAGATACCTTCATGAAAAAATTAACTGGAATCAACGGATGATAGGGATCAAAGGTGCACGTGGGGCAGGTAAGACGACGATTTTATTGCAGCATATGAAATATGATCTGGGCGCATTAAAAGATAAAAGTCTCTATATTACCGCTGATCATACCTGGTTTTACAACCATAGTTTACTAGATACCGCAATGGATTGGTATCAACAGGGGGGGCAACTCCTTCTGATTGATGAAGTACATAAGTATCCTAACTGGTCCAGGGAACTCAAAAATATTTATGATGGGATTCCCGGTATGCGCGTTATATTTTCGGCATCATCGGCTTTAGACATCTATCGTGGTCAAGCCGATTTAAGCAGACGAGTGGTGAGCTATACATTGGCAGGACTTTCTTTTAGAGAATATCTCCAGTTCTCGGGAGTGGCCTCATTCTCTCCGATAACATTTGAAGACATTCAAAAGCAACATCGCGAGATCAGTGTGAATATTACTTCCTCCATAAGACCGCTGCCACTATTTGCAAAGTATCTGCGATCGGGTTATCTGCCTATATTTACCGAAGGTGAAAACGAATATTTGCCTAAACTAGAGCAAATTATAGATGCGGTCGTTGATATTGATCTTGCTTACATTGCATCTTACAATGCTGGTACGGCTGTGAAAGTAAAACGCTTATTAGCAGTAATAGCAGAATCCGCTCCTTTCAAGCCTAATATTTCCGCCTTAGCAGCCAAAATGGATATTTCCAGAGATCGCATATTAGAATACATCTATCAATTGAAGGACGCAGGACTTTTAAATGTTTTATCCACACAAGGGAAAGGCGTATCGCGGCTACAAAAGCCGGACAAACTTTTCTTGGAAAATACGAACCTTTCTTATGCAATTCACCCAGATCCAAACCAAGGAAATCTACGGGAAACTTTTTTATTGAATCAATTGCTTCATGCAGGGCTGGAAGTATCCGAACCGCAGACTGGCGACTTTTTAGTCGAGCAGGTTCATATCGAAGTGGGCGGTAAAAATAAAGGTAGTCAGCAGGTTCGAGATACCGATCGTTACTTGATTGCGGCAGATGGTATAGAAACAGGTTTTGGCGCAAAGATTCCGCTATGGTTATTCGGATTTTTATATTAGTATTCCCGCTGGATCATTGACCCGCTTCCCACATTGGGATCTTGCGTTGAACAGGACAGTAAAAATTATATAAAAACGGGGCTATTCAAAACTTGAATAGCCCCGTTTGAGAATTTATCCCGGATGATCTCTTGATTAGAAATTACCCTTATTTACATCCCACCAAAGTCTGGTACCGCCGTTGTCAGGTCCGCCCAACAACGAGATTGCAGATTGTACTTCAGCTGCATTAGTGTTGTATTCATTTTGTGGGAACGGTAAGCGACGGATCTGTATTTTAGTATCGATCAGTCCACCGCTATTGTTGACCACAACCGGGAATAGGCGGGGATATCCAGTACGGCGGAATTCACTCCAAGCTTCTTGTCCTTCAGGGAAGATCGCCAACCATTTTTGGGTGATAATACGTTCCAGTTTTTCTTCATTGGTAGCACCCTCATTCCATTTGATGGTCAGTGCGCTTGGTGAATTGGCGTTATTCTTCGCATTGAAAGGATCTTTGTAAGCTGCAGCCTTACTGGTATTATCATTGAGGTAAGTGCTCAATCCTGATGTTACACCCCATTGCGTAAAGGAAGTTTCCACTCCTTTTTCATAAAGTGATTGCGCTGTTCCACCGGCATTGTTCCAACCTCTCAATGCTGCTTCCGCACGAAGGAAGTAAACCTCAGCTGCGGTCATTAATACCGGTGCTGTTGTTGCCACGAAAGTTGGTGTTGTACCTTCGGTATTCAATGCCGATAGCTTTTGGTATTTGTCTTTTTCGATACCATCTGCACCTGCACGGATTCCAATGTATTTACCAGCGAACGCCGTTGTTGTTGCATCTTTAATGACAGGTGCCATGTATTTAGAGATACGCGGGTCGTTCAATCCTGTCATATAGGAAGAAAGCGTCGCATTGATACGGGTATCGGCCCAGTTTTTGGAAATAAACCAAAGCGGGTTGCTGTAGGTTCCATCCGCCGGTATAGTGATCTTGAAGTTTTCGGTGTTACTTTCCAATACACCACCATTTGTCGGATCCAGTGCTTTTTCGGCTTGTGTTTTTGCTAAAGCAGCATCGACTTTAACCAAACGCATTGCCAAACGCAGGCGAAGTGAATTGGCAATTTTCAACCAATTTGCAAATCTGACCTGATTATCAGTATTCGGAAATACAAGATCGATCTGATCGATTTTAGCAGCCATTGGACTATCTGCTTTGTACGATTTCAACGCGGTTACAGCCTCATCGAGCTCTTTGAAGAAAGCAGCATATACATCGGATTGTTTGTCGTATGGAACGGTATTGGAGGTGCCTACTTTACTATATGGAATAGGACCATAGATATCTGTAACACGGCTCGCCGCTTCCACTTTGATCACTAATGCTGAACCCCATAGTGCTGGATAGGTCTCTGCAAGGCCATTGCTTTTTAACTTTTCAATGGATTTAATAACGTTAAGATAAAGCACTTTAAATGGTTCTCCATTCCATCCATTTACCATGGCATAATTCAGGTTGTTCTGACCGCTATTAAACGGCGTAGGAGACATGAAATAGCCCGAAAAGACGTCTGCATTCAGATTTTGTTGTACTTGATAAGAATTAGGGTCTCCCGCACCAGAGAAATTGTAAATAGACATTTGTGCATTTTTTAAAAAAAGCACAAGATCTTGTCCGTCCCCCTTTAAATCTTCATCTGTAAGCCCAATATTGTTTTTGTTGTAATCCTCAAAATTCTTTGTACAGCTGGTCATCGTTCCTCCAAGAAGTAACATGGCCAGGGAGAATTTGGATATATATTTGATATTAAAATTCATTGTTGATCGTTTAGAAAGTTGCATTTAGTGTAAGTCCGTAATTGCGGGTTGCAGGCATCATAAAGATATCTACACCACTCAGCGAATTGCCTGTTGACATCGTTACTTCAGGGTCAAATGGAGCCTTTTTAGAAATGTAGAATAGGTTTCTTCCTACAGCATTGACGCGCAATTTTTTGAAGAAACTGTCTTTAATATTGAAATCATAGCCGAAAGTCAATTCACGCAGTCTCACGACCGTTCCATCGTAAATGTATTGGCTACTGACAGGACCTATACCTCCTGTTGATGTGTACCATTTCTCTGCATCGACGACAGCAACAGGAGTTCCATTCGGTGTAACACCGTTTACGGCAACGCCACCATTTGCACGAGCGGCTCCAGTTGCTTCTGATACGCCATAACCATCCATGACAGATTGTGTAATTGACATTACCTCGTAATTAAACTTGCCGTCAATCAAGAAACTTAAATTGAAGTTTTTATAATTGAAACTATTGTTCCAGCCCATTTGCCAAATTGGATTCGAATTTCCTAGCTTAGTATAAGCGTTGGTTTTTTGAGGAATACCATCTTCTGAGATAATAATCCTTCCTTCAGCATCCCGTACAAAATCCTGTCCATAGATATCGCCAAAAGAACCGCCTACCTCAAGTTTGGAAGCAAAGTTGTTTTGATTTTCACCAGTTAAACTAAACTCAGGAACAGCATCAGCTAGCTTTTTTATCTTGTTTTTATTGTAGGTGAAGTTGATACTTGTTGTCCATTTAAAATCCTCATTTTTGATCGCATCCAATGATACCAACGCCTCTACCCCTTGGTTTTGAATGTCACCGGCATTAATTGCATACTGTTGGTTTAACGAAGCTTGGCTCGCAGCGACTTTGAAGAACTGGTTCGTTGTGTTTGTTTTGTAGTACGTAACATCCACATTCAAACGATTGTTCCACATGCGCCATTCCGTTCCAATTTCAAAAGATTTCGTTTTTTCGGGCTTTAATGTTTTCAAGAACGCAATGTCATTTACTGTCAATACAGCGTACGGGTTCACCGTGTTTGTTAATAAACTCGTGTAAGGAGGCAAATCATTGCCCACTACTGCATACGAACCACGAATCTTGGCCATATTGACAAACTCAGGTAAGTTTAATTTGTCATTCAATACAATACCCAATCCTGCAGATGGGTAGAAGAAAGACTTTGTACCTGTGAAAGCTAATGTACTGGACCAGTCATTCCTCGCCGTCAGATCCAAATAAATCCAGTTGTCGTAGGCTAAGTTTGCTGATGCAAATACCGATTGTAATTGTCTACGATTAGCCGATAATGTCGATGTGACAGGCGTTGTTGTATTTTGGATAAAGAATTGATTTGGGATTTTTAACCCGTCAATACCTGTGTTAAAATCCACACCTTCGGTTTTCCAGTCGGTGATACTTGTTCCGACCAATCCTGTGATCTGAAACTTATCGCTGACATTAAAGTTCATGTTGGCAACGACATCACCGTATTGTTGTGTAATGGTGGTATTTGTATAATTGTAATTACCATTTACTTTCCCAAGGGGATTTGGTGTGCTCGCATAGACTTTACGGTCCCAAACCTCTGAGGTGCGATCGACGCTTCCCCTAGCCTGAATACTGATCCAAGGCGCTACTTTATATTTTGCACTACCATTTAAAAGCAAGCGGTTGCGGGTAGAGCTTGTTGGATTCCTGTTGACGATCCACCATGGATTCTGTTGTGTTGTGGGACTATCACTTAGGCTGAACCAGTTTTGTTCGTTCAGATTGCGGCTTGGATTGAACGTTTCGTAATTTTTATAATCCGCAATATTTAAGCTTCGAGGTAATAGGTAGGTTCCAACCAGTGGATTATAATAAAATCCTGAACTAGGGGCATTATCCAATTTTTGTGTAATATAATTGGCGCTTCCTTCAACGGTCAGCTTATTATCAAAAAATGAAGCACTTTCCTTGAGATTGAAGTTATGACGCATCAGGTCATTTTCTGGAAGAATACCTTTTGCAAGCGTATTTGCATAAGAGAAATACGTTTGATTTTTTTCGTTACCTCCGGACAATGTCAATGAATTGGTGAAGTTGCTACCTGTACGGAAAAATTCACCTACATTATCATAGTTGGCGCCATTGGTTTTGTCGCCCCAGCTAAATACACTGGTGTTACTGTTTTTACCACCCGAACCTTGACCATATTGGTTTTGGAATTTCGGTGTCGATACAGCCTGTTCGATCTGTGCACTTGATGAGAAGTTGATCGTTGTGCGACCTTGTTTACCTGATTTTGTTGTGACCAAGATAACGCCGTTGGCTGCCTGGCTACCATATAATGCCGCTGCAGATGCTCCTTTTAATACGGAGATGTTTTCGATATCTTCTGGGTTGATCAATGAAATAGGGTCGCCACCATCACGTTGCCCGCCGAACACGTTGTCTGGCTGACTTGCTAATGTCTGGTTATTGATTGGAACCCCATCGACAACATAAAGTACCTGGTTGTTGCCAGAGGCCGACTTGTTACCACGCAAAATAACTTTCGCCGAGCCACCTGGTCCTGAAGAGCTGGAAGCAATATTAACGCCGGCTACTTTACCGTTTAAATTATTTGCCAAGTTGGTGCTTTTGACTTTGTTCAATTCGTCACCATTGACCTGTTGTGTTGAGTATGTTAATGATTTTTGTGCACGGCTAATACCTAGAGCGGTGACCACGACACTTTCCAACTGCTGTGTTTGTTCTTCTAAACTTACCGTTACTGTCGTTTCACCAGGGCCCAATGTTACCGTTTTATTTTCATAACCGACAGTACTGATGTTCAATATGCGGTTTTTATCATCAACATTGATCTGAAATGCGCCTTTAACATCCGTAGAACTTGCATTGGAAGTGCCCAGTACTTTAATTGTGGCGCCTGGAATAGGAGCTTTGGTTTTAGCGTCAACAACCGTTCCCTTTATCTGGTTGGTTTGCGCATGCAATAAGGATGCTGAAAAAAGCATTGTCGGAACAATACCCAACACCCTCAAAGTAGAGTATAATTTGTTATTCATATAGTATATGTGTTATATTCAGTTTTTTATATACGTATTTTCATAACGGTGAAGTTCTAATGGAGTGGGCTAATTCCATTTAGCATTTTGGTTAGAAGAAAAGATATTGAATAATCGAGGGGCGAAATAAATGATTATTTTTTAATAGTATAAGCTATTCAATACCTAATTTATAGGAAGAAAAAGCGGTGTGATTTCCCTTAATAAGGGTCTAATTTACTATTGTTGGACAAAATTCAAAAATTTTATGCAATGCAAATGTTTCGTATGAACGTTTTTTTGTTTGTAATTTTCTATTAGTCAGTGTTATGTGTGGTTTGTCATTTTTTTATGTCGATACATCGAGCATCCCTTCCATAGCTAAAAATTTGTATTTAGTGGGGCGTTTTGCTTAAACTCGGGATGGTCTAGTAAAGGCCTGTTTGATGTTTGCAGCATTAAATAGGATGATAGCAATAAGGATGATACCGTATGCGATATATTTTATTGGCTGTACAGGTTCTTGAAAGTAGGTCGCTGCCAAAGTAAATGCGATCAGCGGATTAATATACAAAAGAACACCAGTCGTGGTGGATGAAATGCCGATGAGGGCATACATGCTCAAAAAAAGAGGGATGATCGTAAACAGAGATGCGATGAGCACTATGGTGCTCCAAAACACCGGCTCATTAGGGATGGTGTGATGATTATAGATGAGTTTGGGTATCACAAACAATGCACATATACTGAGTTGAAGAACCAATTGATTGAGCTTGTCAAAGCCTGTCGATACCCGTTGCACGATCAGATAAAACGCGTAACAGGATGCGATAGTAATCGCCCATAGCACATCATTCAATGAACCTCTTGCCAGTAGGCATACGCTGCTGAAAGCAATGAAAAGTGCAGTTTTTTGCCATCCAGTCAATTTTTCCTTGAGCATGAGATAGGCTCCTGCCGCGGTAATTAGGGGGCAGGTCAGATAGGCCAATGCGGCGGATTGAATGCTGACATGGTTTACAGCATAGATGTAAGTAAACCAGTTTCCGAAGATCAGCGCGGAGGCGAGAATCATAAGTCCCGTTTGACGGAGCTTGTCTGCCCGTGATAGAAGTCCAAATTTACGAATATCAGCCACAAGCATCTTTCTTCGGAAAATAAGCACGTATACCCAAAGGACCAACAGGGCGGTAATAATTCTAAAATACAGGATATCTTCGGCAGGATAGCCGCGTATCCACCGTACAGGTATAGACATAAATCCCCAAATAAAGGGAGCCAAAAAAGCCGCGAAAAGATATTTTCCGCGGCTTGCTGTTTCGTTGCTATTTTCCACGGATTAATCTTTCCACGCAATGACTGAAATCTCGACATTTACATGCTTCGGCAATGTTTTTACCGCAACACACTCCCGGGCTGGCTGGGCTTCTTTAAAATATTCAGCATAGACTTCATTGACTAAAGCAAAATTTTCCATATCACTTAGGAAAATGGATGCTTTGACAACATCTTCAAAAGTATATCCAGCATTTGTCAGGATAGCTTCGATATTTTTCAGCACCTGATGCGCCTCGTCTTTTATACCAGATGCAATTAACTCCATTGTTTCGGGAACCAGTGGGATTTGCCCAGAGACATATAATGTATTGCCAGCTTTAATCGCCTGGTTATAGGGGCCTATTGCAGCCGGAGCTTTGTCCGTATTGAAGATTTCTTTTTTTGACATGAATTACAGTGTTTAGGAAGTAAAAAATATTTTGTAGATCAGTCCCAATAAAAAGACAATAATGGCCGTTGCATTAATAATATGCATGGCTTTTATATTCCCATTCGTCGGGCGTTCTGCATTGCGCTTTCTAAATAAGTACATGGAACTAAGTTACAACAGTAATTTAGAAAGTTAAAATGAAAAGATCAAAAACTTTGAGCGTACATTTATCGACTGTGAAACAAATCGTTTACAAGGGACAGTATATTTTCGAATTTTGGTAAATTGGTAAACGAAATAAAAATCTATGAATAAGCTAGCGTTAATTGGAGGTAAGATATATACTGGTGAGGCGATCTTTGAAGAAAAAGCATTACTGATTAATGAAGGTAAAATTGCCGCAATTGTTGATAAGCATGATGTGCCTACGGATTACACCAGTTATCCAGTCAATGGGTGTAATATTTGTGCAGGACTGATCGATCTGCAACTGTATGGCGACGGATCGGACTTGTATTCCGCCGAGCGTAGTGTAGCCTCTTTGGAACGCATCGCCGAGGGCTTGGTCGTTAAAGGCACGACTTCTTTTATGATGACTCTGGCGACCAATACCATACCCGTCTTTAAGGATGCCATTCGCGTGGCAGAAGGCTTCCGGCACGATGCATTTTTAGGGTTACATCTAGAAGGTCCCTTTTTGAATCCTAAAAAACGAGGTGCGCATCCTGCGGAATTAATCATCGAGCCTACAAAGGAAAAGATTGACGATCTTTTGGCAGGAAATCAGGTTGTCAAGATGATGACCATAGCACCTGAACGTATAGCGGACGATGTATTGCAGCACTTACACAGCTACAATTTGCTGCTCAGTGCAGGGCATAGTGATGCGACTTTCGAAGAAGGAACCCATGGTTACGATCTGGGGATTCCAACAAGCACCCACCTGTTTAATGCCATGTCGCCTTTGCATCATCGCGAAGTAGGTTTGGTCGGCGCAATTTTTAATCATCCGACAGCGCGGGCGAGTATTATTGTCGATGGACATCATGTCAGCTTTGAAGCTGTGAAAATTGCGAAACGTCAGCTGGGAGCCCGCCTGTTTATGATTACAGATGCTGTGGCCGCTTGCGATAAAGATATATACCAGCATATATTGAACGACGGGTATTATTCATTGCCGGACGGGACCATTTCAGGGGCTGCAATCTCCTTGCTCGAAGGGGTGAAAAATGCGGTGCAAAAGGTGGGTATACCACTCGACGAAGCGATCCGAATGGCTACGGTGTATCCGGCAGACCTGCTAAAGCGAGCGGATATCGGAAATCTAAATGCAGGAAGCATAGCAAATGTCATTGTCTTTAATGATGACTTTCAGCTGAAAAAGGTGATCTTTAAAGGCGAGTTAAAGCGCTGATCCATTTCGCAGAAGATTGACCGATTGTCCAAGATTGACTAATATTATATGTATCTTCGTTCGTTATTTTGAAAAAACACTATTCTATAGATTGATGAAACGTTCCCTATTATTTTTAGCGACAGCACTTTTTGTTTTATCTTCTTGTTCATCCAAGAAAAATAAGAAACACGAGCCTGTCAACACCACAGCGACCAATGTAGAAATTGTAAAAAAGGATCCTCCCACATTACCTAAGCGCGAACGGGTGAAAAATACAGTTGAGACAAAAGCGCAGCCAGTTGCAGAGAAAAAGAAGGAAATTGTCGTCAATCTCCCAGCTTTGCCCCGTGAGTTTCGTGCAGCCTGGGTGGCCTCTGTTGCCAATATCAATTGGCCGAGCAAAAATAACCTGAGTACAGCAGAACAGCAACAGGAAGCCATCGGCATTTTAGATTTCTTGAAAAATAATAATTTTAATGCAGTAATTTTTCAGGTGCGTCCATCAGCAGATGCATTTTATAAAAGTGATTTAGAGCCTTGGTCATATTTTTTGACAGGAACAGAAGGGCAGGCGCCATCCCCTTATTATGATCCGCTTGATTTCTGGGTAGAACAGGCACATAAAAGAGGGATCGAGCTTCACGTTTGGCTAAACCCTTACCGCGCCCACCATACCGCTGGTGGCCCTGTTACCTCAGCCTCTATGGCACGCAAAATGCTCGAATCTGTTGTCAAACTGAAACAAGGATATTACTGGTTTGATCCATCCAAACAATCTACGCAGGACCATGCTGCTCGCGTGGTAATGGATATTGTCAAACGTTATGATATCGATGGCGTACATTTTGACGATTACTTCTATCCTTATGCTGAATATAATGGTGGGCAGGATTTTCCAGATTTGGATAGTTACAATGAATATAAACGTAATGGGGGCACGCTTTCCCGAGGTGACTTCCGGAGAAATAGTGTAAACACCTTTATCGAACGTATTTATAAAGATATTAAAAAGGAGAAGAATTTTGTCAAATTTGGGATCAGCCCGTTCGGCATCTGGAAACCAGGCTATCCGGCAGGAATCCAAGGATCGAGTCAGTATGATATGCTTTATGCGGATGCTAAATTATGGTTGAACAAAGGTTGGATCGACTATTTTGCACCCCAACTGTATTGGCCAATACAACCCGCTAAGCAGAGTTATACCGCGCTGTTAAAATGGTGGGAAAGTGAAAATACCTTGGGACGCCACCTTTGGCCAGGGATCAATACTGTGGGCAAGCGCGGGACAGAATATGTTCAGGAAATTGTGAATCAAGTAGAGGCTGCACGTACACTATTGCCTGATAATCGGGAGGGTGTGATCCACTGGAGTTTGGCAGGACTGACCAAAAACCCCGCCATGACACAGGCTTTGGTTAATGGACCCTACCAGGTGAAAGCGCTGGTACCAACAAGTCCTTGGTTAAATGCAAACCCACTTTTGAAACCATCGTTGTTACTAACGCCACAAGGTGGAAATATTTTTGCGAAATGGCAGCACCAGCAAATTGATCAGGTTGCAAAATGGGTATTGTATCTCAACTATGGAGGGGTATGGCAATACGAGATTTTGGATCCTGGAGTTACAAGTAAAGAGATCCCAATGACATCGAACAACAAAAAGCTTCAGTATGTTGCGGTAAAAGCTGTCGATCGTCTGAGTAATGAAGGACCGTATGCTGCTGAGCATATAAAATAAGTGGTTTCCATACCATCAGGATTAAAGGAAAAGGGATATCTGTATTACGGATATCCCTTTTTTGAGAAATTAACTATCGCTACTTGTGTTTACGAAGTTGTTAATGTTTTGCTTTGAATTGTAACCGATCCGAGTTACATTTATAGGTATGGAAGAGATCTATAAAACCGTAAGCGACTCGGTGATTCGGATGTCACAGCTGATGTTGCCATCCAATGCTAATTTTGGCGGTAAAATTCACGGGGGCTATATTTTGTCCTTGATGGATCAGATCGCTTTTGCTGTCGCTTCTAAATTTTCAGCGCACTATTGTGTAACAGCTTCGGTTGGCAAAGTGGATTTTTTGAAGCCTATTGAAGTGGGCGAACTCGTCACCTTGATCGCTTCAGTGAATTATGTGGGCAACTCTTCTATGGAAGTTGGTATTCGAGTAGAAGCGATGAACATTCAGACGGGCGAAACCAAACATTGTAATTCCTCCTACTTTACGATGGTGGCCAAAGATGAAACAGGAAGGCCAGCCCGCGTACCGAGGTTAATACTGGAGACTGAAAAAGACATATTCCGGTTCTACCGCTGTGTGGTGAAGATGGAAGTTGACAAAGAAAGAGATCGTGCCATTCACGACATGGAAACAGACTCTGCCGAGCAACAAGCTTATATTCAGAAGCACTTTGATGTACAGATCAATCTTGCTCCGTAACAGATTGAAGGTTCTTCACTACCATTCGACAGTACCCAGATATTTGCTGTCTGTACATTCGTCGCTTCCATCTGATTTATGGAAGAAAACATAGATGTGGTAGGTGCCAATATGCTCTTGTCGTTGAAGTTTTACCGTTTGTGTTTGTTGGAGAAGCGTATTCATGCCCTCATTGGAAAATGCAAGTTCTTCTGGGCCAGATAAAATCACTCGACAACTGCTTGTATTGAGGCGAGAAGCTGTGCTTAGCTTTGCGTCATAATCCCAGAAGAGGGTGAATGTTTCTGTCTCTTTATCTATCTCAAATCTATAGGAGGTAATCGGATTAAGGATCCCTTTACTAATACGGAAGTTTTCATAGTTGATGGCATAGCCCGTTGCGGTTTTTTCTATAGCATTATTAAGATTGTAGGACATGGCGTTGATATAAGCCTTTTTATTGGGGTTATAGTTTTTAAATCCGATCCGTAACAAATAGAGCATTGAGGAGCTAAATTTTTGGATCAGAGAAAACCGTAACCGCGACTGGATTTGATCCACAGTAGGCTTTTTTGTGCTTTTCTTTGGTAAGCCCCTTGCATAGGTTTTATTTCCATTTGTAACAAAAACTATTGAGCCTGCTTTCCCCGAAAGTGTGCCGTTGGCACCGTTTTAAATGACTGCCATAATCGATATCAATTAGAGTTTATTTTTCCTTAAGTTAACAAATTAATACGTATTTGTCAATATCAAGTTCGGCCTACTCTCGTCCTTTACACCGAGCAAACTCTGAGCAAGTACCGAGCAAGTACCGAAGGATCTCCGAAAATGGTATCTATTTGTTAACGTAAATTGTGGTAGACAGGGGAAGCCTGCGTAAGCTCGCTGGTATTATTGGATGATGCATCGTATTGGCGATTTTGTTGTGTTTATGTGTGTGTTTCTGTTGTTCAATACAGTGAAAGGGGCTTATTGGGTGGTTTTAATAAATTTATTAAGTGTTTTAATAGATTTTTTGCTTTTATTTTGCTAGGCTGTGCGTTTTTGTATCTATTTTTGGGTGGATTGCCAGATTTTTTGGTATTATATTGTGCTTTAATATGTTTGTTGGTATTTCTTTTTTAAATAATTGCGCATAAACTTGCATAAATACGACGCTTTTCATAGTATTGTGTAGCAATTGAACAAACCGTGCACTGGAACCTCCTGTCGCGGGCAATTATTAACAACTAACTAAAAACCATGAATAAAAAATTTCTCTTATTCTGTTCAGGGGTGATGCTGTCAACTAGCTTGTGGGCGCAAACCAAAACTGTAACGGGTAAAGTGACGAATGCTTCTGATGGAGGTAACATGGCCAATGTCACTGTGAGCATCAAAGGTAAAGCTGTCAGTACACAAACGAAGCCCGATGGCAGTTTTACGATCAGTGCAGAGCCAGGTGACATTTTGATTTTTAGAGCAGTGGGTTCTCAAGAAAGGCAACAATTAGTTGGCACAAATGCGACGATCAATGTTGCACTTTCTGGTAGTGAGGAAGCTCTCGAAGAAGTTGTTGTGACGGCAATGGGAATCAAGAAGGAAAAGAAAGCGCTGGGCTATGCTGTCCAAGATATCAAATCGGATGAGTTGATGAAGAATAAAAATCCGAATGTAATCAATTCATTAAATGGCAAGATTGCTGGTGTAAATGTGACGAATTCGGGAGGAGCGCCAGGAGCATCTGCTTCCATCGTTATTCGTGGCGGAACCTCCCTCGAACGGGATAATCAACCCTTATTTGTTATCGATGGTATGCCAATGGATAATTCCACTGGCCAAGGTGATAATTCCGCTTTTGACGGCAATACGAATATCTCCACCACGAATGGTAATCGTGCGTTGGATTTAAATCCGGAGGATATTGAATCTATATCGGTTTTGAAAGGGCCTGCGGCTGCGGCACTGTATGGCTTGCGGGCGGCAGCGGGCGCTATTGTCGTAACGACCAAAAAGGGGAAAGATGGGGCTACTTCGATAGGAATAAACTCACGCTTTGGTGTGAATTGGGTAAATCGCTTGCCGAAGTTACAAGATAAATTTAAGCAGGGTTCTAATTATAAAGGGAATAGGATTACGGATAATACGTATCTGTCTTGGGGAGATGCTTTTCAGCCTGGAGAAACTGTTTATGATAATTTAGGGGACTTCTATCAAAATGCAACAAGTTTTGATAACTCATTCAATGTGTCAGGGGGTAATGCAAAGGGTAATTTTTATTTATCTGGCTCGAATTTAGACCAATCAGGAATTGTGCCCACCACCGATTTTAAACGTACTACTTTCCGATTTAATGGCGAACAAAAAGTAGGTGTTTTTACATTTGGTGCAAACGCATCCTACTCGCATAGTACCACGCAGAAAACCTTAACCGGGTCTGGTCTTTGGGGAGGCTCGGGGTTGGGGTATATGGAATCCATTCTAGCTTTTCCGCGTAACGTGGACATGAAAAACTGGATAGATCCTAGTGGCAAACAGATTTTACTACTACCGAACGTGGCGCTTGAAGATAATGTTGATAATCCGTATTGGACAATCCATAAAAACCCTCAAAATGACAAGACAAACCGTTTTCTAGGGAATGTATATACGAATGTAAAGATTACGGATTGGTTAGATGCGACTTATAAGTTAGGTGTTGATAATTACACCACGAATTTTAGATCCATTATAACGCCCGGTTCAGCCGTAAAGGAAGCTTGGCAAAAAGGAATGCTTTCCGAAAATATTCGTCAATATAATTACATCAATTCCAATTTTATGTTGAATTTCCATAAGCAATTTAAACAGGATTGGGATGTCAATTTCTTATTGGGGACAACAGCTGAGGATACATATCTTCAAGCAAATTCCATGCGTGCCGAGAAATTCTCTATTCCGAATTTTGAAAGCATAAACAATGCGGATGCAAAGAATAAGTATTTCAATGAATCCATCACCAAAAAAAGATTGCTAGGTGTCTATGGGGATTTGCGTATCGGTTATAAAAACCTATTATTCCTAAGTGCTACAGGTCGTAATGATTGGTCTTCTACCTTGCCGATACAAAATCGTTCTTTCTTTTATCCTTCATTTTCTGGGAGTTTAATCTTCACGGAACTCATGGAGAAAAGCGATATTTTGAATTATGGTAAGTTGCGAGCTTCATGGGCACAGGTCGGTAAAGATGCGCCTGCTTATCAAACAGCAACCTATTTGTTTGAACCTCAATTGACCGTTGGAGGTGGGTTTAGAAATTATTGGACGAGGGGTAATGATCAATTGAAACCTGAGACAACGACCTCTTTTGAAGTTGGTACTGATCTGAAGTTATTCAAAAACAAGTTAGGTTTAGAATTTACGTATTATAAAAACAATTCTAAAGATCAAATCTTGCAACCTCGTGTTTCAAATGCAACAGGATATATATTAAGTTTTGTCAATACGGGCGAGATTGAAAATAAGGGAATAGAGGTGTCTATTAATACCTCTCCAATTAAAAAAGAAGATTTTAGATGGGATTTGGCTTTGAATTTCTCTCATAACAAAGGCGTGGTGAAATCATTGCCAGCTTCTCTACCCATTCTGTATGTTACTGACGTGCAGGTAGGAAATGGAAAAGCGGCTTCTTTTGGCAATGGAAATTTCATGGGTATAAGTGGTTCAACCTGGCAACGCGATGCTGACGGGAATTTGTTGTTGGATTGGAAAACAGGATACCCATTGACATCGACAGATGCGACAAAGCCTATTGGTAATAGAGAACCGAGTTTCCTTGGTGGTCTAAATAATACTTTTGTCTATAAAAACTGGGAGCTATCATTCTTATTTGATTTTAGAAAAGGTGGAGATATCTTAAATGGCACAGAGTATCTTTTGGCCTATAATGGCTTAAGTAAAGTAACGGAAAACAGAGGTGATAAACTTTCCTTTACAGGCATGTCGCTTAATCCAGAGACGAAAGCATATGAAATGATTACGAAGGAAGTTGTTGCAACAGAGGAGTATTATCGAGATATTTATGCCTTGCATACACCTCATTTCGTTGAAACTGTAAATTGGTTACGTCTTCGTTCCTTAAGTCTGACGTATAGCTTGCCTCCTGATTTTTTGAAGCGTTCTAAAATATTTAAAGCGGCATCAGTCACAGCGACAGGAACAAATCTCTGGTTGTGGACAAATTATTCTGGTATGGATCCTGAGGTGAGTGCTGCTGGAGCAGGCGTGATTGGTTCTGGTTCTGTAGGTGTGGATTATGCTGGTGTACCGGCAACTGCTGGAGTAACCTTTGGTTTAAATCTAAAGTTTTAAAAAATGAAAAAGTTTATTTATATAGTAGCTGCAGCCTCAACACTCGCTTTGGGTTCGTGTAGCAAATGGCTTGATGTAAATGAAAACCCTAATTCGGCGAATACGACTGTTCCGACAGCTGTGCAGCGTTTGCCCCCTATACTGGCTCAATTTGCTGATGGGTATGAAAGCGCCGGCACAAGGGCTTCTTTTATTACACAGCAACTGGCAGTGGTGAATGCAAATAGCAATAACTGGAATTTGACAAGATGGAATCTGACCAATGCTGCCGTGGGATGGCCTTGGCAAGCTTGGTATGTCAATACTGCTGTAAATATTCAGCCGATGATTGATGCCGCCGATAAGGTTGGCGCAAATCATTATGTGGGTGTTGGTAAGATTATAAAGGCATGGGGCTTTGGATATATGGTCGACTGTTATGGAATTTTGCCTTATGATGAATTTGATAATAAAGATATTCTTACCCCTAAGTTTGATGACGGAGAATATATCTATGGGAAAGTGTTGCCGCTACTTGATGAAGCAATTTTAGATCTTAGTAAAGCACAAGATCAGTATGCACCTTCTTTGAAAGAAGGCGATACCTATAACGGTGGTGATGTACAAAAGTGGATAAAATTGGCCTATGGTCTAAAGGCACGTTTTTTAAACCATTATAGTAAAAAGGCAAATTATAATCCGGATGAAATTCTGTCTTTATTGGCTAAGGCTCCTTCTTCAAGTATTGATGGTACTACGTATCAGTATGTGGATGAGGGTAAAGATGTCAGTGATAATTCTAAAGCTGCTCTGCAATGGGCTAATACCGGTACTACTGCAAGAATAACGAAACTGTATTACGACTATATCACCAATAATTATACAGGTGCTCCTACAGGAGCGAATAATATGGTAGACCCTCGCTTGGATCTATTGGTTCCTAGTATGGATAATGGTAAAGGAGTATTGATGCGTTCAAAAGTAGTGGATATGCAATCTTCTTTACCCGCGACAGGTCCTGTAGCGGTGACTTTCAACGAAAAAAATAATCAGTTTTCCCATGTTGATTCTGTCTATATATCCTTACGAAGCAATACAGCGGCTTCTACTGGACGTGTTTTGTCAACCGGAACATGGTATACGCGAAAAGGAGGAAAAGGTTTATTGTTAACTGGTGCCGAAATGAAATTTATAGAAGCAGAGATACGTTTCAAAAAAGGACAGCTTGCTCTGGCTCTCCAGGCGTATAAGGATGGAATTAAAATTCATATGGAAATAATGGGAGTGGCTAGTGGAGATCTGACAAAGTTCCTAGAGAGTACATCTGTTGTTCAGGATGCTTCCAAGCTGACGTTAAGCCAAATTATGATTCAAAAATATATAGCGCTTTCTTATTCGCAAGAGCAATGGGCAGACTTGCGTAGAATGGATTTTTGCACAGATGCGTCTGGTAATTATAACGAGGCAATCGGTATTTATAAAGGTTTCAATCGTCCTAGTCATGTTTTTGCAAATTCTTTTCCTAATCCAACTGATTGGCCAAGGAGATTTGCAATAGCTTCTTACGAAAACAGCTATAATCTTGACCAAGTGAAAAAGGCCGATCCCGATGCAGGTTCGCCAACATATATCACTAAACCCGTATTTTGGGATAAAAAGTAAGTGTATATGCTGATATTATTTTAAGGCTTGAAGGTATATCCTTCAGGCCTTTTTCAATAGCATGATTACTGGCCTAAATTTTTAATTTGTTAGATTTGTATAATGAAATCTATTCTGTTAGTTGTTAATTGCCTTTTGGCGACGATGTTGTTCGCCCAATCTCCCAAGATTATTCAAAAACCAATTACTTGGAATCAGGAACGAATACAGCTTTCCCTGGATTATTTAAAATATAGACATGGTCTGACCCAGTCAGCCCCGATTATTCATCCTAAAATGGTTGTCGTGCACTGGACTGCAAACAATAGTGTGAAAGCAACGTTCAACACTTTCAATCCTGTGAAACTACCGGGAAGACCTGAGCTGACCAAAGCAAGTGCTTTGAATGTATCTTCCCAATTTGTCATTGATCGTGATGGCACTATTTACCAATTTTTGCCCGATTCTATCTTTGCGCGACATACAATAGGACTCAACTATTGTGCGATCGGTATCGAGAATATCGGCAGCCGTGAACATCCGCTAACGCATGCGCAACTGAAAGCTAATGAAGAACTAATTCGCTATCTCAGCAAAAAATACCCGATAGCATTTGTATTGGGCCACCATGAATATCAGCGTTTCAAAAAAACAAGTTGGTGGAAAGAGACAGATCCAAATTATATTACAGGTAAAGACGATCCGGGCGATAAATTCATGAATGAATTGCGGTCCGCGCTGAATGATTTAAAATTAAAGAGACTACCCTAGTCTCTTTTTTCGTTTTAAGTGTTTTTACACATTGCCACTTGTTGCGTTTTGTTACTTAGTGGTGCTGCTACTATTATTCTTGCTTTTAGGTTGAAATCCGTAAAATAGTAATAATCATCTGTTGCCGCTTTTCCGAATTGTCTTTTTTGTTGCTTTGTTATTCGTTTTTATGAGTTATCTGCTTGACTTTATGCGAACAAAATGAAAATAATAGCGTATGTTATGCATTTTTGTGCTATATTAGAGGTGAAAAGTAGAACAAACCAATATTGTTACCTAAAAATAGCAGCTGCTTATGAAAAAATAATGTGCGTATTTTGCGTTTTGTTACCGTACTAGGTTACGGTGCAACCTATTTAAAACCAAATTGATCTTATGAATTAAAATTTAAAATTATGAAAAGGAGTTTGCTCATTTTTTTGGGTTTGCTATGTTTTTGTGGTGTTGCCCTAGCACAAAAAAATATTGCCGGCAGAGTGACCAGTGCGAGCGGCGCCGGTTTGGCTGGAGTGACCGTGCGGGAGACTGGAAAAGGAGGTCAGGCAGCGACGAATAGTCAGGGTAATTACAAGATAACAGTTTCTGAAGGCGCGTCTTTGGTATTCAGATATGTGGGGTATCAATCGCAGGAAGTTGCGGTAAATGGCCGGTCTGTTATTAATGTTGTTCTCCAAGAGAATAATGCGTCCCTAGATGAAGTTGTGGTAACAGCCATGGGTATTGAGCGGTCAAAAAAATCCTTGGGTTATTCTACCCCGAAAGTCAGCGGAGAAGATGTCTCGGATACACAGCGGGAAGGTTTTTTTCAAGGCTTGCAAGGACGTGTACCGGGCTTGTCCATTAACAGTACGTCGGGTATGCCTGGTGCCTCGGCTCAAATCGTGCTTCGGGGTTTTGCCTCTATTTCGGGGGATAATAATGCATTGATTGTTGTCGATGGAGTGCCGATTAACAATTCAACAGTCAATGAAAATGACCTAGCAATGAATGGAGCCAATCGGGATCTGGATTATTCCAATCGGGCACTGGATATTAACCCTTCGGATATTGAAACTTATATTGTGATGAAGGGGCCAGAGGCAACAGCATTATATGGGAGTTCAGGTGCTGGAGGTGCAATCATTATCACAACAAAGAAAGCTAAGAGCGGTAAATTTGGGGTTGATTATAGCTATTCGGGAAGGATGGAGTTTGTCAATAAATTCCCTGAACGGCAGTATACCTACATGCAAGGGTTGAATGGTAATTATGATGGTACATCTTCCTACGCATTAGGCCCAAAATACAAGGAGGAAATGCTATTGCATAAAGATAATGTGAAAAATTTCTTTCGTCACGGATATAATCAAAAGCATAACTTAACCTTTAATGGTGGTAATGAAAATCTAAGCTATCGCTGGTCAAATGAATATAATGATAATACGGGTATCGTTCCCAATACACGATACACGCGTTTCTCTTCGCGATTAAATTCTACTGCTAAATTTTCAAATAAATTTGAACTGAATACTTCGTTCAACTTTATCTTTTCGGACAATGATAAAGCAAGAAAAGGAACTACAGGTTATTTGATGACACTGATGCGCTTTAATCCGCTCTACGACGTTAGGAATTGGATCGATGAAAAAGGCAATCGTGTGTTAAATACCAAGGATATTTATAATGAACTGGATAATCCTTTTTGGGATGTGTATCGGAACATTGCCAACGATAAAACCAACCGTACGCTGGCTTCTTCAAATTTTACCTATAAGCCATTATCCTGGCTTCGATTTGAAGGTGTTGTGGGGATAGATTATTCCAACACAAAAGGTGAAAGCGTTTATCATCCGCAGTCCTATTCCGGTTCGGGCTCCTCCACTTCACCTACGGGTGGTAAGTATAGTACTTATCAGAATAATACGCGTATTCTGTACGGTAATGCACGTTTTTCTGCCAACAAAACTTTTGGTGATTATTCAATCAGCGCATTTTTAGGTGGTGAAATTCGCGATCAAAGCTCAATTACGGATTCGCAGTACGGGACTAATTTTTTTGATCCAAATTTCTACAGCATCAATAATACCTATGCCTCGACGCGTCTGGCAAAAAACATCATCAACAACTACCGTTCTATCGGATTCTTTGGTCAGGCTGTGTTAGGGTATAAAACTTTGCTGTATCTGACCTTATCTGGGCGTTTGGATGGGACCTCACGTTTAATGCCGAATGATCCCTATTTCTCATATCCTTCGGGTTCTTTGGCCTTTAATTTTACAGATTTAAATCCAATTAAGGCAGTCTCGGACGTGATTTCAGATGGGAAGATTAGATTTTCAGCAGGTAAAACAGGTAAAGGGCCACTTCGCTCTTATTTTATCAAATCCAATTATGAGCCTCAGTATTCTACAGGCGGTGGATATGCTTATGGTTTCAACGGAGGAAATGATAAACTCGTTGCTGAAATGACGAATGAGCTTGAGGCTGGGATAGAATTTTCTTTGTTTAAAAGGTTTGTTTCTTTTGATTTTAGTTATTTCTCCAGGCTGAGTGATGGACAGATTATTTTGCCCCGACTGAGTTATGGTTCTGGATTTGTTTTAAAAATGATGAACGGAGGTAAAGTGAAAAATGTGGGTACCGAGGTTCAGGCAATATTCAATCCGATTGTCAAGAAGAATTTCAACTGGAACCTTGTCTTCAACTTTACCCAATATAAAGGCCGTGTGTTGTCGCTGGCTGAAGATTTGCCGGAATTGTATGATTCGGATACTTGGCTGCTCAGCGGGGTGCGCTCGGCGGTATTGCCTGGTTACAGTATGGGTGCTCTTTCGGGAACGCAGTTTATGCGGAATACGAAAGGCGACGTACTGATCGATCCGGCAACTGGTTTGCCGGTCGCTGGGACAGACCGCTATTACCCGATTGCCGACCGCCTGCCGAAGTTTACGCTGGGGATGGTTAACAAGTTCAATTATAAAGATTGGTACCTGACATTTTTGTGGGACTGGCGTAAAGGTGGCGATGTATTGAATGGACTGGATTATAATATGTATACGCTGGGTATGTCAACGAAAACGCTAAATCGAGAAGATCCACGGGTGATAAGGGGTGTTTTGAAGGATGGATTGGAGAATTCGGAAAATCCTACAATCAACCATATTGCGGTAACACCATATACTTCCTCCGCTTATTATTTTACCAATATCGAGCCGGGTATGTTCGTGGAGCGGAATATCTACACAATGAGACTGCGTGATATTACGTTAAGTTATCGGTTGCCAAAAAGACTGACACGGTTCTTAGGTGAACGGTCTTCACTAAAGGCGTTTTTTACAGCTACTGACCTCGTTATGTTTACAAATTATACAGGATTGGATCCCGAAAGTAATTCGAATACAACCGGTATAGGTGGCATTGGAGGATATGGAATAGATTTTGGTAATATGGCCAGACCGAAGGGCTTCAACCTTGGCGTTAACCTACAATTATAAAATTATGAAAGCAAAAATAGTCACGGCTTTGTTGTTATTGACTTTGATAATGACAGGTTGTAAAAAATTTATGGATATCAATGATAATCCATCTTATCCACAAAATGCTAAGGCCGAGATTTTGTTGGCTCCCATTATATTTCATATGGCAAACGGTTATGCGCAGGATCAGACCATTATGAATAAGTTTAATCAGTCCATTATGGGGGCTTCGGCTGACGATGCTTCAAAAGTTTGGGAAAGGCATGGATTTAGACTACAGAGTGATGTTGGTGGAGTGATGTGGCGAATGGTCTATTTTAACCATGGGCGGAACCTGGCTAATATGATCCGGGATGCAGTGGAAAATGAGAAATATGAGTATGCCGCAATAGGTTATGCCGTTAAGGCCTGGGGCTACCAAATGCTTACCGATTATCATGGTCCCGTTATTATGAAAGAAGCTCTGCGCGATCAGCTTAGCTTTGAGTATGACGATCAAAAAGACGTCTATGCGCAAGTTAGAGTTTGGTGTGATTCTGCTTTGTATTATATGGATCAAAAGAGTCCACTCGATTATAGTGCTAATTTGAGTTCAGAAAAAGGAGACAATCTTTTTCGGGGCGATATGGAGAAATGGCGTAAGTTTGTTTATGGTATTCGCGCCCTTCAGTATATCCATTTGGTGAATAAGCCTGATTTTAAATCAAAATATGCGGATTCTGTTCTTTATTACGTGAATCAGTCGTTGGCATCAAATGATGACGATGCGGCGGTTAAGTTTTTGGGCGATAAAGCCGAAACCTCAAGTGTGGTCGGGCCGTTGTATGGAGTTTATACGAGTACGTACTATAGCCGTGCCGGTCAACCTATTGTAAGTTATTTGTCTGGAGGGCTAAGGGGTACCGTAACGGCGCCTTCACGTGTCGCAAGTGACCCGCGCCTTTTGAGAATGATCAATAGAAATTTAGATAATACAGCTGATACGGTCTTTTCTGGGGCTCTGCCAAATGTAACCAATTCGGCGACAATTATACCTTCGGTTCTGGGTAAGATCGTGGGTGGTGTGTACGAAGGAAAATTCATTTTTAGAGATAAAGTCGATTTTCCATTGATGACGTATGCACAACTGCAATTGGTTAAGTCGGAGGCTCTTTTTATTAAGGGATCGCTGCCTGAGGCCTATGAAGCTTATCTGAATGCAATTCGCTCGCACATGACTTTTGTGAACAAGTATATCAATACCAATGCTGAAACTGCCATCAGTGAAGCACAGATCAAATCATATTTGACGAGTAGTGAAATCCCGCAGACTTCGGCTGATCTGATGCTTTCCGATATTATGGGACAGAAATATATTGTACAATGGGGCTGGGGCGGATTGGAACAGTGGTGTGATCTGCGCAAGTATAATTACGATACGAATATTTTTAAGCAGTATCAGTCACTTAGCGGCTCGGGCTTGCAATATCAGGCTTACTGTTATAGGGTGCGTCCCCGTTATAACTCGGAATATGCGTGGAATGCAAAAGAGTTGGATAAGTGGGGAGCCTTGGATCCATATTATGTCACCAAACCTACCTGGTTTGTAACAAAAGATAATTAATCCATTAAAGATTAAAGTATGAAAAGTTTGAAAATTATATTAGGTGCCTGCTTGTTTCTTTTTGGTTTTTATTCTTGTGATAAAGCCATACAGAATTTTGGCGATGTGGAGTTTATGGGGGTAGACGATGCAATTGTTAAAATTAACATGGCTTCTGTTTATCCAGACGATCGTTATATGTATGTAAAGTTTGATGGCCAGCGTGTTACGCCGCTTATCCGGGGCAGAGAGCCTTTTCCAGGGGGCGGTTATAATACCCGCGGTGATTCTCGTCCGGACTTTCTGAAATGGAAATCGGGCTCTGTTAATGTGCAGGTTGGACTGCCTTATAAGACGGATAGTGGTTTGGATTCTATCATATTATACCAATCTACGGTGAAGTTTGAGGCGGGTAAGCGTTATACGCTTCATGTGACGGATACGGCAAAAAATACCAGAATGATTTTGAATGAAGAAGATTTGACTCGTCCAGATAGTACACAGGCGCGCTACCGTTTTACAAATCTAATGCCTAATGTGGAAGCTATAGATCTCTACTATGGCGCTGCCGCAACATCCTCCGAGCCGACACAGGACTCATTGGTCGCTAAAAATGTGAAGTATTTGGAGACTAGTCCGTATTTTGAATTAAATCGTATCACAACTCGTACCTGGAAGATACGTCGGGCAGGATCGCCTATCACAAACGCATCGGTATTAGCTTCTTATTCAAATGCCGGTGCGATTTTGGACCGAAGATCATATACTGTCTATGCGCTGGGGTATGAAGGTTTTACATCTACCATCATGAAACCTTATGTTTCATTTTTCTTAATTCGATAGTCATGAAAAATAAAAAATATAGAAATAAACTGTGTATAACTGCATCGTTTTACTTGCTCCTTTCGCTGGTGGCTTGTAAACAGCGGGATGATTATCCTGTATTTGAGCAAAGAGAGCCTGTGGTGACTACCCCGGAAGTGATCCCGCCTGACAATGAGATCGGTACGCTCGTAAAAAAGATTATGGACAAAACGGATATCATCTCAATTTTTAAGCTGGATTCTACGACAACCCTTGCAGATGGAATGAAGCGTACGCATGTTCGTTATGTGAATAAATTAAATCAGGCCATGAGTATGCAGATTTTAGAGGTGGATCTTTCGAAGTCTAATGTAAAGGTGGCAGCATTAAGTCCTTTCGATGATTATCTATTTACGGTGCAGACGATGGCAGATATGGCGAAATATAATGAAGGCCGTTCTGGAGGTAAAATAATAGCAGCAATCAATGGAGATGTCGTAACCTCTTCGGCGCCGACAGGTTCGTTCATCTTTAGAAGTCGGCTGTTGAAAACGACTACCACGACCGCGACATCAAATACTAGGCCCTTTTTGGGTGTGAAAAAGGACGGTTCTGTTTTTGTAGGCAATAAACCATCGGAGTCATCGTCGATGGACGCATATAATTTAAATGATCTTGCTTCATTGGTGTCTGGGGGTACATGGCTGTTATATAAAGGTGCTACTGTGGCTTCGACGACAACAACGGTACAGGCGAATACAGCGTTGGGACTCAATGCTGATAAAAATTATTTGTATGCTGTGGTGGTGGATGGTGGTACGAATGCTTTTTCCGTTGGTATTACCTATAATGATTTAGGAAAGATTATGCAATCAATCGGAGCTTCAGATGCTTTTGTCACAAATGGTGGAGCTGCATCCGTAATGGTGCAACGCATAGAAAATGACGCGCTCACCGGCGGGGTAAGCTGGAAAGTGGTCAATAAGCCGGTAGCAGCTGCTGGTGGTTCTAGTGCCAATGGTATTGGTTTTGTAGTAAAATAGTATCTATCTGAGCATCGTGCAAAAGGGCTTTTGGAAGAGATATCCGAAAGCCCTTTTGCATGATATTGAATTTATGCTAGGCTAAGACGGTCGTATATCTTGGTGCGCTGAAATAGTCGATGTGTTCGTATTGGCTTTTTGGGGTAAAAGATTATGATGCACGCAGGCGTTGCCGCCAATAGCGGCAGGGTGGTGAGGTAATAAAATAGTTGCAGTTTTTTGCTGAATGGCAATTTGGTGGTTTGATAGCCAATGTTTTAGTTGCTTTCTAGTACTGATTTATGCGTGTTATGCGTGCTGTTTTAAAAGTAATGTGTTTGTTACTTGTTCGTATTTTTATCCCGCGACGTCAAGATGAGTTTAATCTTGAAATATTTTTTTAAATCGTTGTAATTCTACTGTTTAACTTATATCTTTATTGGTTTTGAGGTGATTCATAATTGATGACTTTATTCCAGTTTTAATTTTAAAAAAAAGTGAACACTTACTTTCTTTTGCGTTTTTATGACAAGTTTTGTTTTAAAAACGAAAACTTCTACTTACTTTTATCCTGATTTTCAATTATTCATGCATAAAACTGCATTTCTGCATGAGCTAAAAGTCTATTTATGATGAAAACTACCTTATTAAAACTTGCCTTTGTGATTTCCTTTGCCGGTTTTGTCTCTTGTGGCAGTTCACTAAAGTCTGCTCAGGTCAATGCGACAAATGCGATACGCGTAGCGGGGGCGGCAGAACATGTGATTTTGCCGGGAGCGGATCAGCTCGATTTATATCTGCCTCAATTAAAAGGTAAGAAGGTAGGTATTATGGGAAATCAAACTTCGATTGTTGGTTCCGATAAAAGGCATATTGTTGATGTATTGATGGAGAATAAAGTTGACTTAAAGTTTGCTTTTGCTCCAGAGCACGGTTTCCGTGGTAATGTTGAACGTGGCGAGAAGTTTGGGAATGATTTGGATCAGAAAACAGGTTTGCCTTTGTTTACATTATATGGTGGTAATAAAAAGCAGGATTCCATTGTGAATTCCATTGATGTCATGATTTTCGATCTACAAGATGTAGGTGCGCGTTTTTATACCTATATCACTTCATTGCATCGTGTCATGGAACTTTGTGCAAAACATAATAAAAAACTGATCATTCTCGATCGCCCAAATCCTAACGGCGATCAAGTAGATGGACCTGTAAGGCATGACGATAAATTTAAATCCGATGTGTCTTGGCATAAGATAGCGATGATTCACGGTCTGACTATTGGAGAGCTCGCACAGATGATCAATGGAGAACGTTGGTTGGAAAATGGGCGCCAGGCGGATATACAGATAGTGAAGGTGCAAAACTGGGATCACAAAACAATGTATGATTTGCCCGTAGTTCCCTCGCCAAGTCTACCCAATCCACTGTCTGTCCGTTTATATCTTTCATTGTGCCTTTTCGAAGGGACTGATATTTCGGTAGGACGTGGTACAGATTGGCCTTTTCAGGTTTTAGGATATACAAATCCGGTGTACGGTTCTTTTACGTTTACCCCCGGCGAACGTCATGGCATGTCGAAGCATGTGGAAGGAAAAGGGGCTACAAATTATGGTATAGACCTACGTGCTTTAGATCCAGCGGGTCAAAAATTCACCTTAAAATATCTATTGGATTTTTATCAAAAGACACCGGATAAATCCACTTTTTTTGCACGGCCTGAATTTTTTGATAAACTGGCAGGCACTGATCAGTTACGCAAGCAGATCCTTGCGGGTCAATCCGAGAAACAGATTCGTGCGTCGTGGTCCGATGACTTAAAAGCATATAAGCAAATGCGTAAAAAGTATCTGCTTTACACTGATTTTGAATAGCAATAACTAACAAATATTAACTAGAATCATTTATTTTAAAACTCTATAATCAATGAGAAAATTTGTACTATTTTCTGTTGCTCTTGGATTGAGTTTTCCTTCTGAATCCTATTCTTTTACAAAGAAAGAAGGTACGTTGAACAGTGGTAATTTAACAAGCGCTCTTCTACGTTCTTCTGCAAAAGGTGCGGTTCAAAATACGGTGCAAGGTACTGTAAAGGATGGAAAAGGTCCAGTCTCTGGGGTAAGTGTATTTTTAATTGGCGGTACTGCGTCAACAAAGACCGATGCTCAAGGACAATTTAAAATTACAGCTGCCGTGGGGAGCAAGTTGCGTTTTTCATCTATTGGATACGTGACGAAAGAAGTTACCGTAACTTCAGGTTCGCTTGATGTGACGCTAGCCGACGATAATCAAGCGTTGGATGAAGTTGTGGTGGTGGGTTACGGTACGCAGAAAAAAGGTAACTTAACTGGTGCTGTTTCTACTATTAACGTAAAGGATAATCTGCAGGGCCGTGCCATTGCAGATGTTGGCCGTGGTATTCAAGGTACGACACCGGGTCTGACCGTTGTGGTGCCTAGTGGAGAAGTTGGATCCGATCCTGTGATGAAAATTCGTGGTCAAATGGGTTCGATTGCTGGGGGATCTAGTCCGCTTATTTTATTGGATAATGTGGAGATTCCAAGTATCCAATTGGTTAATCCTGCTGATGTCGAGTCTATTTCGGTGCTGAAGGATGCAGCAGCTTCTTCTATCTATGGTGCTAAAGCTGCATTTGGTGTGGTATTGATTACCACAAAAAAAGGAGCAAAGGGTGGTGATAGCTTCAATATCAATTATTCCAATAACTTCTCCTTCCAGAACTCTGCCGTAGATTATAATATGGGGGATGTGAATGCGCTTAAATACTCTTTGGAGGCAGCTGAACGTGTCGGAGAATCTGAGACAGGTGCTTTTTATAAGATTAACCGCGAAAGCTATCAACGGGCATTGGATTGGAAAAAGAATTACGGTAACTCCATTGGTGCTAATGATCCTACTGTTTATGGCCGTGATTGGTATGTCAATCCTGCCGAACCTACTAAAAAGTATGGTGTTCGTACCTACAACGTAGAGGATTATATGATCCGTAAGGCTGCGCCTACTTCTCAGCATGATTTAAGTCTTTCGGGTACATCTGGTAAGACACAATATAATTTGAGCATGGGTTTGTTGAGTCAGTCTGGTATGATGAAAACAACGGATCATGACAAGTTTAACCGTACAAATGCGGCATTGCGCATATCCTCTGATATTAATAAATACTTAACTGTACGCGGTGGTGCTATGGTATCGCGCCGTAAAAAAGAGTATCCTTATACAACAAGTTCAACGACCGCAGATCCGTGGTTGTATCTTTATCGCTGGAGCTCATTGTATCCGATGGGGTATGACGACAGAGGTAATATGATTCGTAGTCCATGGAGCGAGACGTCTTCCGCAAATACGGCGAGTTTCCAAAATAACTACATCAATCTGAATTTAGGAGCCACTGTGAATATCAAGAAGAACTGGAAAGTTGATTTTGATTATACATTCTCCAATCAAGAGGAAATCACAACGCAGCCTGGTACACGTTTTACTGCGGCAGATTCTTGGGTTGCGGGTGTAGCGAGAAAAGATGCTTCGGGCAATCCGATCTATGTAAATTCTGACGGTCAGGTGGTTGCTGCAGGTGCTACAGGAGCGATGCCTGCATATGATCTGAATTACTATACGTATACAGCTAATGGAGCAAATCCTGATCACTTTTTGAGAGCTTCAGGTGCTCGTCGTAACAATACGATCAATGCGTTCACAACCTATGATTTAAATCTGGACGATGATCATGATTTCAAATTTATTGCCGGTGTTAACCGTGTGACGTTGGATTATGATATGAACTCTTCGCAAACATTTAACTTATTGGATATTCGTAATCCACAATTGGGTTTCGGTGTAAATACGTCTGCGCAATTGGCGAAAGGTGATGCTGCATGGGAGGCACAACTAGGCTATTTCGGACGTGTAAATTATGCCTATAAAAATAAATATCTTGTGGAGGCAAACATTCGCTATGATGGTTCTTCGAAATTTCCGAAAGATCTGAAATGGCAATGGTTCCCATCTTTCTCGGCAGGTTGGGTAGCGTCGGAAGAGAGTTTTATGGAATGGGCTAAGCCTACGCTTAGTCAGTTGAAGTTCAGAGGCTCGTGGGGATCTATTGGTGACCAAACTGTACCTCCAAGTTTATACACATCGACAATGATACCTGGGGATGTCGCTTGGTTGGGTGCTGACGGTAGCCGTTATTTTACGATCGGAACTCCTTCGGCAGTAAGAAGTGAATTGAAATGGCAGCGTATTGAAACGACAGACATAGGTTTGGATATGCGCATGTTCAAAAACAAATTGGGGTTAGTTTTCGATTGGTATCGAAGAGATACTAAAAACATGATCGTCCCAAGTGGTGATGTTAGCGCAACGTTTGGAGCTCCAGCACCACAGGGTAACTTTGGCGCCTTACGTACACAAGGATGGGAACTCGCTTTAGATTTTAACCATCGTTTTGAAAGTGGCTTTGGCTTTAATGTCAGAGGAACGTTATCCGATGCGAAAACGACTATTCTGCAATATACAAATACGCGGGTAATTTCAGATTACTATAATGGTAAAGATGTGGGTGAAATCTGGGGCTATCGTACTGATAGGTTGTATCAGGCGGGTGATTTTGAATATGGTTCGGATGGTAAGCTAGTTACGACAACAGTGGCAGGTAAAGTGATGAATAAACTTTCAGATCCTAATGGCGCTTACAATACCTTCCCGACAAGCAGTAATTTTAAATTTGGTCCTGGTGACGTGAAATTTACTGACTTGAATGGCGATGGTCAGATTAATGCCGGAGCTGGTACCTTGGATGATCATGGTGATATGGAGATTATCGGTAACGAAACACCGCGTTATGAATACGGCTTCCGTTTGGGATTTGACTATAAGGGCTTTGATCTTTCTGGATTTATGCAGGGGGTAGGAAAACGTCAGATCTGGGGTAATGGTTTCTTGACGATTCCAGGTTATAACGCTTCAGATGGTGCTATGCCTGCAGCAATTGCTGATAATTTCTGGTCTGCAGACCATACAGGTGCTTTCTATCCGAGAGCATATAATAATGCGGCAAGCAATGATGCAAACAATATGGTTAAACAGTCCCGTTACCTATTGGATATGTCTTATTTACGTATTAAAAATATCACATTGGGTTATACCCTTCCATCGACATTTACGCGAAAAGCATTTATCAAAACGGCAAGAGTATATACTTCATTGGAAAACTTCTTCACTTTTGATAAGCTGAACGGCTTACCAGTAGACCCAGAGGCAATCAATGGATTTTCTATTTTTAATGCTACAAATTATAACTCGGGTAGAACAGGAGTTGGTACACCAATGTTTAAGTCGGTGTCGTTTGGTGTTCAGGTTAATTTTTAAAATTTACAACAATGAAATTTACAAAGAAAATAGCATTTTTGGCGCTCGGAGCAACGTTGGTGCTATCATCCTGTAATAAAGACGTGCTTGATCGTAATCAGTTGACAAGCTTGGAAGATGATAAAGGTTGGGGCAACGAGCTTGCGCTGCGCCTGTACGCTAACGGTTTTTATGCCAATTATTTTACGGGATATAATACAGGTTTCGCTAAGGCTTATGCGCCGGTGACAGGTTATGATTTTTCGGATGATCTAACGAAGAAAAATATTCAGGATAATTTTGAAAATACGATTCCTACAAGTCGAAAAAATCAATATTCCAGCACGATAGCTTTAATGGAAACTCCTGAAATGATCCGTGAATATGCCGGTCCGACTTGGAGTTTTACTTATGTGCGTAAAGCAAATATCTTTATCGACCGTATTGAGAACAAAACCAAACCCAATATCAATGACGAAACGTATCGTCATTGGATGGCGGTAGCTCGTTTTTTCAGAGGGTTTGAATATAGCCGATTGGTCGAAGTGTTTGGTGACGTACCTTATTATGATAAGGAGTTGAAAGATACTGAACTGGATTTGATGTACAAAGATCGCGACAGCCGTGCGGTTGTGATGGATCATGTGTATGACGATTTTCAGTATGTATTGGACAATATGCGTACAAATGATGGTAAGCAATATTTGAACAAATATGTGGCGGCATCGTTTATCTCTAGACTGATGTTGTTTGAAGGCTCCTTTTTGTATTATCACAATTTAGATAAGGAAAGAGCAAAGAAATACCTTGAAATGGCACAAAAAGCCGCAGAAGTTGTTATGGCTTCCAATGCCTATAATTTTAGCAGTGATTTCAAAAGCTTATTTGCTTCGGAAGATTTAAGTGCTAATAAGGAGGTGATTATGTACCGCGCTTATGATGCTACGAAGAGCGCAACGCATAGTGTAGGATCGTATAGCAATGGTACCGAAGGTCAGAGTAATGCTGCTAATCTTGTGTTGATTAAATCTTTTATCTGTAACGACGGTAAGCCATGGCAAAGTTCTTCTTTGGCAAATGCAAATAGTTTTACGCTAAAAGATTTGGCGCTGACGCGTGATCCACGTTTTGAGGCTTCCATCTACGAGAAACCCCTAACATCTTCGTCGACACTTTTCTATGCGTATAAGTTTGCATCGCGTGAAGCTTTGGGTTATTTGGGCAAAACTTATCCGGCAGCTTGGGCTTCCAGTACAAATACATCGGATGCTCCTGTGATCCGCCTGGCGGAAGTTGTGCTGAACTGGGTTGAGGCGAAGCAAATTTTGGCAGAAGGTTTTGGTGGTGTTGCAGTGACACAGACAGATATCGATAAATCCATTAATGCAATCCGTAATCGTCCGCTTGACGCTGTTGCGATCGCAAAAGGTGTTCAGAAAACAGCTCCATTACAAGTTGGCGCTATTGCAAATGATCCTTCCCGCGATGCTGACGTTTCGCCTTTAATGTGGGAAATCAGACGTGAGCGACGTATGGAGTTTGTTTATGAAGGATTGCGCCTACTTGATATCAAACGTTGGAAGAAGTTGAATTACATGGATTTCAGCAAAAACAACGACTATTTCTTGGGGCCTTGGATCAATGTTAAACAAGATATGCCGGCTCTGTTGGTGGACAGCAAAAAAGGTTTGTTGAAAGTGGTGGATGCGAATGGTAATACCATTTCGTACGATGGTACGAATGGCGATAAGTTAATTGGTTATTATCGCGTTGAGGACGTACGTAACCGGGAATCATTTACAGATCGCTCTTATACTGCGCCTGTTGGATTAGAGCAGGTGAATGAATATGCTGCCAAAGGTTATAAATTAACCCAAACTAAAGGGTGGTAATTTAATTTACATACCTATTAAGCCTTGTCTATGTTTGTAGACAAGGCTTTTTTATGCTTTGATAGCGAATACTATTAAGGCGCATCTAAACCAATAATAAACACTAGATTTGCATAAAAACGCATTTTTATTTCTTTTTTATGCATAAAAACGCTATTTTTAAGAAAAAATTACGCATGAGGTTTCCAATTATTACCTTTTTTATTGCATTATCCTGCATTTTTAATGTCTCGATAGCACAGCAATCCTTCAAATTCGCTCACGTGACCGATACGCATGTTGGCGGTGCAACAGGAGCGGAAGATTTGCGACGTACAGTAAAAGACCTAAATACGGTGAAAGATATCGATTTCGTGATACTGTCTGGTGATATCACTGAGTTTGGTGCTGATCATGAGCTCAAGCTGGCTAAGCAAATTTTGGATAGCTTGCAGCTTCCCTGGTATGTTATTCCGGGGAATCATGATGGAAATTGGTCTGAAAATGGGGCCAATACTTTTCGCACCGTTTTTGGTGGTGAAACTTTTTTCTTTAAGCACAAAGGTTATGCATTTATGGGTACCAATTCCGGTCCGAATATGCGGATGAGCCCCGGTCAGATTCCACACGAAAATCTGGTCTGGATGGACTCTGTTTTTGCCGCGAACCCGGATAAACAGCTACCATTGATCTATATTAACCACTATCCACAAGATTCATCGTTGAATAACTGGTTTGACGCCTTGAAAAGGGTCAAAACTCGAAATGTTCAGCTGGCGTTTTGTGGGCATGGGCATATCAATAAATTATACGATTGGGAAGGAATTCCTGGTGTAATGGGGCGTTCCAACCTGCGGGCAAATAAGGAAATTGGTGGTTATAATATTGTAACCATAGCAGACGGTAAGGCCACTTATCAAGAGCGTAACCCGGGAATGGGTACCCAGGAAAAGCCCTGGCTCGTTGTCCCTCTTTTCAATCATCATTTTGAAAATGAAACCGCGACTTACCCACGACCTAGTTATGCTGTCAATACAAAATATGCCAATCAAGTTAAGGTCAATTGGACTTTCGAAGATGCAAGTGATATCGGAGCGGGACTGACGGTTTACAAAAATAGCGTGATTACATCAAACACTGCCGGAGATATCTTTGCACTCGATTTAAAGACCGGCAGGAAGTTGTGGGCATTCCGTACTGGAGGTAAAGTGTATTCCACGCCTGCAGTTTCGAAAGGAATCGTGGTGGCTGGATCATCGGATCATGCAATTTATGCCGTGGATGCTCGGAATGGTCGATTACTGTGGAAGGTGCAGACAGAGAAAGCTGTTTTGGGATCGCCATTACTACACGATGGCGTCGCTTTTATCGGCGGTTCTGATGGTAAGTTTAGAGCATTGGATATTAAAACAGGTGCTGTAAAATGGAGTTTTGATCAGGTCAAAGGATTTGTGTCAACATTACCGACCTATTATTTGGGCAATGTCATTTTCGGTTCATGGAGTAATGGGTTTTATGCCCTGAATGCCAAGACAGGTCGTCTTTCTTGGGAATGGAACAATGGACAGGCCAATCGCATGTTTTCTGCCGCAGCGTGTAATCCAGTGGGCGTAAATAATCGTGTTTTTGTGGTTGCGCCCGATCGTTTTATGACGGCGCTGGAAGCGAAATCAGGAGCAGTTATTTGGCGGGAAAAGAGAGATACGATTCGAGTACGGGAGTCGATGGGACTTTCGGCGGATCAAAAATTGGTTTATGTAAAGACAATGGATGGTGATCTGTTGGGTGTATCGGTGGCCGGAAACAGCATGGATGTTGTTTGGAAGTCTGCATTGAAGTTGCCTTATGAGTTGACGCCGTCGGCTATCAAAACAAACGGCAGATTGGTGTTTGTGCCGAGTCATTCGGGTTTACTTTCTGCAGTAAACGCAAAAACAGGCGATGTTGTGTGGCAATATAAAATATCGAATGGGATGCTTAATCCGGTTGCAATACATGGTCAAAAAGGTGTGATTGCGAGTACAATGGATGGTAAAATAGTGTCATTAGCATTTTAAACAATTTGACAAAAACATCTTTTTTGAAAATAAATGCCTTGATATGATAAAAAAATGTCTAAACTTCTTAAATTTACGTCAAGCTTTTGTGCTTGTTTTTGCATGTTTTGTTTGTAACTTTGCGAAAGCACAGCAAAATGCTTGGATTAGAATAAACCAATTGGGCTATACTCTAGCAAGTAAGAAGGTTGCAGTATGGGGTGGGAAATCAATCAGGCAGCTTCGTTCTTTTGAGATTAAAAACGCGAAAACAGGTAAAACCGTGTATGTGCATCCTGTTGGAAAAGATTATGGGTCTTACGGTCCTTTTATTCAAAGCTTTCGTTTTGATTTTTCTGCCGTACAAGATACAGGGCTCTTCTTTGTTCAGGCTGACGATGTAAAATCAGCAACATTCCGAATTGCACAGGACGTCTATAAAGGGGGCGCAGATTTCGTATTGCGATATATGCGGCAACAACGGACATTGTTCAATCCCTTTCTGCAGGATAGTTGCCATACACACGATGGTTTTACGCTTTACGCAGAAAAAGTGGGAATTCAAGATAGTTCGCATATCGATGCTGGTGGTGGTTGGCACGATGCTTCTGATTACTTGCAATATGCGACAACTTCGGCAAATGCAACATTTCACTTGCTTGCTGCCTATCGTGATTTTCCAAGAGTGTTTGGTGATCTGAAGCTGGCGAATGGGCTTGATGGTAAAAATGGCCGGGCAGATGTCCTGGATGAAGCAAAATGGGGGTTGGATTGGTTGTTGAAGATGCATCCCAAGGCTAACGAAATGTACAATCAGATTGGAGACGACCGGGATCATGCCAGTATGCGGATGCCCAAGGAAGATCCGTATTATGGACGTGGATTTGAAAGGCCGGTGTATTTTATCGATGGTGAGCCGCAGCAACGCGGTAAGTTTATGAATAATACGACGGGTACGAGTTCTACTGCGGGTAAATTTAGCAGTGCTTTTCGCCTCGGGGCGACGTTGTTTGATAAGGAAGATCGGAAGTATGCCAGATTGCTGGCGAAGAAATCAGCGTCCGCCTATGCCTATGCCAATATTAAACCCGGCGTGACACAGACGGTTTCCGTGAAATCGCCCTATATTTATGCAGAGGACAATTGGGTGGATGATATGCAATTGGCTGCTGCAATGGGGCTTTCAGCGACAAAGAAAAAGAAATTTGCCCGAGAGGGTTTACAATATGCCAGACAGGAAAAGGTGACACCTTGGATGATTACCGATACTGCCGCTCACTATCAGTGGTATCCGTTTATCAACCTTGGGCATTATGAGCTGGCAAAAGGATTAAAAGGACAAGATCGCGAGGAGATTGTATCTTACTATAAGCAAGGGATTGAGGAGGTTAATCGCAGAGCAGAGTTAAATGCCTTTTATCGGGGAGTTCCCTTTATCTGGTGTAGCAATAATTTGACTGTATCTTTTGCCATCCAATGTTTGTGGTATAAGGAACTGACAGGAGATGCGCAATTCGATGAGCTCGCTCAGGCTAATTTTGACTGGTTGTTTGGGACGAATCCCTGGGGAACAAGCATGGTTTATGGTCTTCCATCTTGGGGCGATACACCTGTGGATCCGCATTCGGCGTTTACGTTTCTGGGAAAGCACCCGATCGACGGAGGTTTGGTTGATGGCCCTATTATGGCGTCTACTTATCGCAATTTGATCGGTATCAAGTTGAATAATCCCGATCATTATGCGGAGTTTCAAAGTGATTTGGCGGTCTATCATGACGACTACGGAGATTATAGTACGAATGAGCCGACAATGGATGGTACCGCTTCGTTGATTTATCTGTTGGCTTCAAAAGAGGGTAAGGCCATGGAGGAGCCGACCGGAAAAAAGTAACCCGGGATATTTTTGGTGCTATTGTCCGGGGTGACTCGACAAAGCGGCAGGTGGCTCTGATGTTTACTGGTCATGATTTATCTGAAGGTACAGCTGAGATATTGACGAGTCTAAAACATAATGGCGTTAAAGGCTCTTTTTTTCTGACAGGTGATTATCTCAGAAATCCGACCTTTAAACCATATGTGCGTCGGATGTTAACGGATGGTCACTTTGTTTCGGGGCATTCGGATAAACATCTTTTGGTCAGCGACTGGGGAAGTCGAGATGTGTTATTGGTTGCACGTGACTCTTTTGTGAGTGATCTGAAAGCCAATCTGAATGCATTGCAAAGTGCAGGTATTGATAGCCGGAATCTGGCTTATTATATTCCTTCGTATGAATGGTATACGAGTGAAACGGTCAACTGCGCAAAAGCGATGGGGCTATCTTCGGTTAATTATACACCCGGAATACGGACAGCGGCCGATTATACGTATCCTGAAATTGGGACTCGTTATTTGTCATCGGAAGTGATTCTCCACAATCTGTGGTCCTACGAGGCACGATTTGGGCTTAACGGGTTTATGCTATTGATTCATATGGGCACGGATGATCGGCGTAAAGATAAACTGTATCATCATTTGGATGATATCATTCGCATATTAAAGGGAAAAGGGTATCAACTTGTGGATGTACCCGAATTATTGAAATAAAGAAATACAATACATACTAATAATGGTAAATACAACGGAGAAAGATTCGAATTATCAGGATTTGGACAAGATGTCTGTGCACGAATTATTGACTAATATCAATAATGAGGATAAATCTGTACCACTTGCTGTAGAGCAGGCTATCCCTCAGATTGAAGCATTGGTTAAGGTCACTGTGGAGAAAATGAAGGCTGGTGGTCGAACTTTTTATATCGGCGCTGGTACGAGTGGCCGTTTAGGCGTGTTAGATGCATCTGAATTACCTCCAACTTACGGTGTGCCATTTGAATGGATCATCGGCTTGATCGCCGGTGGCGATACCGCAATTCGGAAAGCGGTTGAATTTGCAGAAGATGATCTGGAGCAGGCTTGGAAGGATATGGAAGCCTATGATATCGATGAGAACGATGTTGTGGTGGGTATTGCGGCTTCTGGCACGACTCCTTATGTGATTGGTGGATTGCAAACCGCAAATGAAAAAGGACTTGTGACAGGATGTATCGTCTGCAATGGTGGTTCTCCAATTGCGGAGATAGCGCAATATCCTGTTGAAGTAATTGTGGGGCCTGAGTTTGTCACTGGATCTACCCGAATGAAATCGGGTACTGCACAGAAGCTGGTATTAAATATGTTCAGCACCGCAGTGATGATCCAATTGGGTCGGGTCAAAGGAAATAAGATGGTCGATATGCAATTGTCAAATCATAAGCTGGTAGGTCGTGGTGTGCGTATCATTATGGATCAAACAGGAGCGCCCGAGGATGAAGCTGCGGCTTTGCTTGAGCAGTTCGGGAATGTGAGACAAGCGATAGAATCCTATCAGGCGGCGCATTGACTATAACCAACTACTAATCACCTATTTTAAAAACAAACTATGTCACCAGTAATATTATTATCTTTTATAATAATCTATTTTGCGGTTTTGCTCGCAGTTGCGCACTTTACCTCAAAGGGAGCTTCTGATAACTCTACTTTTTTTGTCGCAAACCGTAATTCTAAATGGTATATGGTTGCCTTTGGGATGATCGGTACCGCGCTCTCCGGCGTAACCTTTATTTCAGTTCCCGGTGCCGTCGGTGCTTCGGAATTCAGCTATTTCCAATTCGTTCTTGGCAATGCAGTGGGGTTTGTCATTATTGCCTATGTATTGCTTCCGCTCTACTATCGAATGAATCTGACGTCTATCTATACGTATTTGGAAGAGCGTTTTGGGTACACCACTTATAAAACAGGTGCTGCTATCTTTTTGGTTTCCAGAACGATAGGTTCTGCATTCCGTCTTTATTTGGTCGCCATCGTATTACAGCATTTTATTTTTGATGCCTGGAATGTGCCTTTCGCGATTACGGTCGTTATATGTTTGGTGTTAATCTGGATGTATACCAATAAGGGCGGTTTAAAGACAATTATCGTAACAGATACCCTACAAACTACCTTCTTAGTGACTGCTGTCATTCTTTCCATTTATTTTATGGCAAAAGGATTGGATTTTGGTATTGTAGATACTTTTGAGGCCGTGAAAGAAAGTAGCTACTCCAAAATCTTTTTCTGGGACGATTTTGTGGGCAGTAAAGCAAATTTTTGGAAACAATTCTTGGGAGGAATTTTTGTGACCATTGCGATGACAGGGCTCGATCAGGATTTGATGCAAAAGAACTTATCGATGGGGACCATTAAAGAAGCACAAAAGAATATGATCACCTTTACCAGTGTTTTTGTGGTTATTAACATCTTCTTTTTGGCTGTAGGTGCTTTATTGTATATCTATGCGGCTAAAAACGGTATTGATGTCACCCAGTTGGCCACGCGTGATTATTTGTATCCAGAAATTGCATTGAATCATTTGGCGCTCGTTCCTGCTATCATCTTTATGATGGGTTTGACAGCTGCTACTTTTGCAACGACGGATAGTGCGCTAACGGCCTTAACGACTTCTTTCTGTGTAGACTTTTTGAACTTCAATAAAAAGGAAAACCCCAATGATCCAGCTTTGATCAAACAGCGTAACTATGTGCATTTTGGCTTTTCTATTGTGATGTTATTGGTTATTCTGGTCTTTAAGCTCATCAATGATGATTCGGTCGTCAATGCAATTTTTACCGCGGCGAGCTATACGTATGGACCTTTATTGGGTTTATTTGTTTTTGGGATTTTTACAAAATATGCGGTGCGGGATAAGGCGGTACCTTACATCTGTATCCTTTCGCCAACAGTATTATTTCTGCTTAAGACCTATGTTATCGAGGTGTATACGCCTTATGTTATCGGATTGGATCTGATTATCATTAATGGCTTCATCACATTTGTGATGCTTTTGATCAGTACGCCGGGTAAAGCTAGCGAAAAAGCATTGTCCCACAACTAACACATATTGACTATAAAAAGTTTCTCCATTGGTGAGAAGATGTAAATACAAGTATTGATTTGATTTGTACGTACAGAAAAATTAAGTTAAGTTTGATATACTTAGTTTTTCTGTACGTATGTATCATAGCATAAATGAGACTACGGAATTTATCCGTAGAAAAATTGGAGATTTTACTCCAGAGTTCGGTATCATCCTAGGTACTGGATTAGGTAAGTTGGTTGATGAGATTGAAGTCGAGTATCAGCTGATGTATTCCAATATTCCTAATTTCCCTATTTCAACTGTTGAATTTCATTCTGGTAAGCTTATTTTTGGCAAGCTGAGTGGCCGTAATGTGGTCGCCATGCAAGGAAGGCTGCATTACTATGAAGGTTACGATATGCAGCAGATTACATTTCCGATCCGGATCATGAAAGTTTTGGGTGTCCAGAAATTGTTTGTTTCCAACGCTGCGGGATCCCTAAATCTCGAAGTAAAAAAAGGTGACCTTGGCATTATTGAAGATCACATCAATTTATTGCCCGATAACCCACTTCGCGGACAAAATCTGGCTGAGTTTGGCCCACGATTCCCGGATATGAGTGAGCCGTATAACCAAGAAATGATCGCACAGGCACTTGAAATTGCGAGCCAGCATATGATTACTGCACGAAAAGTTGTTTATGTTTCTTCTGCGGGTCCTAATTTGGAAACCAAAGCGGAGTATCGCTATATGCGTTTGATCGGTGGGGATGTGGTCGGTATGAGTACGGTTCCGGAAGTTATTGTTGCCAATCATATGGGGCTGCCGGTATTTGCCATTTCAGTTGTTACGGATGAAGGCTTTCATGAACAGCTTAAACCTGTATCCCTGGAGGAAATTGTTGCAGCTGCGGAGAAAGCAGAACCTAAAATGACATTAATTTTGAAAGAATTAATAGCTTTGCAATAAATTGCATTTTTATATGTCATCTTTTCAGGGTAACGGTGTTGGAATGGTGGGTATTGAAGATAATTTGTTCATTCCGGTGAATTTAGCTTTTTTGGTTTTTATATAATTTTAGATGAAGTTGTTTGTACGCATTCTTGCCGCATGGTGTTTTTTATTTATTTATTCCATGGATGTCATTGCGCAGAGCAAAGAGGATTGGAGCAGTGCATTGGATTCGGCGCGGGCCAAGGAGGACGGAAAGAAGGATTCTGTTATCCTATCGGCCAAGTATATCCGATATGCAACATTGGATATGCTAAAAAAAGGTACCTATACACGACAGATTGACACTTCACATCATAATTACCAATATTATAACCCGCAAAATTTACCCTGGAATCCCAGTGTGAACCTTGGTTCTTATGGTCTGGCTACGCGCGACCTGCTGTTTCAGCCTAAAAAAACCATTGGATTTCAGTCAGGTTTTACCGCATTGGAGCGCTATTTGCTAAATCCTGATTCGGTTCAATATTTTAGGGCACGGGCCAGATACTCTGAGTTGTCAGCGGTGGGGTTTTTCTTTAACGATCAGGTTTTTAGGGCTCGGGTAGCGCAAAATATCAATTCCCAATGGAATATGAATGTGGATTTCCATTCAACTAAAACGGATGGTTATTACCTGAATCAGAATTACTCCGATTTAAAGGCTTCGATTGCCTCGTGGTACGAATCAAAAAATAATCGGTATAACCTGTTGATCAATGCGGTGTTTAACCGGTTGGATGCAATGGAAAACGGTTCTATCACCGAAGATCGCCCGTTTGCACCTGAAAACAGACAGGCTCCAAATCGTTTTAACCCTAAATTTGGCAATTCTGACAAGAATGTGATTCCTCGATCCAGATGGTGGGATAAATCATTTTTTCTGAGACAGTCGCTTTATGTGGGGCGATTGGATACCATCGATAAAGGTAAGCCCACCATGGAGATTCGGCCTACCAATAGCATGGCGCACAATACTCGTATTAGAAGACAAACCTATAATTTCTTCAAGAACACGGATGATCAGTATGCAGTGTTGCCTTATAACAACAGAGCATTGGCGTTAAATAATGATAAGACCTTGGTTACGAATGTTTCGAATGAGTTTGAATACAACTTTTTCCTCCGCGGGAAGTCGGTATTTAAGAACGAGGCAAAATTAAACCTGGCGTTTCAGCACGATATGAACTGGGTGGAGCAAAACCAGCTCGATTCCAATCGCTATTATAACAACCGCGCGGCTTATCCGCAGGCGATTAATAAATTGCCGGATAGTACCACGTTTGATCGCTTTTACCAAAATGGCATCGTAAAAGGCGAATTGGGCTATCAGTTTTCCGACCGTCTTGATTTTAGTTTGAAAGCCAATCAGATCGTATTCGGTCACAATTTTGGTGATTTTCTATATGATGCCAAGGCGGATATCGCGATGGGCGATAAAATCGGAAAGGTGACGCTTTCTGCGTATTCACAGAATAAATCCCCTGAGATGGTTTTTGAGAATTTAAATTATACGTATGCAAAATGGAATGATTTGGATCTTAAAAAGACTAAAATTCAGAATCTCGGTTTTCAATATGCTAATCCGATGCTTGGTTTTCATGGTAAGGTCGAATATTTCCTGATGAATAATTATACGTATTTCGCAGAGCGGCCCAATCCGCAGGACGATCCTAAAAATGACAAATGGATTGTTCCGACCCAATTGGATAAGGCCAATTTATTGAAGGTAACGGTCGGACAAAAATTTAAATTGAACCATTTTACTTTAGACAACCTGGTTGTCTATCAAAAGACAGATCAACAAGACGTATTGGCGGTTCCCGAATTGTATACTTGGCATAGTTTGTACTACAGCAATCTTTTCTATAAAGTGATTGATTACAGTATTGGGTTGGATGCGAAGTTTAATACACCTTATGCAAATCCAAATTATTCGGTTGGTACTGGGCAATTTTACAATGCATATAAGCAAATCGAGTTTTCGACTTATCCAATTATGGATTTGTGGATTACAGCAAACATACAACGGGTAAACATGTTTTTGAGCTATAATTTTTTAAACCAGAACTTCTATCCACACGGATACTACACGGTTCGGCGCTATCCGATGAATACCGCCAACTTTAGGTTTGGAATTTCGTGGAAGTTCTATGACTAAAAATTATTTCGGTGTTTCTTAGCTTGTTGTGATCGTTAAGGCATAAAATCTTATAAAATAATTTTGAGAATAGAATTTTTAAGCTATATTTGCACACGCAATTAGGGAACGGCGTTCTTTAAAAAAGTATGGAGGCTTAGCTCAGCTGGTTCAGAGCATCTGCCTTACAAGCAGAGGGTCACAGGTTCGAATCCTGTAGCCTCCACCATACAAAGTCGGAGAATTAGCTCAGCTGGTTCAGAGCATCTGCCTTACAAGCAGAGGGTCACTGGTTCGAATCCAGTATTCTCCACCAATCCAAAACGGAGGCTTAGCTCAGCTGGTTCAGAGCATCTGCCTTACAAGCAGAGGGTCACAGGTTCGAATCCTGTAGCCTCCACAAAGCATCATTGACTGGTGCTTTTTTTTTCGTTAGGGGGTTTAGCTCAGCTGGTTTAGAGCACTACCTCGACAAGGTAGGGGTCACTGGTTCGAACCCAGTAATCCCCACAATAAAAAAGCGTTCATCATGAACGCTTTTTTTATGCATTGAATTGCTTATAAAGTTTCGAAATTCTCTTTAAGGTAGTTAGTCTACTTAGGGAATCTCTTGTGGTTATTTTATTTTTAGTTCTTCTTTTTACCTAGCTTAATGCCGTAACCTGTCGTCCATTCAATAAAGTCGGCTTTACCTCCATGGGCTTTAATAGAAACGCCAGCAAAGATATCTTTGTAGACTTTATAGCGTACACCTACTCTAAGGTATACGGGCATGCTCTCGCCATTGAATTTGTTGCGATGCAGGTAGGCCCCCACATTTCCGTTGATGTACAATCTCGAATTTAGGACATGATCTATGTAGACCGCTGGCCCGTACGAAAATAAGGCTGAAAATTTGCCGGCTTTGTCGCCTGCCACCTTCTCATCATTCCCGCTGGCTGAATAGAATGCATCAACCCCAGCGCCGAGGCGCCATTTGTAGCCCAAATGTCTGCTATAGTAAGCTCCCAACATCGATTTGAAATATTGCCCATCATGCTCCCGGTCGATCTGCTTGAAACCAAAAGCATAATTGAAGTGCAGTTCTTCGGTTTTCTCCATCGGGGGAATACGCGTTTTTCTATAATCAAATGGCTTGTCTGTTGGTGTATACGAAACGGATAAGCTCAAAGGGACGAGATTTATCCCTGTATTGGGTAATGCCAGTGCTCCATTGCTGAAGTGGTGAAATGCCGCGCCAGCACCAACCTGAAAATGTTTGTTTAACCGATAGTTGGCCTGGATTCCGAAATCAATAAAAACGTTGTTTTTACTGCCGATAAGGAGGTTGAAAGGATTGTCTTCTTCGTTATAGGGGTTGAATCTGCCGGAGAGACCGAGGGCAATCCGATAATTGAAATTCCATCTCGAATTTACTTTTGGTCGAATGGGAATAGCCACAAAGCCGTATGCGGCAAAAGGCTGGCCCAGATGTTCCTGTCCAAAGGTGCTGCTATAAATACCGATACCGTAGATCGGATAGTTGTACAGTTGGTTGTAAATGCTTTTTATCGAATCTTGAAACTGGGTCTGAAAGCCTACTCTGAAATTTAAGCCGTTATAGTAGGAGTCGGCTAGTGTTTCCTTGGAGCGTTCATTAAATTTAAGTTCGCCACCACTTTCATGTTCAAGTTGAAATATCAGTCTTTTCTTGGCTGGGATAAGGCTTTGTAAAGTGTCTGTTGAATTTTCTATTCGGGGTGTAACCTGGGCTATGGTACGAAAGGAGAGCAGGGCCAAGGTCACAAAAGCAAGCATTCTTGATTTCATGAAATAAAACGTTAGCGTTTTTTTAATTTTTTGCAAAAGTAAGCATGATATATCATTGTAACAATAGCCATTTATACGGCTGGGAAACAAATGGATTAAAAAATACCATTTTTAGGCAAGCTACCTTAAATGAGCGGTAAGTATTATCGGCTCGCTTAACTTTCACAGTATCAAAACGGTAAATAATTACTTGTTATACGTTTTATCGTATTGCATATAAAAAGCAATTTATCTAAGTTTGAGCTGAAAAGAAAAAGGAAATATGATTAGAAACCTATTTAGAATAACTGCTGTTACGTTTGTACTAACAACAGCAGGGTTTGCCTTGTTTGCCCAAAGTGCAAAATTCGAGTGGAAAGAAGCATCTGAAGGGGGATACACCTACAAGTATGTAACCAATGACCCTACTCACTCTCGTTTCTATAAGTTGAAAAATGGCTTAACGGTGATATTGAGCCCCACAAAAAAGGAACCGCGCATCCAAACCTACATTGCGACAAAGGCGGGTAGTAAAACCGATCCGAAAGAGCATACGGGTTTAGCGCATTATCTGGAACATATGCTATTCAAGGGAACGGATAAATTTGGATCTAAAGACTGGGCTAAGGAAAAACCGCTATTGGATCAGATCGATGCGCTGTATGAAAAATACAATAGTACGACCGACGAAGCTGAGCGGAAAGCGATTTATAGGGAGATCGATAAAGTATCTGGAGAAGCTGCCAAATATGCGATAGCAAATGAGTATGATAAATTGATGGCGTCCATGGGGGCCGAAGGAACGAATGCTTTCACTTCATTTGAACAGACTGTTTATCAAGAACAAATCCCTAGCAATGTATTGGATAAGTATCTCGCTGTACAAGCTGAACGGTTTAGAAATCCGGTATTGCGCTTGTTTCATACCGAACTTGAAGCTGTTTATGAAGAGAAAAATATAAGTCTGGATAAAGATAATCGTAAGGCCGTGGAATCCATGTTTTCGGCTGCTTTTCCTGACAATAATTATGGAAAACAGACAACAATCGGGACTGTAGAGCATCTTAAAAATCCGTCGTTGAAGGCCATTCGGGAGTATTTTCATACGTATTATGTCCCTAATAATATGGGGGTCATTATGTCGGGTGATTTTGATCCTACTGAGGTCGTTAAAAAAGTGGATAAAAGCTTTGCTTTTATGCAACCCAAAGAGATTCCTGCTTACACTTTTGATGCTGAAAAGCCGATTTTGACACCTGTTGTCCGCGAGGTCAAAGGTCCGGATGCAGAGTTTATGCTGATGGGATTCCGTTTTCCCGGTGCTGCAACGAAGGATGCCCGCATGCTTAATTTGATGAGTCAGATCTTAACGAACGGGTCTGCGGGTCTGATTGATCTGGATTTGGTGAAGAACCAAAAATTGTTAGGTGCTGGTGCTTTTCCTTACGTATTAAAAGATTATTCCTTGCTGCTACTACAAGGTAATCCTGGTCAGGGACAGCGATTGGAAGAGGTAAAGCAGTTGCTGTTGCAAGAATTGGCGAAATTGAGAAAAGGTGATTTTTCGGATGATCTGATAACGGCAATTGTCAATAATGCAAAGAAAGATGAAATTAAACAGAACGAAAGCTATGGCGACCGCGCTGAATCATTGATGGATGCCTTTACTTCTGGCCAGGATTGGGCATCTGTTGTCGGGTATTCGGATGAGTTAAATAAGATTACCAAGCAAGATGTGGTAGACTTTGCAAACAAATACCTGAACGACAATAATTATGTTGTCGTTTATAAACGTAAGGGGGTGGACAATAGTGTGGTTAAGGTTGTTAAACCAGAGATTACGCCTGTAACGGTCAATCGCGACGACCAGTCTGATTTCTTAAAGCGGGTTGAAGCGATGCCCGAGGATAAAATCCAGCCGGTATGGGTAAATTACGACAAAGCTATTCAAAAAGCTACTGCAAATGGACTGCCTGTGCTTGCCGTAAAGAACTCAGATAATGAGCTGTTTTCACTGTCTTATCGTTTTGACGGCGGAAAATGGAGCAATAAGTTGCTGTCTTTAGCTGCGGGTTATCTTGAATTTTTGGGTACAAAGGATAAGTCAAGTGAGCAATTTAGCAAAGATTTTTATCAATTGGCATCTGATTTTTCTGTATCCGCAGGTAATGAGGAAACTATGGTGTCGATTTCGGGCTTAAATTCAAACTTTACACCAACACTGAACTTGATTCAAGACCTGTTGCGCAATTGTATTGTTGATGAGGAGGCTTTCAAAATGTATATTGCCCGTGTAAAAAAGGCACGAGCAAATGCGAAAGAAAGTAAGACTGCGATCATGGAAGGTTTAAAATCCTATGCTAAATACGGCGCTAAAAATCCATTTAATAATGTGTTTACAGATGCTGAACTGGACGCTTTAAAAGCGGAAGATCTGGTAAAGGTATTGCACGATTTGGCGAATATGAAGCATACGATGCTTTATTTTGGTCCATTATCGGGTACGGAATTTGTGGCGAAAGCGAAGCCTTTAAAACAAAGTGCCGGAGCCTACGTAGCGGCAAAAAAGGCAGTTGTGTTTGAAGAGTTGCCAACAAACAAGAATCAGGTGCTTTTTGCTGATTTTGATATGAAGCAGGCTGAGGTGTTTTGGTATAGAAGTTCAGAAGTTTACGACAGTGCCCTTACGCCTACTGTTTCGTTGTTTAATAATTATTTTGGCGGCGGTATGGGAAGTATTGTCTTTCAGACTATCCGTGAGTCAAAAGCGTTGGCATATTCCACCTACGCTTATTATGGACAACCGTATAAAAAAGGCAATCGCTATACGGTAGGGGCCTACGTTGGCACACAGGCAGATAAGTTTAACGATGCGATTAAAGGCATGAACGAGTTGTTGGATGTATTGCCTGAAAGTGCTAAAGGACTGGATATCGCGAAAGTTAGTCTAGAAAAGTCAATTGCCAGTGAGCGTGTGTTGAATGCTTCTATCTTAGGGAGTTATTTGGCAGCACAACGCTTGGGAAATACAACTGATATTCGTAAAGTTGTCTACGAAGAGGCACCGAAATTGACGTATGACAATCTGCATGCTTTTCATAAAAAAGAAATGAGCCAAAAGCCCTATGTTTATTGTGTCGTAGCGAAAGAAGACAGTCTTAAGCCGGCTGATCTCGCCAAATTAGGGGAAGTTAAAAAGCTGGATCTAAAAGAGATTTTTGGGTATTAGCTTAGCCGCTATTCGTGTAGCACCTATACATTTGAGAGAGGCCTTCAGTATCACTGAAGGCCTCTGTTTTGGTAGCCGTTATTAGAATCGGATCATTTCATCAATCTGCTCATTGATGAATTGCAGTGTATCTTCCTTGAATAACTCTCCGTCATCATTCAATTCATTATGAACTCCGGGGATAAAAATCTTGAGTGGAAGCACATGCATTCTTAAATAGTGGCATATCCCAGTGAGGTGATCGATTCCACGGAGGTTGCCATAGCGTCCAGAAGATAGTCCGACCAATGCAACTTTCTTGTGATAAAAGCTAATCGGAAATGTGCAGCAATCGATAAAAAGCTTGAGTGCTCCGGGTATACTGCCGTTGTATTCTGGTGCGATGAAGATAAACAGTTCAGCTTTACTGACCTTTTCTTGAATAGGTTCGAATGCTGTGCTTCTTTTGCCATAAAGATCTGTCTCTAAAATGTTTGCTGGTAGATCTTCCAACGAAAAAATGTCACTTTCAATTGACTTACGATCAAGTATTTGCTTGTAGCACTTTGCTATTTTTAACGTCTTGCTATTGGGGCGGTTTGTTCCGGATATTATTAAAATCATTGTGTTGTTGGTACTTATAAAAAGCGCAATTTCAAAGTGGATACATATCTCGATTTTTTGTATCTTAGCATCCTGAGGATATGTGCTTTTGCTTCGTCAAAAGTACGAAATATGCTGAACTTGTTCTGTTAATTTGAGTTGCGGATAGAGATTTTGGCAAATTGATCTTCAAAAAAGTGAAATGTGGGATAAAATGACATTTTAATTAAGAAAGATTTTCATTCAGATGGGAAAAGTAATTGCAATCGCAAATCAAAAGGGTGGGGTCGGAAAAACCACAACGTCAATCAATTTGGCGGCAAGTTTGGCGGTTTTAGAATATAAAACATTGTTAGTGGATGCAGATCCTCAAGCAAACTCTACTTCTGGGATTGGCTTTGACCCTCGTACAATCACCGCAAGTGTATATGAATGTTTGGTAAATGATTTGGACCCCCGGGAGGCGATCCAATCGACAGAAACGCCAAATTTAGACCTTTTGCCTGCTCATATCGATTTGGTTGGGGCAGAAATTGAGATGATCAATATGCATGAAAGGGAGTACAAGATGAAAAAAATCTTGGATCAGGTGAAACATGATTATGATTTTATTATCATTGACTGTTCGCCTTCTTTGGGCTTAATTACAATCAATGCACTGTCTGCTTCGGACTCCGTCATCATTCCTGTACAATGCGAATACTTTGCTTTAGAGGGTCTTGGTAAATTATTAAACACGATTAAGATCGTTCAAAATCGTTTAAATACGAGCTTGGAGATTGAAGGGATTTTGTTGACTATGTACGATGTCCGTTTGCGGCTGTCGAATCAGGTGGTCGAGGAAGTGAAAACACATTTCACCGATTTAGTTTTTGATACGATTATCCAGCGGAATACCCGTTTGAGCGAAGCTCCAAGTTTTGGAATTTCTGTTATCATGCATGATGCGTCCTGTAAAGGGGCAATCAATTATTTGAATTTGGCGCGTGAGATCTTACAGAAAAACGGGCATCTTAGTGAAATGAATAAAACAGTAACCGCATAATATGGCAGCACATCAGCGTAAAACAGGACTGGGAAGAGGTTTAGGTGCGCTATTAAACGATAGTGTAGAAGTTCCTGCTAAAAGTAATCAGCAAGTGGAAGAGGCTCCTCAAGTTACACCCACTGCTGTAAAAACAACGAATGAGAATGGCAGTATTAGCCATGTCCGTGTAGAGGAAATAGCTGTCAATCCTTTTCAACCGAGAACAGAATTTGACCCGGTTGCCTTACAGGAACTGTCGGAATCTATTCGTCTACAGGGTTTAATTCAACCCATCACCGTACGTAAAATTTCGGATGGTAATTATCAATTGATTTCTGGCGAGCGTCGTCTCCGTGCTTCACGTTTGGCAGGCATTACCGAAATTCCAGCATATATCCGTACAGCTAATGACCAGCAGATGCTGGAAATGGCCTTGATAGAAAATATCCAGCGGGAAAATCTAAATGCGATTGAAGTCGCCTTGAGTTTTCAACGCATGATTGAGGAGTGTAATTTGAAGCAGGAAGAGCTGGGAGAACGCGTAAGTAAAAACCGTTCTACTGTTACAAATTATCTTCGTTTATTGAAACTTCCGCCGGTCATTCAAGCGGCAATACGGGATGGAGCATTGACCATGGGACATGCTCGCGCATTGATTAATATTCCTGAAGTTGATAAGCAGCTTTATATTTTTAAGTTGATTATTGATCAAGGTTTATCTGTTCGTAAGGCCGAGGAATTGGTTCGTGAACTACAAAAAGGTGGTAAGAAAAAGGCTGCAAAGGATAAGGCTCCGATGTCTTTTCAACTGCAGAAAATTGAAGACGACCTGGCATCTAAATTTTCTTCGCGTGTCAAATTGAATCTCAAAAGTACCAAAGGGAAAGGTGCTATCGAGATCCCTTTTGAATCGGAAGATGATTTAAGTCGCATTCTAGAATTATTAGATTGGTAATATGGCCAAGTTAATAAGCTTGATCGTTGCCATGTTTGTGCTATCAATAGTACATGGGCAGAAGGTGGATTCCATTGCGAAGAAACAAGTGACACCTGTAAAAATAGATAGCATAAAGCAAAAAGCGGTACAGGATACTGTAAAGAAAGAATCTAGGAAAGAACGTAAAAAGCGGGAGAAAGAGGAAGCTAAGGCAAAGGAGAAGGTGGTGTTTAAAGATTCAACCCGCCTGGCAATTGAAGCAAAAAATAAGCAAGCCTGGAAACGTTCTTTGATTCTTCCTGGATGGGGGCAATATACAAATGGAGGCGTTTGGTGGATAAAGGTCCCTGCAATTTATGGGGGGCTATTGACAACGGTGCTTGTCTTTGATTTTAATAACCGCTATTATAAAGAATTGTTGGGGGTATTGCAAGATAAGGCTCTTGGAAGGCCAATCGATCCATATTATCTCAACGTTTCCGAGCAGTCTATCATTCGTGCAAAAGATAATGCGCGGCGAGATCGTGATCTCATGGTGCTTCTTACTTTGGGTGTGTATGGCCTTAATGTTGCCGAAGCCTATATCGACTCGATGCTTAAATATCGTTGGAGTATTGGTGATGATAAGCCTAAAAAGACTGCTTTCTTAATTGGACCGACTCTAATGGATGCCAGTCTCGCGTCGGGAACTTATTCGTTTAAACCCACTGTTGGACTTAAATTGACCATGAAATTCAATTAAAATCTGATTTCTTCGACCTCATATTTCGATCGAAAATGACTGTTGATGACGGATTGTATAATTTGAATTTCAGTAATATTAGTTTTACACGGTCTCTAAGATCAGGGATTATGGTTTTTAAATAGGGGTATTTCATTGAAATTTTTTAATTTTAAAAATAAACTATACTTTTTTCTGAATATATGAACATCATTCTCTTGGGATATGGCAAAATGGGGCAGATTATCGAAAGATACGCATTAAAAAGAGGCCATCAAATTTTTTTAGTTGTGGATGAACATAATCGTCCTAACCTGACTGCTGATGATATAAGAGGAGCTGATGTCGCGATAGACTTTAGTGTGCCTTCTGCAGCATTGGATAATATGAATCTTTGTCTGGAAGCAGGTGTACCTATTGTGGTAGGGACAACGGGATGGTATGATCAATTGGAAGATGTTAAGGCGAAGTGTCTGGCGTTTGGAGGTTCGATTTTGTATGGGTCTAACTTTTCTATCGGTGTGAACGTTTTTTTTCATATCAATCGCATGTTGGCAAAGGCATTACAACCCTACAAGCAATATGATGTTCAAGTCGAGGAAATTCACCATATTCACAAACTGGATGCGCCAAGCGGTACGGCAATTACCATTGCTGAAGGGATATTGGAGAGTAGTGATGTGAAGACCAACTGGGTGAATACTGTCGTTGGCGAGCAAGATGAAATTATTCCAAAGCCCCAAGAACTTTTGATCGAAAGTCATCGCATTGAAGAGGTTCCGGGAACACATACGGTACTTTATAGTTCGGAGGTTGACCAGATAGAATTTAAGCATACTGCACATAGCCGTGATGGCTTTGCTTTGGGTGCTGTTGTTGCCGCGGAATGGTTGAATGGTAAAAAAGGCTTTTATCAAGTTACAGAGATTTTTGATTTTAATAAATAGTACTAATTAGTAGTTTATGGGCTTAATTATATTTGCGGTTTTAACAACAATATCAGGATATGGGTTGTGGCAATTGTTTGTTAAAGCTGGCAGAAAAGGCTGGGAAGCGATCGTTCCATTTTACAGCCAGTATATTCAGGCAAAATTGATGGGGAAACCGTTATGGTGGGTAATATTATTGCTTGTTCCAATTGTCAATGTCTTTATTTTCTATAATCTTTATCTTGATTTTATCCATTGTTTTGGGAAGCGTCGTTTTTGGGAAAATGCGGCTGCAGTTTTAGTGCCTTTTATTGTGCTGCCCATGTGGGCAAAGGATAATAATGTGCGTTTTTTAAACGGCCTGTACGCTAAAAATCTGAAAGCTGCTAGTCAGGAAGGCATTGTAATGACTGAAGAGAAGCGTGCCGAAATAGCCCTTGAATCGTATAAAGAGTATAAAATTAAATATCCATACAAAAAGTCCATGGTACGTGAATGGGCTGACGCTATCGTATTTGCCACTGTTGCAGCATCGCTTATTCGCGGTTTTCTGATCGAAGCTTATATGATCCCAACAGGATCTATGGAACGTACCTTGTTGGTCGGCGATTTCCTATTCGTCAGCAAGTTGAATTATGGGCCACGTATTCCTAATACGCCGATTGCTTTTCCTTTTGCGCATCACACCATGCCCATCACAGGAGGGAAAGCATATTCTGAATTGATCGAACTCCCTTATAAACGTCTGCCTGGATTTCAAAAGATTGAGCGCAATGATGTGGTCGTCTTTAATTTTCCTGCTGGTGACACTGTCGCGCTCGAAAACCAAAATGCAAGTTACTATGATCTTGTTCGAGCGTACGGCTGGCAGACTGTGAATTCGCAGTTTACGATTCAGGCAAGGCCGATTGATAAGCGTGAGAACTATATTAAGCGTTGTGTGGGATTGCCAGGGGATAAGATTTCCATGAAGGATGCCAAGCTTTTTGTAAATGATCAACCGGGATTTGATCCTCCTGAAAGTCAATTGGACTATCTGGTATTAACGGATGGCACTCCATTAAATATGGAAAGGTTAAAGGAGTTGAGAATTGAAGCAATAGGTGGCGATCAGCAACCTGGAGTCTATCAGTTGTTCATGACTCAAGATGAGCTGGCCATTGTGAAATCCTGGTCGAATGTCAAAGAGATTCGAAGGAATCCAGTTGGAGAAGGTGCTTATCCGTACGATCCACAATACAAATGGAATTTTGATAACTTTGGACCGATTTTAATCCCGAAAAAAGGTTGGTCGGTTGCTTTAAATGAGCAGACTTTACCCATCTATGAAAGAGCTATCCGTGTGTATGAGAACAATAAGCTTGAAAAGCGCTCGGATGGAATCTATATCAATGATGTCAGAGCAGATCACTATACATTTAAAATGGATTACTTTTGGATGATGGGGGATAATCGCCATAATTCCTTGGATTCAAGAGGTTGGGGATTTGTTCCCGAGGACCATATTGTTGGAAAGGCTTTATTTACCTGGATGAGCTGGGACGATATTGGCACAGGACTCTCGAAAATTCGTTGGAATCGAATCTTTAAGGGCATTCATTAATCGGAGCAAATCAACATGCTAGCCTTATGGTCTGAATGCAATAAAAAGGGCTTTCGTTAAGAAAGCCCTTTTTATTGAAATAACTTGAGTTTACTGATTATAGGTTTCGGTCTTCGCCGAAAGTTGTACTACTTCAAACAGGCGAGGTAACGTTTGATCGTTTCCTCTAATCCTAAATACAGCGCATCAGAGATAAGTGCATGGCCTATGCTTACTTCCAGCAATTCCGGAATATGCTGATTGAAATATTGCAGATTGTTGAGGTCCAGGTCGTGGCCTGCATTGAGTCCTAATCCGACTTCACGCGCCTTTAAGGCTGCTTTGAAATAGGGCTTTATAGCAGTTTCTTTATCGAAACCATACTCCGTTGCAAATCCTTCTGTATAAAGTTCAATGCGATCTGTTCCTGTTTCTGCGGCAGCCTCTACCATTTCTTCGACAGGATCTACGAAAATAGAAACACGTATCCCGGCATCTTTGAACAATTTGCACATATCTTGTAGGTAGGCTTTGTTCTTAATGGTATCCCAGCCATGATTGGAGGTTAATTGACCTTCGGTATCAGGCACTAATGTAACCTGTGCTGGTTTATTGGCCAATACAAGGTCTATAAATTTCTGCTCCTGGCAATTTCCTTCAATATTCAGCTCAGTCTGAATTGCTGCTTTTAAGTCAAATACATCCTGATAGCGGATATGTCTTTCATCTGGTCTGGGGTGAACAGTGATTCCCTGAGCCCCAAAACGTTCACAGGCTAATGCTGCTGAGACTAGATTAGGATTATTCCCACCTCTAGAATTTCTGAGCGTTGCGATTTTATTGATATTTACTGAAAGTCTGGTCATTTTGCTGTATGTTGTGTTGTAAAAATACGAATAATATCTATTTTTTTTTAACTTGCATGTATGGATGGAATCGACTATAGCCTATTTAGCGGCTTTCGCCTCTTGGACGTTATTGATATTATATTGGTAGCGATTATTATCTACTATATTTATAGTTTGATTAGGGGTACCATTGCTGTTAATATTCTAATTGGTGTCGCATTGTTTTATGGCGTTTATATTGTCGTCAAGCAGATGCATATGCGTTTGCTGACAGAAATATTCGGCGGTTTTATATCGGTGGGTTCGATTGCGTTGATTGTCGTATTCCAGCAAGAAATCAGGCGGTTTTTATTGCATGTTGGGAAGAATATATCGATGAAGCGAAAAAAGGTTTTTTGGTCGTTTATCGGGAATAAGAAGGCTATACAAAAGGATTTGACGGATGATTTAAGACCTGTAATTGAAGCCTGCAGAAGTATGTCACGTACGCGCACCGGGGCATTGTTGGTTTTTTCAAAATATTTTGATGAGGAGTATTACCAGAGTAGTGGTGAATATATCGATGCTCATATTTCCAAGCGTTTAATTGAAAGTATTTTTCATAAAAATAGTCCCTTGCATGATGGTGCGGTCGTTATTGTCGATTTTAAGATTATGACAGCATCATGTGTATTGCCTTTGTCGGATAGTGAGGATCTGCCCTTGCAATTTGGATTAAGGCATCGCGCGGCAATTGGAGTAACGGAAGTCTCCGACGCTATTGCTGTTATTGTTTCAGAAGAGACTGGCGAGATCTCTTTTGCGAAAGATGGAAATGTCAATATGAACGTCTCGCCGGAAGAACTTGAGCAGCTACTGAAAGATGAGTTGTAAAAAGTGATCATTGAATGCAATGCCCCAAAAAGTTAGCTGCTTTTTGGGGCATTGTTGTGTATAGACCGCTATTTTTTTGCAGCATTGATCACTTGCGTATTCAACTTGATGTATTCAGAGTTCTTGTCAGCTGTGGCCACTTCGAGACCTTTCGTGGCAGTTTCCACCGCTCCTTTTTTGTCTCCGGCTTTCAATTGAGCTTTTGCTTTCCAATAAAGAACATGTGCCGCTTTGGGTTGGGCTTTAGCAGCTTCATCAAACCAGTTTAAAGCTTTATTCAGATCCAAATTATTAGTAAAGTAATATTGAGCGGCTGCAAAATATGGTTTTTTCTCCCCTTTCATAGCCTCGTCGATTGACGCTAATATTTTATCCTGCTGGTTTACTTTGAGGGCAATTTTTACAGCAGTTTTTTCCCAAGCCAAACTTAAAACCGCATCCGTTGGCGTAACGTTGTCAAAAGCGATGGTAAAAGTTTCCACCGGATTGGCTAATGTTTGTGGTTTAACATTGAAGCGTAAAGCGTCTTCAGATTCTTTATACGTATATGCGCCCCATTGTTTTGTGTTTTTACTGATGATAATGGTCCACTCTGATTTGTTTGGGATCGTAAAAAGCGAATAGGTTCCTGCTGAAAGCTTATTGCCATTTAATGTAACATCTCCTTCAAAGGTTAATGTGGTATTGGTATTTGCTCCTGTACGCCACACCTGATTATAAGGAACAAGATCACCAAAGATCTTACGTCCATTCATACTTGGTCTGCTATAGTTTAGTGTTACATTTTCAATACCTAATCCTTGTGTAATGGTTTGTGAGCTGCTGGCTGCAGGAAGTTTAATTTGAGCAAAAGATTCTCCAGCCGTAAACATCATGGTTGCGGCAATGGCAATTGCAAAAAGATTTTTTTTCATCTGTATCATTGTTTGTTTTGTTATATACGCGTTTTCAACAGTTTCACGCCTCTATCTATCTTCTAAAAATAGGAAGAATTTCACAGAAAAAGGGCATCTATTTTTAGATGCCCTTTGGCTCGTCCACTAGTGTGTTCTACTAAGTGTTTTCTTTTCCAATTTTATGCCCTTTAGTGGCAAAAAATAAGATATACAGGTAGGCCGGAACCATCGCAAAGAGAAACGCATGTTGGAAGTCAACATGCAATGTGTCCTTTAAATAGCCATATATCAAAGGCCAGATTGCTCCTCCGGCAATACCCATAATCATAATACCTGATCCTGTTTTCGTAAAGCGTCCTAGTCCTTTTATACCCAGCGGAAAAATTGCTGGCCACATCAATGCATTAGCGACACCTAATAGGGCCACAAAGATATAAGATGTCAGTCCTGTGGAAAATGCCGAAATCGCCGCGAATGTTATACCAACAATTGTACAGATACGTAAAGCGGTTTGCTGCGATACAAACTTTGGAATAGAGATAATACCAATGAAATAGCCAACTAGCATACATACTAGCGTAAACGTAGTACCATACTTAACAAAAAATGGCGGCAGCGATAATAATCTTCCGTACGTTCCGATGATGTCGCCTGCCATTACTTCGACTGCAACGCAGAAGAAAATAGCGAGAAATCCTAAAAATAAATGTGGAAACTGAAAGATACTTGTCTTTTTAGTACTGGTGACAGCAGCGTCATCTGTTGCTTCTTCTTCCTTATTGACATCAACTTCGGGCATTTTTACAGCAAATACGACAATCGCTAGAATCGCAACACCGATAGCTACTCCAATGTAGGGTCCATGAAGCCTTTCGGATAATTCTGCTAACAGTGCATCGTGTTCTGCACCTGCTTTGAGTTCTTTGATTCTACTGGAAATGCTGTCGTAATCTTTTAATAGGATGCTCCCCAAGACTACTGGAACAATCATGCCAGCTGTTTTATTGAAAATCCCTACGATGGAGATCCTTTGGGCGGCACTTTCTATGGGGCCGATTATACTTAAATAAGGGTTAATCGCTGTCTGTAACAGCGCCATACCTGAGGCTTGCACAAAGATAGCGACCAAGAAGAGTTGGTAGCTCAAATTTGATGCGGCAGGAATAATGATAAGGGCGCCTAAAATAATTAACACCAGACTGGCCACTAATCCATTTTTGAATCCTGTTTTCCCTAAAATCCATGAACTGGGTAATGCGAGAAAAAAATAGGCAATATACGACGCGAAAAGAATTAAAAATGCTTGTGTATCGGTCTCTAAATTAAATGCTAAGCGTACAAAAGGGATCAATGCGCCATTGGCCCAAGTGATATATCCAAGAATAAAAAATAATGCACAGCAAATGAGCATTGGGACTATTGCTGTTTTACCCGAATTAGGATTAGTGGTCATTTTTTTAATTATATTTAGTTAAGTTATCGTTCACGCAGTAGAAATCTGTCGAAAAGTAGCTTTAAGCAATCGATTGCATGCTATTTTGTTGATTTTTAAACTATCCAACGTACAAGACTACTTAAATTTATTGAATATAGGAAATAAATACAGGCATATTTTTGCTCGGTTTTGAGAATTAATTCCCAAAAAAGAGGATAAATTTTAATTTATCCTCCTTTGAATTTTAATCTGTCAGATTAAAATTTGATGGTTTTGAAATTCGAGTTGTCAAAAGCCCTATAAATTGTATTATTTCGGAACGATCGCTACTGTCAGTCTGGAAATACAATTTAATTTATTGAACCGGTCATACATCTTTATTTCCCAGATATGTGTGGAACGGCCAATATGTATGGCACTGCATTTCGCTGTGATTATTCCGCTACTTACGGGACGTATATGGTTTGCGTTCACTTCAAGTCCAACGCCGCGATATTTATCTGGGTCAACCACCAGGTTAGAGGCAATACTTCCTAGCGACTCTGCCAGGACTACCGAGGCTCCACCATGTAATATTCCATGCGGCTGCTTGACTTTATCTGTTACAGGCATAGTCGCTGTAATGGTGTTGTCATCTATTTCTGTCGCTTGAATTTCCAGGAGACCTGACAGGTATTTATTAAAAAATATATTTATTTCCTCAATGCTGTAATGCTGAAACCAAATTTTTGACATCGTCTGAGTTTAAATAACGTTCTTGAATAATAATGCGGTGATGATTGAGGTGTCCCGCAATGACATATAACAGTGCTTTTACAGTTGTAAGTCGCTCAGATGCCATTCCTTTACGCTCCAATTCAGCGTCATTGAAACTGTTGAAAAGCATCATATTGGCTTTGCGAAGAAAGGCAAATTCTTTACTCAAGCTTTCCAAGGTACGGTCATTATAGCGCGAATACTGAATGAGGTAGTCTTGGTCGTAACCAGCGAGCTCCTTCAGGTCGTTACGGGAGAAGCGCAACGCACGATAGGCCATGATTCGTTCATTATCGATGACGTGGCCAACGACTTCTTTGATGGTCCATTTATCCTCGGCGTATTTAAAATTGCCTCTTTCCTCAGGAATCGTGTCCAGAAATGCCGGAAAGGAGAGCGTTTGTTCTTCGAGTGTATCAAACACGTTATCAACGACAGTCTCAATATATGGCGCATAGACTGCTGGATATTCGTCAGATTTGAGTGGCTTCATATTTTAAATTGCTTTTTAAGATTATTCGAAATGTTGTTCCTTTACCTAATTCAGATTCTTTTACAAAAATTTGGCCTTGGTGATACCGCACCATTCTTTTTGTCAGACTAAGCCCAAGCCCCCAACCTCTCTTTCTTGTGGTGAAGCCTGGCTGGAAAACTGATTCAAAATTAGATCTCGGAATTCCTTTGCCCGTATCGCTAATGTCTATAAAAATTTCTTCTTTCGCAATATTTTCTGAAATATTAACAGTTATCTTTCCTTCTGTACCAATGGCATTTACTCCATTTTTCAATAAATTTTCTATAATCCAGTCGAAGAGCGGAATATTGAGCTTTGCTTCAAGATGTTTGTCTCCTTTTAATTCGAAAGTGATTTTATTGCTAGTCCTTATACGGAAATAATCCATGTAATTTTTAATGACCTCGTAGAGGTTGTGATTGGTCAGTACGGGGGTAGATCCTATTTTTGAAAAGCGGTCAGCGACGATCTCAAGCCGCTTTATGTCGTTTTCCATTTCAGTTAGCGTATCATCTTCTTCGGCATCAAATTTTATACGAATCAGTTCTAGCCAACCCATCAACGATGAAATGGGGGTACCCAATTGATGTGCCGCTTCTTTGGTGAGGCCTACCCAAACAAGATTTTGTTCAGATTTTCGGATAGAGTTGAAAACGGTATATGCAATGATAAGGAAGAGCGCAATGAGCGATAGTTGTACGTACGGAAACACCCTTAGCTGTTGCAAAAACCAAGAATCCTTGTAGTATACATGCCATTTTTGCCCATTTTCCAATTCCAAAGTAATGGGGGGATGGCTTTTTTTCATAAATGCCAGCTGTTTTTGAAAATAAGCGGGGTCATAATTTAGATGCTTTGTAACACTGTCGTTTTGTCCAGGCTTAATATTGGTCTTCGTAGAATCGAGGTTCCGCCAAAAAATGATATCTTCTTTATCGTCAGTAATAATTGCTGGTAAATTTAGGCTGTCTCTTACAGCGTAGATAAATGTAATGAACTCATCATCTACGTCGGGCATGGTCATGATATTTTTAGTACTCATGGCCCATACCTCGGCCTTTGAACGTTCGGCGTGAGCAAGATTTCGAACGAGGTAATTGGTGTACACCAAGGAGGCAACAGCAATGACTGCTGCAAAGATGAGCAAAATAAATTTCCAGCGTTGCTGGCTAATCTGATAGGGTTTCATGATTCCGTATTCGTGTCCTTCATCGCAAATTACTGAATAAATGTCTGTTTTCTGCACTTTTATTTAATTGAAGAAGTGGTCGTAGCGCCCAAATCAAAAATTTTGTGGTAATTTTGCTTCATGAGTTCAGAAAGAAAAGTCAGAGTGCGTTTTGCACCAAGCCCGACAGGTGGTCTTCACCTTGGTGGGGTACGTACAGCTTTGTTTAATTTTCTCTATGCGCGTCAGCATGAGGGAGATTTTATTTTACGTGTCGAGGATACGGATCAAACTCGTTTCGTCCCTGGTGCTGAGGAATATATCAACGAATGCTTAGCATGGTGTGGTCTGACGCCAGACGAAAGTCCGTTAATAGGGGGGAAATATGGGCCTTACCGTCAAAGTGAGCGAAAACCATCTTACCGGAAATATGCTGAGCAATTGATCGCAGATGGGTATGCTTATTATGCCTTTGATACTGCTGAAGAGCTAGATGAACAGCGTAAATTACAGCCTAACTTCCGATATAGCCACGAAAACAGACTTCAATTGCGCAATTCGTTGAGCCTATCTGAGACTGAAACTCAACACCTGTTGGATGCGGGGACTCCGCATACCATTCGTATAAAAATTCCTACTGATGACACGGTAACATTTACAGATATGATCCGTGGAAAGGTAGCTTTCGATACCAATCTTGTTGATGATAAGGTATTGCTTAAAGCTGACGGTATGCCAACTTATCACCTGGCCGTTGTTGTCGATGATAAAACCATGGATATTTCGCATGTATTCCGCGGCGAAGAGTGGTTGCCTTCGGCACCTATCCATATCTTGTTGTGGGAATACCTTGGCTGGGGCGATAGCATGCCGAGCTGGGCACACCTTCCTCTAATCCTCAAACCCGATGGAAATGGTAAATTAAGTAAACGCGATGGCGATCGTCTGGGATTCCCTGTTTACGCGATGAACTGGACCGATGCAAACTCTGGCGATACAACAAAAGGTTTTCGTGAGATGGGTTTCTTGCCAGAGGCTTTTGTCAACATGCTTGGCGTGTTAGGCTGGAATGATGGAACTGAACAGGAACTTTTTTCTTTAGATGAATTGATCCAGAAATTCGGCGTGGACCGTATCAGTAAAGCTGGGGCGAAATTTGATTTTGAAAAAGCAAAATGGTTTAACCATGAATGGATCAAACGATCTTCAACAGAGTCGCTGTTACCGCAGATTAAAACAGTTTTGGAACATCATCAAGTCGCGGCTGATGACACTTATGTGAGTAAAGTATTGGATGCGGTAAAAGAGCGTCTGACCTTTGTGGAAGATTTTTGGAGCCAAGCGTCGTTTTTCTTCCTGCAACCTGCAGAATACGATTTAAACGCAGTGAAGCCTAAATGGTCTGCTGAAAAAACTGCATTTTTTGAGGGGATTAACCAGTCTTTCGCAGGATTCCATACCTGGAAGGCTGCTGAGTTGGAGCCTTTCTTCAAGGATGCCATTCAGGCATCCGGAATGAAAATGGGCGAACTGATGATGCCATTCCGTATTATGTTAGTCGGTGGAAAATTTGGTCCAGATGTCTTTCAGATAGTTGAACTGCTGGGCAGAGATGAAGTCGTAAATCGTGTAAAAAAAGCACTTCAGGAATTTGATGCTTAAATGAAAGGAGTATAAAATACTAAAAGAGGCTATTTGCATTGATTTGCGAATAGCCTTTTTTAATATTGTCCACTAGAGGGGCATAAGTTTGCTATGCTTAGTTTATTGGAAACGTTGATTTTCTTTGGATTTATGGAGTTGCTAGACCTTGTTAGATAGGCTTCCCCTAATTTGCTTATACTAGGCGTTCCCCTAGTTTGATTTATAAGTAAGGTAACCTCAGCCGGATATAAAGGGTCTTAACTGGGCCAAATAAAAATATTATTCCGGTTACAACTAATCCCAGCATTCCGAGGAAAGTAAATATTTCCATATTGCTGATTAGCGATGCTTGCTGACTCAAACTTCCGGCAAGACTTTTACTAACAATTTGGTTTGCCACTTGATCGCCATATAATCCGCTATATTTCTCGATTAATGTGTTCCAATAATTTAGTGTCAACGGATTGCCTGTATTCAGTGTCTGTTCGAGTTGATTATAATGCTTTTTATTTAGTATATAGCTGATGTTTTGGATAAAGGCAAATCCAATATTGGTACTCCAAAATCGAACAGTTGTACCCATGAGGCCGGCATTGGCTACATGTTGGGATTCGACACCTGTTAAAATGTAAATCACGAGCGGTGTGAACAGCCAGCCTTGTCCGATGCCCTGAATGAACAATGGGAGACCGATGGTCCAGATTGTGGTATCAGGATAAAAGGTAGGGACAAAGAGAAAACAGGAAATTGCCAATATCAAAAAGCCAAAACCAAAGCTATATTTCGGAGATACATTGCATAGAAGTAAGACGGCAGAACTGCCAACACCCAGGATAGTACCTATGACATTGATGTATTGTACATCAATAATATAGTGCCAAGGCCATTTCCAGACGGTAGCCATTACGGTATAAACATTGTTGAGGCAGCTGCGAATAATATAGAAGAAAAAAAATAGGATAACTCCCAAAATCACATTTTTATATCTCAATACGTCAAAGTGAAATAGAGGTCTTTTGACCAAACTTTGTTTAATTATAAAGAGTGCTCCGAACACGAGGAAAAGGGCAAAGTTGATGGTGATATTAGGGTGTTCGAACCAATAGTATTTACGGCCATAAATTAGGACGTAAGCGCCGCAGCTCAATGAGAATAGCAGAAACAGACAGCTTGTGAGATCCAGTTGATAGAGCGGGAATTTTTTACTTAAGCGATTATTGTTGAGTAAGAGCAGGGCTATCGCAATGACGATCAAATGCCAATAGAGTACAACGTAGATCATATCTTGCCATCCATAATCCATAATACTTTCTTTGAGCAAAGATGTTGTCAAGGTCGAGCCGGTAAGCATAAATGTATATAGGAAGAAATAGGCAATGGTGCGGCTCTTTGTATGCTTAATCTGGCTCATAACCATTGGAAGGAAACAAGCGCCTTCAAGCACGCAGAAAATACCTTCGGCTACACGCAGAACGCCAATAAGGAATGGATCTTTTGTCAATGAAATGCCGATTAGGATGAGGATGGAAGCGCTGCAGGTCAACAGGATATAGGTTCTCACTCTGAAATAAGAAAAAAGCCGCTGAAAAATGAGTAAGGCAACCACAATGGCACCATACATCAAGGAAAGGAAATACTGAATATCTTCGGTTTCGATGTCAAGCGCCGACGCGGTAAATGCCGTATTCGAATGGAATAGCGACATTAACATGAGATGGGGAAACATCGCTAGTATCATTAGTGGAAGTTTGATCCATTCGGGAACCCAGCTATAGTATACAGATTTGTTGTTAAGCATGGTCAAATTAGGATTGATGGGCAGCATGAATGACAACGTTCATGCCGCCACGTAGTTTTTTAAGATCTTGCCGTGCATCAAAGACAATTTTAACAGGGATGCGCTGCTCTATTTTTACGAAGTTTCCTGTTGCGTTATCTTGGGGTATCACGGCAAATTTGGAACCTGATGCTGGAGAGAAAGAATGGATCTTTCCTTTAAAGAGTAGGTTGGGAAATGCATCTACCTGTATCGTCACGATAGTACCTTCTATAAGATCTTCGAGCTGTGTTTCCCTGAAATTTGCATCGATCCATTTCTCTTCGCTAACTACATTTGCCAGCGTCTGGCCTTCCTTCACAAATTGTCCGGGTTGTATAGTACGCTTGCCAACAAAGCCGTCATAGGGAGCGGTTACTACGGCATAGGAAAGGAAAAGCTGGGCATTTGTTCTTGCGGCCTTTTTGATGTTAATATTCGCTTTTGCAGGTAACTCGTTTGCTTTTTCTTTGCTGGTATTCAGTCGTGCGGAATGATACTCTTCTGTCATAGCATGTAGTTGTGCTAATGCCAAATCGTAAGCTGCTTTGGCATTGTCGTACTGCTGTCTGGTTGCCGCATCAGCCTCATATAGTTTCTTGAATCGACTATAATCCTGTTGCGTTTGCCATACACTTACTTTTGCCGCTTCTAATCTTGCCTTTTGAACCGAAATACTATTGGCAGTCGCATTGGCTGTTTTGCTGATGACCTCGGCATTTCTCTGGCTGCTCTGGAGTTCGGCTTTTGCGATATCTACCTTGGTCTGATATTCACTTGCATCTATAATTAATAGGGTGTCACCTTGATGCACATATTGATTTTCTTCAAATCGGACTTCTTTGATAAAACCAGGGATCCGACTAGCAATAGGGGTTACATATTGATCTATCTGGGCATCATTTGTCGTTACATATTGATGAGTAAAAATCAGATGCCTGACCAGGAAGCCAATGCCGGTCAATAATAATATACTCGCAAAGAGCACGAGCGCTTTATTAAATCCTTTTGTTTGGTCTTTTTTATCTTTTCTATTCATTATTCATTCTACTTGCGCATTTTCCAAATTCTTCAGCTTTAGCATTCTGATCCAGATTTGATTCTGAGTTACCTGCTAGATCACTATTTGTCAATGCATTTTACTTAAATGGGGCTTGAGTTCCGATCGATTTTCCTATTTGGGAATATGGCCCGCACAAAGATACAGTAGGACTTAAATGATTTGTTTTGTATAGTCGGACGGATATTTGTTTATTTGTGCCATATTGTCGGAATAACGTAATTTTGGGATATGGAAGCGGATAAACTTACAGCGATTGATGCTGAGCACTATGATTTTTATGTCGACCACCTCTACGTCAATCGTATTGATTCTCGCGAGTATAAACATAAGAAAGCGCGCCTGCTTTACGCTGAAGGCGGGATTATTCATGTATTTACAGCAACAAAGCACTGGTATTTGCCTGCAAGATTTTATATGTGGATTCCGGCAAATACCACTTATCATCTGGAAAGTACAAGCTCTCGTATTCCACTCTATAGTTTTTACTTCAAAGAAAGGTCGGATATGCCGTCTGTGCTTTCGGTGCCGAATATATTTCTAAGCAATGATTTGATGCGTGAAATGTTTTTATTTGCTCGAGATTGGGCTGGCGGGGTGAGCAAGATGACTAATTATTCTAAATACTGTCTCTTGCGTGCGATGATGGCAATTATTCCAGATACGAGTTCACCAATAGATGCTTTTCCGATGCAGCATCCCTATCCTAAAAGTGAAAAGCTCAAAAGTGTGGCTCGGTATCTCAACAGTAATATCGATCAGTCCTTTACCATTGAACAGATAGCTGCGCGTTTTGGAATGAGTGGCCGCTCCTTATCAAGGCTTTTTAAAGAAGATATGGGCATCAGTTATATTCGGTTTTTAAGGGCTATACGAATTGCGAAAGCCCTGGAGCTCATGTCTGAAAATGATTACTCCATTCTCGAAATCGCCATGCGGGTGGGTTACAACGAGCTCTCTTCTTTCAGCAACATTTTTACACGGGTGACGGGTATTCGTCCATCGATTTATATGGCGAAGATCAATGGATACAAATAGCAGTCGCGATCGTTTTAGGCTAAAAGCTCCTGCAGATCTTCCTGAGAAAGTGACTTGATAAAGCTTTCTTCGGTTGTGATCAGGCTTTGTGCGATCGATTTCTTTCTATTCTGTAAGGCTAATATCTTTTCTTCAACGGTATCTTTGCTGATAAATTTATAGATAAAGACATTGCGCGTTTGACCGATGCGGTGCGAGCGGTCTACGGCCTGTTGTTCCACAGCCGGATTCCACCAAGGGTCTAGGATAAAAACATAGTCTGCTTCAATAAGATTGAGCCCCACACCACCAGCCTTTATCGAAATGAGGAACAGCTTGGTATCGTTGTTTTTACGAAACTGACTGACCGCTTCATCCCGATTTTTTGTGCCGCCATCTAGGTAGGCGTAGTTTATTCCTTTATGATCAAAATACTGGCGGAAGATATTGAGTTGCTTTACAAACTGGGAGAAAATCAGTACTTTGTTACCTCTCTGCATGACCATTTCCAGGGTTTCAATCACCGATTCGAACTTACCGGAATCGCCCGCAAATTTCTCATCCACCATTCTGGGGTGATTGGCTAACTGCCGCAACTTTGTCAGACCTTGTAAAAGTGCAATTTGGCTAGATTTTGGTTTGTTTTCCAATTGCCCGTCGAGGATTGCATTGCGATATTCAGATTTGACCTTCTCGTAGAGTTCGGCCTGTTTTTCTGTCATCTCACAGTAGAGTACCTGTTCTGTCTTTGGCGGTAATTCTTTTGCCACCTGATCTTTTGTACGTCTTAGTATAAACGGTTTAACAATCGCCTGAAGTCGTTGAGCTTTTTCTTCGTCTTTTTTCTTTTCTATGGGCTGCACAAACTCCTTCTGGAAATAGGTATAACTTCCCAACAGTCCGGGATTGGTGAAGTGCATCTGAGCCCAAAGATCCGAAACCGAATTTTCAACGGGTGTTCCACTTAAGGCCAGTTTATTTTTACTCTTTAGGCTTTTTATGGCTTTGAAAGATTTGGATGTCGGGTTTTTAATGTTTTGGCTTTCATCCAATATAATATAATTAAAATAATAGCTACTTAAAATCTCTTCGTCTATGCGCGCTATTCCGTAAGTGGTGATTATTAAATCATATTTTGAAAATAATGCGGAATCTTTGATGCGATTGTTGCCAGTATGAAGGTGAATGTTCAGCTGTGGCGCGAATTGATGTGCTTCTTTTTGCCAGTTATATACTAATGAAGTCGGTAAGACCAAAAGCGAAGTACGTACATCCTGTTCATTCTGAAGCAGTTCTTTTTGTTGCTGCAATAAGGCTAATGTTTGTATGGTTTTACCTAAACCCATATCATCCGCAAGACAGCCTCCAAACTTATACTGCTTTAGAAAATTAAACCAATTGTATCCTGCCTTTTGGTATGGGCGAAGATTTCCTTTGAAATGTTTTGGTTCGGGAATATCTGCAATTTCTTCGAAGTTGGCCAGATTTTGAAGTTTTCGGGTAAATATCAGTTGCGTATGTTCGCTAATTTCAAAGAGTAGGCCTATGTGTACCTTATTTAATTTAAGTTCATGGCGATCTGCAGAAAATTGAAATAGATGATTGTACTGTGCAAACCATTCTTCTGGAATCATGGCAATTTCTCCATTCGGTAAAGTAAATTCCTTAATGTTATTGAGGATATGGTTGCGCAGTTGAATAAATGGGATTTCGTAAGGACCAAATTTTGCGATAGCACTGATATCAAACCAATCATTGTCTTCTTCAATGGAGATATCCAGCGAGGTCTGACCTATGAAGAAGCGCTTTTCTTCATTGTCTTGCACAATTTGAAAACCAAGTTTCTCCAGTTGTTCTTGGTGATTATTTATCCAGTCAAATATGGAAAGCCGTTTTCCGGCAGTTATGGTTGGTGTCAACAGACCGAGTTGGAGGTCAAAATCCTGTAGTCCCAGTTTTTTTAAATTTTCATGTTGCTGTTCTTCCCATTGTAAAGATCGCTTGACACGGTGGAAGATGTAATGATCATTTTCCTCCTGATAGACCATGCGAACAGTAACTTTATTTTCGGCGCCAGCTGTAAAGGTATGTTTACCATACTTAAATTGCAGTTGAAGTTGAGAAACTCCATCTTTGATGTAAATCAAATGAAGGATAGGAATTGCTTGATGCTGATGGGTTTCAATGTCGAATCCTTCGGCATAAACATGATAGCGTTCTATCAAGCCACAGACAAATGTTTCAAAATATTTTTTTTCAGTGCTTCTACCGACAGAAATATAGCGTTTGTTCAAGAAGGGGCTAAGCTTTTTGCCTTCAAGGGTCTGATCGAAATAATAAAGGGTATTATTTAGAAGTAGCCACGCTTGTACGTTAGTCAGCACGATAGCGTTTTTGAACATAAACTCCAAACGCTGATTTTCGTATTTTATGGTGGGGAAATAGCGTGTTTCTTCTTCGTTTCGACGGAAATGAAAAAGTATTGAGGCAGCGGATGTGGCCAGTTTAATTTCTTGATCTGCAGGATACCCATCTTTGCTCATCATAAAGAATGGTTTGTCGCCAACAGCTTCAAAAAATTGAATCATTTTTTCATCTATTTTAGGACGAAGGAGTTCATAAAGCTTTTTATCAAAAACTTTGGAAAAGAAATCTACAGGTCTGATCGCTTTCTTGTAGTATTTTTTGATGAGGTGTGTTTGTTCAATTTCATCAAGCAGTCGAATGAGTTTGTAATCTACTTCATCCAATTCGGCGGCGTAGGCACCGACAGTATTACTAAATATGCGTTGATATCGGAGTGAGTAAGTCCCATTGGGATTGAGTTGGACCATGTGTGGCTCAATGAGATAGCCGAGATAAGGGTGCTCACATATGGAATAAACGATTTTATATACTGGAAATGACTTTGACTGTTGCATTAAAAATAGCGGACCTTGTAAATAAAGGTATCTAATATACAATAAAATATACCATTACTCGCAATTTGCCCGATGAAATTTTAAAAATTGACGTGCTTGAATTGAATATTCTGGAAGCGATTAGTGTTGATTGCCTGTAGAAACCTGATAGTTACCCTCGAAGACAAACTGTGCAGGCCCTTTTAAGAATACCTTTGTAAAATGCTGACCATTTTTATGGAAGGAGATATAAAGCTGCCCTCCTAATACACGGATAGGAATATGAATATCGCCTGTGAGATTTTGCTGTATGGCGACGGCCATGGCTGCCGCAGTAGCACCGGTGCCGCAGGCGTAGGTTTCATCTTCGACACCGCGTTCAAAAGTACGGAGGAAATAACCATCTCCTTCAGCTTCAATGAAATTTACATTGATGCCTTCTTTTCCATATGTCGCGTTATTACGAATGGCGTAGCCATCTTGATAGACATTCTTATGCGAAAGATTTTCTACAAATTCAACATAATGTGGAGAACCTGTTTGTAACACGTAGGCTTTTCCATCGCGGGCAAAATCTTGCACGTCGATCATTTGGAGATTGACAAGATCTGCAGCTAAAGATGCATGGTGTACACCGTCTACTGCCAAAAAGGCAGTTTTGTCAGTGGTAATGCCAAGGTCGCGAGCAAAGGCGACAATGCAACGGCCTCCATTACCACACATGCTTCCTTCTCTACCATCTGCATTAAAATAAATCATCTCAAAATCGTAATTCTCGTTCTGCTGTAAGAGCATTAGCCCGTCAGCACCAATACCAAACCGGCGGTCACATAGCTTCGCTACCAATGCTTCGTCTGCTCTGTCAAATGCATTTTGGCGATTATCTACTAAAATGAAATCATTGCCTGCTCCTTGGTATTTAGAGAATCTTATTGTTGTCGCCATTCTGTTGATTTTTAGTAACAAAAGTACGTTTTTTTGTTACAAAAAAACGTAATAAAGTTAAGATTTGTTAAAATGGTCGCATTTGTCTAGTAATTAACATTTTTTAACGTGTCTGATTTTCCGAAGGTTTCGAAATGGTATTACATTTGGACATATCCGAATAAAATCGGTAATTTTAAGAGCAAAAATTATCAGCTTATATTAAGACATTTTAAAATAGAAATAAGTTTATGAATAAGGTCGGTTTAACGCTATTAACAGCTGTTTTCGGTGGAGCGGTAGCATTAGGAGGTTACAAGCTTATTGAGAATAAGAAGTTTGATGGTATGTCTTTCGAAGACAAACAAAAGGTTTATTTTGCAAATAATCCAACAGGAGTAATGTCCTCTACAGGTAACCCTGATTTTACCCAGGCTGCTGCTGCGGTGTCACCGGGTGTTGTACATATTAAAACCACATATAGTCGTAAGGGTTCGCAACAATCTCAGGGTTCTCCGTTTGACATGTTTGAAGAGTTTTTTGGCATGCCACAGGGGGGCGGGCGACGTCAAATGCAGTCACAACCGGTACAAGCATCGGGATCGGGTGTAATTATCTCAGACGATGGTTATATTGTAACGAACAACCATGTGGTGGAAGATGCAGACAAGATTGAAGTCGTATTGACAGATAAGCGAACATTTGAAGCCAAATTGATCGGACGTGATCCAAATACTGACCTAGCTTTATTGAAAGTATCGGGCAAGGGGCTTCCTGTTGTTAAATTAGGTAATTCAGATAATGTCAATGTTGGCGAATGGGTATTGGCTTTTGGCTATCCTCTTGGACTTCAGTCTACAGTGACTGCAGGTATCATTAGTGCGAAAGGTCGTCAGATTGGCATTTTAAGTGAAGGTCAACAACAACGTGGTAACCCATTTGGTGGGGGGCAAGACCAAATTCCTGTCAGCTCAGCAATTGAATCTTTTATTCAGACAGATGCGGTAATTAATAGGGGTAATAGTGGCGGCGCTTTAACAAATGCTTCGGGTGAATTGATCGGTATTAATTCCGCTATTGCTTCTCCAACAGGTACCTATGCGGGTTATGGTTTTGCGATTCCTGTTAATTTGGTAAAGAAAATTGTTGATGACTTTGTTGAATACGGTAATGTAAAACGTGGTTACATCGGGGTAACTTATACTGAAATAACACCTGAATTGGCGAAAGAGAAGGGTTTTGCAGATGTTGATGGTCTTTATGTTCAGGATGTCGTAGCTGGTGGTGCTGCTGAGGCCGCAGGTATCAAGAAAGGTGATATATTGTCCAAAATTAATGGAAAAGTAATTACAGGTTCGCCTGTTTTAAGTGAAACTATAGGTCGTGCGCGTCCTGGAGATAAAGTAAATGTTACTTACAAACGAGATGGTAAGGAAAAACAGGTTACGATGACATTGAAAGGTGAAGATTCGTTGAAGTCTGCGAATGCTGGCGGAAAAGCTTCGAAAAGCGCAACCGAAATTTATAACAAATTAGGAGCAAGCTTTATTCCTGCGTCGGCACAGAAGAAAAAGGAATTGGGTGTAAACTCCGGAGTTGTTGTCACTCAGGTGAATCGTGGTGGTATCTTTGATTACTTCGGTGTAGAGCGCGGGTTAGTTATTACTGAGGTCAACGGAAAGGCTGTTAATTCAGTGGATGATGTTGAAGCCGCTTTAGGAGCAACACAACGTAATATTGTACGTTTGAAAGGTGTGTCGCCTCAAGGTGGTGCTGTTCAATTGAGCTTCCCAGTAGAATATTAAGCATAGAATTAAGAATTGGTTGATTAATATAGTTTAGGTGGCTCTAGCCGTTAGGTTAGGCCACCTTTTTTTTGCTCGAAAAAACTGCTTACGCTACGTTGATTTCTTTTATAAAGGTTGGGAGAAGCGTCAGGGTATTAGAAAACCATGGCTTGGTAAGAAGTTGGTCACTTTTAAGCGGGTTGTTTCGTTAATAATTTTAGTTTAGCTATTTTGCGGAACAGAAGTACAGCAGAAGTTCGGCACTTGATAAACGCAGAATTTTTGGAATTGCAATCGACTATATATGGTGCTATTAATAAATCGATGGAATGGCTAGTTGACTTAATTGAGCTTTTACGGAATTAGTCGAATTTCATAGCAGTCGTGATATTTATTGTATAGCTTTTTAAACGTTATAAAAATGAAGATTTTAATGGTTTGTTTGGGGAATATCTGTCGTTCCCCCCTTGCACACGGTATATTGAAGCAAAAGGCATTGGATCAACAATTAAACTGGGTCGTTGAATCGGCTGGTACGGGTGATTGGCACATTGGTGAGGCACCTGATCATCGGGCGATCGCAGTTGCCAAGAAATACGGTATCGATATATCTAGTCAGCGGGCCCAGCATTTTAAACCACAGTTTTTTGCTGAATATGATCTAATATTTGTCATGGATAGACAAAATTATGCAGATGTTTGTGCTCAGGCTATAGATAAATCGGATCTGAACAAGGTTAAATTATTTTTAGGAGACGATATTGTTCCGGATCCATATTTTGATGATAATTTGTTTGATCCGGTTTTTCAGATGATTGACCAACGTTGTGCAGAGGTGATGGCTAGTTTTATTAAATCAAAAAAATGAAGGCAGCTGAAGTTAACAAGAAATGGAGTATCCTGCAGGATGAGATTGCGGCACTATTTGATATGGAAAAACCAGACATCAAGGTGTGTTTATTTCTCATTGGTGTTCAGGAATTGGGCAAGGGTGCCCAGAAATTCTCGAAACGGGAAAAAGAAGAGTTGATGCATATTGCCACCTGCCGTCTTTTCAGTGCGATGGGATTTTATACGTTGAAAGGCCTTGATGAGGAGGGGTGGCCGCATTGGGAATTAATAAAACCAATTCCTAACTATACACTTTTGGAACAAGAACTGATTATGAAGTCGCTGATCATCGATTATTTTGAGGAATTAAATGTTATCTAACGATCATATCAAGAGAAAAATAAAAGTTCAATTGGGAACGTAGAACTATTAACAGATGAAATTTTTAAAAGCTAGTTTAATTGCAGTATTCTGCTTTTTACAGGTTTTGGCATTTGCGGCTAAACCTGAATTTAAATATGTACAGATCGTCACTGAGAAGGGCATCTGTGTTGTGCGGCTGTATAATGAAACGCCAAAACATCGGGATAACTTTGTCAAATTGGCAAAAAGCCAATATTATGATGGAGCGCTGTTCCACCGTGTCATTGAGAATTTTATGATTCAAGGCGGTGATCCTGACTCAAAAAATGCGGCTGGCGGAGCTCAGTTGGGTAATGGGGGGCCTGGATACACCATTCCTGCAGAGATTCAGGATGGTTTATTTCACAAAAAAGGTGCTATCGGAGCTGCCCGGGACAATAATCCTGAAAAAGCTTCGTCGGGGTCTCAGTTTTATCTTGTTCAGGGAAAGGTATTTAGTCCTGAAGATCTCAATCGGTTAGAGCAGACCCGAATGAATGGCAAGAGATTTTCTGAAACCCAACGTCAGGTATACACCTCTATCGGCGGTGCGCCGCATTTAGATTGGAATTATACCGTATTTGGTGAGGTGGTCAAAGGTGTAGAAGTTATCGATCAGATTGCAGCGGTAAAGACAGATCAGCAAGATAGGCCGGAAACGGATCAAAAAATGACCATGCATGTCCTTACACGGCGAGAAGCATTAAACTTGGAGCGGGAACTTAAAGGTTTAAAACCTCAAACGGGTATCTTTTCAAAGATTGGTGATTTGTTCTCTTCAAAGGATTACTAACGTTATGTTGAAGTAATATATCAGGGATTGAGAAGGTTTCTTTTTTCTATAATCTAGCATCACAATAATAAACAATGAAAATAGTAACTTATAATGTGAATGGTTTGCGTGCGGCCTTAAAGAAAGATTGGTTGGGCTGGTTGAAAGCTGTAAATGCAGATGTCATCTGTCTTCAGGAGATTAAGGCTACGCCTGATCAGATTCCCGAAGTTGTCTTATTGGAGGAGATGGGCTATGAGCATTACTGGTATCCAGCGCAGAAGAAGGGCTATAGCGGAGTTGCCTTGTTTACCAAGATGACGCCTAAGCATATGGAATACGGTTGTGGTCATGAGGATTATGATTTTGAAGGTCGTATTATCCGTGCTGATTTTGATCAACTATCCGTGATGAGTACCTATTTTCCTTCGGGTACAACTGGCTACGTAAGACAGGATTTTAAATACCGTTTTTTAAAGGATTTTCAGTTGTATAGCGATAAGCTTTTGGTGGAAAAGCCGAATTTGGTTGTCTGCGGTGATTATAATATTTGCCATCGTGCCATCGATATTCATAATCCAAAATCAAATGCGAACTCTTCGGGCTTTCTTCCGGAAGAGCGTGAATGGATGGAGAATTTTATTAATTCGGGTTATATTGACTCTTTTCGCCATCTAAATCCAGATCCGCACCAGTATACCTGGTGGAGTTATCGTGCTGGAGCGCGCGCAAAGAATTTGGGTTGGCGCATTGATTATAATATGGTTTCTAAGCCCTTGGCCGATCATATCAAATCTTCCAGTATATTGCCAGATGCTGTGCATTCCGATCATTGTCCGGTAGTATTAGAGCTGGCGCTCTAATAAAATGTTAATCCTACAAAAGGCTTTCATACCCATGAAAGCCTTTTGTAGGATTAACAGCAGCATCACTGCCTTTGAAGAGCTATTTTAACTGACTATGAATGATGGAAAGCTGCTGAGCAACTTTTTCTGCAATCGTGAGAAATGATTTTGTTACAGGATCTTCGTTGTCTATCGCAATGGGGAATCCATTATCTCCAGCATCAGAAATACCTTTTAAAAGTGGTATCTCGCCAAGGAAAGGTACTTTATATTCTTCAGCTAACCTTTTTCCGCCGTCTTTTCCAAAAATATAATATTTATTATCAGGAAGCTCCGCTGGTGTAAAATAAGCCATATTCTCGACCACGCCCAGTAACGGAATATTGATACTATCCATTAAAAACATACCGATCCCTTTTACAGCGTCAGCTAGGGCAACTTGCTGCGGCGTAGTGACGATGACTGCACCCGCAATCGGGAAAGTCTGTGATACGGTAATATGAATGTCGCCTGTACCTGGAGGCATATCGACCACTAGATAGTCGAGTTCACCCCAGTGTGCATCATTAAAGAGCTGCTTGATTGCAGAGGTGGTCATGGGGCCACGCCATGGGATAGGCTGGTTTGGGTCGGTGAAGAATCCGATTGAAAGTAATTTTAGTCCAAATTTTTCAAGCGGTTCAATTTTAACCTGTCCATCAGGCATTTCTACTGATCCGGGTTTAGCACCTTCTAGACCAAACATAATCGGAAGTGATGGCCCATAGATGTCAGCGTCTAAAAGTCCTGTTTTAGCTCCTTTAGTATGGAGGGCAAGCGCCAAATTGGCGGCAACAGTTGACTTTCCAACTCCACCTTTTCCTGAGGAGACCAGGATGATGTTTTTAATGCCTGAAACCTGTGCGCCTTGTTTCCCGATCACATTGGAAGTCATATTGATTTGAACTTCGAGATTTTTGTCGATGAAATGAGCGATGGCGTTTCGGCATGCGTGTTCAATATGGTCCTTAAGCGGACAAGCCGGAGTAGTTAAAATGACATCGAAAGAAATTTTTTCACCTTCGATCCCGATATTTTGAATCATATTCAATGTGACAAGATCCTTTTTCAAATCAGGCTCTTCCACATAGGATAATGCATTTAATATTTGTTCTTTGGTAACCATCTATTGTTCATTTGTAATCATGGATTACAAAACTACTCATTGCGGATCAATTTCATGTCATTTCTCTGTTTTTAATGGGATTAAAATTAATATATATAGGGCCGGCTTTTAGGAAAGATCCCTTTTTTGGAACATTTTCATTTTTATGTAATTAATGCGTTTTGTGAATAATTTTGTCTTGCTGAAGTCACGGATGAAGCGACCATCGTTTCCGTGAATTATAATTGTATATACAGCCAAATTTATCTAAGTTTGACTGTTGATATGCACGAGTTTGCATTTAGTAATAATTATGTCCAATCGATTTATAACAACTTTTAAGTCCCGCAAATGGCGATGGCTTTATATCTCTTTAGCTGCTATTTTGGTTTTGGCGTTTGCAGTAGGCGCATATGCTTATCAAAAAAGAGATGCGATGCTCATGGGGGTAATCAATAAAGCAAAAGCGAAGTTGCTTGAAAAATATGATTTGGATTTGAAGATCCAATATTATGCTTTCCGTGGAATTAATGCTGTACAGTTTAAGAATATCCAACTATTGCCTAAAAATAGAGACCAATTGGCTCAAATTAATGATCTGACAGTATCTGTAAAATTATGGCCCTTATTATTCGGGGATGTGAAGTTGGGACAGGTTATTTTAGATCACGGTACCGTTTCTCTTATAAAAAAGGATTCAATTAGTAACTACGATTTTCTGTTTAAAAAGCAGAAGAAAGACACAATAGAAAATGATAATCCGAAACAGAATCTGGCAGCTTTGGCAGATCGATTGTTGAAAAATGTGTTTTTTAAGATTCCCAATGATCTCGATCTGAAGAGCCTTGAGCTTTCTTATCGTGATGACAGCACTTCACAACGTGTTGTTATTCCTTCTGCTGTGATCGACGGCGGTGATATGGAAACTAAATTTTTGCTAAACGATCATGAGGCAGCCTGGAATCTGACGGGAACAATTGATTCGGATAATCAAGAATGTGATCTCCGTCTTTTTTCGGATAAAAAGGGCGTAAATCTTCCCCTATTGCGACGCAAATTTGGTCTCGCTGTAAGTTTTGATGAAATATCCTTCCGATTGGACAAGGCACACAGAAGAAATAAAGAATTGCTGGAACTGCATGGGCAATGGGGATTTAAAAACTTAAAAGTAAATCACTGGCGTATTTCTAGTAAAGATGTGATCTTTCCTGAGGCCCAAATGCAAGGGGCCCTGAATATCGGAGCGTCCTCTCTCGAAGTAAGCAAAGAAAGCACGATAAAGGTCAAAGACTTTGTGTTTTCTCCCTACGTCAAATATGTTCATAAACCCAAGAAAGAGCTTTTTTTGGCTATTCACACGGATAAAATAGAGGCGCAACACTTTTTTGATGCTATGCCAGTTGGATTATTTCCAGGTCTAGAAGGTATTCAGGTGGAGGGGCATATTCAATACGACCTCAATTTTGCTCTTGAATTTAGGAAGCCTGAAAATCTCCTTTTTTCTTCTAAAATGGACGATAAGGATTTAAAGGTAGTGAAATGGGGAGAGGCTAATATTGCAATGTTAAACACACCTTTCACGTATACCGCTTATGAAGATGGCAAGCCGATGCGGGAGATCGTTGTAGGCCCTCAGAACCGCAATTTTACACCTCTCGATCAAATCTCCCGGTATATGCAAATTAGCTTGATCAATACCGAGGATCCATTTTTCTTTAAGCACAAGGGATTCGAGGAAAAGGCTTTTAAATTGTCCATTGTTACAAACATCAAGGAAAAAGGATTTAAGCGCGGAGCCAGTACGATATCGATGCAGCTGGTGAAAAATGTTTTTCTAAATCGCAATAAGACGGTTGTGCGGAAGCTGGAGGAGATTCTGTTGGTATGGCTGATGGAGCGTTCCCAGCAAGTGAGCAAAAAGCGCATGTACGAGGTTTATCTCAATGTCATCGAATGGGGAAATAATGTCTATGGCATAACCGAAGCTGCACGCTATTATTTTGGAAAAACTCCGGCACAACTAGGCCTTGGAGAGAGTATATTTTTGTCAAGTATTGTTCCCCGACCCAAAAAAGGGTTGAACTTTTTTGACTGGACAGGTCACTTAAAAGGAAATATGTTGCGGTATTTTAATACCTACGGTCATATTATGACGAAAACCGGACAGATTAGCGTGGATTCAACAACCTCAAATTATGGGTTTTATGAGGTTGTTCTGCAACCACACCTGCGTGCAGCAAGGCCGGCTGTGGTGGATTCTCTCGATATATTCGATATGGGAGAAGATCCGTTGCTGTTCGATCGTCTTGATGGTAGCTCTCATGGCGACGATCTCGAAAATGTATCTGTTCCAAAGAAATTAAACAAAATGGATCTCACGGAAAAGAAGGACGAGGAAAGCGGTGAGCAGGATAAGCCAAAGCGATCGTTATTTGACAAGATATTGGGGCGTAAAAAAGGGGAAAAAGATAAAGATGCACAAAAGTAGTGTGTGTTATGAAAGAATAATAATAGCATGAGAAACATAGAAATTGACGGATTGTTATTTGAGCCTCTCATTGAAGAGGAGCAGATTCAGAAGCGCGTTCGCCTGATGGGAATTGATATAAGTCTGCGCTATGAGCATAAACAGCCTGTTTTTATAGGCGTATTGAATGGATGTTTTATGTTTATGGCAGACTTGCTCAAGCAAATTGAAGTTCCTTGTGAGATGTCATTTATTAAGTTAGCATCATACATCGGAACGGGCCAATCTGAGTTAAACGAGCTTTTAGGGCTTGGTATTAATCTAGAAGGTCGTGATGTGATTATCGTGGAAGATATTGTTGATTCTGGGCATTCACTCAAACATACGCTGGATGCAGTGAAAAAATTAAATCCTGCGAGTGTCATTGCCTGTGCGCTTTTAGTCAAACCTGACGCGCTGCAGTATCATTTTGAGGAATTGAATTATGTTGGGTTTGAAATAAGTAAAGAATTTGTGGTCGGATATGGCATGGACTTTAACGGACTAGGCCGGAATTTGCCCGATATCTATAAAAACATACCGGGTTAGAAAAAGTTGGATGATCTACGAGTCTGAAACGAACAAGTTTTCTTAGTTTTTCAGCGCACTGCGCTATTTCACATTGCAGTGCACTGGTGTTTTTTGGGGGCTATGATACTGCATCTGCAGGATATTTAAAAGAGCAAGTTTCAACATGGTCATTTACCATTCCAACGGCTTGCATATAGGCATAGCAGATGGTGGATCCAAAAAACTTAAAACCTTTTTTCTTCATATCCTTGGCGATTTTATCAGAAATATCGGTCGTGGCCGGTACTTGTTGTAAATTTGACCAATGGTTTATGATGGACTGCTGTTCGGGTAAGAAGCTGTATAAATAGTTGTAAAAGCTACCATGTTCGGCCTGCACTTTTTTGAAAAGCTTCGCATTTGTGATGGTTGACTCAATTTTATTGCGATGTTTTATAATCCCAGAGCCGGCGAGTAACTGTTCTACATTTTCATTACTGTAGTTTGCTACCTGATCAACATCAAAATTAGCAAAAGCTTCCTGGTATGCTTTTCTTCGACGTAAGATAGTGATCCAGCTTAATCCCGCTTGTGCTGATTCTAATACTAAAAACTCAAATAAGGTTTTATCATCTTTGACTTGTCGGCCCCATTCGTTATCGTGATAGGCAACATATTGTTCGTCAGATCCGCACCATTGGCAGCGTGTGGTTTCTTTGTGCATGTTCTATAAAGATTTTTTGAATGCAATATAAGTTTTTATCCTAACTTTACGACCACAATTAAAGAGTTTCGATTATAGACGGTTCTTGAATATTTCATTGCCGTTAAAAGACAATTCATTTTAATGAGCGCAGCTATCTTCAAACATCATATTCTATTTGTACTATTTCTTTTATTCGCAATAACGAAATTGAATGCGCAGGGGCGTACTTATCGAAACGTTGTTCAGGACGGTAGTACCATTGGGATTGATAGTATACATATTGTAAAGGATTCGCTTTTAACACCTAACGAGGAAGTTTTGGCATCCTTGAATCCAGCGTTACAGACTCAATATCGAATTGTAACAGTGGAAAGGGAAGGGCTAATGGTTCATAATATTTATAGCTTCGATGTGCGGCAATATTTTCAAGGAGAATGGCGAACTAGCAGGTTAGACAGACAATATGGGACACTTAAAGTGCACCGGGAAAATTGGATTCTTTTCACGGTTCTTGCATTAATTTTTGGTGTTGGGATGATTCGGATATTTTTCCCTTCTGATATCAAACTGGTTTTTCAGGGGTATTGGGATGATCGGGTGTTGCTATCGGTAAGCAAAGAGGATACAATCTTAACATCATGGCCTTTTATTTTTCTATTTATATTATTTTCAGGCGCATTGGGGTTATTTGTGAGTCTATTCTATGCATATGAGTTAGATAGATTTGATTTTATCACGTTCTCTAATTATATGAAGACCGTGGCGATGGTTGGCGGCTTATTTGCGTTAAAAATCGGATTTATTCGATTTCTATCCTTTGTGTTTGAAATTAGGAAGTTGGTAAAGGAATATGTGACAGTGCTGTATCTGATTTATTTCAATACACTTTTTTTAATGCTTCCTGTACTATTAATATTGAGTCTTATACCCTCAACATCGGTAGGCGTTGTACTGCACTTGGCCATTGTTGGAGCGGCATTACTTTTTTGCTACCGATTTCTTAAGACAGCGGCTCATATTATGTCGATGTATAAATTTTCAATTTCCTATTTAATTTTGTACCTTTGTTGCCTAGAAATAGCACCAATATTAATACTATTAAGATTATTGAGCTAAAAGTGGTTATATGCAAACTTCAGACGTAGAAAGAGCAAAGAAGGTAAAAAGTGTACTGGTAACTTTACCGAAACCTGAAAACGATAAGTCCCCTTATTATGATTTAGCAAAGAAATACGGGTTAAAATTAGATTTTCGAGGTTTTATACACGTAGAGGGCGTTCCTGCCAAAGATGTGCGTAGGGATAAAGTGAATTTGGCAGATTATTCTGCCGTAATATTTACAAGTAGAAATGCTGTAGATCATTATTTTAGAGTTTGCGAAGAGATGCGATTTGAAGTGTCTGCGGAAATGAAGTATTTCTGCATTTCGGAGACCATTGCGCTTTATCTTCAAAAGTATATTCAATATCGGAAACGAAAGATTTTCTTTGGTAAACAGACGGCGAAAGACCTTGAAGACGTGTTAAAAAAACACAAAAGTGAGAATTTCTTATTTCCATGTTCGGATGTAGCCAATGAGGAGACAAGGAACTGGTTACAGCAAAACGGCTATAAGTTTACACCAGCTGTGCTTTTTAGAACTGTTGTAAGTGATTTAAGTGACCTAAAGGATGTTTTTTACGATGTCATCGTATTCTTTAGTCCTTCCAGTGTACAGTCTTTATATGATAACTTCCCAGATTTTAAACAGAATAATACAAGGATTGCAGCATTCGGCGCTTCTACTCAACAGGCACTTTTGGATCATGGATTGATTTTAGATATTCCTGCTCCAACGCCAAAGGCTCCTAGTATGACTATGGCTGTTGAAGAATACATCAAAAAGGTAAATAAATAGTAGCCTAGCAAAAGGTAAATATGAAAAAGGGTTCTTAAGACCCTTTTTTTTGTTATCTATTGGGAAGCTTGGCAAGCGAAGTGCTGTTGGGACATAGGTCGTTAAACAGAAGGTTGCTGATGTTGGTCTATTGAGCTATGGGATGATGTTTAGCTGAATCGGAGGTGTTAAAATATAATAAAATGACGAAGGTCATTGAGATTTTAAGTATATTTCTGTTAAATTGCTTTGTATAATTCATTCTATGTAAAATAACGCATAGGTGGTATTTTTGAAATTTGGTAGAAATATTTTTTTATGTTTGTAATTAAGCAAAATTAATCAGTCGTGAAGTTAAAGCAAGTTGATAAAATTTCGGGCATTCGATCAGAGGACTTCCTAAAAAATTATCTGAAACCAGGGTTTCCTGTCATTATATCAGATTTTATAAGTTCAGAAAGTCCAGCGTGGAAGAAATGGAGTTATGATTACTTTAAAGAAATTGCAGGAGATATAAAAATAGATGTCTACGGAAAAGAAGAGGAATCGATGGACCGTGCTGCCAGCGCTCCTGTTGGCCAGATGACATTTGCTGAATATTTGGATCTGATTACAAAAGAGCCTACCGAGTTACGGTTGTTTTTGTTCAATCTGCTTAAAATTCGTCCCGAACTGAAACATGACGTTATTTATAACGATGTCACAGGTGGCAAGGTATTGCAATGGTTGCCCTTTATGTTTTTTGGTGGTGAAGGTTCGAGTACCCGTAATCATTTCGATATTGATATGTCACATGTGTTTATCTCTCAATTTCAGGGATTAAAGCGTATTTGGCTTTTCCCAAATGATCAATCTGATTTGATGTACAAATTGCCATACAATTTTCATAGTATTGCCAATCCCAAATACAGTAATGTAGAGGAATATCCTGGAATTAAGTATTTAGATGGCTACGAGGCAGTTATTCACCCTGGAGAGACTTTATATATGCCCGCGGGATGGTGGCATTATATTCAATATGAAACGGAAGGGTATTCTATTTCTGTTAGGGCTTTAGCAAATTCAATCAGCGAGAAATTGAAGGGCGCACGCAATTTGTTTATCACAAGACATTTTGATAATACGATGCGAAAGATCTTCAAGGGGCATTGGTTCAACTATAAAATCAATACAGCGAAACGTCGCGCCCATAACGCAATAAAAAGAAAAGCGCGTTAATATAGAAAGGGGACACCAAATGCAATGTCCCCTTTCTGTTTAGTCTGGCTTCTCTTGTCAAACCGTAGTTCCTTTTATTCTTCTACTTCGGCCCATCTGCTTGCTTCTCGATAAAATAACGTATAAGGATCGCTTGGATAAACGACTGTTTCTGGATTATGCCGAAATGGAATATTCGGATTAAAGATCTCTTGTAGGATAGGCGCGCAAGAATTTGATAAAATTCTCTTTTTGGAATGCGAGAAATTCATCGGTCAATATTCCCTCTTTACCGCTGAATAAGGTTCCCTCTTCCCGCATTTTGCGCGCAACGTAGAGATGAGGTTCAAGTTGTTTTCTTCCTGTTTTCTGTTCAAATACATAGGCATAAAATAGCGTCTGCACCATGGCCTTATTTTCGGTATTGGGAGCAAATACCTGATCGATTTCTTTGAATAGGATCGAATCTCCGCCCGTTTTGTAATCGACAATTCTGCTGATAATACGGTCGTCGTGGGTTACCACCTCATCTACACGGTCGATAATACCATATAGTGAGACTTGATGTTCTTCTCCATTGATCTGTAGCGGGAATGGCAAGATATAATCGGTATCGTTCTCAAGTTCAATAATCCGAAATGATTTATAGTTATCGATGTCATATTCGAGATACATTTTGACATACTCGCAGGCAATTTTCAGCATGATCCGCTGCAAGCTATTTAAGTCCTTTTCTTCTTTTATTTCGATCTGATATTGAATGCCTATTTCTCGGGTCACATATGCCTCGATACGGTCTATCTGCCCTCGAAGAATACGTGTTGGTGTAAACTCCTGTTTTCCCTTGAAGGGTAGGAATATATCCTCCATGACATTATGGATGACTGTTCCGAGCTTATTCATTTCAAATTCCTGAGACAGTGAAGGTGGCTCTTTGATGTTGGCAATATGTTTTAGGAAAAACTGTAATGGAGATTGCAGGTATGTCGTCAGTGCGGTCGCCGATATCTTTTTCTGGTTAACGATAAAGTCCTCGTACATTTTTTTCCATATTTCGCCACGCTTTTGGATAACGATCTCTTGCGCTTTATCTGCAAATTGGATGGGCTGTTGTTGAACTTTTCGGTCAAACTGAAATTTGCTTTCAAATTCTAGCTGTTTGATAAACCGGCTTTCTTCACCAGTGGAGCTTTCATCAACTAAACCATTGTAGAAAATATGTATTCCCTCACTGTATTGAAAATGCCGATAAAACAAATAGGCCGATAGGGCATTCTGATTTTCCAATATAGGAAGACCATACGCGCTCCTGAGGCTATTGGGTATAAAGGTGGGTGAATTGGAGGTTTTGGGTAGGATGCCCTCATTAGCGCCCAGGATATAGATGTTGTCAAAATTTAAGCAACGGCTTTCCAAGAGCCCCATGATTTGTATGCCTTCGAGTGGATCCCCTTCTATGGCGGAATTTATTGGAGCAATGGCTTTTTTTATCAAACCGATCTGGAAGCTGATACTTAATGGGGCAACAGTTTCAAAGCCCAGTAAGAGCTGGTTCAAGGTTTTTTTTGTTTCGATTAGGAGATTGTTGTCAATTTGGCGGATACGGTCTTGAGATGAGATGCTATGTAACAAATCATCGACGAGCAGGATGAGCGCAGGTACCAAATGAGCTGAATTTTCGATAGGTACAAAAAATTGTGGTAAGGAGCTTTTGAAATGAAGCTCTTCCAATGTGATTTCGAAGAGTTGTTTGTCGGCAATCTCTTTCTGAATCTGAAGTTTGTCTGCTAAGGAAACCATACTCAGCGGATGATTTATGAAGGTCTCTATGATTTGATAGGAAAGTTTCCGTCTTTTAAACTGTGATATCTCCAAATGTACCTCCATCCATAGATCCAGTAAGCCATAAATAGGAGACTGCGTCAAGGGGTAACCCGTAGTGATATTAGGTTTTACATCTGGTAAACTTTGCAGTAAAGGAACCAGTAGATTTTCATCTGCTAGAAGAATAGCGGAGGTCTGCTCCATATTCTTGTGCTGTTCGAGGATGTCGTGCAGTAATTTTGTTTGGCTGATCTTGCCGGTGCTAGCATATAGATTTACGGTTGAGGTTCTATTGCCAATAATATTCGGGCTATCGCCGAGGGCATTGACCAAGCCTGTTTGGAAAATATTTCGACGAATAAATAGCCCGGCCTCCTGCATGGTGTCTTCCAGGTAATAGGCATCAGCATCGAAGTAAAATAGCGCGCGGCCTTCCTCTTGCCATTGCCTAAATAATTTTGCTTCGACTTTGTTTAAAGCATTAAAACCGACAAAAAGGATATGTTGATAGGATGATGCAAACTGCTGATATGTAGCCTTGCCTTCAGCTAGATCGCGGTAAATGGTTGGATAGTTGGTTTGTCCTTCTGCTTTAAGCTTTTCCTTAAATCGACTATATAATACAGGTAGTCTTTTCCAAAGTTGCAGAAAGCGCTCTTGTACGCCACTATGTCCAGCAATGGAAAAAGACTGCCAAAATTGACGGATAAACTCTTGCTGTTCTTGGGTTAGATGTTGAAATGCAATGTCGATTTTCGTGTTGTCATAAAGTTCAAGATAGATCTGCTCAATAGGAACAAGGTCGTAATCGAGCTGGCCGAAGTCACTCAGTATTATTTCGGCAATTGGATAAAACTCTTCCAAGGTTTCTGGCTGTTTTCCTTCAATCACCAATAACTCATTATGGATATTAAAAAGGTGGAAAAATTGTGTCAAAGGACTGGCTTCGGTATCATCGGTCGAACGTCTAAAAAATTCCTGAATCGTAAAAAACTGAGGAGACCAGATCGCCTGTCCGTACACTTCGGAAAGATGTTTTTTGAGATAGGTAATTGGCCGTTTATTATTAAAGACGATGGCAATCTCACTCAGATCGTTTCCAAAACGCTTTTGAATATCTGTTGCTACTAATTTTAGAAAGGCTGTCTGCATCGGGCTATTATTTTACTTCAGTTAATTGATTTGATTTTGCATAATAGAGAAAAGCCCTAACATTGTTGTAGCCTAGATTCTCTAGATTTTTTTTGTAGTTATCGACTTGATACTGATGTCCGATATAATCTGTCTGCGTAAACTTGAAATCGAGTACGATTGTTTCCTCTTTGGAAGTGATGACTTTATCCGGCCGAATGGTTTCTCCCTTGGCGGTAATGATACTGGCCTCATTCCAGATCTTATAGTTTCCGGTAAGCCATTTATTGATGATGGGATGCTTCCAGATTTGATTGATCTCCTGCATGAGAAAGGGCTGCTCATCCTTGGAAAGAACACCTTCCTGGATCAGTCGGCCAACCAGTTTATGGATGTCTTCTTCGTTTGAAATCTGAGCCATAATATCGTGTGCCAATATGCCATACTGTGCCGCTTTTTCCAACATCATAATATCGTTGATACTGCGCGTACTCGCTTTCTCTAAAGCCATTTCCAGTTCTTTGGAAATGGGATAATGGGTCAACGAAATAATATTGTCATTTCGAAACTGTGCTTTTCTTTTTTGGATTATCTGATCAATATATAGGACTTTATTTTCGATTTTAAACGGCGATTCTGGAGTATCTAAGACTTGGAAGAGCACATCGCTGATATATTCGTCTTTGGTATCATAGCCTGTAATCTCTCCTGTCTTTTTGTCGACAGATTCTTTAAAGCACGGAGCAGTAATATAAAGGTGTTCAACGGCGCGGGTTGTTGCCACATAGAACGTATTAAGGGCGTCCATGTAGTTGAATAGCATCTCTTCAAAATATTGTTTGAAAAATATAGATTTGCCGACGGTAGATGTGTATTTGATTGGAATTTTCCCCAATTGGGCAAAAGGAGTTTCGGATGTCTCGATCCAAAAATCGCCGTTGATCATGCCGTCGAGATCCCATGAACAAAATGGAATCATGACCACATCATAAGCCAGTCCTTTTGATTTGTGGATTGTCGTTACCTCAATCGCATTAATTTGTCCATTGGAAGGCAGTACAGCCCGGTTGCCATCTTCTTCCCAGAACTCTAAGAACTGTATAATGCCACGTTCGCCATTCGTGGAAAACGTTGAGATCATATCTTTGAATGCGAGAAGGTAAGGGAGGTGAATATTGTCCGCGGTTGTGAAACCGTAGATTTCAATAAGCTTTTCAATCAAGTGGACCAATGGCTGTTTCTGCGCCATTTCCCAAGAGTCAATCAGTGCCTCAGGGAGATAATCTTGAAGCTCATGGATGTCATTTGTGGCAAATTTTAACCATGCATTCTGATCAACTGTACTATTCTGTATATGCTGATAGAGATAGACGATCTTTGCTTTATGAATGGTATGTTTCTCCGAATTATAGACCAAGGCTTTCAGCGTTTCGATCAGTAGTAAAACAGCATCATTGCTGGCTAGCGACAGCGCATCTCCTGATATGACTTCAAACGTGAGCTGTTGATGTTTTTTGAAATCCATGAGTTTTTCGATAACCAACTTAGCTTGTGAATTACTACGTACTAAAATACCGATCTGTTGGGGTTGATAGCGTTTGTCGAGTAGCCATTCTTTTATTTTTTGGCATAAATTGACGAGTGATTCTTCGATGACCTGATTTCTTCGGTAACGTCCATCAGTAACGGGGATGTAGGAGATCTCAATAGAACCTAATTGGTCAAATTTTCCTTTTTTATGCTCAGGAACCATCTGTTGGCTGTTTTCATACGCTTTGACAAGCATGCTATCATTGCCCGAGGAAGCCCACCACTGTTTGCCTTCTTCATCTAGGCTTTCGGATACTTTTTCATTTAATACCTGTTGCAAATGTTTTGGAATACTGCTAAACAGGTAATTGTTTAAATGAATAATATTTGGAAGACTTCTAAAATTGGTGTCGAGGCTTCCGTTTTCGATAAAGGTTGTTTTGCTATCGTCGTCCAAGTGAAAGGCATGGACAATCTGTTGTTCTACCTGTTGGAGTAGTATTCGCCAATCGCCATTTCGCCAGCGATAGATGCTTTGTTTAACATCACCTACAATCAGGTGTTCGCTGACCGTACCTTTGGCATCTGCCAATGCATTGATCAGTAGTGGACTATAATTTTTCCATTGAATGCGCGAAGTATCCTGAAATTCGTCAAACAAAAAGTAGTTAAAGCGATTGCCGATTTTCTCCCAGATAAATGTTGGGTCGCTATTTTCATCAATTCCGAGTTTGTTTAACAGAATCTGAGAATCGGAAATTAACTGGGCACCATTATCGCGTCGCCACTGTGTCAGTAAATCGCTCATTTCTTTGAGTAAACGAAGGTAATAGAGGTTATTCTGTACTGCTTGATAGGCTATGTAGGCGGATAGGTTGTCGTGTAACTTTTGGAAGGATGCCAAGATAGGGGCGAATGCAGCCATAAGATCATGACGTATATTTTTATCACTATCGGTAAAAGCATCTTCATTGTCGATTAACAGAAGGTATTTTTCTATTATCTTGGCAATTTCAGAAGCGCTCAGTTTTTCCGTCTTTTTACTGGTTTTGCTGGCTGAGATTATTTTATTGCGTGATTTACCCTTCAGGTCATTTTCAGTGAGGTTGAATTTTTTGAATGTCTCACTAAACGCTTCAATTGTCATGGATAGCGCTTCGGTAAATGCGCTTATCTTCTGTTCAATCTCCTGATTCAGGAGATTAAAAACCTCCTTGGGATTTGCCGAGTTGATGTAACTATCAAATTCCTGGAAATTTTCAGAAAAAATAAGGCTCGCTAAGCTCATCAATTGCTGACGGTAGTTCCAATTTTCATTTTTTGCTATCTTCTTTTCAGCATAAGTTATAATCCAATCGAGTAGATCGGGGCGCTCATCCAGTAATTGATTGAGCATAACTGTCAGCTCATTTTTCACTTTATTGACGTTCATTTCAATCTTGTAAGCTGCATCAAGATTGAGTTCATACGTAAATGCACGGATGACCTTTTGGGAGAAACCATCAATTGTACTTATTGTAAAATGACTATAATCATGCAAGATACGGCGATAAACACGGTGAGCTTTCTCCTGCACAAGATGTGAAGTCCAGCCTGGCTGTTGTGCCAGTAATAACTTTCTGAAATCTTCAATCTTAGGGCTAGGGTGGCCTGTTGCTAGGCCATGGAGTACCGATAGGATACGTTCTTTCATCTCGGCAGTTGCCTTATTGGTGAATGTGACCGCTAAAATCTCCTTATAGCTATTCTCGTTGGATAGGAGGAGTGCGAGATAGTGTAAAGTTAAGCTAAAGGTTTTCCCCGAACCGGCTGAAGCTTTGAGTATTTTTAATGGCGCAACGGATTTCATAGAATGAAGGTAGAAAGTAAAAAGTGAATTGGCAAAAATGGCGAAGATTATTTTAATTGAGAAAGACAGACGTAATTTGATTCTAATTTATTACCCAAATTATCTTTTATGATATATACATGGTGTCATAATCTGATTAGCTGTTGCCTTTGGACGAAGCTAACAGCTGTACAAATTACGTTGGTGTTGACGGCAGAGCTAGTGTAATGACATCTGTTTTAAAATAGGGGATTAAAGGTGTTAAGGATGTCATTTTCAGCGAATTTTATAAAATTATGTTTATGAATAGAAAAAAATAACTATCTTTGCATCCCCTCTAGTATGAAGCTCGGGGGATATGTTGAATACATAAAATAAATTAAAAAATGGCAACTAAAATCAGATTGCAAAGACACGGTAAAAAAGGACGTCCTTTTTACCACGTAGTCGTAGCGGATTCTCGCGCTCCACGTGACGGTAAATTCATTGAACGTATTGGTTCTTACAACCCAAACACTAATCCAGCAACGATCGTTTTGGATTTTGAAAAAGCTTTGGATTGGATGAACAAAGGTGCTCAACCGACTGACACAGCTCGCGCTATCCTTTCTTACAAAGGTGTTCTTTACAAAAAACACTTGCAAGGTGGTGTGAAAAAAGGTGCTTTTGATGAAGCTGCTGCTGAAGCTAAATTTGCAGCTTGGACTGAAGCTAATGATGCAAGAATCTCTGGTAAAAAAGATGGTTTAGCACAAACTAAAGCTGATGCTAGAAATGCTGCTTTAGCTGCTGAAGCTAAGAAAAAAGAAGAAAAAGCTGCTGCTGTAGCTGCTAAAAATGCTCCTGTAGCGGAAGAAACTCCTGCTGAAGAGACTGAAGCTCCTGCATCAGAAGAAACTGAAGGTTAATTCTTTCATAAAGTATTCGAGAAAGCCGACTCAACCTTGAGCCGGCTTTTTTTGAAACAGCCATTAGGCTAATAGTTTGCCATTATCATGTCTTACATCTAATTGCCAAATACGAAAATATGACTATTGATCAAAGCTTTTACATCGGTTATATCAGCAAAACAAGAGGGCTTAAAGGGGAAGTACAGCTATTTTTTGAGTTCGAAGAATACGAGAGTTTGGATATGGATGTCGTCTTCGTGGAAGTGAACAAAAAGCTTGTTCCTTATTTTGTTGACGCCATCAAATTTCAAAAGAACAGTACCGCTTATGTGACATTCGAAGATGTGGATCATATTGATAAGGCTCAAATACTTGTGCGTAAAAAGCTATATCTTTCCAATGATAAAATGCCGGAGCGTGATCCAGATGATTTTAGATATACGGATTTGATCGGGTTTTTAGTAATTGATGAGAACCATGGTGAACTGGGGAGAATAACAGATGTGCAGGAATTTCCACAACAATTTGTTGCTACCGTAGATATGGATGGCAAGGAGCTGATGTTCCCGCTTTCGGACGATTTGATCTTAGGTATTGATGGCGAGGAGGAGATTATTGAAGTTGAACTGCCAGAGGGCTTGGTGGATCTCTATAAAGAATAAGCTATCCCCGAGCTTAATTCAAATGAATAGCGGTATACTATAACTATTGCAGTAATTTCTTCTCTTGGTCGGTGTATTATTATTGACCATAATTATTAATTGATATTGAAACCGTTATTACTGCTGCTATTCGCATTTTCGTTATTTTCCTGTACTTTCTTTGGGAAGAAAAAGGAGTTTCCTGAAGGCAATTATCAAATGATATTTGGTTATTCAAATGAGGAGTATCGTAAATTAAAGAGCGAATCCTCCCAAAATGTGGAGGCAGATGTCTATGGTAATGACCCAACTATATACCGATCCTTTCTCTCCCTTCATGATAAAGACCAATTTGTCCTAGCCATCGATGACATATTACTCTTCGGAAAGTATAGATTCAACGGCGACCGATTAGCGTTGACCGACGAGAAAAAAGGTAGCATCGCATTGGATATTGTTAAGGTAAAAAAGGATTTTATTCAGCTGAGAGGTGATTTTTCACAGTTTAACTCCGCGCGTGTGCCGACTACCGAAAGACTTTATCTCAATTTCGCTTTAGATAAAACCCCTATACGCGAGACGCCAAGCAAATTTGACAGTCAAGTGAATTTGTGGAGGAATGCTCCCGTAAGAACAGAAAGTGAAAAAGAGATCAGGGCGAGGGCATTAAATTTTGTTGATTATTCCATCGCTTACTTTCAACATATATCAAGTTCTGGTACACATCACGATTATCGAATGGATGGTATTGAATCGCCAATTATTTATGCGGAGAACGGTATTGTGCTCAAGGCGTGGACCGATGTGCCGGAATCGTGGAAAGAGTTGTTTTACAATGAACAAAATGCATTGATCGCCTATCGCTATTTATTCGATGGCTTTAAATATGGATCGAAAGAGGAATACCATGTAACAGGCCTTTTATTAATCACATTTTATCTCAAAAATCTACGGAATTCCCTGGCAGCGCATCTTTAGGCGATCGTGTTGTGGCTTAGTCAATCTCTTGGCTGTCAATGATTTTCGATCGTTAAATTTATCTGTTTTTTTTAAGTCTTTTATTTTTGGTGGAGCGTAAATTCCTGCTATTGCCTGGGAATAACTCTGAAACCGTATTTATTACGGTCTTTTCGCTACCATTTTAGTCTTTTCGAAAAAATATTTTTGTCTTTTGATTTTTTAAAACGATATTAGCAATGCTTATAGAGAAAGGCCGAGGGAATAGACCCGTTGAAGCCTTAGCAACCTGTATTGTTCAAGGTGCTAAATTCTACCCTACTCCATGTGGGAAAGATAAGTTACATGAAGATCAACGATTCCTCGACGTGTGCGTTTCGATATAAGCCAACCAAACTAAAAAACAGTTTTTTTAATGAAAATTATCGATCATATCCAGAATGCCAACGGAAAAACATTGTTTTCTTTTGAGCTATTACCACCGGCGAAAGGGCAGGGCATCCAAAGTATTTTTAAAACCATGGATGAACTGATGGAGTTTAAACCTCCTTTTATCGACGTAACTTACCACCGCGAAGATTATATCTATAAAGAGCATGCAGGTGGATTACTGGAACGCGTTTCCTATCGCAAACGTCCTGGAACAGTGGCGATATGTGCAGCAATCATGAATAAATATAAAGTTGATGCAGTACCCCATTTGATATGTGGTGGTTTTACTAAGGAGGAAACCGAAAATGCACTGATCGATCTGAACTTCCTGGGCATAGATAATGTCTTAGTATTGCGCGGAGATGCGCGTAAGGGCGATGCTGATTTTATTCCAACGGATGGTGGACATGCTTTTGCAACAGACCTATTGGAACAGGTTACTGATATGAATAAAGGAAAGTATCTACATGAGGATATTGTGACTTCAGAAAAAACTGATTTTTGTATCGGTGTAGCAGGTTACCCCGAAAAACACTTTGAATCGCCAAATTTTAATACTGACTTTAAATATCTGAAACAAAAAGTCGATATGGGGGCGGAATTTATTGTAACTCAAATGTTCTTTAATGTCGAAAAATATAAGGAATTTGTTACTAAATGTAGGGATAATGGAATCCATGTGCCTATTATCCCCGGATTAAAGCCACTGACAACTAAAAAGCAGCTTGTGACCTTACCCAGAATATTTCATCTGGATATTCCAGAAGAACTGAGCGATGCCGTTTCGGCCTGTAAAACGAATGCCGACGTCAGACAAGTCGGAGAAGAGTGGTTGGTACAACAATGTCGGGAGCTGATCAAGTTTGGCGCTCCGGTTTTACATTTTTATACGATGAGTAATCCGGGCCCAACAAAGAAAATTGTACAAAAATTAGCCTAACTTATAAAAATACCAGGTAAAGGGAGCTGATAAGCTCCCTTTTTCATTGTTAACATATACTATAATTGAACTAATACCCAATTCGTCGTGTTTCTAACTGATTTCATTTAAGCGAATCCAAGTGACAGGGTATTTATTGTTAGGTACTTGTGTTAAATAGTGTTAATTAACATACTTAAATCAAGATAACTTTTTACATTAATGTGCTCTAAAGGATTTAATAAAAGACCAATCGACCTTATGACGTACAATAGAATAAATCTCTACTGGGTTTTGCTTGCGGACTCGTTGCCACATGTGTATATATTGCTACCGTGGAAAAGACGGTAAGCTGGTGGGATTGTGGTGAATTCATTGCCTGTGCTTACAAGCTGGAAGTGGCACACCAACCTGGGGCACCCTTATTTCTTCTGATTCAGAATATATTTTCCAACCTGGCTTTTGGTAATGCCGGTAAAATCGCCTATTGGATGAATATCGGATCGGCAATTTGCAGCGGGCTTACGGTTACATTTTTATTTTGGACCATAACAGCAATTGCCAAGAAGATACTCCGCGAAGACAAATACGCACTCTTATCCAACTGCTTACAGATCTTCGGCGCAGGAATTGTTGGTGCAATGGCATTTAGTTTTAGCGATTCATTTTGGTATTCGGCCGTAGAATCCGAAGTTTATGCGATGTCGTCCTTATGTACAGCAGTTGTGTTTTGGGGAATATTGAAATGGGAAGCTCGTGCTGATGAAGAAGGTAGCGATCGTTGGCTGGTATTTATCGGTTTTGTTATGGGGCTTTCTATTGGCGTTCATTTATTGAATCTTCTGGCTATCCCAGCGATAGCGATGGTTGTCTATTTCAGAAAAGCAACTCAGGTGAGCGCGAAAGGTACCTTAAAAGCTTTTGTAGTAGGTGTACTGATTCTGGGTACCGTTTTGTGGGGTATTATTCAATGGCTGGTTGGCCTGGCAGCTAAAGTTGACCTTGTATTTGTAAATTCACTTGGAATGGGATTTGGTTCCGGCATTTTCTTCTCGTGTTCATTATTGGTCGGATTGATAGTTTACGGTTTGTATTATTCGCATATAAAGCACAAATATACGCTCAACACCGCTCTGTTAGTTTTTTGTTTTGTTTTATTTGGATACAGTTCCTACACCATGGTCATGATCCGGGGAAAAGCAAACCCATCCTTGAATAATAATGCGCCGGATAATGTATTTTCTTTTTTGGGCTATTTGAGCAGGGAACAATATGTCCGGGAACCATTGCTCAAAGGTCCGTATTATGATTCGCAAGTCGTTGGTGTAAAGAGTAAGACAGGCTATCGGAAGGATCAATCGGCGTATGTTCCCTTCACACAGGTAGACAAATATCAATTTGATAAGGAATCCTTTTTCCCGCGTATCTATAGCCAAGATGGAAGCCACCAAGCCTATTATAGAAGTTACCTCAATTTGAAAGAAGGGCAACAACCAACTTTTTCCGATAATTTTAAGTTCTTTTTCAATTTTCAGCTTGGCGATATGTATACCCGGTATTTCTTATGGAATTTTGTCGGTAGACAGAATGATAAGCAAGGGTATGGAACGTATAATGACGGGAATTGGCTGTCAGGGATCAAAACATTGGACAATTGGCGCCTGGGGGGTCAAGATAAACTTTCCCCAGCTCAAGAGCATGATCCAAGCCGAAACACCTATTTCTTTCTGCCGCTGCTTTTGGGGATAGCTGGTGCGCTATGGTTGTATCGAAATAACAAGCCTTATACTTTGGTCGTAACACTACTGTTCGTGTTTACGGGAATAGCGATTGTTGTTTACCTCAATCAAACGCCCATGCAGCCCCGCGAACGGGATTATGCTTATGTGGGCTCTTTCTACGCGTTTGCAATCTGGATTGGATTGGGGCTGATCGCATTGGTTCGTTTTTTCAAACGTTTTTTACGAACACGCTATGCTTTGGCGACAGGTTTATCCTTTGCATTGCTGGGTGGCCCCATTATTTTGGTTCATCAGAACTGGGACGATCATGATCGATCGGAGAAATCGATGGCAAGGGACTTGGCGCGTAATTATCTTGAAGCCTGTGCTCCAAATGCAATTCTATTTACCTATGGCGATCATGATACATTTCCGGTGTGGTACTTACAAGAAGTGGAAGGTGTGCGTCCCGATGTACGGGTGGTCGTCTTAAGTTATCTTACTGGTGATTGGTATATGCAACAGGCCAGGCAGCCGACTTATCGAGCAGCAGGTCTCCCCGTAACAATTCCGGCAGAAAAGACAAAAAAAGGTGTCCGTGATTATATCCCCTTTGTGGATAGGCAACTTGAAGAAGCTGTTGATGCAGGTCAGTTATTACAATTTGTAACCTCAGATGATCCAGAATATAAAGTTCAATTGAGTTCCGGCGAGATGGAAAATTATTTCCCCTCAAGAAAAGTTAAATTGGACGTCAATAGAGCGGATGTCGTTAAGAAAAAAGCAGTTCCATCTTATTTGCAAGAAGCTATTGTATCAACGATGGAATGGGAGATACCAACTGACCACCTAACAAGGGCTGATTTAACAATCTTATCGGTGCTTGAAAATAACCAATGGAACAGGCCCGTCTATTTTTCAAATATGTTGCCAAGTGATCTTAAATTAGGTTTAGATAAATATCTTATCAATGAAGGTTTCACGTCTAGACTGATGCCTATCGCCGCTACGGGTGAGTCAACTGAAAAGCAAAGTGAGCAAGCCGGACTAGTGAATATGGAAGCTTTATATCATAATATTATGCACACATATCATTGGGGCAATATAAAAAATGCTCGATATGTTGATACGGATTCATTCCGCTTTTCAAGCATGTATGCAAGAGATATTTTTGGAAAAGCAGCGCGTCTGTTATTGGCTAATGGCCAAATAAAACAAGCAGGAGAAGTTGCTAAAAAAGCATATGATCAATTACCTGCGCGCGTGTATGCTATGTCAGATGCAGTCAACTATGCTGATATTATTGATAGTCTATATCGTTCTGGACAACCTCAGCTCGCCAATAATATGATGGATCGAAATCTAAATTATGTAGCTGAAAATATGGAATATTTGCATCAACTCGTAGTGGATAAGAAAAATTTAAGTTTCGAATGGAATGATATTCAGGTTGGGTTGGACTCGGTAGACCGCTACCGTAAAATTTTATCGGATGCGAAAGAAGATAAACGATTGGCACGGGTTGAGGGCTTAAGGCGTCAATATCAAAACTGGTATGGTCTAGAGTAATTTATGTGACAAACGAAGCTAGGTTATGAGTTGGTCTAAATGGTAATTTGAGAAACAAGCTTGAGCTGAGGAACCAGATGAGGCCGTTTTCATATACTGAAAGCGGCCTCGATACATATAGGATAGGGAAATGAGCCAAATGATTAGAATTTCATACCGACTCCAAAGCCAAGCAGAAAGGGATTGATATCAACTTTTGCTGGTATGGATAAGCTGGGAGCCAAGTTGGATGCATCCACATTAACATCTGTCTTTAAGAGAATATATTTAGCATCTAAATTCACAAAATATTTGTCTGATAGCTTAAAGTCAATCCCAAGTTGGGTAGCGAAGCCAAAAGCATTGTCGTATTTCACATGCTTTACAGTGGATCCTGCGTTAGCACTATAGAATATCGTGTAATTTATCCCTGCGCCCACATAAGGTTTTATAGCTCCGTCGGGGAAGAAGTGATATTGCGCTGTAAGCGTAGGTGGAAGAAGCCATACGCTGCCTAGATCAACATTACTGGAGGAACTTCCACCAATCGCAGTTAAATCTGAACCTGTTGTATGCACCTTATGTTTTGTCGTTCCGAGAATCAATTCCGCCGCAATGTTTTTTGTGAAAAAATAGGTGAAGTCCAGTTCAGGAATAAATTTTGTGTTGATATCCACGTCTCCGCCTATCGTATTAATTTTAGCCGATTCGTTTGGCATGACTGCCACTCCTCTGAGTCTCATTTGCCAACGTTGATTAGGGATTGTTTGTGCTTGTAAACTTAGTGCTCCTAAAGTGAGTGTCAATGCGATTAAAAATAACTTTTTCATATCGTTAAGGGTATTTGTTTGACGTAAAACTATTGCTAAAATCAAGGCAAAAGAGTGACGATAATCAAGTTGAAAAATGAATGATATAATGCTCGGAGTAGTGTACATGACTTACCTTTATAGATTTTTGTCAAAAAAAACACAGCTGTATATGTTTTGACTCTGCGGGTATATTATTTGTCAGTCTTGAATAAAGCCTGAATTTCCGAAGGCTATATTGCATGTTGGAGGAATAACAGAAAGCTAGTAAGATGTCAGGTCTGATCGCATTGCCTAAATTTATCAAAAATGCTGCGAAGAGGATGGCAGTGTTTATATATGCGTTTTTTGGAAGGAAAATGTCAAAGCTGGCTGCAGATTTAGTAAAAGGACATAAACTAAAAGAGGTCGGAAGTGATTCCGACCTCTTTTAGTTAAGAATAAATCTTTTATGCATTTTTCTTTACCTCTTTACCCCAAGAATCTTTCAGTGTAACCGTACGGTTAAACACTAATTGGGAAAGGGTAGAATGCGTATCTAAGGTAAAATATCCCAGTCGTATAAATTGATAACCTTTTCCCGGAGTTGCATGTGTTAGATCCGGTTCAATATAAGCGCGTTCAATAATATGAAGGCTTTCTGGGTTAATCGATGCTTTAAAATCTTCTGCTGCAGCAGGGTTTTCATCATTGAACAATCTGTCGTACAATCTCACTTCGGCTTCTTTCGCATGCGGAACCGAGATCCAGTGGATTGTCCCTTTTACTTTTAGCCCAGAAGTATCTTCTCCTGATTTAGAATTTGGAACATATGTACAATGCACTTCCGTTACTTTGCCATTTTCATCTTTCACAAAATCGTGACAGGTGACGATGTAGGCATGTTTCAAACGCACAGAAAGTCCAGGGCCTAAGCGGAAGAATTTTTTTGGAGCATCTTCCATAAAATCATCGCGTTCAATCCAAAGTTCTTTTGAAAAGGGAATGGAGCGTGAGCCTTCACCACCTTCAACTTCTGGATTGTTTTCACCGATAAGATCTTCTACCTGACCGTCAGGATAGTTTGTGATCACCAATTTGATCGGATCAAGAACAGCCATTCTGCGCCATGCCGTTTTATTGAGATCCTCTCGAATACAGAATTCCAGAAGACTGACATCGATCATGTTTTCGCGTTTTTGAACACCGATTTTCTCACAGAAGTTGCGGATACTGGCAGGTGTATAACCTCTTCTTCGCAATCCTGAGATCGTAGGCATACGCGGATCGTCCCAGCTTTCAACAAATTTGTCATTAACTAATTGCAGCAATTTGCGTTTACTCATGACGGTATAGGTCATATTCAAACGTGCAAATTCGTATTGCTTAGAAGGGAAAATCTCCAATTTATCAATACACCAATCATAAAGTGGACGGTGTGGGATAAATTCCAATGTACAGATCGAATGTGTAATTTTCTCGATAGAATCGGATTGCCCGTGTGCAAAATCATACATCGGATAGATACACCATTGATCGCCAGTTCTATGGTGGTGAGCGTGTTTGATGCGGTACAACAAAGGGTCACGCATATGCATATTCGGACTAGCTAAATCGATCTTTGCACGAAGTACTTTTTCGCCATCTTTGTATTTACCGGCACGCATAGCTGCGAATAACGTTAGATTTTCCTCAATAGACCTGTCGCGGTAAGCCGTCGGCACTCCCGGTTCTGTTGGAGTACCTTTTGCTGCTGCAATCTCTTCAGCAGTACTGTCGTCAACATAGGCTAGACCTTTTTTAATTAGCTCAACGGCATAACGATATAGTATCTCGAAATAATCTGAAGTATATAATTCCTCTGCCCACTGGAAACCAAGCCATTGAATATCTTTCTTGATGCTTTCAACATACTCCGTATCCTCAGTGACAGGGTTAGTGTCATCAAAACGTAGATTAGTCTTGCCATTATACTGCTGTGCTAATCCAAAGTTCAAGCAGATGGATTTGGCGTGACCAATGTGGAGGTAACCATTTGGCTCAGGAGGAAAACGTGTCAATACACGTCCGCCATGCTTCCCTGTGCGAAGATCCTCTTCGACAATTTCCTCGATAAAATTTAATGATTTTTCTTCACTCATAGTACAAAGTTAATTATTCGCGACGAGATATTTGCTAGGAGATCGTAGATATTCGGTTCAGAATAAGCAGTGGAATATGTCTACTGTAGAGCCTATAAAGCGCATTGTTAATAACCTTTGGATCTGGCACAAAAAAGGGGCAATATTATGCAATGCCCCTTTTACCGATTTTTATTACTACGCTATTTATACGAGAAGATTTCGCCAAGCTCATCATTGTTGGTGAAAGTACAATGCTGGTCGATCAACTCCCCAGTGCCGATATTGATAATCATACCATGCACTGCAAGATCATTACGTTCTTTCCATGCATTTTGAATGATTGAAGTGGCACAAAGGTTAAAAACTTGCTCTTTTACATTGAGTTCGATTAAGCGATTTACTTTCTCTTCGTGCTCTTCAATTGCATCAATCTCAGCGCTATGTAAGCGATATACATCTTTGATATGCCCAAGCCAATTGTCGATAATACCGTATTGCTTGCGACTTAGAGAGGCAGCTACACCTCCACAACCGTAGTGGCCTGCGATAATGACATGTTTTACTTTTAAAACATTGACCGCATAATCTAATACCGACAGCATGCTCATATCAGAGTGAATAACCATGTTGGCAATATTACGGTGTACAAATACCTCTCCGGGCTTTGTGCCTGTCAATTCATTGGCGGGTACTCGGCTATCTGCACAACCTATCCAAAGAATTTCTGGATTCTGCCCTTTGGCAAGCTGCTGGAAACGTCCTGTTACATCATTTTTCACAAATTCCATCCACTCTTTATTCCCTTTAATGATATTGTCAAATCCGATTATTAAATCTTTATTTTCCATATTTTTCTTATTTCACTCTTGCCCGCAGGCATTGTTTCTATTTTATGCTAGTAAATACAAATGTCTAAATTCATTGTTTACTTCAAACAACTTATTTTAATTGAATAACTGTTCCTGATCTCAATGAAAGACCCCTGCCGTCCCGGAAGGATCTTTCATACAAGTGTGATCTCTGGCAAAACCTGTATGCCATAATGAATGTTTTGGTGCTAGGAAGGCTTTTTATACACAACCTGCAAAAGTTCAATGTCTTTTCCCTTGCTCCTTGCATTCTGTTCAAAATCTTTGATGACTTCAATAACATCTTTATCGATGAACTTACTGAATGTCCCATCGATCCGGATCTTGCTGATCGATTTTGGGAGGCTGTATAATTTTTGTTGAATAGGGACTTTATTCAAAAATGATACTTCTTCAGCTAATGTAATGATAGCTTTATCTTCGTCGTTGTCTCTTTCAATATTGTATTTAAACGCATTTTTCATATTTGCTTTCAAGATATAGCATGTTGCCACGACAATTCCTATGCCTACCCCCATCAGCAGATCGGTAAAAACAATGGCTACGATGGTAACAAAAAATGGGATAAATTGATCTAAACCTTTTTTGTACATGGAGGTGAACAGGCTTGGTTTTGCTAATTTATATCCTGTATGAAGGAGAATAGCGGCTAGACAGGCTAGTGGAATCATATTTAGCATTGTCGGGATTGCCAGCATCGCGACCAAAAGCCAAATACCATGCATAATGGCAGATTGTCTCGTTTTTCCTCCAGCATTGACGTTTGCCGATGAGCGGACGATAACGGATGTCAATGGTAGGCCGCCTAAAAGTCCGCTGGTCATATTACCGATCCCCTGCGCAACAAGTTCGCGGTTGGTTGGTGTATTTCTTTTGTATGGATCTATTTTATCCACAGCTTCGATGCTCAATAGAGTTTCAAGGCTAGCAATAATCGCAATGGTAAACGCAGCTATCCACACCTCTTTGTTCACTACCTGTGTAAAATCCGGAAGTGTAAATAAACCCGTGAACTCGGAGAAGGAACCTACAATAGGAACTAAAACAAATTGCTTTTCATGCAATTGAAATGCTGATCCGTTGAAAAGGTAAGCTAAGCTGACACCTAAAATTACAACCACCAAAGGGGCTGGAACTTTATTGAGCTTGGGAATCGCTGGCCAAAAGATAAGAATCGCCAAAGACAGCGCGCAGATGGTAAATGCACCAAAGTTAATTGCGGAGACTATCGTGTCAAAATAAGCACCGATACCATGTCCATTGTCTACTTCAAAGGCGTGTGATTCCACCAAGCCCAATGCTAAAGGAATTTGTTTCATAATAATCGTAATACCGATTGCCGCAAGCATCCCTACAATGACTGCTGAGGGGAAGTAATTACCGATCATTCCAGCTTTTAATATACCCAGAATGATTTGTATTATGCCAGCAATAACGACGGCAAGTAGAAACGTTTCATATGCACCTAGGCTTTGAATAGCACCTAAGACAATAACAGTTAAACCAGCAGCTGGTCCACTTACACTGAGTGGTGATTTACTGATGGAAGCGACCACGATTCCACCAATTACACCTGTCAATAATCCTGCAAACAATGGCGCACCTGAAGCCATTGCAATTCCCAAACATAATGGAAGTGCCACCAAAAACACCACAACACTAGCAGGGAAGTCATATTTTAAGTCTCTTTTCGATAATTTTAGAAAAGCCGACGTACGAGTTCCAAACATAAAATTTGTGTTTATCTGTAAATAAAGTTTTCATCAAGCAACCTATAATAGCGGCAGTAATAACGGATACAGGGCTTATTGTCCCGGAGCATCAACGCATGCGTTGCACTCAACAAAAGGCCAATAATAGACCGATCATGCCAGCGTAAAGATTACTTAAGAAAAATCAAGAGTACCGTACACACTTTTTCTTTCGCGTGTAGGTCGATAGGAAAACATCCCGATAGGATGTCATTATACGTTAGGAGGGGGTGTTGGAACCGTAGGGTGAAAAGCTAAAATGCTTTTCTCATTTTTAAGGTAATTCTTTTGTTTTCCTTGGTTCTCAACGATTATAGTTTCGAATACAATAGGCTCTTCTGACTTCGTATTGAAAAATTTTGAGGCTGTATCGAGTGTATCATTACTCGCGCCATTATTGTTCTCGATTTCCAGTTGTAAAACAACCTGTAAGATTGTACTTTGATCTAAACTATTGGAAAAAATAGGTGAAATAGATATAGCCATCTTTGTGAAAAAGATGATCGCGCAAAGGAACGCTGCCACAAATCTAAACCGCTTATTTAACATTTTTTATTACCTTTAGTTTTACTGTTTTACATCGTAAAAATAGTAATTCCATGTTAAATTCAAATTAATAGTGCACTAAAAAATATATTTTGGCACTAAATTGTGACGAAGAGATTATTTTTATGTAAAGTTTTTCAATTTTTATTGATTTATACATTTAAAGCCTTAGGTATGGCAAATAAAGAGCAATTTATTGAGCAAGTGAAGGTATCCTATAACCCCAAAGGAGCATTCATTTATTTGGGGGCAGGAATTCTCAATGGGGAAATTCAATCTGAAGCAAAAGTGAATTTGGCTTTGAAAATGATGAACCGTCACGGACTTATTGCCGGCGCGACAGGTACAGGTAAAACGCGTACGTTACAGTTAATCGCCGAACAGTTGTCGGATGCCGCTGTGCCTGTATTTATGCTGGATGTCAAAGGTGACTTGTCAGGTTTAGCAGAGCCAGGACTGACCAATCAGGCACTTATTGACCGGGGAAGTGCTGTGGGTATACCATTTGAGCCATCATCGTTTCCCGTTGAATTGTACTCACTTTCTGGCAACAAAGGAATTCCTATGCGGATTACCGTAGAAGATTTTGGGCCGGTCTTGTTGGGCCGGATCCTTGAGCTCAATGAAACACAAACAGGGGTATTGGCTGCGATGTTTAAATATGCGCAGGATCAACAAATGCCTTTGATCGATTTTTCAGACACGAAGAAATTGCTTACCTACCTTTCGGAAGGACCGGGTAGCGAAGAAATAAAAAATGATTACGGTAAGATTAGCTCCGCCAGCTCGGGAACCATCTTACGTAAGATCGTTGCATTAGAACAGCAAGGTCTATCCCATATTTTTGGTGAGAGAGAATTTGACATCAACGATTTGTTTCAAAAGGTAGATGGTAAGGGGGGGATTAGCTTATTAAATATCTCCGATGTGCAAGATCAGCCCATACTGTATTCTACATTTTTGTTAAGCTTACTGGCACAGTTGTTTAAAAATATGCCCGAGGTTGGCGATTTGGACAAACCTAAGCTTGTCTTTTTCTTTGACGAAGCCCATCTATTGTTCAACGGAGCTCCTAAAGCCTTTCTGACACAGGTGGATCAGATCATTCGCCTTATTCGATCGAAAGGGATCGGGGTTTTCTTCTGTACACAGTCTCCAACCGATGTGCCAGAATCTGTTTTGGCGCAATTGGGAAATCGGGTACAGCATGCATTGCGTGCCTTTACACCCAACGATGCTGAAAACTTAAAGAAGACAGTTAAAACCTATCCAAAATCTGATTTTTATGAAATTGATCAGGTTTTGACTGCTTTGGGGACGGGACAGGCATTGATTACCGTATTGAATGACAAAGGTATTCCGACAGAGGTTGTTGCTACGCATTTGGTACCTGCCCGTGCCGTGATGGGGCCTGCAAGTGACGCAACGATCCAACAAATTATCAATCAGTCTGATTTAAAAGCTAAATACCAAGAACGGCAAGAAAATCGCTCTGCGGCAGAAATCATAGAAGAACGAATGCAGGCTGCAGCACAGGAAGAACAACGCGCCGCCCAGAAAAAAGAAGCGGAAAAAGCGAGTCGGCCCACTTCTCGAAGACAGACGCCTTTGGAAGCTGCGCAACGAACTGCTACAACAACTTTAGCGCGCGAAGGGGTGAAGTTGTTGGGCAAATTAGCAACGGGATTATTAAACGCATTCTTAAAAAAGAAATAATACTAATTTTTTGATCTTTTTCGTTTCAATACTATACCTTTGAGGGTACAGCTGAACTTGCCGAAATTTGCTTTTAAGGGCAAATTTAGCTAAGTTTACCCACGAGAAGAAAATTCTATTAACGCAATTTAAATATGAGTAAACCAACCCTTTTGATTTTGGCAGCAGGAATGGCTAGCCGGTATGGTTCTTTAAAACAAGTAGATGGTTTTGGCCCACACGGCGAGACAATTATTGACTATTCAATTTACGATGCCATTCGCGCAGGATTTGGAAAAGTTGTATTCATTATCCGGGAAGAATTTCTGGAAAAAATGAAAGCAGTATTTGATGAAAAATTGAAGGGTAAAATAGAGGTAGATTATGCTTTTCAAGATTTTGACTTAACGAAATTTGGTGTCAATCATGTGATCGAGAGAACTAAACCTTGGGGTACAGCGCACGCGGTGATGAGTGCTAAAGATAAAGTAAAGGAGCCATTTTGTGTCATCAATGCAGATGATTTTTACGGGGCCGATTCTTTTCAAAAAATGGCTGAATTCTTAACGACCGAGGTTTCTGACCAGCAAATGTCATTAATGGGTTTTCAGGTTGGAAATACCATGTCTGATTATGGTTATGTCTCACGCGGAGTATGTGAGGTTACCCCTTCTGGCCACATGGAAAGTGTAACTGAACGTACAAATATATACTACAAAGGTGAAGGTGACGATCGTAAAATCGTTTATGAAGAAAATGGTGTTGAAACAGACCTAGATCCAAAAACCCGCGTTTCGATGAATTTCTGGGGTTTTACACCAAAGATTTTCGAAGTTGCGCAGGCGATGTTCCCCGCGTTTGTCGAGGAAAATAAGGAGAATTTAAAAGCAGAATTTTTCATTCCTTCCGTACCTGATTATATGGTTAAACATAAGTTGGCGGATTTCAAAGTAATTCCAACTTCATCGAAATGGTTTGGCGTAACCTATAAAGAGGATAAACCTATTGTACAAGAATCAATATCAAAATTGGTTGCTGATAGAGTCTATCCTGAAAAGTTATTTTAGGAGCTAAAAGAAATAGCTTATCTTTCACCTGTATTGCCAGCAATACAGGTCTTTTTTTTTGCCTTGTTTGCTAGATTAATGAGTAGAATAGATCTTAGATGAAAAAAGTTCTTAAAGTGTTAGGTTATTTTATTTTAGGATTGTTGTCTTTTTGCGTGCTTTATATTGTCGCGGAATACAGTTTGTCGCGCATTTCAGCACCGCGAAAAGAAATCGATGGAGATAGGACAGTGCAGGTCTTTGTCAAATCGAATGGTGTTCATACCGATATTGTATTACCGGTCGTCAACGAAGAGATGGATTGGTCGCACTTGTTTCCTTATGAAAATACGACCGGAAAACATCGCGGATACCAGTATGTTGGGATCGGCTGGGGGGACAAAGGGTTTTATTTGGATACGCCCGAATGGAAGGATCTAAAAGCCTCGACCGCATTCATCGCTGCTTTCGGATTAGGCGAGTCCGCCATTCATGTGACCTATTATAATGCCGTTCAGGAAGATGAATTATGTTTTTCTTATCAGATCAGTAGGTCACAATATCATGATTTGATACAATATATCAAACAATCATTAGACGGAAACCAAAACGAAGCTATTTTGGTAAAGACAAATGCACAGTATGGTAACTCAGACGCTTTTTATGAAGCAAAGGGAGCCTATAGCATGTTTTATTCCTGCAATACCTGGACAAATAATGCCTTGAAGAAGGCAGCTATGCCAGCAGGTATATGGGCTACATTCGATAAAGGAATATTAAGTCACTATAAAAACAAGCAATAGCTCGAAGCGTATAACAAGTAGCTGTTGAATGTTGAGAAATCGATAAGCGACAGAGTTAAAATAAAAAAAGCTCCTGGATTAATCCAGGAGCTTTTTTTATGAGGAGGAGTGATTACTTCACTTCTTCGTAATCTACGTCAGTTACATCATCACCACCTTGGTTTCCACCTTGAGCTTGTCCAGCATCACCTTGAGGTTGTTGCGCACCACCTTGAGAAGCAGCATACATTTCTTCAGAGGCAGCATTCCAAGCATTTTGCAATTCTTCAGAAGCAGCATCGATATCAGCAAAGTTTTTCGCTTCGTAAGCAGCTTTTAATTTTGTTAAGCCAGCTTCAATTGGCGCTTTTTTATCTGCTGAAATTTTATCGCCATATTCTTTCAATTGTTTTTCAGTTGAGAAAATTAAAGCATCAGCTGCATTTACCTTATCAGCTTCTTCTTTCATTTTTTTGTCAGCATCAGCATTAGCTTCAGCTTCTTCTTTCATGCGTTTGATTTCGTCATCAGATAGACCTGAAGATGCTTCAATGCGGATATTTTGTTCTTTTCCAGTAGCTTTATCTTTCGCAGATACTTTGATGATACCATTCGCATCAATATCAAAAGTAACTTCGATTTGAGGAACACCACGAGGAGCTGGTGGAATGTCATTCAAATGGAAACGGCCGATTGTACGGTTTTGGTTTGCCATAGGACGCTCACCTTGTAAGATGTGAATTTCTACAGATGGCTGATTGTCTGAAGCAGTAGAGAACGTTTCCGATTTTTTAGTTGGAATTGTTGTATTTGCTTCGATCAATTTAGTCATCACACCACCCATTGTTTCAATACCCAATGAAAGTGGAGTTACATCCAATAATAAAACGTCTTTTACTTCGCCTGTCAATACACCACCTTGGATAGCAGCACCTAAAGCGACAACTTCATCTGGGTTTACACCTTTAGAAGGCTCTTTTCCGAAGAATGCTTTCACCGCATCAACGATTGCAGGGATACGAGTAGAACCACCTACTAAGATAATTTCGTCAATATCAGATTTGCTGAAACCAGCATTTTTCAATGCAGACTCACAAGGAGCAATTGTTCTCTTGATCAAGTCAGCTGCCAAAGCCTCAAATTTAGCGCGTGATAATGAACGAACTAAGTGTTTTGGACCAGTTGCATCAGCAGTGATATATGGCAAGTTGATTTCAGTAGAAGTTGCGCTTGATAATTCAATTTTTGCTTTCTCAGCAGCTTCTTTCAAACGTTGCAATGCCATTGGGTCTTTTTTCAAGTCAAAGCCATTGTTTTCACTTTTGAATTCTTCGTTCAACCAGTTGATGATTACGTTATCAAAGTCATCACCACCTAAATGTGTGTCACCGTCAGTAGATTTAACCTCAAATACACCGTCACCTAATTCTAGTACAGAAACGTCATGAGTACCACCACCACAGTCAAACACAACAATTTTCATGTCTTTGTGTGCTTTGTCCAAACCATACGCTAAAGCTGCTGCTGTAGGCTCGTTGATGATACGTTTTACAGATAAACCAGCGATTTCACCAGCTTCTTTGGTTGCTTGACGTTGTGCATCGTTGAAATACGCAGGAACTGTAATAACAGCTTCAGTTACTTCTTGACCTAAGAAATCTTCAGCTGTTTTCTTCATTTTTTGAAGAACCATAGCAGAGATCTCCTGTGGTGTATATTTGCGGTCGTCAATTTCTACGCGGGGTGTGTTATTGTCACCTTTAACGATATTATAAGGTACATGTTCAGCTTCTTTCAAAGCTTCATCATATGAAAGTCCCATAAAACGTTTGATGGAATAAATAGTTTTATGTGGGTTAGTAATTGCTTGACGCTTTGCTGGGTCCCCAACTTTGCGCTCGCCACCCTCTACGAAAGCTACGATCGAAGGAGTTGTACGTTTACCTTCGTTGTTCGTAATTACTACAGGCTCGTTACCTTCCATTACGGCAACACATGAGTTTGTAGTACCTAAGTCAATTCCTATAATTTTAGACATATCTTGTGTTTTAATTTTTTACTTATACAAATCTATCACTCTATCATCAACCCTTATGCCAATCCAAATTTTTTTAAAAAAAATCACTATTTGTCATCTATTTGTCTTGAGGTACTGCCAAACTGACATTTTCAATACACCAGTTGCTCTAAAATTCTTTTTTTTGCTGACTCGTTTTGTCGATTGCGTGGCATATATCTGCCAAAGATTTCCGAGAATTCATTAAGTTCCATTTTTTTTGATTTCTTATCCCGCCAGTCAGATGGCACAAGTTTATTGGTATATTCAATAGCTGTAGCCCAGTATTGAATATGCATTTCAGGAATCACGAGACCTATTATCATCCCCGGAAGACCATGACTTAAGGCCGGTCCTGCTGAGACAGGAATTTCTTCCGAATAATAGGCAATCAGATACAATGAATCTTTGGTGGCACCATTCACCCGGCGGCAGTTTACACCAGCAATATTTCGGTATTCCTCCGTAAACCGCCAAGTAATGCTATCCAGTGTTTCCGAAAGAATGTATTTCTCGTCAATATCAAGCTGAATAGCTGCGGTGCCTGCTTTCAGATCCTGATAAAGGACTTTACCATTTTTAGCTCCACCTCTAAATTGTCCTCTCGGGGTTGGGCCAGATCGAGCCGCCCCCTGAAATCTGCCCCCTCGGCCATTGGCAGAAGTAGCCTTCGGTGCAGTCATTTTTATTGCGTTACTTTGCTTTTCACTTCCCACGTTTTCCTCGGGCATCAATACCGTTGAATTTTCATCAAAGTAGAATTTCAGTTTTTCTGTGTGCGAATCGGGCATTTTATCCAGATAGTCCATTATTCCTCCATCTCTGTCCATCCCTTTCGAATTCATTTCGTTTGATAGCTGCCGCAGGCGTGCTTTTGTATAGGTGACCTTATCAAAACTGATCGTGCCTCTGCTTCCAAAATAGGCATATTGCGCCTGAAGCGATAATCCGTACCAACAACAGATCAGTACAGTTAAATATATTTTTTTAATCATTTCCTTTCCCTAGATATTTGTTGAAATCCCATTTTACACCGACCAAAAAATACTGCGTCAATACCTGTTGAACAGATTCGGAGTAGTTGGTGTCACTTGCACTACGGCGTGTATTATTAAATGTGTTGAAAATGTCAAAAGCCTTTACACTGAGCGTCATGCTCTCATCTTTCAGTACTTTTTTCTCCAATTCGATATTGGTATAAAATTGATTGATTGATTTCTTATAAAGTTTCGTTGGTCCTGTGTAGCTATAGAAAATGTTTGCTACAATATTAAACTTTTTGGGTAGGAAGTATTTAACGTAGGTAGAAGTTCCGCCTTGAAAACTTGTAGCGTTGAACTGTCTGTTGATTGAATTTTGCTGAATATTAAAGCCCGCGTTTGCAGAAAAGTCAAAATCAAATCCTTCTGAATCTTGCTCGTTTAAGCTCGAACCTAGGCTAAAATTGGCATTCTTTGCATTGTTCAGCAGAAACTCGCCGCCGGACTGCCCCCCTTCAAACTTGGTATAACTATAACTATTGTTAAACCTAACGTTTGCACTTTTGTTAAAATTGATACGTCGATTGGCCAAAGGCTGCATATGGTTGATATTTAATCCGCCATTCCAGTTGGATTTACCGGATAGATTTTCATAAGTACTGATTTGTGCCGAGTTGTCCAATATGGTTGTTTTGTTAACAATGGGATTGTTGACAAAAGATAAGTTACCGTTGATATTAATATTGGTTCCTTTTAATAAACTAAAAGCATTATAATTGGCCGAAATATTATTGTTAACGGCACGTTTTAGGTCAGGATTACCAACTTGTTGAAACAAAGGATTGGTCTGAGGCTGTAAGGGCTGTAACTGATCAAACGACGGAATAATATTTGAACTCTGATAAGCAAAACGTATATTTTTGCTTTTTGAAAGACGATAATTGGCATCTACATTTAAATTGTTGTCCCAAAAATTACGTGCAAGATCGATTGATCTGTAACTATCGCTTAACTTTTGATTCTTGAAGAACGTACGGTTTGAAAAGTTTATTTCCCACTTTTCTCTGCGATAGGAAAAGTGAACATTAACACCTTGATTGGAGTTATTGTCGATTTGATTTTGTGAATATAGTGAATCAAACTTTTGCGTGATATTGTTTATAGATCTCTGTGTGTTTGTATTCTTCGAATGATTAAAACTATAGCCGAGAGCGAGATTGACATAATCGCTAATCCGGTTATTGAAATTTATTGAGGTAGAGAAATCATTACCATTATTTTGACTATATCGATTTTGGTCAATAATAGTACTATCTCCTGTTTTGTAGAAATAAGTTCTTGAATTTACTTTACTGTCTGAATTTGACTCTTTGTGATTATTCCCAACCATAAGGTTGACAGAACGCCCCGCTTTTAATCGTTTTCTATAATTCAAGCGAAAACTGTTGTTGGAGCTTGAAGAATTAGATTGATTGTTCTCACTAAAGTCACTGATCAGGTTGCCTGATTCATCGCCTGTTTTGCTGTCGTTATAGGTAAGGTTATCATTGTTAGCCCAATTGGCGTTGGATTGAAGTTCCACATGTTGTGTGGAATCCAGTCGCATACTAATGTTTGACCTGAAACTATTACTTCGGCTGTGCCTTTCATTATAATTTTTACTGTTTTTTTCTTGAATAGATTCGTCGGGTAGCACATTTTTATTGTAAGTTTCCGAACGATTTTTATCACTGCTGTTGTCGTAACCATAATTAGCATTTACTTTTAAGGCCTTTTTGAAGAACTGATTTTCATAGTTGGCGCCAAGGTTGGTGTTCAGTGGTTCGCCCGTAATTTGATTGTTCATTCGAAGAGAGCCCTCACGACCGCTGGAACTACCCATATTATTTTGGCTGGCAGTAACGCCAATACGCTCGGTTTTATTAAACTTGGCAGCGAAGAGATTTCCAGCATACAGTCCTTTCGATCCTCCTAATGCCTCCATGTTACCAAATAGACCTTTTCGAGCTTTTTCCTTAAGTACAACGTTTACCGTTTGGATCCGTACGCCATCATCGATGCCCGAAAGCTCGGCCTCCTCCGATTTTTTCTCATAAAGCTGTACCTTGTCCACAGCATCCGCCCGTACATTTCTAATGGCTATTTTAGGGTCATAACCAAAAAACTCTTCCCCATCAATAAAGACCTTCTGTACTGATTTTCCTTGCGCTGTGATAGTTCCGTCTCCCGTAACGGTGAAACCAGGTAGACGACGCAGTAAATCTTCTAATTTGGCATTCTTTTCCGTTGCAAAACTTCCCGCATCATATTCTATGGTGTCACCTTTGAGCGTAATTGGAAGACGACGGGTGACAATCACCTCCTGCAAAACATTTCTTTGGGAATTTATTTTAATATCGTGCAAGTCGAGATCTTTGTCCGAAATTTGAATCGTATCACTATAGAGCTCAAACTTGGGATAGGTGGCCAGTATAATGTAACTCCCGGGTTTGATATTTTTAATTTGAAATCTTCCTTCTTCATTGGCGCGATTAAAATAACGGAGGACTGAATCGCGGTTCAGTAAAATAATAGAAGCATTGGTCAGGGGTTTATCATCTGCCTTGTCTAGAATCCTCCCCTTGATGTTAATTTGCGAGTAAGCACTGTTGATGAGGGTAAATAGCAAAAATAGTAATTGAACTAATCTTTTCATGTCCGGGTGTTATCCTTCAAATATAATTTACTTAATCGTTAATAAATGTAAAATATCTTTTCTGAATGTAAAATCTTTAGTATATGGTGTAGGTATTTCAATTCTTTATTACATTAAGGGGAGTTTTGGAGCAATATGCTTTTTATTGCATTCAATACAGATAGTTGCTGATAGGCATGTTGAGAAAGTTGAAAGTAAAATTTACCTTTGCACAAAATTGATGTTATGACTTTTGAAAATTACTTGCAACAATTCGAAGATATCTTAAACCATCCTGAGAATCACCCCACTTATCAAGATGAAGAATATTATCAGTACACTAAAATGAACTGGGCAAGAATGGGGCGTTGGATAAAGCGATTTGAGCCAAACTTGGATTTTGATCATTTTGTGAAGTCAATTGCTGAGAAGCAACAATGGATTATTATTACTGAACCTTGGTGCGGAGATGCGGCGCATTCTGTACCGATGCTCGCTAAGATGGCCTCACAAAACTCCAACATCACGTTGGACATACAACTTCGTGACAGTGCCCCTTTTCTGATCGATTCTTACCTGACCAACGGAGGGAAATCTATTCCGATTCTTGTAATACGTGATGAAAACGGACAAGATTTAGCTGTCTGGGGACCACGCCCTGCAGCTTGTCAGGAATTGTTCTTGAAGTTGAAAGAGCAGGGAGTGGATTTCTCCGAAATTAAAGAAGAAATTCAAAAATGGTATAATGCCGATAAAGGAGTAGCCATCCAAAAGGAAATCCAGTCCCTGCTGGAAAAATAAGGGAAAGTATATTTTTTTTCCCTTTTCTGTGTTTGTTCGAGAAGAGGAATATTAAGCTAAAACCAAAAAATATGAACATTGAAGATCTGAGAGATTATTGTTTATCTATCGGGCCAGTTGTGGAAGAAACCCCCGTTTGGTCCAGATACACTTGTGTTTAAGATTGGCGGCAAAATTTTTTTATTGGTTGGGCTAGATCAGATCGATGAACTTCGGTTTAATGTAAAGTGTAATCCCGAAAGGGCAATTGAATTGCGTGAAAAGTACGAACATACAGTGCTACCAGGCTATCATATGAATAAAAAGCATTGGAATACGATTATTGCCAATCGAGAACTGGATGACAAAAAGCTTGAAGAACTCATTTTGCATAGTTATAGTCTAATTATGGAAAGCTTGCCGACTAAAATTAAGCAGGAGATCAAGGGCGGTTCATAGCCACTAGTATTTTCCACTGTGCGCCCACTGTTTGTCTACTCTAACAGCGGGCGCCTAGTGTGCGGCCGTCTGAAAAGTCCCGAATCGGGTGGGAGCAGTTTGGTTTGATACTAATCGTGCTGGTGGTTGAAAAATGTTATTGTAGCCTTTGTGTAAGGATTCTAAGTTCTCCATTATATAAAAAAAGTCCGCTAGTAATTAACTAACGGACTTTTATCTACGGTATCCAGCCTATTCGCTTACATTTTTAGTCCGATTTCTCTCAACCGCTCATCCAGGTATTGACCCGCGGTATAATCTTCGTAAACTTTTGGGTGTTCTGCATCGATGCATGACTCTAGTGAAGCCAAGCTCATGGAAGATTTTGGATGCAAAAAGAAAGGGATAGAAAAACGCGAAGTTCCCATTTTTTCCCTTGGAGGATTGACAACACGGTGCGTAGTTGATTTCAGCTTATTGTTTGTCAATCGTTGCAACATATCGCCCACATTAATAACAATATCTTCGCCTTTGGCTTTAATAGGGAACCATTCGCCATCTTTTGTCAACACTTCAAGACCATCCGCACTCGCACCAATTAATAAGGTAATGAGGTTGATGTCTTCATGTGCACCTGCACGAACAGCGTCAGGCGCTAAGGCATCAGGATCATTGATTGGGAAGTAATGGATCGCACGTAGAATTGAATTACCATTGATAACATACTTTTCAAAGTAATTTTCTTCCAGGTCAAGGTAGGTTGCAATCGCTTTTAGTAGGTCTCTACCAGTATCTTCTAGTTTTTTATACACTTCAGCAGTCACACCGTTAAAGCGAGGGATTTCAGCGACTTCTGGGTTGTCTGGGAAATCAGCTTTTGAATATTCTTCGCCAACGATGGTTTGGCCCCGCTGCCAAAATTCTTTTAAGTCCGGGGTCTTTGCATCTTTAGCTTTTTCTCTTCCTTTTGCTGTGTAACCACGCTGACCTGCCAATTCCGGAAACTCATATTTTTCCTTCGTCTCAGTAGGTAAGCTGAAAAATTCAGGAACGACTTGGTACAGCTCCTCAATCAGATCTTTTGATAAGCCATGATTTGCAATCGTTACAAAGCCCGTTTCGTTAAAAGCTTTGCCAATATCTTGAATAAATTGATTTCTTTGTTCTTGGGTTCCTTGTGTATAATGCTGCAAGTCCAAGCGCGGTATGTTTACTAAAGCCATACAGTGTTGATATTTGTTTAGGACAAAGTTAACGGAATTAATTTTGATTATTATATAAAGGTTGTTAATAAAAGTTTTTAGTTTTACTGTATCGTTCTGTATGTCAGTATTTAAAAGTTTTCCACATTTCAGTAAAGTCCTTACTTTCGCTTAACCTATAAATCGTCATCATGCTGACGAATATATGACAAAATTTATAGTTCGGATCTTGCTATTCTAATTCCTAACGAGTATATTTGTTATGCAAGCATAATAAATAGCTTGAGAGTGCGCTTATGAACCAAAATCAGACAATCGATTATTTTTTAAAAACAGGCTGGCAGACCATAGCCAATAAATACAATCAAATCGCTTCGCAGTATGGATTTACGCAGGCAGCAGGTTATATTTTGATAAATATCCATAAAGAAGGTACTCCTGTTTCTCAGATTGCAAATCTGACGGGAGTTAAAACAACTAGTTTGTCTCGGGTGTTGAATAATTTGGAGTCATTGGGATTTATTTACCGGGAGACTAGCGAAACGGATAAAAGATCTGTCAAAGTATATTTGACAGAACTAGGTCGTGAAAAAAGGAGAATTGCTAAAGATGTCGTGCGCAATTTCAATCAATATCTGGCGGATAATTTTTCAGAAAATGAGCGTGAACAATTGATTGCTTCGCTAGCGAAACTAAATGATCTTGCAAATAACTACAAGGAAGAAGTAATCGTCTAGAATTTAAACCAAATGTACAGAAGTGCATACTAAATATGTTATGATGAACAAAAATATTAGAAAAGTGGCAGTTCTCGGTTCGGGTGTTATGGGCTCGCGAATTGCTTGTCATTTTGCTAACATTGGTGTTGAAGTTTTACTGTTGGATATCGTTCCGCGTGAGCTTCTCCCAGCGGAAGAAGCCAAGGGCCTCACGTTGGAGAGCAAGATCGTCCGAGATCGTATTGTTAATAGTTCTTTAGAAACGGCTTTAAAAACAAATCCATCGCCAATTTATAGCAAGTCTTTTGTAAAACGAATCAAAACAGGAAACTTTGATGATAATCTTAAAGATATTGCCCACGTGGATTGGATTATCGAGGTTGTCGTTGAGCGACTTGATGTTAAACAATCTGTTTTCGAGCGTGTTGAGCAATTTAGAAAACCTGGAACATTAATTACTTCCAATACTTCTGGTATCCCTATTCATTTAATGACAGAAGGGCGAAGTGAGGATTTTAAAGATCATTTCTGCGGCACACACTTCTTCAATCCGCCGCGCTATCTCCCTTTATTGGAAGTTATTCCAACACCGCATACCAAGCCCGAGGTTGTTGACTTTATACTTCACTTTGGTGACAAAATGTTGGGTAAATCGGTTGTGTTATGTAAAGACACTCCGGCGTTTATTGGTAATCGTATCGGTGTTTATTCGATGTTGGCGGTTACTCATTTAGTGGAACCTCTTGGATTGACCGTTGAGGAGGTCGACAAATATACTGGTCCTGCAATGGGGCATCCCAAATCGGCGACTTTTCGTACGGCTGATGTTGTAGGGCTTGATACCCTGGTGAATGTTGCCAATGGCCTGGCGCAAAATGCGCCAGAAGATGAAGCGAAAGGGGTATTCGAACTTCCTCCATTCATCATTAAGATGGTAGAAAATAAATGGTTGGGTGAGAAAACCAAAAAAGGATTCTATGAAAAAGTAAAAGCTGATGATGGTAGTTCAGAGATTTTGTCTCTAAATCTAAAAACACTGGAATTTGGCTCACAGCAAAAAGTGAAATCAGCAACTTTGGAAGCCACAAAACCTGTAGAAGATATCCGTAAGCGGATGAAAGTATACGAACAGGGAACCGATAAAGCCGCAGAACTTTTCCGTGCCATGCATTATCCATTGTTTGAATATGTATCCCGCCGTGTTCCCGAAATTACAGATGACTTCTTCCGCATTGATGATGCTATGCGTGCTGGATTTGGTTGGGAGTTAGGACCATTTGAAGTATGGGATGTGCTAGGTGTCCGGGAGACCTTGGCTAAAATTAAGGCCGAAGAAAAACGACTTCCGGGTCAGGATGGGGAGGTTGCTTCCTGGGTACACGAGATGTTGGAAGCCGGATGTGAATCATTCTATAAAATAGAAAATGGTGTACGTCAATATTATGATATTGCAACCAAATCTTATAAAGCTATTCCCGGAACGGAAGATCTGATCGTATTGGATCACATCCGGGAAAGTAAAACAATCTGGAAAAACACAGGTGTTTCTATTATTGATCTAGGCGACGGTATCATCAACTGTGAATTTCATACCAAGATGAATACCATCGGCGGAGATGTTATCCAGGGCTTGAATAAAGCGATTGATCTCGCTGAAAAGGAATATCGTGGTTTAGTGGTGTCCAATGATGGGAAAAACTTTTCTGCTGGCGCCAACATTGGAATGATTTTCATGATGGCCGTAGAACAGGATTTTGATGAATTGAATATGGCCGTTCGTGCATTTCAAAATACATCCATGAGGTTACGCTATTCGTCAATACCTGTAGTTGTTGCGCCATTTCAAATGACCCTTGGTGGGGGCTGTGAATTCTCCATGCATGCCGATTTTGTTCAGGCTCACGCCGAAACCTATATGGGATTGGTTGAACTGGGGGTTGGTGTTATCCCCGGTGGCGGTGGAACCAAAGAATTTACACTACGGGCCTCGGAGGAATTTAAGGAGGATCAGATTGTTCAGAACACCTTAAAAGATAAATTCCTGACCATTGGGCAAGCGAAAGTTTCGACTTCTGCTTATGAAGCCTATGAACTCGGCTATTTGCAGAAAGATAAATTTGCAATCACCATGAACCGTGCCCGCCTTTTGGCAGATGCCAAAGCAAAGGCACTGGAACTGGCTGATGAGGGTTATGTTCAGCCTGCTCCACGCAATGATATCAAGGTTTTAGGAAACCAAGGATTAGGGATCGTATATGTGGGGGCTTCATCGATGCGTGAAGGTAATTATATTTCTGATTATGATCGAAAGATCTCAGAAAAACTAGGCTGGGTGATGTGTGGTGGAAATTTATCGTCACCGACCGAAGTGTCTGAACAATATCTATTGGATCTAGAGCGTAAAACTTTCCTCGAGCTTTGTGCCGAACGCAAAACGCTTGAAAGAATTCAATTTATGCTGACCAAGGGTAAGCCTTTACGGAACTAAAAATCACTACTCACGAAAAAATTAAAAATAATGGAAGCATATATAGTAGCAGGATTTCGTACAGCAGTAGGCAAAGCGCCGCGGGGAGTATTCCGCTTTATGCGGGCGGATGATTTAGCCACGGATGTTATTAAACATCTTGTATCCACTGTGCCAAATTTAAATAAAGAAGATATAGACGATGTCATCGTTGGGAATGCCATGCCGGAAGCGGAGCAGGGACTCAATATGGCGCGTTTCATTTCACTGATGGGATTGGATACGGATAAGGTCCCGGGAGTAACCGTCAATCGATACTGTGCATCAGGCCTAGAAACGATTGCAACCGCGGTAGCAAAGATTAAGACTGGGATGGCAGATGTTATCATTGCCGGTGGGGTAGAGGTGATGTCCGGAATGCCCTTTGGAGGTTGGAAAATTGTGCCTAATCCTGTCGTGGCAAAAGAGCATCCCGATTGGTATTGGGGTATGGGATTGACTGCCGAAGCTGTAGCCAAAGATTACAATGTGTCACGTGAAGATCAGGATGCTTTTGCCCTTAAATCAAATCAAAAGGCAGTTGCAGCCATTCAAAATGGTCATTTGAAAGATGGTATTGTGCCGATCACTGTAAAAGAAAATTATCTGAAAGACGGTAAGATTGCAACGCGCGAATATATTGTTGATACAGATGAAGGTCCTCGGGCGGATACTTCCCTGGAAGCTTTAGGGAAATTAAAACCAGTTTTTGCAGCGAATGGTTCGGTGACAGCAGGGAATTCCTCACAAACTTCTGATGGAGCAGCATTTGTCTTGGTCATGTCTGAAGCAAAGGTGAAAGAGCTTGGGGTAAAACCGATAGCAAAGCTTGTTAGTTTTGCTGTGGCGGGTGTTCCACCGCGCATTATGGGTATCGGACCTATCTATGCCATACCCAAGGCTTTGGCGAGGGCTGGGCTTAAAAAAGAAGATATTGATCTATTTGAACTGAATGAAGCTTTTGCATCTCAATCGTTAGCCGTTATTCGCGAACTTGGATTGGATGAAGAGAAAGTAAATGTCAATGGCGGTGCCATCGCTTTAGGGCATCCTCTTGGATGTACAGGAGCTAAATTGACGGTCCAAGTCTTAAACGAGTTGAAACGCAGAGGCAAAAGATATGGCATGGTGACGATGTGTGTGGGAACTGGCCAGGGAGCAGCAGGTATTTTTGAGTTACTGGACTAAAATTAGTCGAGTAGAATACCACTGTGAACAGCATATGGATTTCTGATCGCATAGCTGATAGAAGTATTAAAAAAACATGGTGGACCGTAAAATCACTTAACTGGAATTTGCGCGTCCATATAAATCTAAAAGACAATGAGCGAAAATAAAGCAATTAAAGGCGGAGAGTTCGTGATTAGAGAAACTCCCTACACAGCAGTTTTTATTCCGGAAGAGTTTGATGAAGAAGCTAAAATGATTCGACAGACCTGCTTAGATTTCTTGGATACCGAAGTATTAAATAAGCTGGACCGTATCGATGCACAAGAGGAAGGTCTAATGCCCAGTTTGATGGATAAGGCCGGTGAACTTGGCATGCTGGGAGTTTCTATTCCCGAAGAATATGGTGGTTTTGGAAAGAATTTCAACACGTCTATGCTTGTTGCTGATGCGGTAGGTGGCGGGTTTTCTTTTGCTGTCGCATTGTCTGCTCATACGGGTATCGGTACGTTGCCTATATTGTATTATGGTAATGATGCCCAAAAGGCAAAATATATTCCAAAGCTTGCTACTGGTGAATGGAAGGCATCGTATTGTTTGACAGAGCCCAATGCGGGATCGGATGCAAATTCGGGTCGTACCTCCGCAAAATTAAATGCCGAGGGAACACATTATTTGATCAACGGACAAAAAATGTGGATTACAAACGGCGGTTTTGCAGACATCTTCATCGTATTTGCAAAAATCGATGAAGATAAAAACCTAACGGCATTTATTGTCGAGAAAGACTTTGGTGGTATTACGATGAATCCTGAAGAACATAAATTGGGTATTAAGGGATCTTCAACACGTCAGATCTTTTTCAATGATTGCGCCGTTCCTGTAGAGAATATGCTTTCTGATCGTGAAAATGGATTTAAGATTGCTGTAAATATCCTGAATATTGGTCGTATAAAACTAGGCGCTGCCACGATCGGTTCGGCACGAATGGTGATCAACCATGCGGTGCAATATGCCAATGAACGTGTGCAGTTTAATCTGCCGATTTCCAAATTTGGCGCCATTCGTTATAAGCTGGCTGAGATGGCAACACGTTTGTTTGCTGTGGAGTCGGCATCGTATCGTGCCGGTCAAAATATTGATGATGCCTACGATGCATTGATTGCTGGCGGTATGGATGAAGCAAAAGCAAAGTTGAAGTCTGTGGAGCAGTTTGCAATTGAGTGCGCTATCATCAAAGTATGGTGCTCGGAGATGTTGGATTATGTGGTTGACGAAGGCGTGCAGATTTATGGTGGAATGGGTTACTCGGCAGATGCGCCAATGGAACGTGCTTATCGGGATTCACGGATCAACAGGATCTTTGAAGGTACCAATGAAGTGAATCGATTACTTGTGGTTGACATGCTGTTAAAACGGGCCATGAAAGGTGAATTGGATCTAATGGGACCTGCGCAAGCCGTAGCTGGAGAGCTTCTCGCTATTCCAGATTTTGGTGAAGAGGACGACGCACCTTTTGCTGCAGAAAAGAAAATTGTGGCAAACCTTAAAAAAGCAGGCCTATTGATTGCCGGAGCAGCAGTGCAAAAATTGATGATGTCTCTTTCGAAAGAAGAGGAAATCCTCATGAATATTGCGGATATTATCGGGTATGTTTATATCACCGAGTCGGTCTTGTTACGTGCAGAAAAATTGCTGCATACAGGATCAGCTAAAGCAGATTATGCAAAAGATATGGCTAAGATCTACCTGTATGGTGCTATTGATAAAATCAGCGCTGCCGGTAAAGAAGCATTATATTCTTTTGGTGAAGGTGATGAACTGAATATGATGTTGGTTGGTTTGCGCAGATTCACAAAAGCACAGCCATTTAATGTGAAAGATGCCCGTCAGCGAATCGCTAAGAAATTGATAGATGAGAATAAATATTGTTTTTGATTGATAATAGATTATTGGTTTTGGTTAATGGCCGGAGAGAAATCTTCGGCCATTTTTGTGTTACAATCCTAGAAAGTCACTGTAATTATATTAAATTTAACCTTTTAAACCCTAACCATTATATGACATCTTCAAGATCATTTACATTTACAGAAGACTGGGTAGTCGTCATTTTGGGGATCGCTACCATATTTCTCGCACTCTCAGGAGTTGTTGCGCCGGTACCTAGTTTTTCGTGGAGTAATTCCGCCGAACTCGTCGCAACAGTTTTCGAACCGACAAATTTAATGAAGCTTTTTGAGCAATTTATTTTTGTATTCGTTACCGCGATATTGGGCGCCTTTCTTTTGGGGAAATCTATAAAATATTTATTCGTTGTATTTCCTGTTGTATTTATCCTTACCGTATTTGCATTGGTGCTGGCAGGGAATGCAACCGTTAAAGAATACAATCTCGAAGCTGTAATTTTTAGTTTGGTTATCGGTTTAGTCATCAGCAATTGCTTTAAACTGCCTAATTGGTTTAAAGAGGCGCTCAGTACGGAGCTCTATGTCAAGATAGGCCTAATTCTGCTCGGAACCACCGTGATTTTCGGGGATATCCTCAAAGCGGGATCCTTGGGGCTTGTTCAAGCACTGGCTGTCGTACTGTCTGTTTGGTACTTTGCGTTCTGGATCTGTAAAAAGTTAAAGATTGATAAAGAGATGGCCTTGATGTTATCGAGTGCAGTATCCATTTGTGGTGTTTCCGCAGCGATAGCAACTTCGGGAGCAATTAGAGGCGATAGCAAAAAGCTTTCTTATGTCATTTCATTGGTCCTTATTACAGCGATTCCAATGATGATTTTCATGCCTTATATGGCGGAGTGGATGGGCTTGTCGCAAGAAGTTACCGGTGCTTGGCTCGGCGGGAGTATTGATACCACAGGTGCTGTTGTGGCATCGGGTTCCCTGGTAGGAGAAGAAGCGCTAAAAATCAGTACCATTGTGAAATTTTCCCAAAATGTATTGCTGGGGTTAGCTGCTTTTGCTATCAGTATTTATTGGACTTATGCGAAATCTGTTGATGATGAAACAAAACGGGATAAACCTACGCTGAAAATTATATGGGAACGTTTTCCGAAGTTTGTGCTGGGATTTGTATTTGCATCGTTGCTATTTTCTTTCGTAATATCCCCCGAAAAGATTGATGCGGTGAAAGGAAGCTTGAAGAACTTACAAGGACTCTGGTTTACCCTTGCATTTACATCCATTGGTTTGGAAACGAACTTTAAGGACCTATTTGTGCAAGATAATAAGAAGCCACTATATGCCTTTCTGATCGCCCAGACTTTTAATGTTATTATTACCTTATTGATTGCCCTGGTGCTCTTTAGCTAAGTCGGTAAGTGTTTCAATGTAAAATCGACCGTTATATGTGACTATTAAGATGGCCGTCCAAACCAGGACGGCCTTTTTTATGCTTTTCATCTTGAGCTTATGAATAGCGTTTCTTTTTCTGATTCGTAGCACAGATCTTCGTTTTTTATAAAATCGTTTACTTCTTGATTCTCGCTGGATAGTTGGGGAGTAGGGTGGTTACCTTCTTGATTTTTTGATGCTGAAAGAAATTCGAACCGCTTATTTTTGCTTTAACTGTCTTATAATAAAGGTTTAATGGGTTTTTAAAAAAAAAATATTATTAAATCTATCAAATTAGTAGTCTTTTAAAAAATATTTATATATTTGTATCGTTATCTGATTTACAGGTAAATAGCAAGGCGAGCAAAAAGGACTGACTTGATTGTGAATCGAACTAGCAATAGCATTTGATCTTTCAATAGATATAAGTGTTATTCACTTTTTAAAATTGCAGCGCGGTAGGCCTATACAACTCAATCGTGTATGGAAAAGGTAAATAAAAGAAAATAACAAGATAAAAAGAATGGAACAAAATTACTCTTCAAAAACAAGTTTATTGGTTGCTTCGGTAGAAGGATCTGTTGTTGGCCTAGAAAGTTGCCAAAAACGAATGTGTTGTTAAAATTTCTCTCTTACACGCTCTTATATTAGAAAAGGGAAGCCTTGGCTTCCCTTTTACCAAGTTTTAACAATGAAGCAAGTATCGATTGGCGTTGGCACTTGTTTTAAATTCACCATTAAACTGAATAAATTTATGAAAAAAAATGCTATTTTTCGAATTAGCGTCATTTTTAGCTTGCTTTTAACAGGTGCTTACCATACTTATGCGCAAGTAGAAAATCCTAAACCTATTATAAATGCCTCATTAACAGGTACCGTAATTGATGCCGTAACGAAAGAGCCTTTGCAAGGTGTGACCGTTCAACTTGAGGCTGTTACACACCAGGTGAAAACGGACAGTAAAGGCGTTTTTCAGTTTGTAACTGGACAAAAATTACCTTTTTCATTAATTGTATCTATTGTTGGTTATCAAACCCGTCATATTGTTATTGATCAATCTCCTGCAATAATTGAGCTTACCCCGCGGTTGGAAGCATTGGATCAAGTGGTGGTCACTGCACGTCGTCGGAAAGAGCAATTGCAGGACGTGCCTATTCCCGTATCAATTATTCGTGGCGCTGCATTGGAGGATGCAGGGGCATTTAATGTCAATCGACTAAAAGAGCTTGTGCCTACCGTTCAGTTATATGCATCGAATGCACGTAATACAACGCTTAATATCCGGGGACTGGGCTCAACTTATGGCCTCACCAATGATGGGATCGATCCTGGTGTAGGATTTTATCTTGATGGTGTATATATTGCCCGCCCCGCCGCAACTTGGCTGGACTTTATTGATATCGACCAGATAGAGGTATTGCGTGGCCCACAGGGTACGCTGTTTGGAAAAAATACAACCGCAGGTGCATTCAATATAACCTCACGTCTACCACAATTCACACCAGAAGCCAATGTGGAAGTGAGTTATGGAAACCAGGGTTTTATTCAGGCGAAGACTTCAATCTCAGGGCCATTGGCCAAAAACCTGGCTGCTAGAGCTTCTTTCTCTGGCACCCAACGGGATGGAAACTTGTTTAATGTACATACCAATAGGAAGATCAATGATATTAACAACCTGGGGTTTAGGGGACAATTGCTCTTTACTCCATCTGATAATATCAAACTGGTGCTCTCGGGTGATGTGTCATCGCAAAAACCTGATGGTTATGGTTGGGCGGTTGCCGGAGTTGTAAAAACACAGCGTGCAGACTACAGACAATTTGATGCAATTATTAAAGATCTTGGCTACGAGCTACCCTATAAAAGTGCTTTCGAGCGTAAGATAGATTTGGATACACAATCTAAAGCTGATAATAAATTGGGTGGGGTCGCCTTGAATGCCGATATCAAGATTGGAGAAGGGACACTGACCTCAACTTCTGCGTGGCGGACATGGACATGGGTTCCGCTCAATGACCGCGATTACTTGGGACTTCCGGTATACACCGTTTCAGCAGGTAATTCTGTCCATAACCAGTGGTCGCAGGAGTTCAGATATTCTGGAAAAATCAGTGAAAAGGTCAGCGGGGTTGTTGGTTTATTTGGCCTTTGGCAGGATCTAAGTACAGATCCCGTACATACCGAAGAAACAGGATCTGCCTTTTGGCGTTTTCAAAAAAGCTCTACCAGTGCTTTGTGGCAGACACCGGGATTATTTGATAATTTTGGAATCAAGACCGTTTACGGCATCAAGAGTACGAGTTTAGCCGCCTATACGCAGATCGATTGGGCTGTTACGCCTAAATTACACATCCTCCCAGGGCTGCGCTACAATTATGATAAAAAGGTGGCTAACTACGATAGGCAGACCTATGGTGGTTTGCAGACCTCAGACCCCGCACTGCTTGCCTTAAAGAACGGTGTATATACCAATCAGACTTTTGATGTCAATGCGGATGCGGACAATTTCTCTGGTCAACTCTCGGCAAGATATCGTTTCAATCCGAAGATAAATGCTTACGCAACGTATTCCATCAGCTATAAACCTGTCGGTATCAACGTTGGCGGATTGCCGACAGCCAATGGAGCAGTGTTGCTGGATCTCGCTGAAGTAAAACCTGAGGCAGTCCGCCATAAGGAAATTGGTGTGAAGACGAATCCAACACGCAATTCACTGCTCAATCTGACCGTCTACCAAACGGATATCAAAGACTATCAGACCCAAGTGCAGACACCTGAACCGGGGGTAAACCGTGGTTATCTGGCCAATGCCGAAAAGGTGCGTGTAAAGGGAGTTGAATTGGATGGAAACATCAACATCGGACATTTTCTCCGGTTGAATGGAGCACTGGCCTATACAGATGCCAAGTATGTCAAATTTACCAATGCACCTGTCCCTTTAGAAGAGGTTGGCGGAGCTCAGGCTTTTAAAGATATCTCTGGCGGCGCCCTTCCTGGTGTTTCCAAATGGTCTTGGTCGCTGGGTGGCGAAGCGAATAAAAGCGGTAAGCTGATTGGGATTAATGGATCTTACTTTTTGGGTGCAGACCTATTTCACCGTTCTAAATTTTCGTCCAGTTCTTCACCATCCCAATACCTAAATATTGATGCCTATTCGGTCTTGAATGCCAGGCTAGGATTCAGGGGATCGAATGGTATTTCGGTGTTTGTGTGGAGTAGAAATCTAACCAATAAAGATTATTACGAACAGTTGTTGGCAGCACCTGGAAGTTATGGACAGTACGCTGGGGTAGTTGCCGATCCGCGGACTTATGGCGTGACACTGCGATACAATTGGAAACAAGGGAATTAAATCCGTAATTCATAGTATATTCTTATCGACCGTCTCCATTTCATCATGGGGACGGTTTTTGTTTTTTCGGTAATTTTCAATGGCTCCTTTTTTTATATATGGAAATTTGTATATTAAATCATCATTAAGGTGAATGATTTGCGCATGAACGAAAAAGAGCTTTTACAACACTATAAAACAAGCGGTAACTTGTCTACACTGGGGAAACTATATTCGCCCTATATGTCTTTGCTTTATGGTGTGTGCTTTAAATACTTACAGGATCCCGATCGTAGTCAGGATGCGGTGATGCAGATATTTGAAGAACTGATACCGAAGCTTCGTCAATATGAAGTCTATAATTTTAAGAGCTGGTTACACGTTTACAGTAAAAATTATTGCCTTATGCAATTACGTAAGGATAAGCGGACGACGCAGGTTGATATTGAAAACAATTTGTTTGAAAGCGAACAAAAGCTAAATGATACCAGTGAAGCGAAGTGGGAAGAAAAGGATTTCGAGAAACTGGAAGGCTGTATGCAAACTTTAAACCGCGAACAAGAGGAATGTGTACGTTTGTTCTATCTCGAGCAAAAATGTTATAAAGATATTGCAGATTTGACTGGATATGATTTGAATAAGGTCAAAAGTGCTATTCAAAATGGAAAGCGCAATCTGAAAATATGTATGGAAAGGAAAGAAAATGGAAAATAATTATCAATTATCACGGATCCATAATTACATCCATGGTTTGATGAGTAAGGAGGAGATGTTTCAGTTGGAGCGTGAGGCCTTGGAAGACCCCTTTTTACAAGATGCTATCGACGGTTACCGATTGCAAAATGGAGTAGATACGCGTCAATTGAGCCTGCTGCAACAACGTCTCAATCGTAGGGTGGAAGATACCGTTGCAACACGGCACGCCCAATATTTCACATGGCAGCGTTTGGCCATAGGTGCAACCGCAGGTGTACTGTTTGTGACTTTATTGGCCCTGCTCTATTTTAAGCATTTTAGCAGTAAAGCGGAGCGTACAACGTATGTGGAATTAAGTGAACCTGAGAACAAGGTGTCTATTCAACCTTTGCTGGATGGGGGCGACGCAACACCGCGCGAAGGCTGGAAAACTTTTGAACAGTACCTCAATCAGAAGTCTGGAGCGCCTGCAGGAGGAGGCGAAATTATTGTCAATTTTACGATCGACAAAAATGGAATGCCCAATAATATTAGTGCCGAAGGGCAACCTGATCATTCACTCTTTAATGAAACGGTTCGCCTGCTACAGAATGGTCCAAAATGGCAGGGAACAAAAGGACGGCTGAAGATCGCTTTTCCTGTCAAAGATGAAAAAAAGCAAGCAAATGTGATTAAACCACCGCATTGTTTTGGAATTGAAAAGAAATAGAGTGCGATATTTCAAATAACAGCCCATTTTTGTAAGAAATGGGCTGTTATTCTATTGGAAAGGAGTACAGTTTATTCTTCCCAGCGAATTTTTTCCTCAATTGGGGTACGGTTCGGTTCACGTGGCTCAGATTGATGATGCCCTAAATAAAATAGACCGATACATTTTTGATTTTCTTCGAGATTTAAGAATCCACCCAAGTGATTGATTAAACCTGGGGTTGCCCAGTATCCACCGATATTTAGCGAGTGCGCAGCTAACCACATGTTTTCAACTGCAGCAGCGGTACAGGCCAGCTCTTCCCATTCAGGAACTTCTCCCGTATAGTTGACAACAATCGCAATGGCAACGTTTGACTGGGTTGCTTTTTTGCCCATCGTTATTTCTGTTGCTTCCGTATATTTCTCTGTTGGTGTTACCGATTTGTAAATACGTGACAATTCGGCGCCTAAACGTTCTAATCCCTCTTTACGGAAGATTACAAAACGCCAAGGTTGTGTTCTTTTATGTGTTGGAGCAGCATTGGCTGCTTCCAAAATATTCAAGATATCTTCTTTGCTGACTTCTTCTTCGGTAAAGGAAGCTTGAAATACGGATCTTCTGTAATGTATCGCTTGTAATACGTCGTTTTTCATTGTTAATTATTTATGCGTGTCTACTTTTTAACTCTATAAATGAACCTGTTGGACTCAGCTATTTGCTCAGGAATTGATATTGTTTTAGGCATACACAATGCCTTTAGCAGGATGAAGTCCAACTATGCTTTCTCTTCCCATAAAGATACGACATGTAGAATTGTTTTAACAGCTTTTTCCATATCTTGTACAGCTACCCACTCTTGTTTTCCATGGAAAGCATGCCCTCCGGCAAAAATATTTGGACAAGGCAGCCCCATAAACGAAAGACGGGAGCCATCTGTTCCACCGCGGATACTTCTTCTTTCGGCTACCATTCCTGCTCGGTTGATGGCTTCCATCCCGATTTCCATAATTTCAGGATGCTGATCCAGCACTTCTTTCATATTACGATATTGTTCTTTTACAACAAAAGTATAAGTACAGTTTGGATATTTCTCCACGATTGATTTTGAAATACCTTCCAGCTCATCTTCATGTTTCTTGAGATTGGCAGTCACATGATCACGTACGATAAATTGAATTTCTGCTTTTTCTACAGAGCCACTGATATGAACAGGGTGTACAAAGCCGTCTTTTTTGTTGGTACTTTCAGGGGAAAGCCGATCTTTTGGTAATGCATCAATTACTGCACTGGCAATTTTGATAGCACTTTGCATCTTCCCTTTGGCAAAACCCGGGTGCACCGATACACCATGAATAGTCAACGTTGCCCCATCCGCTGAAAATGTCTCATCCTCGATGGTACCCGCTCTTTCACCGTCCATGGTATAGGCAAAATCTGCTGCTAAACGTTTTAGATCTGCTTTATCAACACCTCTACCAATCTCTTCATCGGGCGTAAAAAGTATTTTGATATCACCATGTTTGATTTCAGGATGTTTCATTAATAAACGGGCCGCATCCATAATTTCCGCCACGCCAGCTTTGTCATCTGCACCCAATAACGTGGTTCCGCTGGCAGTAATGATATCATTGCCAATTTGATTGGCTAAGTCTGGATGCTCAGCGTATTTGATGACAATACTATTGTCGTCAGGAAGCACCAAGTCTTGTCCCTGATAGTTTGTGTGTACCAAAGGTTTAACATCTTTCCCCGAAGAGTCCGGAGAAGTATCCATATGAGAACAAAAGCAGATAACAGGAACTTGCTTTGTAGTATTGGAAGGAATGGTTGCATAGATGTAGCCATTTTCATCCATTGCCGCGTCTGAAATACCTAACGCTAACAATTCCTTAACCAGTAACTCTCCCAGGTTTTTTTGCTTTTCCGTAGAAGGGCATGTTGGTGAATTTGCATCAGATTGTGTGTCAATCTGTACATAGCGTTGAAATCTTTCGGATACCGAAAAATCACTTATGTTATTGATCTCAAATGTGCTCATTTTCTAATAGCCTTAATGTGATAAGGGTGGTCAAACTTAGATAAATTGCTTTTTATTTGCAATTTAATTTGGTTGCATTTACAAACAAATTATCCTTTATCGGACTGAGCGGATACTCCTTAGCGGCAAACTGACAATTACTGATAGTTGGATAGCTTTTTTCCCCTTTGGCATAACCGAATACCTGTTTTAAGGTATTTGTTTTTCTGCTGCAACCGATAGAATTTCAGCCAACTACGCAGATTGTCTAGTATCGTTGTAGGTAGGCTACAGCGGTTTGGAGATGTCGTGCGGATGCCATATCCCCAAATCACTTCAATTGACGCAATCTAAACGAAAACAGCAGATCCTCATCGGACCTGCTGTTTTTGCGACAGGTTTTTCTTCATACAATATTATTTCCAGGAGAGTGTGGTTGCCACTGGAAAGTGATCTGAAGGGAATTTATTCATATACGTGTCCGTCAGGATACCATATTTTTTAACCTGAAAAGGTTTGGTAATAAAAATATGATCAATGCGGCCTGTTGGTCTGATGCTTTTGCCCCAGCCATTGAAGGAAGAATTAGGTTCGTATTTGAATGCTGCCAATTCATGTACGTCAGTGACTACCTTGCTGTTTGCTAAGGTGAAATAAGCTTCATCCTTTTCATCCACATTAAAGTCTCCAGTTAAAATCAACGGTAAATCTTTGGCAAACTCTTTTGCTTTTGCCAAAATCAATTTGGCACTTTCGGTACGTGCCGTACGACCAATATGATCAAAGTGTGTGTTCATAAAGATAAAGCGTTTTTTGTTGGCCTTATCCTCAAAAATACCCCAGGTACAGATCCGCGGTAGTGCTGCATCCCAGCCTTTATTCGGGTGTTCGGTGTCGGTTGCTGAAAGCCAGAAAGTTCCACTCTTTATCGCTTTAAAGCGATTTGTATTGTAATAAATCGCCGAGTGCTCGCCCTCTTGTGCACCATCGTCGCGACCTACACCCACGTAATCAAATCCGGGAAGGAGTTTTTTGAGATCTTGAACCTGATCAAAAAAACCTTCTTGGATACCAAAGATATCAAAACCATGGTATTTGATCAGATTGGTAAGCGGGACTTTCCGGTCGTTCCACATATTGTCCACATCGACGGTATTTCTTTGACGGATATTATAACTGCCTGCAATAAATTCCTGGGCATAAGATAGAAAAGAAAGGCAGAGCGCTAAAAATAGAAAAAGACTTTTTTTCATGAATAGTTTCGTTTTTAAATGTTGGTGATTTGGTTATGACCACGAAGCCGGCTTTTTGATTAATCGGCTCATTGTGGGGCATAACGATGTTAAAGCATTCTTATTTCTTTAATATACGGAGTAACAGCTCAGGCTCATCCGTTGTAATAAAATCAATATTCTGATTGATTAAATTGGTCATCTCCTCAGCAGTATTTACTGTCCATGCGTTCACTTTCATACCAAGCTGATGTGCGTCTTTTAACCAAGTGCCATTCTTTTTGAAAACCGAAAAGTGATAATCCAGTCCATTTATTCCAGCAGCCTTTACCTCAGCTGGAGATTTGTCACCCGTAAGGTATTGGATATTGGCCTTAGGCGCGAGTTCGTGAATTTTTTGACAAGCCTCAAAGCTAAAGGAAATATAGTCGGTGACTTTCTCTGCCTTTAAGTTTTTGACCATTTCTACCGTCTTTGTGGTCGCTTCAAGCGTACGCTCGACGCCGAGTTTATTAATTTTCAATTCGAGGATAAGACGCAAGCCTTTCAGTTTTTTTCCAGCGATAAGGTATTCTTCCAAGGTGGGAATGGATTCGCCGTTGGGATGCTTCTTTTCTAGAAGTTCCTTATATGTTGCTGTAGCAATATCAATACCATAGAAATCATTGTCATGGTTGACAACCAATATGTTGTCTTTGGTCAGATGCACATCAAACTCGGAGCCAAAAAGCTTGAGATCGTGCGCAGCAGTTAACGATGCAATTGAATTTTGGGGAAGGTGGCTGTTTTTCCATACGCCACGATGTGCAATGGCTTTAGTTTGTGCAAATAATGCCGAGGATGAGATCACCATGGCTAGCGTAAGGCAGCTAAAAATATGTTTTTTCATGCTATAATTATGTATGAGTGTTTGTTTTAAACGTCATAAAGTCTGCGTTTCACCCGTTGATTTATTCCTGTTTTTGAACACATAATCTTAAAGATTATGTTGTAAGCCGCATAAGAGCACCACTGATCATATCATCATCTTGCGAATAATTTTTAAAGCTGACGTTATAGAAAGCAAAAAAGTGGCACTTTTTATCTCCATGTACAAGATCTAAAGTACCACTTTTATATTTAGTAATTGTTAAGTGTAATTTATTTTTTACCATTCCATTCGGCTATAAACTCATCTAGGAAGCTGAGCATATAATCGTGGCGATGTGCTGCTATTTTCTTCGCAGCCTCTGTATTCATCTTATCCTTTAGCAATAAGAGTTTTTCGTAGAAGTGATTGATTGTAGGAGCTTCCGAATGTTTGTATGCCTCTTTATCCTTATATTCCTGCACAGGAATGTTAGGGTTATACATCTCACGTCCCTTATTTCCGCCAAAGCTGAATGCGCGGGCAATACCAATGGCTCCGATGGCATCCAGGCGATCAGCATCTTGTACGATCTCCATCTCTTTCGAATGGAATGACACTTCGCCCAGGCTGGCTTTGAAAGACATGTTGAAGATAATTTTTTTAACATGGTCAATGATCTCAGGCGAAATTTCTAGACTTGCCAAAAATTCTCCGGCAACACGAGGGCCTACAGTTTCGTCGCCATCATGAAACTTACTGTCAGCAATGTCATGTAATAGCGCGGCCAATTCGCAGACCATGACATCCGCCGTTTCATTTTCTAAAATTAACTTCGTATTGTTCCATACGCGTTGAATATGCGACCAATCGTGGCCTGCTTCTGCAAATTTCAATCGGTCTTGCACAAATGCTACTGTGCGCTCAATAATGTTATTCATACAATACTTTTGTTTTTTCGCGAGTACCCTCGTATAATTCGTATTCTAATAATCTACAATCTAATTTACCATTATAAAACTCTATCCTTCGGGATGCACGCAGCCCAATTTTCTTTGCCAAATCTGGGTTCCCTGTAAATATATAGCCTCTATACCCCTTGCACTCCTGCTTCATGAAATCCCCCATACGCTTGTAGGTAATTTCCAGTTTGCTGTGCGTGCCTAGACGTTCACCGTATTCAGGATTGAATAAAATAACGCCACCTTCCTCTTTAGGAACGTGCGTTTCGGCAAAATCGCATACTTCAAATGAAATTAATTGTTCCACACCAGCAGTTCTGGCATTCATCTTGGAAACATTGATCGCTTCTTCCGAAATATCACTTGCAATAATTTGTGGGGCCGCTTTTTTATTGATCTGATCTTTCAGTAGTCTGCGCTCCTGGAAGAAAATAGTTTCATCATAACCGATGAAATGCATAAAAGAGTAATTCATGCGCAGCAAACCCGGTTTCCTGTTTGTTGCAATCAGAGCGGCTTCAATCGCTAACGTTCCGGAACCGCACATCGGATTTACAAATGGCGCATTGCCATCCCATTTGGAGGCCATAATTGTTGAGGCAGCAAGAGCTTCCAGCATCGGCGCTTTTCCAGGGATCTTGCGATAACCATGTTTTGCTAGGGTCTCACCGGAAGTATCGATGAAAATTTCTGCGCGGTCATCTTTCCAATACAGGTGTACAACAGCTTTATTGTTGTCTGGACCTGAATTAGGGCGCATACCCTTTTTTTCCTTAATGCGATCCACGATGGCATCTTTAACCTTTACGTTTGCAAATAAAGGCGTGCTGATTGTTTCATTATCCACATTGGAACTGACCGAGAAGTATCCGTCAAATTGAATGAGTTCTTCCCAGGCAATTTGACTTAATTGTTCATAAAGCTCCGTGGGATTATTGGCTGTAAACTCTTTTAACGAATACAAAATCTGAGATGCTGTACGTAGGTTCAGATTCAGCTTGATCGTATCATTTATACTGACCTTTAATTCTACTCCAGTAGGAAATGCTCTGACAATGTCAAAACCTAACTCTTTAACTTCCTGCTGCAAATAAGGAGATAAGCGCTTATTGCACGTTATAATAACTTTATTGGGGGTGTTGAAAACTTCCATCATATTTTGTACAAAGTTAATTAAACTCTTCCTCAAAAATTGCTTAATTTTACGCTTTAATATTTATTTTTTTGATTATGGAAATTAGAGGAAAAGTACACGAGATAGGAGCGACACAACAAGTGACAGAATCATTCAAAAAACGCGATATGATTGTAGCTTATGCCGAAAACCCACAATTTGTTGAATATATCCGTTTTGAAGCTACACAAGACAGAACGTCAATTTTTGATAACTTAGCGATTGGTGAAGAGGTAGAAGTATCTTTTAATCTTCGTGGTCGTCCCTGGACGAATAAAGATGGCGTAACAACTTATTTTAACTCATTGGTTGCATGGCGTGTAACAAAATTAGGTAATGCTGCTCCGGCACCATCTTCTCCAGGTTACGCAGATATGCCTGCTCCTGTAGATTTGGCGGGTTCATCAGATGATGATGATCTACCATTCTAATCGGAATAGAACTTATGCAACACCCGCGTTAGCGGTAAAATAGATTGTTTAAACTGTAAGCAATATAGTTATCTACAATAAAAAAGGCTTCTTTAAGAAGCCTTTTTTATATTACAGATAGCCTAATACCAACCGCTACTTTTCTTGGCGCTGAAATTGCTTGCTGTTGGATGTTTTTAAATCAAAAAATTACAGCTATGAAATTACCCGTATTCTATTTTTGCTTAGCAGCGATTTCGCTAAGTGCTTGCAATCAAACTTCAAAAAATAGCCAGCATACAGCTGCAGATTCTACTGCACATGAGACTGCGGCAGCAGATAATGCCCATACATCGCAAAATTCGCTGGATTGGCCCGGTACCTACGAAGCTACTATTCCCTGTGCCGATTGTGAAGGAATAAAAACCAACATTACCTTAAAAAGTAACAACACATTCACTATTGTGAGTGAATATATAAATAAAAATTCCAAAGTCGAGGACAGTGGCAAAGTCATGTGGCACAACAACGGGTCTGTCGTTCATCTGACAGGGAAAGAAACCGATATAAAATTAAAGGTAGGGGAAAATAAGTTGATTGGACTGGATCAGGAAGGTCATGAAATCGATGGTCCCAACGCACATCTTTATGTTTACAATAAGGTTGAAGGAGAAAAATTATAAAGTAAAGCGGCGATAACCGAATTAGCCACTGACATATTTGCCATACGGAACTTTTCGGAGAAGATACGTCAGTAAGGCACTCGCCAACAGGGTGAGAACCGTTGCTGCCGGGATTTTCCACAGAATGGATAATGGAAGCAAAGGATGAATATAATTCAGCAATAAAATATGGCATAAGTAAATGCCAAAGCTGTGAATGTCGATAAATTCCCAGAAAGCGTTGAGCTGTTCTGGGAGTTTAAGACCTTGAACGAAGATAAATAAAAAGCCGGCGCTTAAGGCGATATTCGGCGAAAGATAATTGTAGAGTGTCGGATCAAATTCCCCTCGTGACACACTCAGATAATATGTTCCTACAGTAGTCGTCAGACAGCACATCAGAAAAAATGTAAAACTCGACAATTTTACCATTGGGATAGGGTAATTACGTAAGTAATGGCCCAAGACCAAATAGCCTGCATAACCCGAGAAAAAGGTCAGGTCAAAATTAGGTAAGACACTATTAAACCATTTATTCATGAAAAACAACGCTGCAAACCACAATCCCAAAAAGATCTCAAGCTCTCTTTTACTGCAGTTGCCCACAATTTTACGGATAAATGGAACTGCGAGGTAAAGCCCAAGTATCATATATAGATACCAAAGGTGCGCATTCGTTCCTGACTTTAAGCGAATTAACACAATGTTGATAACTTGTGGAAAACCGATGTAGTCAAAATCAATGTAACGAATGAAATAATAGACAAGATAGACGACAGTCCAAAAAAGAAAAGGCGGGACAATTTTTAACAGACGCTTTCGGTAAAACTGTCCCGTGCTTTCGTCTTTCTGTAGCAGCAGTGCGCCTGAGATGATGACAAATAGGGGTACTGAAAAGCGCGCAAAGCCATTGAGCCAATTGGCATAATTCCAATCGAATGACTCCAATTCATTGCTATTCAGATAACCTGAAGAAGAATGGATCAAGAGGACGAGCGCAATCGCCACAATACGTAGTACACTGATATAACTGGTCCTGGTCATTCGATTTTGTTAACTTTTATTGTCGTAAACTTTTAGATATAGGAAGGTTAAAAGTGCTCCAATGGTAGCCATGCCTACGCCGACAAGTGAAGGCGCATTATACGCCAAGCCCAAGGTTATCGGAATTCCACCTAGGAATGCCCCCAAGGTATTTCCCAGGTTGAAGGCAGCCTGACCCCCTGCCGCTGCTAACGTTGCGGCCTCTTTGGAAGCACGGATCAACATCAGTTGTGTCGGCGAACCAATCGTGAAGGACACCAGTCCGGTAATAAAGGCTAAAGGGTACGCTGTCCAGCCCAATGGCGAAATAAAGTAAACCATTACAAGGCATAGCGCCATGGCGGAAAAACTCGCGATTGCAGCTTTGGTCGGGGAGATTGTATCCGCCAATTTTCCGCCGATAAGATTCCCGAAAAACATACCAACACCGATCAGGATCATAATTAGCGGTACCCGATCAGCAGCGATGCCCGATACATTGGTCACTAATGGTGCAATGTAACTGATCCAGGCGAAAAGACCTCCGGTACCGATGGCGATGATCGCCATTAACAGCCAGGCGATTTTTTTATTAAAGAAGTTGAGTTGGCTAAAGATATTATTCCCTTTGGAGGCTTCAATTTTTGGCATCCAGGCATAAATTGCGGCAAAAGTAATTAATCCCAGTATGCTGATGATACCATACGTCAAACGCCAGGAATAATGATGACCGAGGTATGTGCCCAATGGAACTCCGGCTAGATTGGCAATCGTCATTCCCGTAAACATGATGGAAATAGCCTGTGCTTCCTTTCCTTTTGGAGCCAGCCGAGCTGCAACAACAGAACCAACACCGAAAAATGCACCATGCGGAAGCCCCGCCATAAATCGGGAAAGACTGATCAAAAACTGTCCGGGTGCGATACTAAAAAGGCCATTGAAAATAAAAAACAACAGCATTAAGAACAGCAATACCTTTTTTGGAGGATATTTCCCCGTAAATAGGACTAATGTGGGCGCACCGACAACGACTCCTAGGGCATAGAGTGCAATCAGATGCGCGGCTGTAGGGATCTCGATACGAAGATTTTGGGCAATATCCGGCAAAATCCCCATCATCGTGAATTCGGTCATTCCGATGGCGAGCCCGCCAAATGCCAAAGAAATAATTCCTTTGTTCATTGTGTTTTAAGGTTGAGGTTGTACGATAATGGTACGAAGATAATAAATAGATTGTACTAAAAACTACTGATACCTTTTTTGAGGGATACAGGTAATATTTTTAGTTTTTCTTAAAGATGATCTGACGTTGATCTAACCTGCTTTCCAGTACGACCGAATCAGCAGCATGGTATACGACTTTAAACCGGGGGATATACTGGCCGGAAAGATAGCAGCCAGAAATCTTCTGCTTGCCGTTTTCTTTTGTGTAAATACCATCAACAAGGATAGAGTCGCCACGCAAAACATAAATTCCTTTCGCATGTTCTGTCCAGGAACCATTTTTGTAACAGCTATCCGGAATGGTTTGTACTTTATTGTTGACGTGCATGGTGGCATAGACAGAGTCGCAAGTGAACTTGAAATCGGTCAACGTATATTGCATCATCTGTTGCTGTCCTGGAATACTGTCTTGGACCCATTCTCCCTGCAAAAAGGGTGCGCCTTCGCTTTGCATATCCGAATTGAATTTGCAGGCTGTAAAAAAGAAAAACATACCTATGGCAAGTGCCAATAGGTATGTCTTCGTTCGTATATTTTTTATTGAAGTAAAAGTCACAGCTTATTTTAAACTTCCAACCATATCTTCTGGTTTTACCCAAGCATCGAAGTCTTCAGGAGTCACATAACCCAAGCGTACGGCTTCTTCTTTAAGCGTAGTCCCATTTTTATGTGCTGTTTGCGCGATTTCTGCTGATTTGTAGTAACCAATTTTTGTGTTTAGCGCTGTTACTAACATCAATGAGTTGTCTACCAATTCTTTGATGCGTTTGTAATTCGGTTCAATACCTGCAGCACAGTGTTCTTCAAATGAAACACAAGCATCCCCCAAAAGGCGAGCAGACTGCAAGAAGTTTGCCGCCATCAATGGTTTAAATACGTTCAGCTCATAATGGCCCTGTGTTCCACCAATGGTGATCGCAACGTCATTACCCATTACTTGTGCCGCAACCATCGTCAAGGCTTCACATTGTGTCGGATTAACTTTACCTGGCATAATTGACGATCCTGGTTCGTTCTCAGGGATCAAGATTTCACCGATACCTGAACGTGGGCCAGAAGCCAACATACGGATATCGTTTGCTATTTTATTTAAGGCTACAGCCAATTGCTTTAATGCGCCGTGTGTTTCAACGATTGCGTCATGAGCAGCCAATGCCTCGAATTTGTTTTCAGCGGTGACGAAAGGAAGTCCTGTAAATTCAGCAATATATTTGGCAACCAGTACATCATAACCGTTTGGCGTATTCAATCCTGTACCTACAGCAGTACCTCCCAGTGCAAGTTCAGATAAATGCGAAAGTGTATTTCTCAAAGCTTTCAAACCGTGGTTCAATTGAGCAACATAACCTGAAATCTCCTGACCTAAAGTTAATGGAGTAGCATCCATTAAGTGTGTACGGCCAATTTTAACGACATTTTTAAACTCCTCCGCTTTTTTAGCCAAGGTGTCACGCAATTTTTCTACGCCTGGAATGGTCACTTCTGCCACAGCTTTGTAAGCCGCGATATGCATTCCAGTAGGGAAAGTGTCATTCGATGATTGTGATTTGTTTACGTCATCGTTTGCTTTTAACACAGGCTCACCCTCACCAATTTTATGTCCAGCCAGCACTTGCGCACGGTTTGCCACAACTTCATTCACGTTCATATTGGATTGCGTGCCCGAACCTGTCTGCCAGATAACCAATGGAAATTGATCATCCAATTTGCCCGCTAAGATCTCATCACATACTGCAGCGATTGCATCCCGTTTCTCCACAGATAATACACCCAGCTCGTGGTTAGCATAAGCGGCTGCTTTCTTTAAATAGGCAAAGCCTGCGACGATTTCGTGTGGCATGGACGCTGCTGGTCCAATTTTAAAGTTGTTGCGTGAACGCTCTGTCTGTGCACCCCAGTATTTGTCTGCAGGTACTTGAACTTCACCCATCGTGTCTTTTTCAATTCTGAATGACATAGTATGTAAGTATAAGTAAAACGTAAAATTAAAAGTACATGCGCAAAGCACATCATACATCAATCACAAAGTTACAGGATAATACAGTAAAGAACAAGGATTAAGAATAAAACACCCAATAAGCAGATCTTAAAAACCAAGACGTTTTGTCAAGGATTCATTCACATGGTAGAATACCTGTTTCGGTTTTAATGTCCGCCAAGCAAGCGTATTTAAACCACCACCAAAATTAATGTAATAATCTATATTCTGTTGTTGGAACTCTTCGATCACATGTTCACGGAAACCAATGCCTGCAATCCAGCCATCCTCAATATCCTGAAACCATTCCTCATAGTATGAGTCGTCTGAAGCATGAAAATTCAGCACATTCTCGCCGATTACAATAAAATATTTAATGCCTTGACTGATCAAAACATCAATAATTTCTCGCTTGAATAACATAATATCATTGTAGATGGCATCATTCCATTCACCAATCAGTTCGATAATACAATAGTGTTTCTCATAGTCCACAAACAGTATTTTTAAATATAAAGTAAGCGAACCAAATTCATCCCATTGTGGGTGCAAAAGAAAATTATAGACCTGTTTGTCAAAATCGAATTCACTATAGATCGTGCCATAAAAGGGCGATTGTTCATCATCAGCAGCAATGTAATAATCCCGCCAATTGTAATAAGGTTCGATTTCGTGCATACCAGTTGAATCTTTTTCGATTCAAACTAAGATAAATTTACGCGGATTTGCAAGTTAAATTGAGGCATAATACTGTTTTGAGCAAAATATCGGGAAAAAGTCCTACGGCTTGCTCTTCAAGCCATCGAAAGTTTGTGGGGGTGGAATTGAACGGACGCATGGCACGGACAGGCTGTTCTACACCACACAATGGATTTTTTATTTTTAATGTAAAAATATGGTTCACGTACTCGTTTAACCGAATAAACTTATTATTTTTGATCAGGTAATGAATGTTGAATAATTTTTCTCTTCTTCGATAATTCAGGAAGATTTCCCATGCAGAAAAGTATTAAAAGAAATATTTTTGTAGCCGCTACATATGCTGCGGTATTGCTTCTCGGCTTGCTGTTGGGACAAAATTATGCTGAAGAGCAAGGAAGTAACCAAAAAACAACCTTTTCAAGTTTACGCTCCAACGGTAATTCGGATAAACTGCAGTATCTCATTCAATTAATTGCTGAAAATTATGTCGATAACGTCAGTATAGATACCGTTCAGGACGAAGCCATTGAGCATGTAGTTTCTCGCTTAGACCCTTTTTCCTCATTTTTGAAACCAAATCAAGTGCAGGCCAAGCAGGAGACACTTGAAGGAACATTTGACGGTATTGGAGTAGAATATTTTCGTTTGAAAGATACCCTCCTCGTTGTTGGAATGGTTGCTGCAGGCCCTGCTGAGAAAGCAGGAATGCGTATTGGTGACCGCATTTTAAAGATCGGAAATAAGGACCTTGTCGGAAGAAAAGTGACCGAAAATGAAATAGAAAAACTGATCCGTGGAAAGAAAGGAACAGCGGTATTGATTTCCATTCAGCGTAATGGAGTGGTATTGAGCAATCCAATAAAAGTGATCCGTGATCAGGTCAATGTTTCAAGCTTAGATGCATCCTATATGATCGCTCCCAAAACAGCTTATGTTAAAATTCGAAGGTTTGGACATAAGACAGCAGACGAATTCAGGCAGTCACTCATTGACTTACGAAAAAGTGGAGCGCAGGATCTTATTTTAGATTTACGTAATAATGGTGGTGGGTTTGTGCACACTGCAATTGATCTAGCGGGGCAATTTTTTCAGGAAAAAAGACTCCTGATGTATACCGAAGGGGCCAATGAGCCACGTCAAGATTTCTATTCCGAAAAACCTGGCGAGTTTGGTGATGGCCGTGTCATTGTGCTGATTAACGAAAGCACTGCCTCAGCAAGTGAAATTGTGAGCGGCGCTCTTCAAGACCTCGATCGGGCAACAATCGTCGGCCGGCGGTCGTATGGCAAAGGTTTGGTACAAGAGCAATTTGATTTTTCAGACGGTTCGGCAATCAATTTGACCGTGGCACGTTACTATACGCCACTTGGAAGATGTATTCAGCGAAAATATACACGTGCCAATTTTGATGCATCAAAATACATGACAGGTTTCGATCTTTGGACCATGGATACTGAATTTAGTCAAAAAGAAATGTTTACAACCAGCAAAGGGAAGCTTGTGTTTGGTGGTGGCGGTATTCTTCCCGATGTGACTATCCCCATTGATACCAATGAGACCAGTGCCAAATACCGCGAAATTTTTCATTCCAATGCAATCGAAGAGTTTGTTTATGATCGATTCACAAAACAGCTGCCCGCATATTCTATCGAGAATTTTATAAGCGGCTACCATTTGCCAGCGGCAGAATTTGATCTATTTATTTCATATCTCAATAGCCAAAAGCGTATTTCGGTGACGTCCAGAGAAGCTAAAAATTTACATGATATCATTCAATCCGATATCGAAGCATTAGTAGGACGCTATTATTTCGGCCGTGAAGCCTACTATAAAATCAAAAATAGAAGAGATAAATTTATTGAAATAGGACTTAAAACATTAGGTTATCAGATGCCTAAGGTTTAAGCCTAAGATCAGACCATACCGGGTAGTGATCTGATAATTTCTTTTTGACGATCTGATAGTTCATCACCTCAAATTTCTGACTTGCAAAAATATAATCAATCTGAAAGATCGGTAAAAGGGCATGATGCGTCACACCCCAACCATTGCCTTTCTCCTTAAACGCATTGTACAAACCATCTCCAATCAGATTGACCGAGTAGCTCATTGGTGTATCATTGAAATCACCTACGGCAATATAAGGATATTGACATTCATTCATATGCTTCTTTAACGAATGTGCCTGTTCACTCCTCAGTTCGAAGGCATTCTTCAGTTTGCGACTCAGTCTACGTGTTCTTGAATTATCCAACTCATTAGTATTGGATAAATTCTGAATAAACTCTTTGTCTTCATTTTGAAGCGCAAAAGAACGGAGATGTATATTGTAGATGCGAATCAAAGTATCCTGTTTTTTAACATCGACATAACTGATTCGATTGATCCCGTAATCGTTGTCTCTTATAGTGCCTGAATCATAAATCGGGAATCGTGAAAGGACAGCCATTCCATAGGCCTCGTAATCATTTTTAGAGCTTGGTTCAAAGAAAAAGTAATCGTAGCCGAGCTTATCTTTAAACTCTTCCGAGAAAACGTGCTTTCCCTTAATTTTACTTATATATTCCTGAAAACAGATCACATCTGGAGATATACTGTCGATAATGCGAACAACATCGGCTTTAAAGTTTTTTTTCTCATCGTTTACCTTTTTGAATAAATGTGCATTGAAGGTCATGATGCGCAGTGTACGTGTTTCCGACGAGACGGGTGCATTCTCTTTGCGAATATTCCAGTGTTTAGTTAGAAAAGGCCATCCAATGAGGATCGTTACGAGTGAATAAAAAGCGATTTTTCGCTTCCGCAGTAGCCAATAGAAAATAAAACAAATGTTTATAATAAGTATAGGAAAGTAGCCTAACCCCATAAAGGCTATAGGCCAAAAGGATTTAGGATTGATGAAAGTCGCCGAATAGCTCATCAGCAAGGCAATGATCGCAAGCATATTTGCCAGGAACATTGTTTTACTTATAAACCCCAGTTTTCTCCTTAAAAATGTCCTTCTATCCATCAACCTTATCGCCACTATTGCTCGCCCTAAAGAGCGTTTCTTTTTCGGGATTCGTTAGACTGTCGTAGCCAGAAACAGAAATTTTATCTAAAATAGCATCGATTTCGGCCTGATTGGGCAAGTCATAACGATGTTTCCGATTTGTATGTATGTTAGTACCTACAACGACTTTCATTTTTGTAGGTTTATTTTGCTTTTTCTGGAATATTGTGGACCAGTCCATCCCCGATTTTAATGCATAGGTGAATCCCATCCCAAATAGGATGACGGCGAAGTATGAAATGGCCGCGGGCCGGTTTGTCAGGGTGAGGGCCAGGAATTCTAACCCAAAATAAATGATGGCTATTAATTTTAATTTAATATTACCAATAAGCAGTAAGCGTAATTCGTACTTGGGAACTAACGTAACAATAGCGGCCAATACCGCTGCCAGAGGGAGCGATCCGCCCATGAGCTGTAGATCGCTGGACATTGGAAGAAGCGATCCGAATCCCACGTAGAGGATTCCGCCGAATAGCCAAGAGGTGATATAAATAAATAAAAATTGCCTTTTGTTTAAGAAAGTAAAAAAAATCTGACCGACCCAATAGAGCCATAAGCTATCGAAGAGTATAGTCCAAAGTTTTACATAAACAAAATTCGATGTAAACAAAGACAATGGCTGTTCAAAAAAACTTGAAAAGCTACTTGGTAGGCTCAATTCTCTTACTAAAGGGTCCAAAAGGCTGTGCGAAATGATCTTTAACTCAAAGAGCAGATCCAAAAAATAAATGAGGACAAACAAACAAGCCTGAATACTGATCACTAATGGTACTGGTGATCCAGTTTTATAGGTTTGTCTCCAAAAATCTTTTAGCCCAATGTTATTCATTTTACACGATATTAATAAATTCCCTTTCTAACCTTCCACAGTTTAAGGAGTAGATAGCCGAATAGCGCTCCTCCGACGTGAGCCAGGTGAGCCACAGAATCTCCGGGCCGCGACAAGCTCATATAGATTTCGATAAGGATAAATCCACCGATCATGTACTTCGCTTTGACTGGTACAGGAATAAACAAAAATTGCAGCGGGATGTTTGGGAAAAGGTAGGCAAATGCCAATAGCACACCATAGATAGCCCCTGAAGCACCTAGCATGGGAATAAGGTATGTCAAAGCTTCGTTATTCCCGGTATTTGCCAAGGAGATAAGCTCGTTCCCATTCATACCATGGAGAGGAGCAAAAGAACCCGTCGCATTGTAGAGCTGTAAACCATTCACGGCGGTATAAAGAAACCAGGCGCCGATTCCTGATACCATATAGAAATTTAAAAAACGTTTCGATCCAAGTACCTGCTCAATCATTGGTCCAAACATAACCAGCGAAAACATATTGAAGAAGATATGGCTAATATTGTTTTTATCATGCATAAACATATGCGTGATGACCTGCCAGATTTTAAAATAAGGCGAGTCTGGATAATAGACCGCAAGATAATCATATGCTACAGGTACAATTTGCGATCCAATATAAAATACAATATTGATGATCAATAAATTCTTGATAACAGGTGTTAATTGTGGAAACATATATTTTATCTTCTAGTTTTTACCAAATTTTTCAGCTAACTCCTGCAATGTAAATGTTACAATGACAGGATTTCCATAAATGGAGATATTGGGCGAGTGACAAGCGAAAAGCTTATCTACCAGCTCTGCCATAGCCGTGTTGTCCAATACAGTACCCGGTTTAATGGCTGCATTGCGGGCAAGGCTCTTGGCAAGATTTTCACGCTTAGCGAGCTTATACTCAGATTGATTGTTTTTATAATCTTCCAATATTTTCTCAATCATCTTTATCTCATCGAATCCTGTGCCTAAATCGGCTGGGATTCCGTCAATAATATAGGAATTTTTTCCAAATTCACGAATTTGAAAGCCCAAGCCATTGATGTCCTCCAGGAGATCTCTCATTAATTCATTATCTGCAGCATTCAGATCTAACGTCTGCGGAAATAAACTTTGCTGACTCAGTCCTCTATGTTGATCCAGCTGTGTAAGAAACTGTTCAAAAAGAATACGTTCGTGCGCAGCCTGCTGATCGATCAGAATAAATCCAGAATGAATCTGCGAAACAATATATTTATTGTGCAGCTGGAAAAAGAGCTTCGAAGAGGATTTATCTTCGACTTGAATAACTTGTGGACCATCGGCATCCAACTCAGATTTCCTATGCAGAGGTAGCTGAACGGACTCCTCTTTTTCGACGATTTGATAGAGGGAATCCCAATTGCTCGGAATCCCGCCCGTTTTCTTGGTAAGTCCTTCCGCATAGCTTTCTGATCGGGTATAGCTTGAATTGGATTTTGACTTGTCCGTATCGAACGGGTTAAAGTCCGGATTGAAAGTTACCGTTGGAACGATAATTTCATCCAATGCCTTTTTTGTAATGAGATTGGTGAAACTTGTTTCCTGTTCAAAATCCAAAGATGGCATGATATTGTACCGCCCCAGTGATCTTTTTACGGCTGAACGTATAATGGCGTAAATGGCCTTATCGTCTTCATACTTGATTTCGGTTTTCGTGGGGTGTACATTGATATCGATTCGCGCAGGATCTATGTCGATAAATAAGACATAGAAAGGGAATGTTTCGGCTTGTAAAATATCCTCATAAGCATTCATCACAGCATGATGCAGATAAGGATCACGTACAAAGCGTTTGTTGACAAAGAAAAACTGTTCACCACGAGTTTTCTTTGCAAACTCGGGTTTCCCGACAAAACCTTCTACCTTGATGATGGATGTATCCTCTTCGACAGGAACAAGGCGCTGATTGTAATTGTTTCCGAAAATATGGACAACACGCTGTTTGAGCGTCTCCGCGGGCAAATGATAAATTTCATTTCCGTCGCTGTGCAAGGTCAGGAAAATCTGTGGATTGGATAAGGCTATACGTTGAAATTCATCAATAATATGACGCATTTCTACGGAGTTACTCTTTAAGAAGTTCCGCCGTGCAGGAATATTGTAAAAAAGATTTTTTACTAAAATATTTGTTCCAGCAGCAACAGCTTCCGGGTATTGGTTGACAACTTTTGATCCTTCTATCTCAACAACTGTCCCTAGTTCATCTTCGACGCGGCGTGTTTTGAGTTCGACCTGCGCTATCGCAGCAATGGATGCCATTGCTTCACCGCGGAAACCCATGGTGCGGATTGCAAATAAGTCTTCAGCCTTACGAATTTTTGATGTTGCGTGCCGTTCAAAGCAAAGGCGGGCATCAGTCACACTCATGCCACAGCCATTGTCAATGACCTGAATCAATGACTTGCCTGCGTCTTTAACAATAAGTTTTATTTTGTCAGCTCCAGCATCAATAGCATTCTCAATCAATTCTTTAATGGCAGACGCTGGTCGCTGCACCACTTCTCCCGCCGCAATCTGATTAGCAACATTATCTGGAAGTAATTGAATAATATCCGACATATAATACAAAGTTACGAAATATCCATATTTACAGCGTATAAACACAGATGAAAATCAAATGGACATTCCACTTGTTCCTTTAAAATAAAAGCCTTTAAAGCGCTCACTTATACCAATTAACTGGCTGCAAATGATACCTTATTGCATACTAAAACAAACTGCAAAACCGACATAATTATTGCATATGTGCTACTGAATTGCTTATGCACAATTTAACGGCGGTCTGATACGGCGTGCATTACCCATGTTCGGAGTAAAAACAAGGGTTCTCCGTTTCAATGATAGGACATCTCCAGCGACATTACATCTCCAGCTTTAAGAAACGTGCCGTTTCGCTTTTATTATTTTTAATTAAGTTTTCAGGCGTTCCCTCAAATAAGACCTGGCCCCCTTCTTTACCACCCTCAGGACCAATATCAATGACCCAGTCTGCCGATTTAACCACATCAAGATTGTGCTCGATGATCAATACCGTATTTCCACGGTCCACTAAACGATTGATAACACCCATCAGTACATTCACATCTTCAAAGTGAAGGCCGGTAGTCGGTTCGTCAAGGATATAAAATGTATTTCCAGTATCTTTTTTAGAAAGTTCAGTAGCCAATTTTACCCGCTGAGCCTCACCTCCCGATAAGGTTGTCGACGACTGACCTAAGGTGATGTAACCCAAACCGACATCCTGCAGTGTTTTAATCTTTCGGTAGATACTCGGTACATTTTCGAAGAAATCTACCGCATCGTTGATGCTCATATCGAGAACATCGGAAATGGATTTTCCTTTATAGCGTACCTCCAAAGTTTCTCGGTTATAGCGTTTTCCGTGACAGGTTTCACAAGGAACCTGCACATCAGGAAGGAAATTCATCTCGATGACCTTTAGTCCGGCTCCCTGACAGGTTTCACAACGGCCACCTTTCACATTGAAGGAGAATCTCCCGGGCTTATAGCCCCTGATTTTTGCTTCAGGCAACTGGACAAACAAGGTTCTGATATCCGAGAATACACCTGTGTACGTTGACGGGTTAGATCGCGGTGTACGACCGATAGGACTTTGATCGATCTCGATAACTTTGTCAATATGTTCTAACCCTTCAATTTTTTTGAAGGGAAGTGGAGTTGCTTTTGCCCTGAAAAAATGTTTATTCAAAATCGGGTACAACGTGCCTGTAATCAAGCTGGATTTGCCCGAACCCGAAACACCGGACACCACAATAAGCTTTCCTAAAGGAAAAGAGACCGAGAGATTCTTCAAGTTATGCCCTGTTGCTCCTCGTAACGACAAAGTTTTTCCATTGCCCGTACGCCGTTTTTCAGGGATTTTTACCGCTTTTGTTCCGTTGAGATAAGCCGCCGTGAGGGAGTCTGATTTTAAGATTTCCTTAGGTGTGCCTTCGGCAACCACCGTACCACCATGAACTCCCGCAGCAGGTCCCATGTCGATAACATGGTCGGCATGTAGGATCATGTCTTTATCATGTTCTACCACAAGCACCGAATTACCAATATCTCGTAGGTTTTTGAGTGCATTGATCAGTCGCTCATTGTCCCGCTGATGCAGTCCGATACTCGGCTCATCAAGAATGTAAAGTACATTGACTAATTGCGAACCAATCTGTGTGGCCAGACGAATGCGTTGTGCCTCACCACCTGAAAGCGTCTTCGCTGTACGGTCCAGGGTCAGGTAATTTAAGCCTACATCCAGCAAGAAACCCAAACGCGCACGGATTTCCTTTAAGATCTCTGTTGCAATAATAAGCTGGCGTTCGTCAAGTTTACTTTCTACCTGGTCAAACCATTCTTTGATGGAAGTAATATCCATCGTAGCAAGTTCATGAATATTCTTATCGGCAATTTTGAAATGTAAAGATTCTTTTTTCAATCGTGCGCCCGCACAGGTCGGACAGGTAACTTTTGTTCTGAAATCATCTAACGATGGGGCTTCATCGGACGATTTGCCCGAAAATTCCTCCAGCATCTTAAAGATGCCTTCAAATTCAACGCGATATTCACGCGTGCCATAACTGCCATAAGAAACCGTGACAACGATAGGTTCTTCTTTATTTCCAAACAAAAGCTGATCAATCTGTGCTTCATTGAGCTTTTCAAGCGGCGTGGAAATGGTAAAATCCAATTTTTTAGCGACAGCTTTCAAGACTTCCGAAGTCCAGTTTTCACGCGTGGGCCCCAGCGGCGCTAAACCGCCTTTTTGAATGCTTAGCTTTTTGTCCGGAATAACCGCTTGCTTATCAATTTCAAAAATATAGCCTAAACCATCACACGTGGGACAAGCACCATAAGGCGAATTGAATGAAAACGTATTTGGCTGCGGCTCATCATACGAAATACCCGATTCCGCATCCATGAGGTACCGGCTATAAAATTGCTCCTGATTGTCCTTGTTAGATACTTTGATGATTCCTTTTGCTGTTTTCATCGCCTGCATGACCGAAGTCTGTAAGCGCTTTTTATCTTCACGCTCTACTTTCAGACGATCTACTACGATTTCAATATCGTGTATTTTATACCGGTCAACCTGCATTTTTGGCACAAGATCCAATATTTCCCCATCCACACGCACCTTCACATAACCTTGCTTGCGGATTTGTTCGAACAATTCCCGATAATGCCCCTTACGTCCTTTGACCACAGGTGCCAGGATATTTAAAGCCTGTCCTTCAAATTCTGTCAGAATACGTTCAATGACCTGATCGTCCGACATGCGCTCCATCTTTTTTCCGGTCACATAAGAGTAGGCTTCTCCAGCACGGGCAAAAAGTAAGCGCATAAAATCATACACCTCAGTGATCGTTCCAACAGTAGACCTGGGGTTCTTGCTGGTGGTTTTCTGTTCAATGGAGATTACCGGACTTAAGCCCGATATCTTATCCACATCCGGACGTTCCATACCACCCAAAAAACTGGCGGCTATACGCACTGAATGTCTCCATATAGCGGCGTTGCCCCTCGGCATAAATGGTGTCAAAAGCCAACGATGACTTTCCACTTCCACTTAGCCCTGTAATTACAACCAATTCATTTCTTGGAAAAGAAACATCTATATTTTTTAAATTGTGCGCACGCGCTCCAAATACCTGAACTTCACTCTGTTCGCCCAAATCTGGACTTCTTTTTATTGCCATGAAAACTCCTTAAGGTCCCTTTGTGAGGGATTAAATGCAAAACATGCAAAATTACAGATTTTAAAGGAATTATGCGAGCCGATCTGACTTTTGGAACAAAATGTGATATACAAGTGATTTAAAAAAATAATGTACCTTGCACCACAAATCTAAATTTATGCGAAAATACGACGTCAGCAAACAAGAAAAGCAATCGATCGATGATATTGTCCAATTCTGGAAGAAAGAGAATTTATTGGATGAGCAAAAAGCGAACGAGCTGATGGAGAGTTTGGACGTGAAAAGTTTTGATTGGGGACAACTGGCTCGGTATGCCTTTTGGATTGCACTGGCATCCTTGGTGTTCGCCGTTTTTTCGCTGTTTACCGATGCGTCATTCCTAGCCTTTGTGGATACCCTTTACGAAGCGCCAAATATCTTATTTTGTTTCTTTTTTGCTGCCGTGGCCGTATTGTTCTATACCTTGGGGTTGCGCTATAAGAAACGTTATCCATATAAAAACTTATCCACCGAAACCATGATGCTGATTGGAGTTTTTGCTACAGCAGCCTGTATCGGATTCATGGGTAAGGTATTGGATAAAGATACCATGCACTACTCGCTTTTATTTTTGCTTTCCGTGGCGATTTATGGCTTCCTAGCTGTTAAGCTTGATAGTAAGCTCATCTGGACATTTATGCTTTTGGCCCTAGGGGTCTGGTTTGCAACCGAAACGGCGTACCATAGCAATTGGGGATTCAAGTTTTGGGGAATGAATTATCCCCTTCGGTTCACCATTTTTGGGACACTGATCACTGCCCTGGCCGTTTGGGCTCAACCCCGGTTCGCACAGCTGCAAGTCTTTCAGCCCATCAGTTATATTGTCGGATTGATCTACCTGATGGTATCCTTATGGACACTCTCTATTTTTGGGAATTATGCTGATTTTTATGAATGGACCACCGTACGTCAATACCATATGTTCTATTGGGGGATATTGTCAACTGCGGTATCTGTATTTTTGGTCGTCTATGGTTTAAAGGCGAAAGACAATGTGAGCAGAGAAGTTGGGTTTGTATTTTTAGTGCTCAATATCTACACACGTTATGTGGAATACCTCTGGGACAACATCAATCGAGCAGTGTTCTTTTTAATTTTGGCCGTGTCCTTCTGGTTCGTCGGCCGTTGGGCAGAGAAATTATGGAACAAAAGGAAAGACGAAATAGCCGAATAACTTTCACAAATGGATGGTAAATCCAACACCTCTATTGGAATTAATGCTCAGATTGGGATCGAGGCTTAAGTATTTGCGGATCCGGGTAATAAATACGTCCATGCTCCTTCCAGTAAAGAAATCTGCATTTCCCCATACCTTTTCAAGAATATCTTCACGGGTGACAAGCTGGCCCCTATGTTGCCATAGAAATAGGAGCAGTTGTGCTTCGCGCTCGGTGAGCTTAAACTGACCTTGTGCATGGCTTAATACTAACTGTTCAGGGTGAAATACATACGTCCCGAGGACAATCGATTTTGGCGTACTATTTTTCTGATTCCGTTTTAATATATTCTGTATGCGAAGCAAGAGTTCTTCAGGATCGCAAGGTTTAGTGACATAATCATCAGCACCGATTTTTAGTCCCGTAAGCTTGTCGATCTTTTGTTCTTTGGCGGTTAAAAAGATAAATGGTAATGCGGGATGCAGGGCATTAATTTCTTTGGCCAGACTAAAACCGCTGATTTGAGGAAGCATCACATCCAGTATAACCAGGTCGTAGCCGGCTAGCTGCTGAAAATTTTCCATAAGATCCTGAGGCTGCGCCATCCAATCTACGACAAATGCAGATAGCTCAAGGTATTGCTTGAGCATAAAACCAAAATCAGGATCATCTTCAACGAGGAGTAATTTGTTCATTTTTTATTATTCAGTCGTTCATCTAAACTACTTTTCTATGCTTGCTATATTGGCTTTGTCGCGGGGCTTATTTCCTATTTCTTTGCCGCAGGTGATTACACTTACCTTATGATGGAATAGCAAGGAGCGGCAATTGAATTTTAAACGTAGTACCTACACCAAGCGTACTAATTACTGTAAGCTGTCCCTGATAACGATCCACGATTTTTTTAACGAGGAAAAGGCCAATTCCCAATCCCTTGGTGTCGTGTATATTGTTTTTTTGGATGCGGTAAAACTTGTCGAAAATATAAGGGAGTTCGCACTCCTCCATGCCATCACCATTGTCTTGTACGTAAATTGAAAGCTTATTTTTCTTTTGCTCAAAATGAACTTTAAGCCATTTTGCGCCATACTTTACAGCATTGTTCATGAGATTCTGAAATAATGTTGTTGCATCGCTGAGGCCCAAGCACAATTTCCCTTCAGGCAATGGGCTTGTTTCAAATGCAATGGTCGGGTTCGTCAATTTAAAATCATCGAAAATCGCTTGGAGTTCCATCGTGGTAACAGGAGGATGATCCGATGGTTTAAGGTCTTCGGTCAGCGGGGCAAGGGTGTGTTCCAGGCGATTGACTTGCCGCTCAATGACCGTTATAATATTTTCATCTGTCGATTTTCGAAGTGTCTTAGCTGCAATTTTTAAGGTCGCAATAGGGGTTTTAAGTTCATGCGATACATTGTCAACCACGTCGTGAAGCACGGTGATCTGCTTCTGCTGTTTTTTGAGATTTTGAATGGTTCTATAAAAAAGCCAAAGAAAGGCGGCCAATATAAATAAGGTGCTCAACAGGAGGGATGTGAGTTCTTTGAATAATATCCAGTGGAGATTGGTTACCTCAAAAGAACTTTTCCTGTGGACTAAAAAGGTGTATAAGATTTCCTTGCTTTGGATGCTCTCTTCAATTTTCTGTGTTTCGGTTTTTTCCGTTATCCATTCACTGGAAGAAAGTTCAACAGGTCGTCGGAAATTTCCCTGTGTGGTGTAAACCGTAATGGGGCCATCAGCAATCTGCTTGTTAAAGTTTCTAAAATAAATACCCAAGATCTCCTTTTTTAGGATAACATCCATACCCAGTGGTTGAAATAGACTGTCGACATAGCGTGTGAGCTTCCCGGATGTTTTATGCGCATTGGCATGATATAGTCCTTTAAGCTGTTGAGCTGTTATCTGATTTTTAACCAATTTGATGTAGTAGTCTCTGGCGATGTCCTTGCTCATTAAATCATCATCAAAAAGACTGTCAATTTTGGGAGATTTGTTCAGTTTGCTTTTTACTGTTGCAAAAATATCGCGCTGTTTGAGCTGATAGGTGTTGTACAATTGATAGCCCTGAATGCCGATCAGTACAGCAAAAAATAATGTAAAGAGAACACTATAATTTTTGGGTTTCAATTCCATACACAAATATAACTGCTGAAGGCCAATATAATATACTTTAACGCAGTATTAACCCTTCATTAACCATTATTTACTACGGAGATGGACAATTTTGGGACATCGGAAGCGTGTAAAAGGTCAGTGACTGTCATATACGATAACCACAAAAAAGGCATGCGTTTGACAGCACAGCTAATAGATATAATAATCCCGGTATGCGCTAATGAAATTAAAAGACTAATTATTTGTACATGAAATCGAGCCTATTTTTTCTAGCTTTCCCTTTAGCGCTTTCAGCACAGACAAAGATCGGGGGACAAGTGCAGGATACAAACAAAATTGTATTAGCAGGTGCAACCGTTATGCTATTGGATAGTAACTATCAAGCAATTCGTGAAGTGAAAACTGACCATCTTGGAACGTTTATGCTGTCGCTGGATCATTCTGGCAGCTATTATCTACGGTCCACTTATCTTAACTTTAGACCTCAGGAGCACTTTTTCCGTAGCGACACCATTGCTCGCCCTCTGATACTTGAACTTATTCCCGAATCAAAAGTACTCGAAGAAGCACAGGTTGTCGGGCGGGCGCCGAGATTGATCCGCAAGTTGGACCGCCTGGAATTTAACGTGCAGCATTCTAATCTTTCGGCACTCAACAGTTGGGACATTTTGAAACGGACGCCATTGGTGATGGCAAATGGCTCAGATTTAATGGTCCGTGGAAGTAAAAATATTGTTGTAATGATTAATGAACGAAAAGTTATGCTCACAGGGGAGGAATTGAAAACCTATCTTGAGAATACGTCGGGCAGCGATGTCCAATCGATCGAGGTCATTACCAACCCCCCTGCAAAATATGAAGCGGAGGGCAGTACCATCATCAATATTAAACTTTCCAAATCGAACCTCTTTGGATATCGGGGCTCGGCGGTTGCGTTGGCCGAAAAAAGCAGCACCTGGAAGCAATTGTTTGGGCTGACCCAGTATTACAGAAATGAAAAAATCAACGTTCGTGGCACCTATAATTTCGGAAGGGGAACTTATGCACGTTACGAAACGAATTATGTGTATTATCCCAATGAGCAAACCTCGTGGGAAGGTGTGATGGATCGATTTGATACCAATAACAGTCAGAACAGCTATGTGCTTTCGATGGAATACACACCCGATTCAACCTGGACTGTTAGCGGAGGTCTAAACGGATATTATGGCCCCAAAACCTATGGTACCTACGTGGTGCCAACTGTCATTTACGATAGCAACCGTATTCAACAATCGAGCTACCTCACGACAAACGATCATGAGTCATCTTCAGAAACAAAAAACATGTATCTTCAGGTCATTAAGAAGCTTAACGCCAGCTGGAGTATAAATTGGTCTTCTTACTTTACAGACCATCATTCGACAAATAATCAGGATGTGCTCACCGCGCTGAGATTTAAGGATCAACAACCCAGGGATACACGATTTATTAGCAACAACGGAAATAAAAATAGGCTCTTTTCTTCACAGGTCGATTTTTCCGGTAAAGTAAAGCAGCTTGGGATGGAATTTGGAGGGAAATTTAGCGATGTTACAACGACAAACAGTCTTGTGTTCACTGACGATGAATCGGGCAAGTTGGAGTATAGGCCGGATAAGAGCAGTGAGTTTGATTACAAAGAACGGAACGTAGCTCTTTATGGTTCATTGGACTATACCTGGAAAAAATGGAGCTGGAAAGCAGGATTAAGAGGAGAATATACCAACTTAAAGGGCATTGTATCAGAACCAGAAGATATCAATAAACAGGATTATTTTGTGCTCTTCCCGACATTTTATATGCAATATGCCTTGACGGAAAATCAGCAGTTAGGTTTTTCCTATGGAAAGCGGATCAGTCGTCCTTCCTACTCTTGGCTCAATCCCGCAAAATCCTACTACAATCGTTTTTCATACTTTCAGGGAGATCCCCGTTTAAGGGCTACGATCGTGCATAACCTGAATCTGACGTGGACCAAAAACAACTGGAATATTGATCTATTCTACCGATTTGAAAAGTGGCCTAATATGGAAATAGCCTTGCAGGATAATGTTAACCACCAGCTGATTTATCATTATACCAATATCAAAAAGGGGCAGGGAGCAGGGATAGACCTGGGTAAGAGTTTTCAGTTTACTGAACGTTGGGGAATGAACCTGCAGCTAGAGGGAATGTACAATGAGAATTACTTTATGGGGACCGATGATGTGCTGCACAAGAACGATGTATACATTGGCAACGGAAATATAAGTAGCAGCTATGTCTTGAGCAAAGAAACAGGCTGGAATCTTGAGCTCGGCAATACGTTTACATCGCCCACCATACAGGGGCCATTTAAAATAACTGGGTATTCCAGTACCTATGTAATGACAAATCGAAAATTCTTTAAAAACAAGTTTGAGGTAAATCTATCGTTTATGGACATCTTTAAAACGGAAAAAATGACCATATCCTCCAAATATGCCGATCAAAATAACTTTTATAAAGATTATCGGGATACCAGAAAGGTAAATCTGACGCTGCGGTACCATTTTGGAAATCAGAAAGTCAAAAGTAACAATCAGCCCGCAAAAACAGAAGAGCAGAACCGCCTGTAAATCTGTTGAATTCTTAAAAAATCAAATTCTTCATATCACTGTAACTTTATATCCATAATATCCATAAAGAAAATGAATACGTCAAGAATTAAAAGCAAGCGTCGTCCACGTCTGATGTGGAGGACAATCAGATGTCAGAAAAGTATTTTCTCAGTTTATTTTCAAAGAATACGTAATATTGATACCGCCCGCAGCAAGCATATCATGTACGGAGCAATATTTTTTAACGGCCAGTTCAGCCGCTTTAGCTGCTTTTACCTCATCAATATCACCTTTTAAGAAGAAATTGATGTGTATAGCTGTAAATACCTGTGGTATTTCTTCCTGGCGTTTACCTTCCACTTCGACCTGGATATCGTCAATTTGTTGGCGTTGTTTTACCAGTATGCTATGGAGATCGAAGACACTACAAGAACCCAGTGCCATTAACACCAATTCCATGGGACGAACACCTTTACCTTCGCCGCCGATCGCTTCCGAACCATCGATGTTGACTTTGACCGAAGATAATTCACTGCTGGCTTCGAAATGCACAGCTTGGTTGACGCGGTTTAATTTGATTTTCATCTTAACATATTTTATTCATTTTTTGCACACCAATTTTAGCGAATAGGCCATCATTGGTAATAAAAGATCTAACTGGAATCTGTGCAACACAAATATACAAAAAAGGCAGACGATTATTCGTCTGCCTTTTGTCAGTATGTTGGTCACTGTTTATTTTGTGACGGTATCTGGCAATTTAACACCGCGATATTTGGCGACGTCAACTTGTGGGATCTTCGATCCATATTTAGAATTGATCGCACTGATAAAGATGTTGGCCATGAGGGCATTACCTATTGGCGTGAGATGGATGCCATCCAAAGAGAACGCATTTCCAGTGATGTATTTGGCACTAACGGCTAATCCATTGATACGAACACCACCTTTTACATTGTTTAGGAAGGCATTTACGTCTGCTAAAGCGAGGTCTTTTGAAGCTGCAGCAGCTTTGATGGCTGCATTGTACTCGTTGATCCGCTTCACAACTGTTGCTGTTTCGCTTACATCAAGCACGTATTTGTCTTCAACAGGATTTTCGGGACGTAAACCATAAGGTATCTGTGCTGCGTTTGGCTTACCCAATAGTCCTGCAGACAAGAAAGGAAGTACAAAATAATCTTGATCAGTCGCTGCACGAGTTCCAGATTTCGTAGCGATATAAATATTTGTTACCGGCGCAGGGGGATTTGTTGCGTTGACAGCTGCCAGCAGGGCTGCACGGGTAACCGTTGTAAAATAAGGTGTTGCGGTTACATCTGGAATGGTGGCCAGTACACCTTTTTTCCCGCCGGTAGTCAGCGCCTGCACATAACCATTGAGAATTGCTGTAAATTGGGCAGTTTCAGTCAATACGGTTGTTGGATCGGGCTGATTCGTTGTTGGATTCATATTGACCACTCCACCATTAGTTGCCCAACCCAATGCATCGTTGTTGCCTAGTGCAAAACTAAAAAAGGTGTGGTTTTGTGTCGTTGAATAGGTGAAATACGTTTTCGAGGCGTCCCCGTCGGGCAATAAGCGCTCGAAATACGGATTGCCGGCAGTTGAGCCCATGCCTGCTACCATAGAAAGATCCATCCGCATACCCGGTACACCGAGGTTATTGACCGGATCAGTATATTTCGTCAATAGTTTTGTTGAACCAGGTCTGTAGGCCAGTTTATCTGTAACAGGTGCCGTCACAGGCTGTCCATTGACAAGTGCTGTTAGGGTAATGTAGCCAGAACCGTTGGCTTGATCTTCACTGAAAAACGGCGATTTAAATTCCCCACCACCCACTTGTTTTAACTGCTCGGCAATTAAGTTGGGGTAAGCAACCTTTTGGCCCTCCAGATAAAGTCCCCCATCTGCGTATCCTGCCGTCAATGAATTCCCGATGGCAACATATTTTGAAAAATTAAGCGATCCTGCCGAAGGTGTATACTCCTCCAAAGAAGGTTTGCACGAAGCAATAGCGACAAGTGCTAACGCTGCGGCTATGTAAAGTTTGTTTTTTTTCATCTTAGTCAAATTTGGCTGTTAATTACCATTTATAGCTTACACCAATGCCTGGAGCAAAAATGTTAGTCGCATAAGTCCCCGAAAGACGGCTCTCAATATTGGTTGACTGGCGAGCCATGATGCGCTGATAAGCAAAAGAACCTGTGACGTCAAATTTTGGTGATGGTTTTATTGTAAAACCCCCAGAGATTAAATATCGGGTGTTATCTGGTGTCTCTGGATAAACATAGGCGCTCTGTTGTACTGGAGTGGCGATATAGCCCCCTCCTACACGCAATTGCAAACGGTCGGAGGCAATATACTCCAAACCTGCTTTGATCGATCCTGCTTTATCATAATTTTTTGGTGAATGCGTATCTTGTAAGACAGGCGTATTTTCTTTGTAGTCAAAATCCAGTGCCTTATAAATGTCGTAATTGATTAGTGTTGCATCGATCGCCATTTTTAGCTTTTCCGAAAGCGGGAAGGCTATTCCAGCAGCAAAAGTGGATGGAAGAGGTAACTCAGCACTGAATTTGTTACCCGCAGGAAAATTACTTGCCACCGATTCCGGCACGTCGAAAGTTGCATCCCCATTTTTAAGTTTAGTGACAACTTTCGAGCGGTAACTTAAAGAGATGGAAAATTCATCTTCTAAATTGTAGTGGATACCTACGTTATAGCCTGTACCTGTACCGGTCCCCTTTAAGGTTGCAAGTCCTGCATGACCATCCGGATAGAATACCGGAACTGAATTTTCCAGGTCTACCGTACCGACGTTATAGACGAAACCACCACCGACACTAAAATTTTCAGTCAGTTTGAAACTTAATGTAGGTTGAATATAGATTGCGCGTAGCGAAAGGCTAACTAAACTGAATTTACCAACCCAATTCTTTCCCCAATCGACAGCCCCACCATATGGTGTATAAACTCCAATACCGGCTTTCCACCAGGAATTTTTAGGCCCAAATGCAGCAAATACTGAAAAAGGAGTGGATATTTGATTTCTAGTATTGTAAACAACGGTGCTTCCAACCTCTTGAAAGGCAGATTTGTACATGACAGCATTCCCAGCAACGGAAATGGCGTTATGATCCATTTTTGCTAAAGCACCCGGACTATAAAAAATGGAAGACTCATCTAAAAAGTAAGCAGAACCTGCTCCCCCCATTCCCACAGCTTTGGGACTTTGTAGATTCACTTGAGATCCTTGTGCAAACAGGAGTGACGGGCTTGCACAAAGTATTGAGAATAGTAGTTTCTTCATACTAGTGTTTATTTTTGGTTAACATTCCTCTTTCAAATACAATGCTAACATAATAAATGTTTGACTAAAATTAATAAATGTTGTGTAATATTTTTTTTGCTCGTACCTTTAAGTGCAAGGATAATAAAATTAAACGATCATAATTATATGGCTACAATCACATTTAAAGGCACTCCAGTAAATACAAAAGGCAGTTTACCTCAGGTTGGCGAGCAAGCACCTGATTTTAAATTAACTGCAGGCGATCTTTCCGATAAGTCTCTTGCAGACTTTAAAGGAAAAAAAATTGTGTTAAATATTTTTCCTAGTGTCGATACAGGAACTTGTGCTGCTTCTGTACGTGCATTTAATCAAGAGGCTTCTCAGTTGGATAACACGGTCGTGTTGTGTATATCCAAAGACTTACCTTTTGCGCAAGGACGTTTTTGTGCAGCAGAAGGTTTAAATAATGTCGTGACATTATCAGAATATAAAGATTCAAACTTTTCTGATGCTTATCAATTGACTATCGCCGATGGTCCTTTGGCAGGTCTGTTGAGCCGTGTGGTCATCACATTGGATGAAAACGGAAAGGTATTGTATGAAGAGCAAGTTGCGGAAATTGCAGACGAGCCCAATTATGCAGCAGCCATTGCTTCTTTGAATTAAAGGCGATGGCAGAACGAATCAAAAAGCGCCTTCGCATATTGCGAAGGCGCTTTTTGATTTTAAGTGGAGCTTGTTCGCTGTTATCTTGTTTTCTCCAAAGCCTGCAAGATATCGTTGATAATATCTTGTTGATCTTCCAAGCCCACCGATAGACGGATACTGCCGGGTTTGATGCCTAAATTGAGGCGTTCATCTTCGGATAGTTTAGAGTGTGTGGTGGAAGCAGGATGCGTAGCGATCGATCTTGAGTCGCCTAGATTGGACGTGTATAAGATCATCTCCAACTGGTCCACAAAAGCTTTCGCGCGCTCGAAGCCGCCTTTGACAACCAACGTTACAATGCCGCCACCGGCTTTCATCTGTTTCTTGGCCAGTTCATATTGTGGATGGCTGGGCAAGAATGGATATTTGACATCTTCAATCTCTGGATGATTTTCCAAAGCTTCAGCCAAAGCCAATGCGTTGGAACAATGGCGGTCCATACGGATGCCCAAAGTGTCCAAACTTTTTGATATGATCCAGGCATTGAATGGGGATAACGCCGGACCTGTATGACGGATGAAGAACATCAGTTTGTCGATAAGCGCTTGTTTGCCGACAACAATCCCACCCAAAACACGGCCTTGCCCATCCATATACTTCGTCGCCGAATGGATAACCAGGTCAAATCCATACTGAATGGGTTTCTGAAGATAAGGTGTGGCAAAACAATTGTCGATAGAAAGGATAATATGGGGATATTTCTCTTTGAATTTACCCAACCATTCCAGATCCACCAATTCCAACCCGGGGTTAGAGGGAGATTCTAGAAAGATAATTTTTGTATTGGGCTGGATCGCTTTTTCCCATTCTTCGGGATTTGCTGCATCCACATAAGTCGTGGTCACTCCCCAGCGGGGGAATAGCTCCGTAAATAACTGGTGAGTAGACCCGAATATTGCGCGTGAAGAAACGATATGGTCTCCACTTTCAATAATTCCCGCAAAGGAAGCAAATACGGCCGCCATACCGGACGCAAATGATAAGCCTGCTTCTGCACCTTCCAGAATACACACTTTATTGATGAATTCTGAAGTATTTGGGTTGGCATAACGGGAGTATATCATCGCATCCTCTTCGCCAGCAAAGACCGCCCGACCTTGTTCAGCGCTGTCGAAGATAAAACTTGATGTAAGGTATAAGGGGGTCGAATGTTCGCGAAGTGCAGAACGATCGACCTGTTCACGTATGATTTTAGATTGATCTTGTTTCATGATATGTAAAGGTACGAGATGAAAATTTTATATCCACATTTTTAAGTAGTGAAATCATTTATTTTCATCAGATTTCCAACGGTATTTTTCTGCATGTTAAACTTGTTTGCCTGCTCACAGTGGATCATAGTTGCTATTGAATTGCCACAGTTTCAGTCGGACCAAGCGATTTTCGGGTATGCTTAGCGGTATTAACATTCAAGACTTTTTATCCGCGAAGTGATTTTGGGGTTACAATCGTACGCAAATGTTACATACAGCATTTTGTAAAAACTTCTTATCTTAGGGCTTTACAACCTAATTTTCTAGCACATAAATAAAGACTATGTTGACAATCTTGTTATCTTCCATTTTACTTTCCAGCGGAACTGTAGCCAAGTCAGATACTTTAAAAGCTTATGGGGCTTTGCCGACCGAGCGTCAATTAAAGTGGCAGGAGATGGAAACGTATTGTTTGATCCATTATACACCAACAACTTTCCAAAACAAAGAATGGGGTTACGGTGATGCACAGCCTGCGTTGTTTAATCCTTCGGCTTTTGATGCGAACCAAATTGCGCAAGCTGCAGCGGCCGGTGGTTTCCGGGGGCTAATTAGTGTGGCAAAACACCACGATGGATTCTGTTTATGGCCAACCAAGACGACATCTTACAGTATTGCCGCTTCACCATGGAAAAATGGAAAAGGTGATATGGTCAAAGACTTTATGGAGGCGACCCACCGGAATGGGATGAAATTTGGTGTATATCTTTCTGCTTGGGACCGTCACGATGAACGTTACGGTACTCCAGCCTATGCCGATGCGTACAGGCAACAGCTCACTGAACTAATGAGCAATTATGGTCCATTGTTTACCTCTTGGCATGATGGCGCAAATGGTGGGGATGGCTTCTATGGTGGACATGAAGGGAAGCGCATCATCGATCGCACAACTTACTATGAGTGGCATGAAAAAACTTGGCCTATCGTACGTAAATTACAGCCCCAGGCGGTGATTTTTTCAGATATCGGTCCGGATATGCGTTGGGTTGGCAATGAAAGAGGATATGCGGCCGAAACATCATGGGCAACTTTTACGCCCATTGGGTTAAACGGAAAAGTCGCTGTTCCGGGTGCAACAGAATCACACAATGCCGAAACGGGCGACCGTAATGGTAAATATTGGATACCTGCTGAATGTGATGTGCCTCAACGCCCCGGATGGTTTTACCATGAGGAGCAAAATAGCCGCGTAAAAACACCGAACGAACTGTTTGAAATCTACCTGAAATCTGTAGGTAGGGGAGCCTGCATGAACCTGGGCTTAGCACCGATGCCTTCCGGTACATTACATGAGCACGATGTGAAGTCGTTGCAGGCTTTTGGAAAAAAAGTGAAGGAAACTTTCCGTACAAATCTAGCCAAAGGGGCAAGCATTACAGCATCGAATACACGTAATCACGACAGTACAACCTACAGTACAGCGTTTATTATCGATGACGACCGCTATAGCTATTGGGCAACAGACGATGCCAAAACATCGGCTACGCTAGAAATTAAATTACAATCACCGGCTAAATTTGATCTTATCCAGTTAAGGGAGAATATTAAGCTAGGGCAACGTATCGATAGTGTTTCCGTTGAACAATGGGAAAATAACAGCTGGAAGCCCTTAGCCAAAGCAACAAGCATTGGTGCAAACCGCCTGATCAAATTGGAACAGCCGCAGACTGCAAGTCGATTAAGGCTACATGTTTATGCGCCTGTAGCGATTACGCTCAGTGATTTTGGATTGTTTAAGGAATATGATGAGCCATTTGCCTTTCGCACAGAAGAAGTCAAAAAGCTACGCGGTTTTCAGATTAAAACCGGCAGATCTAATGCCAATGCCTATATGTTGGATGGAAAGGCGAATACTTTCGCTACAGTTGCCGACCAGGGCGTAATTGTTGTCTCCACAGACAAACCTGTTTCTGGTATCGGCTTCCTTCCTCGTCAAGATGGAAAGCATGTTGGCACACCAACACAGTATCGCATATCTACCAGTGCCGACGGTAAAAAATGGACTGTCGCCAAAGAAGGAGAGTTCTCTAATATTAAAGCAAACCCAATTTTACAACAGGTGTTTTTTGATACCAATAGCGCAACCAAGTTTATCAAATTTGAGCCCAAGCAATTTATAGAAGGCAGCGAATTAGCCATAGCAGAATTTGAATTGTATGGTAAATAGAATTTTAATGCTCATCGTGGTATGTGCCAGTCATACCACGATGCTTTTTGCTCAGCAACAGCCGCTTGTACTTTGGTATAATAAGCCCGCTAAAGTCTGGGAAGAAACTTTACCACTGGGAAACGGACTTATCGGCATGATGCCGGATGGCAATCCCCATCAGGAAAAAATTGTACTCAATGAGATCAGCATGTGGTCGGGTAGCCCCGAGGATCCCAATAAGGATGAGGCCTATAAAAATGTCGACGCCATTCAGGCACTACTTAAAGCGGGCAAAAATGATGAGGCCGAAAAGCTGGTCAACGAAACTTTTGTTACGAAAGGAAAGGGTTCTGGATTTGGCAACGGAGCAAATGTACCCTATGGCTGTTATCAACTGTTCGGCAACCTATTACTGGATTATAAATTGCCAGCCGGAACAGTGGAAGACTACAAACGCTCATTGGACTTAGCGACAGCGTCTGCGCAAACTTCATTTAAAATAAACGGGCAGCAGTTCCAACGAAACTATTATACTTCCTTTGATAAAAATGTTGGACTTATCCAACTGAACCAACCGAAAGATAAGGTACAGAAGGTTGACCTATCGTTCCAGCGCCAAGAAAATATCGACCGGTACACCCTACTGAATGATGGAATTCTAATTGAAGGATCATTACCCGATGGAAAAGGTGGTAAAAACCTGAAGTTTGTCGGCTTAATTCGGGTAAAAGGTGAAAATCTGCAGATCAGCAAAATGGATCAGGTTTTGCAAGTATCGGTAAAGGGCAATCTCACAATCTATTTTTCCGCAAGTACTTCCTATTATGGAAAGAATCCACTACCTGTTGTCAAGGCAAATGTGGAAGCGGCAAAAATCGCTGATGAACAAAAAATATACCGCAACCATCTTGCTGCGTACCAAAAGATCTTCAATCGGGTAAAACTCAACCTATTTGGCAATGCAGCCAATGATACTATTCCTACGAATGAACGGATAGCAAATTTCTACAAAAATCCAGTACAGGATCCAGATCTGGTGACGATTTATTACCAATTTGGGAGATATTTGAATATTTCAAGTGCTGCTCCGAAAAATACAAATTCACTTCCCCCTAATTTGCAGGGCCTATGGGCAAATGAGATCAATACACCGTGGAATGGTGACTATCATCTCAACATCAATGCACAGATGAATCATTGGGGAGTAGAGGTCAACAACCTGACTGAATATCATCGGCCTTTTATCGAGATGATTAAACGTATTGCTAAGACGGGTGAACAGACCGCAAAGGCTTACTATAATGCGCCGGGATGGGTGGTTTATATGATGACCAATGTATGGGGATATTCTGCTCCGGGCGAGCAAGCTTCCTGGGGAGCGAGTACGGCTTCGGGCTGGCTATGTAACCATCTTTGGGAACATTATCTCTTTACCGGGGATAAAAGTTACCTCAGCGAGATTTATCCGATATTAAAAGGAGCTGCCGTATTTTACGATCACACACTTGTTCAAGACCCTAAAACAGGGTGGTGGGTGACGTCGCCGTCGGTATCGCCAGAAAATGCATTTCGGATGCCCAATGGGAAAGTCGCTGCGGTGGTGATGGGACCTACAATTGATAACCAGATCGTGCGGGAATTGTATCAGGCGTTGATTCAGGCAGATGCTATTCTTAAAAAGAAAGATACTTTTGTTGATAGCCTTAAAAAGAAGCTAACGAATATTCCACCACCTGTGGTCGTTAGCGCATCTGGGCGCGTGATGGAGTGGCTGGAGGACTATGAGGAAGTTGAGCCTAAACATCGGCATGTATCGCATTTATATGGCCTATATCCAGCAGCATTTATATCGCCACAAACAACGCCCGAATGGGCTGAAGCGGCGCGTCAGACACTCGCTGTACGTGGGGATGAGGGAACAGGCTGGTCTAGAGCCTGGAAGATATTGTTCTGGGCAAGACTGCAGGATGGAGATCATGCGCTCGAGATTTTAAGACAGCTACTCAAACCGGCATATCACAATGAAACGACTTACCAAGGTGTCGGAGCGGGCACTTACCCCAATTTGTTCTGCGCGCATCCACCTTTCCAGATAGACGGAAACTTTGGTGGAGCAGCAGGGATTGCCGAGATGCTCATTCAGAGCCACAATGGGTATATCCACCTATTGCCGGCCTTACCCAAAGCTTGGTCAAAAGGGGAAGTTAAAGGTCTCAAGGCCCGAGGAAATTATACAGTAGATATCACATGGGAGAATGGGAAAGTCTCCGCATTTCAGATTAAAGGAAAAAAAGGAAAGATTAGACTATTTGAAAATGGAAATTACAGGGATTATGAAGTGCATTAACTATTTGTGTTTGGTAGCAGTGTTGGCCTTGGGAACAACAAGCTGTTCCCAACGCACAGAATCGGAAAAGAAAGCGGCAATAGCGAAGAGTTTCAGTTACACGATCACCGGAAAAACCACTGCACCAAATGGGACGCAGGTAAGCCTCGTGGATCACGACAATACATTGCAGCAATTTGTAAAAACGCAGGTCACTAATGAACAATTTGTTCTGGAAGGCGAATTGGCTATGGCGGGATTTTACGATATCCAGATAAAGGGAATGGAACCCTACACGTTAGTTCTAGAAGGTGGAAGCGACTACGAGCTGAACGAAGAACATGGGAAATTTACGTTGACGACATCTTCTTCCAATGCTAAAGATTTTATGCTGTTCAATGCGAAATATCAACAGCGTGAACAGGAAGAAAAAAGCAAAAGCACCAATAAAAGTCAACGGGTAAGGCAGCTGGAGAGTCAGTTGCCTTCGATGGCAGCAAGAAACGACGGTTCTTATGAAAAAGCCGTAGATGAAATACAGCGGTTGAGTGGCACTGAAGCATTTAACCCACGCACACTTTATACCGATTTTATTCTCGACAGTACCCACCGTTCCTCTTTGCTATTGCCTTATTTTTTTAAGTACGTATCGCTCGACCAGACAAATTATAAGAAATTTGATGCGGCATTGCAGGGCTTTGATGTTGAACTACAGAAACACCCTTATTTCAAATTTGCCAGGGAAAAGGTCGATAAGGTGAAAGATTTTTATGAAAATATGCCTGTGTTTCCATCAATAACGCCTATGAATGTGCAAAGGGATACGCTGAACCTGAACGATGTGTCAAAATCGAAAATGCTGATTGCCGCTTTTTGGAAGGCATCGAATAGCAATAGTCAAGCTGATATCAAGATGCTACGGACAAAGGAAGCGCAACTGAATGCCCTAGGGGTACAGGTTATTTACTTTTCGCTGGATAAGGATCTGGACAAATGGACGAAAGCAAGCAAAGATCTTACCCTGGGAAAACAGAGTTACTTTTTAAACTACAACGATCAGGCTACGATGGAAAATAATTTTGGGATAGACCGCACACCGAGCTATCTTTGGATTAATCCGGAAACACTGGAGATCTTATCGTTAAGCGGTGAAGATCCTGCCATGCCGAAGTTTGTGGCGAAGGTGAAGGAATATATCGCCAAAAATTAACGTTTATTGTCTTAAAAAATCCTATATTTGAAATAACTGTTTAATATTTGTTATTTCAATATATAATGAAAGTTGTTCAATTTACAGTTCCGGTAGTTTACCAGGGATCTATTTGTGTGCAGGAAGACATTCTGCCTTCATTCTACAGCAATTACCACCGGCACAAGGAAATCCAGCTGACCTATATTTTAAAAGGCCGGGGAACCTTTATGATCGGCAACTTTACGCACAGTTTCGAACAGGATGAAATCTATATTGTGGACGCGGATGAACCGCATATGTTCAAAACGGGAGAGGATGTAAAGGATGGCATACATGCGATCCATATTTTTTTCGACTATGAACATTTTAGATCTTTCTTGGACTTCCCCGAATTTGATGATGTTAAGTATTTTTTGGAACACATCAATGTCAGTAAAAAATTGGATGCGGAACATGCTGTAGCATTAAAAGAAAAGTTTGTACACATCAATTCCAGCGCGGGCATCGATCGGCTGCTGTCGTTGGTAAAGCTGATTAATTTTTTGAGTAAAAAAGTAGATCAATGGACTTCGCTGTATACTGGTATCCCACAAAAGAAGTTTTCAGATGCCGAAGGATTGCGGATCAATGAGATATTCCAATATACTTTTCAGCACTTTGGAGACAAGATTTCCCTGGAAGATATCGCTGCGGTAGCACACATGACACCACATGCGTTTTGTAAGTATTTTAAGAAGCATACCCGGAAAACCTATGTTACTTTTCTCAATGAAATCCGAATTGAACGCGCCTGCAAAATGTTGATTGATGAATCTTCGGAGAGCGTTTCAAACATCGCATTTAAGACGGGATTCAATAATGTTGTGAATTTTAATCGGGTATTCAAAAAAATAACCAAACTCTCGCCGAGCGAATACCTGCAGGAACACCGCATGCGCGACTAGTGCGTTTGATGTTTCAGCGAGTGGTTCGCAATTGCAGACACGCATCATGTCCCATTGGAAGTGCAGTTAAACGCGAAAGATGATGTCGATCTCCTCTGTACGAATACTCCATCCAAACTTTGTAAATCAATAGCCGTAATCTCAAAAACCGAAAATTAGTTGTAACATTTTGGTTACTGTTTTGGATTTAAATAATTTATGAGTTAATTTTATTCTGCCGGTTAATTAACTTATAAATCATTTATATTTATGAAAAGAGCATCCAAGTCAACTTGGGGAATTCTTTCGGGTGTATTCATCCTGGTTTTAGCGGCATTGCCTTCGTGCAAAAAGCATGCAAAACTTCCCGGTGAAAACAATGAAACAATTCATGCCGTAAAATTCAAAATCAAGGATTTTGAAGCGATTGTTACTCCGCTAAAAAAACAATCAGCAAGACCAAATCGAGCTGCCTTAAACAGAGCCGCTTCCCAAAACGAGTTGCTACTGTATCATTGGACCTTTGACAACAGCAACACCATTCCTGAGACTGCGCTAGATGAGGGTAGCTCAATCGATTACAACGATGGAAAGACAGATTATGATTTTCTGGCCGGCTGGCCCACCACGGGGAAAGCCATTAGCTTCAAAGGTGTTAGAGAGATCTTGATTAAAATTCCAACGCAAGGTATTCGTTCCATAGGCAGCTGGGCATTTGATGGAAATAGCTCAAGTACAGGGCCAAGAGCGCTCCTATTGAGTTATTCCTTGGATAAAGGGAATAGTTTTTCGCTGCTCTCAGATACCATTAAGTACCCCTCAAATCTATCATTGTCAGGAAAAATCGCCGTGAACACCTCTTTGGCAGATATTCCCCTCGGTTACAGTAAGGAGCTTTGGTTAAAAATCTCACTATTGGCTGGAAGTAGAGATGGTGGATCGGGTTACAGCTCAACGACAGGCACCTTTAAGATGGATAATTTGATGATTTATGGTCAAGTTAATCCGGAAGCGCTACCCAGCAAATTCTATTACCATGTTTTCGATGCCAATTCGAAGGCGATGGTTACCTCAGGGGTGCTTAACTCGCAGGACGCTTTTGATTTAGAATTGCCGAACGGCACCTACTATCTGAGCCTGATTGCTAAAAATTCAACATTGCCACTGGTTATGTCGGAGGCTGCTGATTTTGAACACTTTTATGCTACGAATCCTTTTTCTGAACGGTCTGCAGAGTTATTTGCCTGTCGTGATACCTTTGAAGTGAAAGGTGTTACCGAGCGGGTATTGAACTTAAACCGGATTTATAGCGAGGTTAAACTGACATTTACCGACACGGAGGATCTCAGTGTAATTGATAGTATTCAAGTACAGCAGCTTCATCCTGTATTTCATTATTACCCCTTTATAGCGCGAAGTAGTGATCAGGTTGATAAAAGTATGTTGACGATAATGCCACAATTTACAGCAGAAAATCGAAGCTTTTCGTTTAATCAATTTATGGGCTATTATTTAGAAAACAAGGTTATTAAATATCAATTCCGCGTTTTCAGAGCAGACCAGTTACTACGTACATTTGAATTAGGCAGCGAAATCCGAAACAATGTTCAGCTACAATTTAAGGGTAAATTGTTGGAATCTGCTCATGGAGAATTGGGGTTTCAGATCTTCAAGAACGAGCGTTGGGATGAGGAGATCGTGATCGAATACTAACTAAACTATTTTCATATAGCATCTAGCCTCCCTACATCTATAACAAAAAAGGTGTCCAACAGCGGACACCTTTTTTCTGTTATAGCATTTTGGCTATATTAATTTTTTTAGCATGGTATTCCAACCAGCTAGGTCGTTTATTATTTTTTCAAGATCGGCAATGGCAACACGTTCTTGTGCCATCGTATCGCGATGGCGGATCGTGACAGTGTTGTCTTGCAAAGAATCGTAATCAACTGTGATACAAATCGGCGTTCCGATAGCATCCTGACGGCGATAACGTTTTCCGATAGCATCTTTTTCGTCGTACTGAACATTGTAATCCAGTTTTAGCGTATTCAATATTTCTCGTGCTTTCTCTGGCAAACCATCTTTTTTGGTTAATGGTAAAATTGCAGCTTTTACCGGAGCCAATGCTGGAGGAAATTTCAATACAACGCGCGAATCTTGTTTTTCTTCCGTCGAAAGGTCTTCCGTTACCAGCGCGTTACACAATACAGTTAAGAAAAGGCGGTCCAATCCGATGGACGTTTCAATCACATACGGAATGTAGTTTTGATTGATCTCTGGATCAAAATATTGCATTTTCTTTTTAGAAAATTCCTGATGTTGTTTCAGGTCAAAATCCGTACGCGAGTGGATACCTTCCACTTCTTTAAAGCCGAATGGGAAGTTGAATTCGATATCAACAGCCGCATTGGCGTAGTGTGCTAGTTTATCGTGGTCGTGGTAACGGTAGTTGGAAGGATCGAAGCCCAATGCCAAATGCCATTTCAGGCGAGTTTCTTTCCATTTGTTATACCATTCCAATTCCGTGCCTGGGCGGCAGAAAAATTGCATTTCCATTTGCTCGAATTCGCGCATACGCATAATAAACTGACGTGCGATTACTTCATTCCGGAAAGCTTTACCAATTTGGGCAATACCAAAAGGAATTTTCATACGTCCTGTTTTTTGTACGTTCAGGAAGTTTACGAAAATACCCTGTGCAGTTTCAGGACGAAGGTACACTTGATCTGCACCGTCAGCCATAGCACCCATTTGGGTTGCAAACATCAAATTAAATTGGCGTACTTCAGTCCAGTTTTTGGTGCCTGAGACTGGGCATACAATGTTATGTTCTTCAATGATACTTTTCAGAGCGGCTAGATCGTCTGCATTCAATGCGGTATTCAACGACTCTAATAGTGCTGTTGCTTCAGTCGTTTTGCCATCAGCTTCATAACGCGCAATTTTATCTTCGATCAATTGATCTGCACGGTAACGTTTTTTTGAATCTTTATTGTCGATCATCGGATCGTTGAAACCATCGACGTGACCCGAGGCTTTCCATGTTGTGGGGTGCATAAAAATTGCGGCATCGATACCAACAATGTTCTCGTTCAACTGCACCATGGATTTCCACCAATAAGTTTTGAGGTTGTTTTTTAGTTCCGAACCCAATTGACCATAATCGTAGACGGCGCTTAATCCGTCATATATTTCGCTCGATTGAAATACAAAACCGTATTCCTTCGCGTGTGATACTACACTTTTGAAAAAGTCGTCTGTCTGTTTGCTCATAAGTGGCAAATATAGATATAAGTATTTAGATTTTAAACGCCTAAATCACGGATCTGCTGAGACGCATTTTTGTTATCTACTTTTTTGATAATATGTTGGATAATACCATCTGCGTCAATCACAAAGGTAGTACGTGCTGTGCCCATATACTTTTTGCCATACATATTCTTTTCGACCCATACACCATAGGCCTCGACGAGTTTCATGTCTTCATCCACAAGCAACTGAAAAGGTAGCTCATGTTTACTGATGAATTTTTGATGTGATGCCTCATTGTCCACACTTACACCTATGATCTCAAAGCCATCTTTTTTTAACGACTGATAATTATCCCTGAAGTTGCAGGCTTCTGTCGTACAGCCAGGTGTATTGTCTTTGGGATAAAAATATAAAATAACTTTTTGCCCTTTAAAATCGGAAAGATGGACAGTCTCGCCATGTTGATTTTTTGCACTGAAATCCGGTGCTTTCTGTCCTGCTTCTAGTGTTGCCATAATACGTTGTATTTAGTCATTTAAGATACGATTAATCTCTTAAAACCGCTGATTTATTGCCGAAAATTAGGACGCTATTTCATAAACGAAGCTTCGTATGTCTTTACATTTCCTTTGTTGTCTTTTACTTCGAGTTCAAAGTCGTGTCTGCCGCTGCTCAGTTCCGGTTCGAAGTCATGCCAAATATGTCTTGTTTTCGGGTCATATTTCATCAAAGCCCATTTCTCATCAATGTAAGCATTAAAAGTATCTATTCCAGAGAGATTGTCGCTGATGGTAAAATCGATGGAGCGTTGATTGGATACATTCTTGCCGTCGGTCAGGTTCCGCGCAGTGATATTGGGCGCAATGGTATCGACAGCGATGTAAAAACCACCAAATTCGCGTACGTTGGCTACCACCCAGCCGTTCTCATATTTACCCCCTTGTGCACCGCCATCAGAAGAAACGATCAAGGCTTTGTCATACAGGTTTTCAGACAGGGTGTAGTCGGGTTTGATCATGAGCTTGTAGTATCCAAAAACCGGTGTATACATGTTGTGGATATAGTGCATTGCCGAATAACCCCTTGCCGGTTTTGCTCCTTGTGTATAATTGAAATAAAGGTCGTCATACAATATGTTTTTGCCCATGTAAATACGCGCATTCTCCGCTTCATATTTGTTTTCCTCGGCATAGTGAAACATTTTAAGCCCCTTCGCATTTGGGCGGCTGATTGACAGGGACGGATTGTTTTGTACCTTAAAATTCAATTCACTCGTATTTCCTTGGACATCTTTAACCACATATTTTACATCATGAACCTCGTTGTCTTTCAATGTTATTTTACCGAGGTTATCCAAGTTTTTGAAGATGTTGATCGGGTTGTTTGGATCTTTGAAGCTTTTTTGTACGCGTACCCCTGACTTTTTTAAATAAGGGTAGTCTACGTAAGACTGTATCGCACGGGTCTGATCAAAAGGAATGGATTCGAACAGTACCGTGCTGATGTTTTTATTATCCAAAAATAGTTCAATCGAATACACGCCATACGTAAAGGAGATGCCTCTCCGTTTATCAACGGTGTTAATTCCTAATCCAAAGGTGCCATTCACGGGTATCGGCGCTGTACTCGCTAAGCTATAGGTACCATTGCCGGCCGACTTGATCGTTTGATGTCTTCGAGGAGTATTTTCGTCGAATATTTCGGAACCTAAATCGTAGACCGTCATACCGCGGATAATCGGTTTTACACCGTCTGGAAACAGCAGGCCAAACAATTGCGGATTAAGCGGCAATTGTGCTTTTGTATCCCGGATCTCGAAATGAAGATGTGGGCCAGCTGAACCACCGGTATTTCCTGAATTGGCAATAAATTCACCTTTTCTTACAGGAACTTGGTTGGGTTTGAGAAATACATCGACATCAAAACGTCTTTGTTTGTACTGCTCATCTTTGACGATTTTTGCAAGATCCGAATTGAAACTTTCGAGGTGCATGTACACCGAAGTATAACCATTCGGATGATCAATGTAAACATAATTGCCCCCACCACCGATTTGTACCCGTACACGGGATACAAAACCTTCTGCTGCCGCGTGTACAGGTATATTTATACGTTGTTGTGTACGGTAATCGTCTCCGCCATGAAAATGCGTCGCGCGCAATTCGCCAAACGATCCCGAAGCCTGCGGAGGAATATCCATGGGTCGTATAAAATAATTCTGTGGATAATTGCGGCTTTTGATAATATCTTGTCCCTTGATTAGACCTGTCATGCAGGCCAGCAGGGAGAGCATTGCTATCGTTTTTTTTATCATGCTATTTCCCAGCTATTTGATTTTACAGCTAAACATCTTCTGTTCGCCAATGAAACCTTCCAATAAATCGCCGATGGCTACAGATCCGACACCAACTGGAGTTCCGGTGTAAATGAGGTCACCTTTGCGTAGGGTAATAAATTTGGAGGTGTAGACAATCAGATCTTCGTAGGAAAATATCATATCCTTGGTATTTCCCTGCTGAACTGTTTGCCCATTTTGCTGCAGGGAGAAATCAATCGAATTTACTTCCGCAAATTCTTCTTTAGGAATCAAGTTGCTGATGACTGCCGAATGGTCAAATGCTTTTGCCAATTCCCAGGGAAGGCTTTTTGCTTTTAATTCTTGCTGTACATCCCTGGCGGTAAAGTCAATCCCCAGGCCGACAGCATCGAAATAAGTTGATGCAAATTTTGGTGTCACATGTTTTCCTTCCTTACATATCCGAAGGACGACTTCGGTTTCAAACTGGATATTTTTTGAAAATTCAGGATAATAGAAATCTTTGTTATCCTTTAACACCGCAGTATCAGGTTTTAAAAATATAATGGGAGTTTCAGGGACTGGATTATTGAGTTCTTTAGCGTGGTCGATGTAATTGCGACCGATAGCAATTATTTTCATGATATAAATTTTTAAGGCGATGAAGCTTTTAGATTTCTTAGCGAGCACTTAAGCTCGACGTCCATCGCATATCTCTGTTAAGCGGTATTCCTTCTGTATAGCTCACTTCAACAAACTTAGTAAATGTCCAAACCTTATCCAAAAATGATGATAAACAACCTGTATTATCCACTAGGTCAAATGGCCTATTTGCATAGGGTTTAGTTAGGGTTAGCTTAGGGTTTAGTTAGGGTTTGTTTAGGTATAACCTAATTAAAACCTAACTTAAACCTATCTAAATTCTAATTTATTACTAAACTAAATCAAACATTGATGACTATTATTTGTTAGGCTGTAAAATAGATTATAGCATTACAATAAAAAGGTTTAAAAATGGCAATATTAGAAGATGGTCCGAATGGTGGTTTTCGTGGTAAAGTGGGCTCAGTCTATGGGTATAACCTCAATGGCAAATGGGTGATACGCGGTTCGCGTAGAAAAAGTTCCAAACCTCCAACTCACGCGCAATTGACACATCGTGAAAAAATGAAATTGGCCGGTAAGTTTTGTGGCTGGATAAAGCCTATTGTTAATTTTGGGTATCAATTTGAAGAATCTAAAAAATCGGGGCTTGGGAAATTTCAGCTTGCACAACAGCAGATTCTCAAAAACGCGATTGATTTGGATGTCGAAAATAGACCTGTTATTAATATGGAAAAAGTGCAGGTATTTGTCGGGGAGCTCATGTCACCCGAAGGTGTTGAGGCTCGATGGGAGGATGATCTGCTGAAATTACACTGGATACCAAATCCGAAATACAGGGATAGCACTTTTAAATTAAATTTGGCCTTGGTGAGTTTGGATAGGGAGGGGGATCTCAAAATGGCTATCGCGGATGCACGGCAGGGTGAATGTACGGTTGAGATCCCGAGATTTAAAATGGACAAATTTGATTATCATGTCTACATCGGTTTTTGGGATACCTATCGAGGTGTACTCTCCAATTCGACCTATTGCGGTGTCATTTAATAGGATTTTTCAGCCTACTTGTGTATCTTTAACACTATGGATAAAATTAAGGCAGTGTTATTTGACCTAGACGGAACGTTGATTGATTCGGAATATTTCTATTTCAAAAATTGGGCGCCGATATTAAAGGATGAATTTAATTTAGTGATCAGCTACGAAGATTGGATTCGTGATTTTGCAGGGCATACTTTAGCACATAATGTCAAACGATTGGTCGATGACTACGGCTACGATACGACGGAAGAATATATGTGGAAGCGTACACGTGCAGCTTATGCCGATTCCAACATGAGCGACATTGAATTGATGCCGGATGCCCGGGAAATCTTAACGTTTTTGAAAGAGAGCGGCATTCATATCGGACTTGTCACCTCCAGTTTCCGCAGTACGGTAGATACGGTTTTGGGTAAACATGGGCTTTTGGATTATTTTGAATTTTTCGTTACCCGTGAGTGCGTCGAATTTCCCAAGCCTAATCCTGAGCCTTACCGTTTGGCATTGACGAACTTAAACTTAGCAGCGGATAGTTGTGTGGCTATTGAGGATACGATAACTGGAAGTAAATCGGCTTTGGGCGCGGGTATGCGGTTGATTGCGGTGACCAAACAGGAGGTAGAACGTGCTAGACTAACAGCTGTGGATAACATTGTGGAAAACTTGTCTGAAGCAAAAGCGCTGTTATCACAATGGATTTAAGGATTTTCGGATAATTTAATCGTTTTAGCATTTGTATTTTTATTTGGATATACGTAATATTACCGAATTGTAAATGGAATTCTGATTATGAACCGAAGAACCGCGATAAAGCAATTTTTCATTGTAGCAGGTGGACTGACAATTTTGTCGTCCTGTCTGAATGATGGTGGTGCATCCATTGTATTGAATAAGCTGAAGATTTCGGCGGAGGATGAGCAGTTTTTGGGCAATCTCGCCGACGTATTGATTCCCAAATCGGATACACCGGGAGGAAAGGATCTGAATCTGCATCTTTTTGTCATCAAAATGGTGGACGATTGTGAGTCGCCAGAAAATCAGGCTAAATTTGTTGCAGGTTTCAACGCATTGAAGAAGCGGTTAAATTTAGCAAATGGTCCAGAGACTGCGGCCACATTGATGGCGTTAAAAGACCAAACCGACGAGAAGGCTTTTTTTGAAACTTTCAAATCACGTGCAATTCAGGGGTATATGAACTCAGAATATGTGATGAAGAATAAGGTGATCTATAAACTTATTCCGGGTCCGTATAATGGTGAGGTAAAAGTTAAGGCGTAAATAGCACATGGCAAATTTAAATATTGACAGTGAAAAAAACAGGACCTACGATGCTATTGTAATCGGTTCTGGAATTAGCGGGGGATGGTCTGCGAAAGAGTTGTGCGAGAAGGGGTTAAAAACATTGGTGTTGGAACGTGGACGTGATGTTCAGCATATTAAAGATTACCCAACCACCAATATGATGCCCTGGGAGTTTGAGCATCGGAACGAAATGCCTTTCAAAGTAAAGGAAGAAAATCCAGTCGTCAGCAAATGTTATGCATTTCATGAAGATTCAGCACATTTTTTTGTGAAGGACAAAGAGCACCCGTATATTCAGGAGAAACCTTTCGACTGGATCAGGGGATACCAGGTGGGCGGTAAATCGCTATTATGGGCGAGACAGACACAACGTTGGTCTGACTTTGATTTCGAAGGCCCTGCCAGAGATGGTTTTGCTGTAGATTGGCCGATACGTTACGCCGATTTAGCACCTTGGTACAGTTACGTCGAAAAATTTGCCGGTATTGCTGGAAACCACGATGGACTTCCAGAATTGCCAGATGGTGAGTTTCTGCCCGGGTACCCCTTAAATATTGTTGAAAAGTATTTTAAAGAAAGCGTTCAAAAGAGATTTCCGGAACGCAAGGTGATTTCAGCACGCTGTGCACATCTCTCTAAACCCAATCCCATTCACATCGAGCAGGGACGCGTACAGTGTCAAAATCGGGTACTTTGCCAGCGCGGATGCCCTTTTGGTGGATATTTCAGTTCGAATGCCACGACAATTCCTTGGGCCGCAAAGACCGGAAATATGACCTTACGACCATTTTCTGTAGTTCACTCCATCCTGTATGATGAACAAAAAGGAAAAGCCGTGGGCGTACGTGTGATTGATACCAATACAAAAGAAGAGATTGATTTTTATGCTAAGCTGATTTTTGTCAATGCGGCGGCAATCAATACAAATTTGATCTTATTGAATTCTAAGTCCAACCGCTTTCCAAATGGTTTGGGTAACGATAGTGGCGTTTTAGGCAAATACGTCGCCTTTCATAATTATAGTGCGCGTATCTATGCAGAATATGAAGGACTGTTGGATTTTAAAACCGAAGGGCGGAATCCCGCGGGTGGGGGATATATTCCACGTTTCAGGAACTTGCACAAACAGGAGACCGACTTTTTAAGGGGGTATGCTGCCGGATTCGGTGCATCGCGTGGTAAACAGTCCGATCGTTCAGGTTTAGGACTTGATCTGAAAAATAATTTGTTAAATCCCAAATTAGGTGTGTGGCAGGTGGGATCTCACATGATGGGTGAAACCATACCAAAAGAATCAGGGATGGTTTCATTAGACAGCAGTAAAAAAGATGACTGGGGTATTCCGCTATTAAAAATTGCTGTCGATTATGATGAGAACGATGAAAAAATGAAAAAAGACTACATCGCTGTCATGACGGAAATGTTTACAGATGCTGGCTTCACAAATATTCGTCCGGATACACACTGGCAGGCTCCAGGTTTGGATATTCATGAAATGGGCGGTGCACGTATGGGACACGATCCGAAGACTTCGGTATTGAACAAATGGAATCAAATGCATGCTGTGAAAAATGTATTTGTCACTGATGGTGCCAGTATGACGTCTACATCAACACAAAATCCTTCATTGACGTATATGGCATTTTCGGCACGGGCTGTCGATTATGCGATCAGCGAAATGAAAAAAGGAAATATCTAAAAGTGCGGTATTGGAGGAAGATTTTTTTTAAAAAATCTTCCTCCAATAAAAATAAAATGTTATCTTTCCAACTGGATAACATGTTACAACCAAGAAACAATAACCAAAAGAAAGACAAAAATTTATAGACAATTAAAAAACCAAAATTGGGTAACCAAAAAATTTTTAAAACAAAAGCAAAAGCGATTTAGCTTATTTATTGCGAATTCTGTGAGACAATAATTCCATAGACATTTAGACCTGATGCTATTTATTTTATCGTAAATGAACGCAAAAGGAATCTAATAGGCAATTTTTTAAGCAGCAGATTGCAAAAAAACATCAATTAAGGGAAACTAAATTAAACTAGACGTTCTAAGCTTCATTTTGCTAAAACGTTTTTATAAACCAAATCACTATTAATATGAGCAAAGTTGACGTAAAATCACTTGCGCAGCTTGGGAAAAAATCAAAACTATTTTTCTCATTAGCTGTCATTGCTGGTACTTTCCAACAAGCCAATGCCGCAGTCGCAACTTCATTCAAGTACGAGGGCAAATCCGTCGTGAAAGAGATGAGCCATTTGCAGCAACAAGTTAAAGGGAAAGTATTGGATGCTACCGGAAAGCCAATTTCGGGAGTGAACATCGCCGTTAAAGGTACTTCAAAGGGTACGCAATCCGATGCCTTGGGTAATTTTACACTAGATGCTAAATCGGGGGATGTACTGGTAGTTTCTTCCGTTGGTTACAAAGCCAAAGAAGTCACTGTTTCCGGTACAACAGTTTCCGTGCAATTGGACGATGATCAAAGTCAATTGGACGAAGTTGTCGTTGTAGGGTACGGTACCATGCGTAAATCGGATGTAACGGGGTCTATTGCGATGGTTAAAGGAGCCGACCTGATTAAAGATCAAAGTTTCAGTGCTTTAGATGCCTTGAGAGGCAAAGCTTCGGGGGTAAATATCTTTTCGAATTCAAGCCAACCTGGTGCTAATGCAAATAGAGTTGTTATTCGTGGTGTAGCAACGATCAATTCTTCTTCCAACCCATTATATGTAGTTGATGGAGTCGTGATGGAAGATTTCAATTTGTTGAATCCGAATGATATCGAAAACATAGAGGTTTTAAAAGATGCTTCTTCTGCGGCAATCTATGGTGCGCGTGGAGCAAATGGTGTTATCTTGGTAACCACAAAACGTGGAAACAAAGATGGATCTCGAACGATTAGTTACCAAGGATCAGCGGGTGTTAGCTCAGCTCAGCGCTACATGGATTTGCTCAATGCACAGGAGTGGGTGGATGCCTTTATGATTGGATTGGAAAATGAAAATAAATACCAAAGTGAAGTACTGAAGAGCAAGAATGATAAATGGACGCCCTGGTCTTTAAATAAAAAAGATTGGTTCAATGACCCAGATTACTTTGACTCAAACGGCAATCCATTGTATGATACCGATTGGCAACGTGAGGCAACCCGTACGGCTATTTCACATAATCACCAATTGAATGTACAACAAGGCGATGAAAAATCATCTGTTGGTGCATTTTTGAATTATACGGATCAGCAGGGAATCATGAACAATACCTGGAATAAGCGGATTAATGCAAAAATGGCTTATGATGCAAAACCGACAACATGGCTCTCTACAGCAATTAATTTAACCGTCAATCATACCTGGGGACGTTATACGCCGGAAGACGGCGGTGGACAGGAAGCGCGTCGTACCATGATCGAGATGATCCCTTGGTATCCTGTTTATGATAAAAATGGACTCTATACAAATTCTGCATCGTCTACGGTAGCCGAAAAATTAAGTTTTGAAGGAATGGCCAATCCGGTTTCCATTTTGGATTTGCAAAAACGCCTACGCTATAATACACAGATTTTTGGAAATGCGGCATTAACCTTTCATCTGGCCGATGGATTGGATTTGAAAACGCAATTGGGGATTGATCACCATAGAAAAGACTATAAAGGATACTCTTCAAAATTATTAAACAATATTTCCAGACCAAATGGTTGGGCGGAACGTTCGCATACCAATACGCTGTATTGGCAGGAAGAAACCTATCTGACCTATAATAAGCAATTTGATAAACATCGCATCAATGCAATGGCAGGTCTGTCGTGGCAAAAGAAGACCTATGACTACGATAAAATGCGGACGGAAGGATTCCCAGATGATTTCTATGAGTATAATCGAATGAACCTAGGTGTAACGCCAGCTACGCCTGAATCATTCTACAATGATTGGGCGATGAATTCGTATTTCTTGCGTGCAGCATACTCTTATGATAATCGCTACTCTGCAACAGTTACAAGTCGTTATGATGGTTCATCCAAATTTGGCAAGAACAATAAATACGCATTTTTTCCTTCATTAGGTTTGGCTTGGAATGTGTCCAATGAGGAATTTTTAAAGGATAATCAGACCATTAGCAACTTGAAGCTGCATACAAGTTACGGTTTAACAGGGAACTCTGAAATTGATCCTTATCGATCGTTATCAATCGTAGATGCTGGTACAATTTTATTAAATAATACACGGGCGCCTTGGTCTTATGTCAGCACGATTTCAAATGAAGATTTAAAGTGGGAGAAAACTGCACAGTTTGATGTTGGGGTGGAATTGGGTTTACTTCAAAATCGTCTAAATTTTGATGTTTCTTATTACCGTCGAAAAACAACAGACCTACTGTTGGAGACACCGATACCAAGAGCGACCGGTTTTAAATCCGTTATGAAGAATATTGGCTCTGTTCAAAATCAGGGGCTGGATATGATGATTACTGGTACGATTGTGACCAATGAGAATTTTGATTGGAAAGCATCGTTGAACGCCAACTACAACAAGAATAAGGTATTGAAATTGGGCGAAAACAATGCTGATATTTTAAAGAACGATTGGGTTGGTGGTGCAAATAGTGTGATCCGCGTTGGCGAAAACTTAAATAGTTTTTACGGTTACAGAAGATTGGGGGTATATACTCAAGCTGATGTGGATGCCGGAAATGCTACGCTAAATCAAATCGGGCGTGCAAAACGCACAACCGAGAAAGAAATTATCGGTAAAGGTCTGCCAGATTGGACCGGTAGCTTAATCAACAACTTGCGTTATAAAAGCTTCGACTTTACGTTAGACCTCCAATTTGTGAAGGGAGTGGACGTCATGCAACAATTTTTCCATTCAACATATGACCGTTTTGGTATTACGAACGGTCTGAAGGAAATTCTGACGGATGCCTATAACGGTTCCAATCCGGATACCAAACAACAGGCGATCTACCTGACTAATGGAGGGCATGCGGGACAGGACACCAATGTGGACGATGCTTGGGTTGCGGATGGTTCTTATGTGCGTGTAAATTTGATACAATTTGGCTATACGTTTAATTCGGACGTACTAAAGCGCATAGGCTTATCGAGACTGCGTATCTACGCGAATGCGAATAATCCATTCTTATTCACGTCAAAAGATTTTAAAGGTTACGACCCGGAAAGTACTTCTCAGTATGATCCAGAAATGACTTCTCAATTTACTGCACAAGGGAATGGAAAATTTGGACAAAACATGACCTTTTTCTCCTATCCTAGAGCGAAAACATTCTCTTTGGGTGTTAATGTTACATTTTAATGCATAGAATTTAAAAAGATGAAGACAAAATTAATCATGTTGTTATTGGCCGGACTGGCTCTTACAACATCCTGTAATAAATTTTTGGAAGAAAATCCTAGCTCTAACCTGTCATTAATTAGCTATTATGAAAATGAAGGACAGGCCGAAGCAACTGTAAACGCACTTTACCGTCGGGGTTCACCATTACGTTATTCTACAACAGGTTCCTATCTAGGTTCTACGGCTTCCATTAATACCATTTTAACCGGGTATTTTACGAATAGTTATGAAGGGCAAGAGCGTGTCACCTTGTTTGCGCGTGAGTTGACGCGACAACAAAATACGAGCGTAATATCACCCACGATGAATACCATTTGGGATGGAGCTTACGAAGCCATTAACATCGCTAATGCAGGTGTAAAGTATATCCCGCAGATAAACATGGTCAATGAGACCAAGAAAAATACCTTATTGGCGGAAGCCAAATTTTTTAGAGCCTATAACTACTTTTATCTTGTTAAAACATTTGGAGCAGTGCCCTTTTATACACTCCCGAATGAGACGTTGAACGATCCACTTTATCTAGAACGTACCGAGGCGACGAAGATCTATGAATTGATAGAGGCAGACCTGAAAAGTGCTGTGGAAGTGCTACCAGCTAAAAAATTTGCAGAGGGCCATCGCATTACAAAATATGCAGCCGCAATGCTTTTGGCCGATGTTTATTTACAACAAGGTAAATTTGCAGATGCGGCGACTATGGCTAAAATTGTGGTCAATTCGCCGCATAAGATGACCCAAAATACAGATTTTGCAGAAAATAGTGCCTACAACTTATTGCGTAAGACGGATGACCTAGATGAGGTGATTTATGCACAGGAATTTGATGACCTTGTTGCTAATAGCGGAGCAAGGACTGCAACAGCTTTTAGCTCGTCTGCAGTTTCGGTATTTACTACTTATTCGATATTTGAGCGTGTTTTTGGTCCTACGAAGCAGTTTTTGAATGTTTACGATAAAGATGATTTACGGATCAAACCTAACCAGTTCTTTCACTGGTCTTATACCAATCCGATTAATGGTAAAAAATGGACTTCGGAAGATGCTGGTATATGGTATTATGTCGATGAGCAAGCTCTGTTAACGACAGGAAGAGGGACAAAGGATTGGAATTTTTACCGTTATGCCGAAGCTCTATTAACTGCGGCCGAAAGTATTGCTAAATCAACAGGTGTAAGTGCTGAAGCAGCCGGATATTTAGCACAGGTCAAAGCACGTGCGAACACAGCTGGAAAATCCGTTGCTGCTTTCACGGCCGAGCTACAAGGATTGTCAGCAGAAAATTTTGTCAAAGAATGCTGGAAAGAACGTCTACGCGAATTACCGTTGGAATACAAAATGTGGGATGATATTGTACGTACAAAGATGTTCCCTGTAATCTCCACAACAGAAGCCGGAAAAGTAGATTTTGTTCCGCTAATCGGTGCGAAAAACGCATCTGGTGCGACATTTAAAGAATCCGATCTCTTATGGCCTATTTCACCTGATGAGATTCAACGCAACAATAAATTGACTCAAAATCCAGGGTATCAATAGATCTTTCAATAGTAGTCATGGCTATCAAAATGGATAGCCATGATTATCTAAACTGATTTATAGGTGAAAAATCCCGAATCAGCAAAGTTATTTTAGAAGCAGCGCTTTGTCTAATGCTGCTTCAAGCAAAAAACTCAGTGACTGTTCAGAGTTGGTCGGGTACCGGAGTCACATAAAAAAAAGCCGTTAAGAATTGATCTTAACGGCTTTTTTTTAAGCTATCGCCAATATTATATATCTACGACCACATCCATTTTAAAGTCATCATCTTTTAGATGAACAATCTCAGTTGCTTTTTCGTAGTTCGTTGATTTCTTGGAGAAGAAATCATGTTGTGTTGTCTCGGTATTCAATCCATTCAATACGATTGGATTAACCTGTTTTACTTCGAAGATCGGATCAAATCCAAGATTCATTAACGCTTTGTTGGCATTATAGCGAACATATTCTTTCACCTCGGCAGTTAAACCTACTTCGGTATAGATCTCTTCGGTATATTTCAATTCATTTTCATATAAATTGTAAAGAAGTGCCAAAAAACGTGCTTTGACCTGATCTTGATTTTTTAGTTTTTTGAATTGATCTTGAGCGATCAATCCTACGAATACACCATGTATGGATTCGTCAGCGATGATTTTTTTAATGATATCAGCTGATGCGACCATCTCCCCTTGTCCACATAACCATAACGGTAGGAAGAACCCGGAATAGAACAGGAAGGACTCCAATAATACAGAAGAAGCCATCGCCATATAGATTTCTTCTTCTGAAGCATCTTCTTTATCGATCGCACGATAATAACCATCGATTGTTTGCGCTTTGTATTGTAAGTATTTATTTTGCTGAACCCATTCGAAAATATCGTTGATTTCAGCGGTTGTAGAAACTGTTGTGAAAATAGTAGAATACGATTTTGCATGGATAGCTTCCATCATACACATATAGGACAATACCGCTTTATTCTGTAATGTGTCGATGTGATCGATGATCTTAGGCATACCCGTATGACTCTGAAGGGTATCCAATAAGGTTAAGCCACCCAATGCTTTTTTATACGCATCTTTCATTTCTGGACTGATGCGTTTCCAACTATCAATATCTTTCGATGGAATGTATTCAGTGTCGATCCAGAATTGACGGATATTTTGTTCCCAGAACATTAATACATAATCGTTCTCGGGGGTATTCCAGTTGACGGCTTTATATGTTTTACTCATTTTTAGTTTAAAGTATTAGGCGTTTAGTTTACCAAATCGCAAAATTAAGCTGAACAAGAGACACATTCGTCAATCGTTGATTTTCTTGTCCGTGTGTAATAAAGGGATTTTAACCCTAGTTTATGTGCATAGATATAATATCTCGATAAATCTCTCGTCGAATCTTTTGAATTGGTATGCAAAATAGTGGATACACCCTGATCGATATGACGTTGAATGACTGAAATCAGCTTTAATACCTTGAATTGATCCATATCATATGCCGATTTAAAATAGAAATAATTATCATTTGTCAAATATGGCATTGGATAGTAAGTTGTGCTGTCGCCATATTCACGTACTTCAATGATATCTACAATAGGCATAACCGATGCAGTAGCATTCATGATATAGGAAGTCGACTGATTTGGAGCAATAGCCAAGCGATAAGCATGGTAGATGCCATGTTCTTTGATTTGTGCTTTTAACGCCAACCAATCTTCCACCGTTGGAATATGTATTCCTTCGAATAACTCCGTTACCTTCGCTGTTTTTGGCATATAATCGCGGTTGACATAGTTGTTGAAATAGGTTCCATCAGCATAGGCTGATTTTTCAAATCCAACAAATGTTTTACCACGTTCCTTGGCAATTTCCATGGATGCTTCCAATGAATAATAGTTCATCATCATAAAGAACGTATTGGCAAAATCCAATGCTTCGTTAGATTCGTACATGATGAAGCTTTTCGCAAGATAACCGTGTAAGTTCATCGCACCTAGCCCTACGGAATGCAACTCGCGATTTGCTTTTGCAATCGAAGGGACCATATCAATATTGGTTACATCGGTAACGACAGTTAAAGCACGCATAGCCGTTTTTACGGTTTCTTTGATACGTTTGTTGTCCATTACAGTTGCAATATTCAATGAACCAAGATTACAGGAGATGCCATAACGGATGGTATCTTGTTTTCCATAGATCTCAATGTCGGATACTTGAGATACCTGCATGATCTCCGTACATAGGTTAGAGAATTTTACCTGACCGATTTCATTTAACGCATGGACACGGTTGGTATTCTCTTTAAAAAATATATACGGGTAACCGGATTCTTTTTGTGTCTGTGCAATCTTAACCAAGAGGTGACGGGCATTGATCTTTTTCTTTTTCACGTTTGGATTCGTGATCAATTCGTCATACATTTTGTCCATATCCATCTCGTCTAAGAATTGTCCATACTCTTGCATGACGGTATGTGGATAGATCAAATAGCAAGGCTCATCTTTTTCTGCCAATTCCATGAATTTATCAGGCACGATAATACCGATAGACAAAGATTTGATGCGTACCTTTTCATCGACATTGATCTTTTTACAATCCAAAAATTCTTCAATATCGGAGTGGAAAATATTAAGATATACGGCACCTGCACCCGGACGCTGTCCCAATTGATTGGCATAGGAGAACGTATCTTCCATGATTTTCATAATAGGAAGTACACCACCCGCACGACCTTCAACACCTTTAATTGCCTCGCCACGAGCACGAATTTTGGAGATATTGAACGATACGCCACCACCGATAGAAGATAACTTCATAGCAGAATCAACCGCGTAACCAATACCGTTTAAGTTGTCACCGATTTCATCCAAGAAACAAGATACCAACTCGCCCGAGCGTTTCTTTCCTGCATTTAAGAAGGTAGGCGTCGCTGGTTGGTATTCTTGATTGATCATGATTTCGGCGTATTCAATTGCTTTTTTTACACCTTCTTCTCTTGCCAAGAATAGGGAAACAGCAACAACACGGTCTTCATAGCGTTCTAGGAACTTCTCACCAGAATCGTCACGCAAAGCGTAGCTCTGGAAGAATTTGAAGGCCGCCATAAAAGATTCAAAACGGAATTTTTTAGCGTATACATAGTTGAATACTTCTTCCATTTCTTCAAATGTAAACCATTGGTAAAAGTCAATGTAATAGTTGTTCTCTACCAAATAGTCTATTTTTTCTTTCAATGTATAAAAGAACACCGTGTTCTTATTTACATATTCTAAGAAATAGGCACGAACTGCTTCCTTATCTTTATGTAAGCTGAATTCGTCATCATGCTTAATCATGATTTCATTATTAAGCAATATCCAGTTTTTTGCTACTTCGTTTGCTACCATCGCAAAAGTTCTTTAAGATGTCAATAAATTGATTAATGTCTTCCATTGTTCCGGACAGTTCAAATTTGAACGCCAGTGGAATGTCGAAATCTTGTGAAATGCGATCAGCTGCCAAGCCATAATTCGGCCCCCAATTGCGATTACCGCTGGAAGTAACAGAATAGATGTTTTTAGCTTCGCGTTTCATGAATTCTACTGTATTTTCGGGTACTTGCCCAAAATTTGTGGTGAAAGTGACCAAATGGCCAGCATCTTTTACCGCCAAATCGGGGGTTATTTTATGGATTTGCCAGCCTGTTATTTGAGCGACCTTGTCCATAAAACGCTGTACGTTGCCCGTTTTGGAATCATAATAAATGTGTATCATGTTGTTGTTTGTTTTAAATGATACGCTGAATTTATTAAAGTGCAATGGCAGCCAATTCTTCTGGTTTAAAGCCAATGATACGGTGTTGAATCTCTTCATTTTCCAACACAATTACAGTAGGTACTGTGCGGATTTTGAATCGTGCGGCCAAGTCTGGTTCATCAAAAGGATTAACCGTTTCATATTGGATACCTTTTTGATCCAAATAAGCCGATACTTGTGCGCAAGGGGCACAATCGTTTTTCTCAAATTTGATAATTCTTGCCATGTTACTTGTTTATTTTTTTTATTCCAATCTTTATAGAAAAACTCAGAACGAAGTTAATTGTATCAATTTGAATAGGGGATCCCGATCCTAAGGTTAGGCCGGGCGCTGAAAACAGACACTTATCAAATAGAAAGGTCCGTTTCTGATACGTAAAAAACTTCATTGAGTTGCTAATTCTTTTATTAGCTTAACAAATATCCTACATTTTCCTGCTATGCGGTAGGTCGACTTTTCCACATTTTGGGTAAAAGTTTAACAGAGCATGCGTTTGTAGCGGGTTGTTATGATCAAGTCGTTGATTTTGTGTGTTTTAAAAATGTGGATAACTTTAAATTGGTAATTTTTACCCCTTTTTTACAAATGATTTAAGTTTAATTTTAGTGTCATAAAAAAGCTACAGATCTTGCTTCGTAATGAATATTTTATTAGTTTATTTTGTCCTAATTTGAAAAATAAATTTATGAAGAAACTATTCTATGGTCTCTTGCTATTAACTTCACTACAAACGAAAGCGCAAGAAAACATTACCTTTCAAAAGCCCTCTACTGAAATTCTGACGTTAGCCGATTATGTACGCCCTCCTCAGCTGAAAATTTCAGGCGATAAAAATTGGATGCTTTTTACATTTCGCCCGACTTATAAAAGTCTGGCCGAATTGGGGCAGGAAGAAATGAAACTGGCGGGATTAAGGATTAATCCGAAAACATATATGGAGAGTTCAACGCTCTTTTACGATAAGATTACCTTAAAAAAAATAGATCAAAATGTTGAATATACTGACTTTTCCGGGATGCCAGAAAATGCGGCACTATCCAACTTTGCGTTTTCTCCGGACAATAAGTATTTGGCATTCAGCAATAGCAATGATAGCGGGACAGCTTTATTTGTTGTTGATCTCGCTACGCGGAACGTCAAACAGTTAACCAATTACAATTTGAATGGGACAATGACAGCACCTTTTCAATGGTTGAAAAATTCGTCAGGTTTAATGATCACCAGTCTGCCGCAGGATAGGCCTGCACTGTTGGATCCTTCCAAAGATTTGCCGAAAGGACCGGTTGTTTCAACAAGCGATGGAAAGGTTTCCCAGTTGAGAACGTATCAAGACTTGCTGAAGAGTCCATTGGACGAGGCAAACTTTGAAACATTGGCGCAGTCGAATCTGCAGCTTGTGGATCTTGACGGCAAAATTTCGCCTTTTAAAGACAAAGCCATTTATACAGGGATCAGCTTTTCCCCGAATGGCGAATATGTGATGGTATCGACGATCGCGAAGCCCTATTCGTATGTGGTTCCGCTATCATATTTTCCGCAAAAAGTACATATCTATGATCGTACTGGCAAAGAAATCACTCTTGTTAATGAGACTCCTTTGACGGAAGTCATGCCGAAAGGGTTTTCGTCGACACGCTCAGGAAAGCGGGCCTGGCATTGGCGGAGCGACCAACCCGCTACGTTAGCTTATGTGGAAGCAATGGACGGCGGGGATGCGAATAAGGAGGCGGAGTTTCGGGATGCCTTATATACCTTGTCATACCCTTTCAAGGGGACGGGAAAGCTTATTTTCAAAACCAAAGACCGTTATGCAGGTGTCGTATGGGGCAATGAGAAGTATGCTTTGATTCATTCGCAATGGTATGATACTAGAAATAGGAAAACTTTTGTGGTTAATCCTTCCACGGGAGAATCCAAACTGCTGCACGATCGGAACAGTCAGGACGTGTATAATGATCCTGGAGACGTGTATACGGAAAGAAATAGCTTAGGCACATACTCCATGTATATAGATAAGGATAAGGTTTTATTTGTGGGCAAGGGGTTTACGAAAGATGGCGAGTTCCCCTTTGTGGATGAGCTCAATTTACACTCTTTAAAGAAAAAGCGAATATACACTGCAGCAGCATCCGCACTACAAGAACGTATTATCCAAATAGTGAATCCCAAAACAGAGGATTTATTAATTTCGCTTCAATCAGCATCGATATACCCCAATTATTACATGAAAAATATGAAATCAGGGAAACAGTCGACACTAACAGCTCTTGAAAACCCGTTCAAATCCTTGGAAAAAGTTCATAAAGAGATTTTGAATTACAAGCGTAACGATGGGGTAGAGCTTTCGGGAACGCTTTATCTGCCTGCAGGTTATGATTTTAATAAAAAGGAAAAATTACCATTGCTCATGTGGGCTTACCCAAGGGAATACAAGGATAAGCATACGGCTGGACAGAGCACGGCCAACCCTAAGGAGTTTACATTCCCAAGTTATGGTTCTTTTATCTATTGGGTATCTAAAGGGTATGCTGTATTGGATAATGCTGCCTTCCCAATTGTTGGAGAAGGGACAAAAGAACCGAATGATACTTTTATTGAGCAACTTGTGGCCAATGCTGAGGCAGCAATCGATGCGGTAGACCAGCTGGGCTATATCGATCGAAAAAAAGTTGCGGTAGGCGGGCATTCCTATGGTGCATTTATGACAGCGCATTTGTTGTCCAATTCCAAATTGTTTGCAGCGGGAATAGCACGCTCCGGAGCATATAATCGAACCTTAACACCATTCGGTTTTCAAAGTGAACAGCGAAACTTCTGGGATGATCCCGCATTGTACATGACCATGTCTCCTTTTATAAGTGCCGACCGGATGAAAACACCACTGTTATTGATTCATGGTGGAGCAGATAATAATCCCGGGACATTTACTTTGCAGACCGAGCGCTATTTCCAGGCGCTAAAGAATTTGGGAGCTCCTGTGCGGATGGTAATTTTGCCGCGTGAAGCGCATGGGTATGTTGCCAAGGAAAATATCTTCCATCTACTGTGGGAGCAGGATCAATTTTTGCAAAAATACTTGAAAAATTAGCTGTCTAGCCGAAACTATTGGGATGTGCACAATACGGTGTTTTTATAAAAAAGGGACTACTATCAGTCCCTTTTTCTGTGCAATAAATTTTGATTGACTGTAAAGCATCGTAACTATTTGCTGGCTTTAACCGTAAAGGGTACCACATATGCTCCCCACGCCAACGAGACTGTTCCCTGTGGACTTGCATCGATCTTAAATTGTTCCTGTGAGGTGCTTGCTGTTGCATTACTGACGGAAATGTTTAAGGCGTCTTCTTTGGAATCATATTTCGTTCCCCACTGATTCCAAATTTTATTGAACATGATCGTTGTTTCATGTTCACCAGGGATACTGTAAAGACTATATTTTCCAGCTGCCAATTTCTTGCCTTCAACCAACACATCTTTATCGAATTCGATCGTGGTAGCTTCATTTGCTCCCGTTCGCCATACTTTTCCGATAGGGGCAACATCGACACCCAGTTGACGGCCTTTCAATGATGGACGGCTGTAATTGATGTCGATTGTGATACCATCGACCGTAGTCACCTTGGTGTTATCAGGAGGACTTGGCCGTTTACTTTTGTCTGTCTGCGCAAAGGTAAGCTGACCTATTAAGGTCAGAATTGCTAAAATTACTACTCTCATATGTGCTTATTTTTTTGATTAAACAATTAAATATAAGATTTTTATGTGATGAAAACTTTGCTTTTTATTTTTATACCAAATACTCGAATAACGTTTGGTCTTTATTGATCTCAATGACATCAAACTTATATTCTTTCATGCGTTCAATTAATGTTGTATAATCTTCGGGTTTGTTGAGCTCGATGCCGACCAGCGCGGGGCCCCTTTCTCGTTCTGTCTTTTTGATAAACTCAAATCGCGTAATGTCGTCTTTAGGTCCCAATACTTCGGATACGAAAAGTTTTAATGCGCCAGGTCTTTGTGGGAAACGAACGATGAAATAATGCTTGTAACCTTCGTAAAGTAAAGACAGTTCTTTGATTTCACTCATGCGGTCAATATCATTATTTCCACCGGATATGATACAGACGACTTTCTTTCCTTTAATTTCATCTTTGTGAAACTCAAGCGCTGCTACGGAGAGTGCTCCCGCAGGTTCGACGACAATTGCATCCTTATTATATAGTTCTAAGATACAGGTACAGATTTTTCCTTCGGGAATAGAGCGCGTATCATCCAGCAGTTGTTTAGCGATTTCGAATGTTGTGGCACCGATTTTTTTAACAGCTGCCCCATCAACGAATTTGTTAATATGTTCAAGTTCAATCGGTGCGCCATGGGTCAGGGCAGCTTGCATAGAAGGGGCACCTTCGGGTTCTACACCATAACATCTAATGGCTTTGTTTTTATTTTTAAGGTAATAGCTAGCACCTGCAGCCAGACCGCCACCACCAATAGGAATAAACATAGCGTCCATATCCGGTAGATCCTGCAAGGCTTCAACAGCAACGGTGCCCTGACCTTCTACAATTTTGAGGTCATCAAAAGGAGGAATAAAAGTCATGCCGTACTCTGCAGTATAAGCCAGCGCAGCCTTTTGGCAGTCGTCAAAGGTGTCGCCGGTTAAGATGATTTCTACATTGCCATTGCCCCACATTTCGGTTTGCGAGATTTTCTGGCGTGGTGTCGGGCCGGGCATAAATATTACTCCTTTGATATCGAGCTTATTACAGGAAAAAGCGACGCCTTGTGCATGATTACCTGCGCTTGCGCATACAACGCCAAGCTGCCGCTCTTCTTCTGTAAGTGAAATAATCTTATTATAGGCTCCCCGTAACTTGTACGAACGTACGACCTGTAAGTCTTCTCGTTTGAGGTAAACTTCGGCGCCATATTTTTCGGATAAATGCCTGTTATACTGTAAGGGGGTGCGATTGACCACAGACTTGATGCGTTCAAGCGTGGCCTCGGAATCGATATTTAAGGTTGAAAGATTCATTGTTAGAGGATTGCCCAGTTAAAGTAGGTAAGAAAATGCAGATACCCGCTGTTATACTAAAGATTCTACCACTACTGTATGTTTAAATATAGTTGATTTTTTTTGAAGAAAAAAGGCTGCATGAGCAGCCTTCCTTTTCTAGATTTTTTCTTGGACGAGGCTTTTTAGGTCATCATCGCAAATATTTTTCTTTTCGTCGGCCAGAACCAAAAAGCGTTGATAGCAATCTGCTAGATCGTCTTTTTCAAGGTGAAATCCTAAGCGCTCTAAATGATGTTTAAGTGCATGTCTTCCAGAACGGGCCGTTAAAATTGATGTCAGCTTCCAACAAACCAACATCTTCTGGTCTAATAATCTCATAGTTTTCGCGATGCTTTAAGAAGCCATCCTGGTGGATCCCTGAGCTATGTGCAAAAGCATTGCGACCTACGATAGCTTTATTTGGCTGCACAGGCATATTCATCATTTCACTTACCTTGCGGGATAAGTAGGTAAACATGCGGCTATCAATATTCGATGTTAAACTTCCAAATGCTTGCTTGTGTACCTTAAGGATCATAGCCACTTCTTCCAGCGATGTGTTACCAGCACGCTCACCGATACCGTTTATTGTACATTCTACCTGACGGGCACCATTTTGTATCGCAGCGACGGAATTTGCCGTTGCGAGTCCCAAGTCATTGTGGCAATGTGCAGAAATGATCGCTTGATCGATATTGCTTACATGTTCTTTTAGATACTTGATTTTTGATCCATATTGATCCGGTAAACAATAACCGTTTGTATCGGGGATATTAACGACAGTAGCTCCGGCAGCAATGACCGATTCCACCATTTTAGCTAGAAATTCTAAGTCTGCGCGACCGGCATCTTCTGCATAAAACTCGACATCCTCTACATAGGATTTAGCATGTTTTACAGCGGAAACAGCGCGTTCTAAAATTTCTTCCCGTGTACTATTGAATTTATATTTGATATGCATATCCGAAGAGCCTATACCCGTGTGGATGCGCGGGCGTTTGGCATATTTTAATGCTTCGGCAGCTACATCAATATCGTTTTTATTGGCACGGGTCAATGCACATATAATGACATCGTTCACGGCTTTGGACAATTCTACCACCGATTGAAAATCACCGGGGCTAGACACTGGGAAACCAGCTTCGATAATATCAACGCCCAGTTTTTCTAAGTCCTTTGCGATCTCAATTTTCTCTGGAGTAGTTAATTGGCATCCGGGTACCTGCTCGCCATCACGCAATGTGGTGTCGAAGATGTAAAGATGATTAGGATCGTGTAACATAATTTCTTAATTCAAAAGATTTATAAACTAAATATGTAAGAAGCAATGCATTTAAAGTGCCCGAGCAAAGGCTTGTGGCATCTGATTCCCAATACTCACTACTTCATTACTCATATCTCAATACTATTTAATAAACTCCAATACTTTTTGCCCCATTTCTTGGGTGCCTAAAATTTTTGAAGCTTCTGTGCTACTGTTTGCAATGTCACCGGTTCTCCAACCAGCTTTTAATGTTTCAGCTACAGCATTGGTAACCGTTTTAGCTTCCTCCTGTAGGCCAAAGCTAATATCAAGCATCAAGGCTGCAGATAATATTGACGCAAGTGGATTCGCTTTATTTTGACCAGCGATATCGTGCGCAGAGCCATGTATAGGTTCGAAGAAGCCTGTACCATCGCCTACTGAAGCGGAAGCCAACATACCCATGGATCCTGCAATTTGCGAAGCCTCGTCTGTTAGGATATCACCAAAAAGATTGGCGGTTAAAACAACATCAAACTTCTTTGGATTTTTGACCAATTGCATCGCGGCATTATCAATAAACATGTGCTCTGTTTCAACATCTGTATACTCTTTTGCAAGTTCTTGTACAACTTCCCTCCAAAGACGCGACGTTTCTAGGACATTAGCTTTATCAACAGAACATAATCTTTTATTACGTGTACGCGCTGCCTCGTAAGCTTTACGTGCGATACGTTCAACTTCGTAACGGTGGTAATTCATTAGATCTGAGGCAAAAGTGTTGTCCTCGTTTCGGTTTTTCTCGCCAAAATACACATCGCCTGTCAATTCACGGAAGAAAAGGATATCTGTCCCTTGAAGTATTTCTGGCTTTAAGCTTGAAGCATCCAATAATTCATCAAATAATAATATTGGGCGAAGATTAGCATACAGACCCAATTCTTTACGGATTTTTAGTAAGCCTTGTTCAGGTCTAACTTTAGCCGATGGATCATTATCATACTTGATATGGCCAATGGCTCCAAAAAGGATTGCATCGGAAGCTTTTGCTTTCGCTAATGTCTCGTCAGGTAGTGGATTACCTGTAGCTTCGATTGCGGTATGGCCCATGATTGCTTCATCGAAGCTGAACTCATGACCATAATTTTCACCGATTTTTTCTAGCACTTTTTTACCCCAAGTGGTTACTTCTTGGCCGATGCCATCTCCAGGTATGATTAAAATATTTTTTTTCATTGTTTTATAACTATTGAGCCGTTAGTCTCTAAATGCTAACCGCTAACATCTATTTTCTATTCTAGCTGGACGTTTTCCACATTTCTTATGTGGAAAACGCCTCTTTTTTGTGGATAACTTTGGTTATCGCTTTCACTTCTCCCTTTTCCAACACCATTTTATTATCAATGCAAGTTGGTAACTGAGCGTGGAAATGCCCTACGTAGATGAGGGTTTGGCCGCTTTTACTCAGATCATCGATGACGTCGTTGAAATACTGTGTCTGCTCTTTGTCCAGCCCCTGACATGGTTCGTCCAAAATCAGCAATTCAGGATGTTTCACGATCGTGCGGGCCAGTAGAGCCAAACGTTGTTGGCCCAGGGGTAATGATCCCAATGTTTTATGTTTAACCTCTTTGAGGTCAAAAAAATGAAGAATTTGCTCCAGCTTCTGCTGTTGTTCAAATCCTAATCGCTGATAGAGGCTCATGGAATTAAAGAATCCCGAAGCGATGGTCTGTCCAACGTTGGCATTCATATCGTAGTACCAATGTAATTCTGGCGATATGATCCCCAAATGTTCTTTGATGTCCCAGATACTTTCTCCAGATCCTCTTTTTTGACCGAAAAGATAGATGTCATTGGCATAGGCCTGGGGGTGATCACCATTGATTAAACTGAGCAAGGTTGATTTTCCAGAGCCATTATGACCTTGCAGTAACCACTTTTCACCAGCTTTTACCTCCCAGTCTATGTTTTTTAGAACTTGTTTCTCTCCATAAGAGATATTAATCTTGTTCATTTTTACCATGATCTGAGAAGAAACTTCTGGTGCTCGTTGCAGAAAATAAGGCAGTGCCTTTCGCGTCCGGCGTAACCCTCTGGACAGTTCCTCGCTACGTTGGCGAATAACGATCTTGCCCTCCTGAATTTCTGCGAAGCGATTGATGCAGCTGGGGTATTCTTCATCATTACTAATAAGCAACAACGTCACTCCTTTATTGGCCAGCTGATCAAAAATGCGATTGAGGTCTTGTCGAGATTGTACGTCTAAACCCGTATAAGGTTGATCAATGATAAGGACCTCAGGTTCGCGCCATAGCGCCTTGATCAATTGTAGTCTTTTATGCTCCCCACTGGAGAGTTCGATCAACTGTTGATCTTTGAAATTTTCAAAACCAAAAATTGTCAGATAGTTGCGTACGTCGTCAAAAGAGAGTTGTTCCTCCTGTGCAAAATGTTTCAGCTCTGCAAAAACAGTTAACGTATCGTTTTTTGCGAATTTGTTGTACCGCTGTTGATAATAAAAGTTGCGGTCGCCTTCCAGATTGGTAAACTGAAACCAATTGGAAACATAGTGAATTTTTGCTGAAAGGGGATTGTTGGAACCGAGCTTGAATTCGATTTCCCCTTCATATTTTAATTGACCGGAAATTGCTTTTGCAAGCGTTGTTTTTCCGGTACCACTCGGCCCCCCTAAAATCCATTGTTCACCCTTAAAGATTTGCCAATTTAAATCTTGCAATACGATATCTCTACCGTACTGAACAGTTAAATTGGCAATATGGACGACAGGATCTACCATTGTCTGTTTGCTTCAAATGCTTCGATTGAATCTTTTTGGTTTAGGATAAAGTCGATGTCATCATATCCATTGATCAAGCATGACTTTTTATATGGATTGATTTCAAATTCAAATTGATCGCCTGTTTCTGTCAACATGATCGTTTGTTTTTCAAGATCGACGATAATTTCGGTATCAGGATTTTGGTGTACCAATTCGAATATTTTTCCTAAAAACTCTTCTGTAACTTGAATGGGCAAAACCCCATTGTTTAGCGCATTTCCTTTGAAGATATCTGCAAAGAATGAACTGATAACAACGTCAAAACCATAGTCTTGAATAGCCCAGGCAGCGTGTTCGCGACTAGATCCACAGCCAAAGTTTTTACCCGCAACCAATATTTTTCCCGAATAGGTCGGGTTGTTCAATACGAAATCCGTTTTGGGCTGATTGTCTGTATCAAAGCGCCAATCACGGAATAAATTATCTCCAAATCCTTCGCGCGTTGTCGCTTTTAGAAAACGCGCTGGAATGATCTGATCGGTATCAATATTTTCAATAGGTAGTGGAACTACCCGTGAAGTTAAAGTTTCAAATTTTTTCATTTTTTCAAAGTCAAAATAAAAAACGGAGCTGAGTCTATTAGCCCTCCGTTTTTTATCTATTTTATTTTTTGTCGAACGTTAATTGTTCAAAACCTTTTCTCTTTGCTTTTCATACTCCTCTTTGGTAATGAGCTTGTCATCGTACATCTTTTTTAGCTCTTGTAATTTAGCTGATAATGATGTGTCTGTTGACTCTTTTTTTGCTCCGCTACCTAGAGGTATCAATTCATACGTATGTTGCTCTTTATATTTCATGGTCCATAGAAATGGAACAAGTACAAATATCCCCCCGATAATGGCACCGACGTCAGCTTTTTCATTTCTAGAAAAACTGGTAATAAAAGGCTCATAACCTTCTTTTTCTATTTTCAAATCAGTTGTGCTGCCAACGATTTTGGTGTCTTTATAAGAATACGGTGTTGTACCCGCATACTCTCCTTGAATATAAACTTTTGCTCCAACAGGATTGGATTGAATCAATGTTTTGCTCGCACAACTGGTAAAAAGTGTAGCCCCCGCTAAGATGATAGATGTGATTTTAGTAGTACTTTTCATTTTTAGATTAATATATTTTACGCTTTAATTTTTTTTAGATCAACTCTCTCACATCTGTTACTTTACCTGTTACTGCTGCAGCGGCTGCTGTCAGAGGGGATACCAGCATGGTACGTGCATTAGGCCCTTGACGTCCTTCGAAGTTTCTATTTGAAGTCGAAACGCAATATTTGCCGGCAGGTATTTTATCTTCGTTCATTCCTAAACATGCGGAGCATCCAGGTTCGCGTAGTTGGAATCCCGCTGCTTCAAATATTCTATCCAAGCCTTCTTCTTTGGCTTGTTTTTCTACTTGTTTTGAGCCTGGTACAATCCATACTTCAACGTCCTGTGCTTTCTGCTTACCCTGTACGAATGAAGCAACTTCACGTAAGTCTTCGATACGGGAATTGGTACAACTTCCGATGAAGACGTAATCAACACGGTTGCCTAATACTGTTGAATCGTCTTTAAAGCCCATGTAGTCTAATGCTTTTTGATACGATGGTCTTTCTGATTCTGGCTGAGCAGTAGTTGCTGGAATATGTTCTGCAATTCCCATTCCCATCCCGGGGTTGGTACCGTAAGTAATCATGGGAGCGATATCTGCCGCATCAAAAGTCAATACTTTATCGAAAATGGCATCGTCGTCGGAATATAATGTTTTCCAGTAGGCTAGCGCTTTATCCCATTCCTCTCCTTTCGGAGCGAACTCACGCCCCTCTACATAATCAAATGTAATCTGATCAGGTGCAATTAACCCTCCGCGAGCCCCCATTTCAATGCTCATATTACAGATGGTCATACGCGCTTCCATACTTAACGAACGGATTGCTGAACCCGCATATTCGATAAAGTAACCTGTACCACCGGCAGCAGATATTTTGGAGATGATATATAGGATGATATCTTTTGCTCCAACACCTTTTTGAAGGGTACCGTTGACTTCAATTTTCATTGTTTTTGGCTTCGACTGCAATAGACATTGGGTAGCGAAGACTTGTTCAACTTGAGAGGTTCCGATACCAAAAGCAATAGCTCCAAAAGCGCCATGTGTTGAGGTATGGCTATCGCCACAAACCATCGTTTTGCCCGGTAAAGTGATACCCAGCTCGGGACCAATAACATGTACGATACCTTGGTAGGGATGTCCCAAACCGTATAATTCAATACCAAATTCAGCACAATTTTTGGTGAGCATATCAACCTGATAGCGCGATAGTTCTTCTTTGATTGGTAAGTGCTGATTAAGTGTGGGTACATTGTGGTCGGCGGTAGCTACCGTTTGTTTTGGACGAAAAACTGGGATTCCTCTCTTACGTAGGCCATCAAAAGCTTGAGGTGAAGTAACTTCATGAATTAAATGGGTGTCGATATATATAATATCCGGGAACCCTTCCTCACGCTTGACGACGTGTGCATCCCAAATCTTTTCTACTAAAGTTTTTGACATTTTTTATTCTCTCTTATGTTATTTTTATATTAACCAAGGTGATATTGTAAATGTCTCAATATCACCTTGGTTTCAATATACTAAATTACGAAATTTTCATGATTCTGAAGCATGTATAATTCCGTATAAACTTTAAACAGTTTTGATCGCTTTCATTGCGGTCATCGCTTTACGCAATTTGCGCCCAACAATTTCCACGGGGTGGTCGCGTAAAATTTCATTGATAACAACTAATTGAGCATTGTCCACTGAACCATCCCGGCCTTCGTTAAAGTTTTTACCGACTAAATCAGTATCTACAGTTTTCATAAAGTCTGCCAACAACGGTTTACAAGCCTGATCGAATAGGTAACAACCGTATTCAGCTGTATCAGAGATGACGCGGTTCATTTCGAACAATTTCTTACGGGCGATTGTATTGGCGATCAATGGTGTTTCATGCAATGATTCATAGTATGCCGACTCAGGCTTTATACCCGCTTCAACCATCGTTTCGAAGGCCAATTCAACACCTGCACGGATGAAAGCAACCATTAGCGTATAGTTGTCGAAGTATTCTTGTTCGTTGATTTTAACATCACCAGCAGGTGTTTTTTCGAATGCCGTTTCACCCGTTTCAGCGCGCCATTTCAATAGGTTTGCATCACCATTAGCCCAATCTTCCATCATGGTCTTGCTAAAGTGACCTGACATGATATCATCTTGATGTTTTTGAAACAATGGACGCATAATATCTTTCAATTCCTCAGAGATTTCAAAAGCTTTCACTTTTGCTGGGTTGCTTAAACGATCCATCATGCCGCTTACACCACCGTGCTTTAAGGCTTCTGTGATCACTTCTACGCCATATTGTACCAATTTTGAGGCGTATCCTGCTTCAATTCCTTTTTCGATCATTTTATCGAAAGATAAGATCGAACCTGTTTGCAACAATCCGCAAAGAATCGTTTGCTCACCCATCAAATCTGATTTTACTTCAGCTACGAATGAAGATTTCAATACACCTGCTTTGTGACCACCTGTTCCTACACAATATGCTTTTGCTTCAGCCCAGCCTTTTCCTTGTGGGTCATTTTCAGGGTGAACAGCGATTAGGGTAGGTACACCAAAGCCACGAAGGTACTCTGCACGAACCTCAGATCCTGGACATTTTGGCGCAACCATAATGACAGTAATATCTTTACGGATCTGCATACCTTCTTCCACAATGTTGAAACCGTGTGAATACGATAATGTAGCGCCCTCTTTCATCAAAGGCATTACGGCGTTGATAACTGAAGTGTGTTGTTTATCTGGAGTCAAGTTGATGACTAAATCTGCAGTGGGGATCAATTCTTCGTAAGTTCCTACATTAAAATTGTTGTCCGTAGCATTTTTCCAAGAATCTCTTTTTTGTTCAATAGCTTCTTTACGTAATGCATAAGAAACGTCCAGTCCGCTATCTCTTAAGTTTAAACCTTGGTTCAAGCCTTGTGCTCCACATCCTACGATTACGATTTTTTTACCTTTTAAAGCATTTACGCCATCCGTGAATTCGGTGTTGTCCATGAATTCAGCGTGACTTAATTGTTCTAACTGCTCTCTAAGCGGTAAAGTGTTGAAATAATTTGCCATTGTTTTACTTTCTTTCTGTTATGGGTTGTTGATTATTTGTTTTAACTATTGTACTAATCTGCGTTGCGCCATTGCATAGCCGAAATGAACATTGTCGTGTCCAGATGTCAGGGCAATAACTTCTTCAATGGTTTCCATTGGATAACCATAGGTTGCTGTTGAAAAGGAAGTGATTTCTCCAAAGACACCATTGTCATAATCGGCGGCAATTTGCTCAATACTGCGGATGGCGATTTCTTTTAATTCATCGATCTCCGCTTGTTCAACAAAGCGGGTCGGTTTGGTGTCTTTTTTATAATCTTCGTTATACTTCACCCAAGCCGTATCGGCTTTAATTCCTGTACGCACATAGATTAAGGTCTGGGTACTGACAACGATATGCGCAAAATTCCAGATGATATTGTTGTTAAATCCTACAGGAATTTTGTTAAGCTGTTCTATAGAAAGGCCTTCAATTAATTCAATGAATTTTTGACGTGACTTTAAGATAAATTTAAATGTTGCTTGCATGATATTTTTAATGCTTACATTGTAAATACATCATCCCTTTTGTCGAGATATTCGTTTTCTACAATTTCTTCAGAAGGCTCTTGGGCTTCAAACTGAACCAATTTGGAGTGGAAGCCTGCACTATCCTTGATGATGGCAATACGAGCCCCACGTACAAATTCGATCAAGCCGTATTTTGTCAGCTCTTCGGTTAACTTATCAATCTCTTCGCGGTGACCGGCCGTTTCGAATACAATATAATCGTTGCGGATCACAACAACATTCGCACCGTATTGACGTAACAGCCGCTCGACGTAAACTTTTTCATTCACAACATCCGCAGGCACTTTATATAATGCCTGTTCTTGCCAGATCACTTCATCATTGGTGTTGTAATAGGCTTTGAGGATGTCAATTTGTTTTTCCAGCTGACGGCAAAGCTTACGCAGAACATCCTCCGCTTCCGTGATCACAATGGTAAAACGGTGTATCCCTTCCACTTCAGAAGGGGAAGTGTTCAAACTTTCGATATTGATTTTTCTTCTCGAAAAAATTGTTGAAATCCGACCGATAAGACCGATAGAATTCTCTGTATATAGGGTGATGGTATATTCTTGTTTTTCCATGTTAATTCTACTTTAAGCGTATCTCAGATACCGACGTTCCTTGCGCCACCATTGGGAATACATTATTTTCCTTACCGACCATCACTTCCAATAGATAAGCTCCGTCGTGATCAATCATTGTTTTCAGCGCATTGCGAAGATCTTTTCTTTCCGAAATCTTCTGACCGTCGATGTAATAGCCTTTCGCTACAGCAACAAAATCAGGACTCGTGATATTCACGAATGAATAGCGCCTGTCGTGGAACAATTGCTGCCATTGACGCACCATGCCCAGGAATTCATTGTTGAGGATCATAATTTTGACTTTTGCACCAAATTGCATGATCGTTCCCAACTCTTGGATGGTCATCTGTATACCACCGTCGCCAATGATGGCCACAACGGTTTTTTCTGGAGCGCCGTACCAAGCACCGATAGCTGCTGGAAGTCCAAAACCCATGGTTCCCAAACCTCCTGAGGTTACATTTGATTTGCTGTTATTAAATTTAGCATAGCGACAGGTTACCATTTGATGTTGACCAACGTCGGTTGTGATGATTGCATCACCTCCCGTCAATTCATTCAGCACATTGATGACTTCACCCATCGTCATGATATCTGTTTGCGGATGAAGTTCATCCTGGATCACTTCCTTGATTTCTTCTTTTTCAAGTTCGCGAAATTGCGCTAACCAAGCAGAATGGTCTGTTGCATTTATCAATTCCGTCAGCATCGGGAGAGATTCTTTACAGTCGCCCCATACAGGTACGGTTGTCTGTACATTTTTGTCAATCTCGGCTGGGTCTATGTCCAAATGGATTACTTTTGCCTGTTTAGCATATTTATCTAAACGACCAGTTACGCGGTCGTCGAATCGCATACCGATAGCAATTAACACATCGCATTCATTGGTCATCACGTTCGGCGCATAGTTACCGTGCATACCAAGCATGCCGACATGAAGTTTATGGTCTGTTGGGAGAGCGCTCAAACCCATAACAGTGCTTGCAGAAGGGATACCGGCTTTTTCGATAAATGTTTTAAATTCCTCCTCGGCTTTTCCTAAAATAATTCCTTGTCCCCAAAGAACAAATGGTTTCTTGGCATTGTTGATTAGGGCCGCCGCTTGTTCGACATATTCTTTTCGTACTTGTGGTGCAGGTCTGTAGCTGCGTACGTGGTTGCACTTTTCGTAACCATAATAATCAAACAATTGCAATTGCGCGTTTTTAGTGATATCGATCAGTACCGGCCCTGGACGGCCAGTGCTGGCAATATAAAATGCTTTTGCAAGTGCAGCTGGAATTTCAGTGGCGTCGGTAACTTGATAGTTCCACTTTGTAACCGGTGCCGTGATATTGATGACATCAGTTTCCTGAAATGCATCCGTTCCTAATAGTGAAGCGAAGACCTGACCTGTGACACAGACGATCGGGTTACTATCAATCATGGCGTCAGCCAATCCAGTAACTAAGTTTGTTGCTCCAGGACCACTTGTCGCAAAGACGACACCGGTACGACCTGAAGATCTTGCATAACCTTGCGCCGCGTGGATTCCACCTTGTTCATGGCGCACTAAAATATGCTTCAGACGATCCGTATAATCATAAAGGGCATCATAGATGGGCATAATTGCACCTCCGGGATAGCCAAATACGGTATCAACTCCTTCGCTCAATAAGGCTTCCAATACAGCTTTAGATCCCGAAATTTGTGTCGGAGTTTGTTGTGCTGCGGTCGCCTTATTTTCTGTTATTTCCAGTGTACTCATTACGTTGATTTTTTTTGTTGATTATTCAGTCTTTTTAGTATTTAGATATTCGGTCTGAGACCTTAGGCGTCGATTGTCTAGGTCTCTATTCGCTTAAGGTCTCTGTTTTTATTTTCTACTGATCCGTTACACAGCCTTCTGAGGCGTCGGCAACTGTTTTGGCATATTTGTATAAAACTCCTTTGCTAACTTTTAACGCTGGTTGTACCCAAGCTGTGCGGCGTTGTGCGATCTCCTCGTCCGAAAGGAGTACATTGATGCTGTTATTGACAGCGTCAATCTCGATGATATCATCATCATGTACAAGGCCGATCAGTCCACCTTTGTAAGATTCAGGTGTGATATGCCCGACGACAAAACCATGCGTTCCACCCGAGAAGCGACCATCAGTAATCAAAGCAACAGATTTACCCAAGCCCGCGCCGATAATCAATGAGGTCGGTTTGAGCATTTCAGGCATGCCTGGTGCCCCTACAGGACCTTCATTTTTGATCACGACAACATCTCCCGGTTTGATTCTACCCGATGCGATGCCCGCTACTAAATCATGCTCTCCATCGAATACGCGTGCAGGACCAGTGAATTTTTCACCTTCTTTACCGGAGATCTTGGCAACAGAACCTTTCTCTGCTAAGTTCCCGTAAAGAATTTGCAAGTGTCCTGTAGCTTTAATAGGATCGTTCAAGGGTTTTATAATCGGTTGATCATATGCCATGATTGATTTAACATCAGCCAAGTTTTCGGCAACGGTTTTTCCTGTTACAGTAATGCAGTCGCCATGGAGTAAGCCTTCGTCTAAGAGATACTTCATGACAGCAGGAGTTCCACCATATTGTTGGAGATCTTGCATCAAGTATTTACCGGATGGTTTAAAGTCGGCTAACACAGGCGTTTCATCGCTCATGCGTTGAAAGTCATCTTGGGTGATGTCTACGCCTATCGCTTTACCTATAGCAATAAAGTGAAGAACAGCATTCGTGCTTCCCCCCAAGATAACAATGGTACGTAAAGCATTTTCAAATGCCTTGCGTGTCATGATATCAGAAGGCTTGATATCTTTCTCAAGTAGGGTACGGATGTGTTTACCTGCCTCTAGGCATTCATTTTTCTTTTCGTCCGAGATCGCCGGATTGGAAGACGAGTAAGGTAAGCTCATGCCCAAGGCTTCAATTGCCGAAGCCATGGTATTTGCGGTATACATCCCCCCACAAGCACCTGCACCGGGGCAGGTATGTTTGATAATGCCTTCATAATCTTCATCGGAAAGATTTCCGCAGATGCGTTGTCCCAATGCTTCGAATGCAGATACAATGTTTAATTCTTCGCCTTTATAGTGGCCAGGAGCGATGGTACCGCCATATACCATTAAAGAAGGGCGATTTAAACGGGCCATTGCCATAATTGCACCAGGCATGTTTTTGTCACAGCCAGGAATAGAGATCAAGCCATCATAATATTGTCCACCGCAGATTGTTTCGATGCTATCAGCAATCACATCCCGGCTTACCAACGAATAACGCATCCCATCTGTACCATTGCTCATGCCGTCGCTGACGCCAATGGTTCCGAAGGTTAGGCCTACTAAATTATTGTTCCAAACGCCCTTTTTGACTATTTGTGCCAAATCATTTAAGTGCATATTACACGTATTACCATCATATCCCATGCTGGCAATACCGACCTGTGCTTTGTCCATGTCGGCATCTGTAAGACCGATACCGTAAAGCATGGCTTTTGCAGCAGGTTGCGTTTCGTCTTGTGTAAATGTACGGCTGTATTTGTTCATTGCATATTCGCCGTTAGATGATGACTTCATAATTTTCGTTCTCTAATACTAAATTTTTATAACGTCTTTGGATTGATGCCCCTATGCTATGTTCCCACGCTTCTTGATAGATGACATCATCGACTTGTTTGATTCCGATGATTTCTGCAGCAGTCCCACATAAAAAGGCGCTGTCTGCGGTGTAAATATCTTCAACAGTCAGTTGCTTTTCGATAACTTCGAAATTTAACTTTTTACAGATATTTTTCACCGTTTGGCGTGTAATGCCCGGGAAGATGCTCTTCGTGGGCGGTGTATAGATTTTGAAATCCTTTTCGATAAAGATGTTTTCACTGGATGCTTGGGCAACATAACCTTCGTGGTCGAGCATTAAAGCTTCGTCATACCCTCTTTCGATGGCTTCCGTTGTGGCAAGAATAGAGTTAACATATTGACCAGAGATTTTCGAGTCAATTTTAAACGATTTTGGATTAGGTCTTTTGATATCCGAAATACATACCCGCAATAAGTTTTGACCAAGATATGGACCCCATTCCCAGGCTGCAATCATGATTGTTGCTTCGGTTGATGAGGTTAAGTGCATATTTGAACCGGTCAATACCAATGGACGTATATAAGCTTCTCTCAGGTTATTGGTGGCCAAAAGGTCATAGCATATTTCGATCAGCTCTCTATTGCTCCAATGATACGGAATATTAACCCCTTCACATGATCTCTTCAAACGGTCGAAGTGCTTTTCAGCTTTAAAGATACGGGGGCCATTGTGGGTATTATATGCGCGTAATCCATCGAATACAGCATACCCATAATGCAGTGACTGTGCAAACGGATCCAACGCCGCTTCGGAAGCTTTTACAAAAGCTCCATTCAAATAGATCAATGTGTTTTTATCGTAGTATTTCATAACCCTAAATTTACCTCAGTATAATAGTTCCCTTCGTGGTGTTTTTGGTGGTAAATCATGTGATCTCAAGTTTCAATAAAAACTTTCGAATTTCATTTCCTCAAGGTAGCAGGAATTACAATAATTGGCAATAGGCAAACTGCTAATTTTGAATTTAGAATAAAATTTTATATTAAGTTATTGTAACGGTTTTTTTTGGTGAAAAAATAGGTTTATTCGGTTTTATATTTTGTTAGTCGTATACCGTATTTAAAATTGGTCTACTGTTCTGAAAAATTATTTTTTGTGACAACGGTCAATTTTCTTCTTAAAATGATGAAAACTTCAAAAAAACTTCAAAAAAAAAAGCTTCCGATATTTCTACCGGAAGCCTTTAAATTTTATAAAATCGATTTGATTTAATCTCCGATAATTCCTTCAGCAAGCACGGTAATGACATTGTCTTTTGCTTCGACAACACCACCTTTAATGAACACTTCCTGTTCACCTTTACCTTGTTGAATAATTACTTTTCCATCTTCCAAAGTAGAAACGATGGCAGCGTGATCTTTCAAAATTTGGAAAGAGCCTGCAGAGCCAGGTACAGTAACAGCTGTTACTTCGCCTTCGAATGCTAATTTGTCTGGAGTGATAATTGTTAACTTCATTATTCTTAGATATAATCTAGATTAAACTGCTTCTGCTAATAATTTTTTACCTTTTTCGATAGCATCATCAATGTTACCGACTAAGTTGAATGCAGCTTCAGGGTACTCATCTACTTCACCGTCAATGATCATATTGAAACCTTTGATGGTATCTTTGATGTCTACCAATACACCTTTTAAACCTGTAAATTGTTCTGCAACGTGGAAAGGTTGAGATAAGAAACGTTGTACACGACGTGCGCGGTGTACTGTTAATTTATCTTCTTCCGATAATTCGTCCATACCTAAAATGGCGATGATATCTTGTAATTCTTTATAACGTTGAAGAATTTCTTTTACACGTTGAGCGGTATTGTAATGTTCGTTACCTAAAACGGCTGGAGAAAGGATGCGTGATGTAGAATCTAATGGATCCACAGCAGGGTAGATACCTAACTCAGCAATTTTACGAGACAATACTGTGGTTGCATCCAAGTGGGCGAAAGTTGTCGCTGGAGCAGGGTCAGTTAAGTCATCGGCAGGTACATATACGGCTTGTACAGAAGTGATAGATCCGTTTTTAGTTGATGTAATACGCTCTTGCATTAAACCCATTTCCGTTGCCAACGTTGGTTGGTAACCTACGGCTGAAGGCATACGACCCAATAGGGCTGATACTTCAGAGCCCGCTTGTGTAAAACGGAAGATGTTATCAATGAAGAATAATACGTCACGGCCCTGACCTTCGCCATCACCGTCACGGAAGTATTCCGCTACTGTAAGGCCTGATAAAGCAACACGAGCACGTGCACCAGGAGGCTCGTTCATTTGACCGAATACGAACGTACATTTTGAATCTTTCATCAATTCGTGATCTACAGTGTCTAAAGGCCATTCCCCTTTTTCCATGCCTTCCATAAAATGTTCACCATATTTGATGATACCAGATTCTAACATCTCGCGCAACAAGTCATTACCTTCCCGAGTACGTTCACCTACACCGGCGAATACAGAAAGACCACCGTGACCTTTTGCGATATTGTTGATTAATTCTTGGATTAATACAGTTTTACCTACACCGGCACCACCGAATAAACCAATTTTACCACCTTTAGCATATGGCTCTAAAAGGTCAATAACTTTGATACCAGTAAAAAGTACTTCGGATTCAGTTGATAAATCTTCAAATTTAGGTGGTACGTTGTGAATAGGACGACCATTCTCCTTATTCAGATTTTGGATCCCGTCGATGGCATCACCAACGACATTGAATACACGACCTTTGATTTCTTCACCAACAGGCATTTTGATAGGAGCACCAGTATCGACAACTTCCATTCCGCGAACTAAACCTTCAGTTGCGTCCATGGCAATTGTACGTACACGATCCTGACCTAAGTGTTGTTGAACTTCTAATACAACACGTTGTCCATTTTCTTTTTGAATGTACAATGCATCGTAAATTTTAGGTAGATTTTCACTGTCGGCGAAGTTGACGTCAACAACTGGGCCGATAATCTGCGCTATTTTACCAATCTTGGGCATATTATAGGGACTAAATATTTATTAATCAATTTTATATAAGAGACATAAAAGGCCTCTTTTTTGGTCAGCAAAAATAAGGTTATTCGTATTTAAAAACAAATAGAATTTGTAATTAAATTATAAATTTATTAACGTAGGTCAAAATGTTATCTATTGTAATTCTGTCTGTTTCAATTTCGATCTATGCAAATATAGTTTTTCTTCATTAACGTACACCGCTAAATAAAATCGACCTGTCATCGAATGCTTCATGGATTCGCTACAGGTCGATCAAGATATATCTCCTAATTTTAGGAAAAGTAGTACTAGATTTTTTTGTTTAATTCGTCTTGTAGCTGACGCTTAAGCAGTTGTTCTTTTTCCATAGCCTTTTTGCGAAAAGTTGCAAATTCTTCCTGGGATTGCTCAGCTGTCTTTTGGAATTCCACTGTATCCACTTTCGCTTTTCGATAGGAAAATAGAAAGATAAATGTCGCTACTGCCAATATCCCAATGATCGTCCAAACAACGGTATTGTAAAAGGCTTTCGATGTATTGATTCCCAAGAAAGATAAACTCTCTGTCTTTTCCTTCTCTTGTGCCAGCTGATCGTTTAAGACCTGAATAGAATCTTGCAAATTTTTTGTATTCGAAGAATAATTGCTTGAAGATGATTTCAAGGAGCTGATTTCTTTGTGTAATTTTGCTACGGTATCAATCACATTCCTTTTGACAATGTCAAGATTGGTTTTACGCACCATCTTGAAATCATAGTTGTTTTTCGAAATATAGTTAAGGTGGTCAAATTGATTGGACAAACTTCCTTTTTTTAATCCATCGGGACTATACTTGAAGGCATTATCCTGTTGCGCTGCTTTAGTCGGGGGAGCCGAGGCAGGATTTTGTGCCTGTAGCGTAGTATATGATGAAATAAATAAAATAGTAAAGAATATAAATGCTAATCTCAATTTGCTCATGTTGTTTATAGTTATAAAATGCATCATTTAGCTTTTCCTAGATGTAAAGCTAGGATATACCTGTGATAAATATAAGGAATAATTGAAAAAACGAAAATTGAAAGTGAATATATTCCTATTGTTAGGTTAGATTTTCATGCTTTATCTTTAGGGTTCGATAGACCAGCTCGGTAAATAACGAAGAAAGGACATGATCTTTTCCTTATAAATAGCCGTATTCAATTTAAAAAAATAAGCTCCTTTCTTCGAATTTTCTTTATCCTTTTCTTGGAGTTTGATGATAAGATCTGAAGATAGCAGTTTTCGGCTGAAATTGCGCTTATCCAGCTCGATATTATACACGCCTTCATAGAGCGCAGCAATTTGGGGAATGGTAAATTTCTCGGGCAGTAATTCAAATAATATGGGATACAACGCTGCTTTCATGCGTAGGCGGTGCTGCGCTGACGTAATCATCTGATCGTGGTCGAAGATAAGCGCTGGGCGCTTTTGCAACGGAAACCATTTTGCTTCGTAATCATCACTCAGAATATGTTTGTATTGCTGCGTATCAATCAGGGCAAAGTAACAGATGCTGACAACGCGATCGTTAGGTTCGCGGGTAGGCTCCCCAAATACACTACATTGTTCCATATATACATTTTCAAGTCCTGTTAACTGTCTCAGCACGCGGCTTGCAGCTTCTTCTGGACTTTCATTGGATTGAACGAAACCTCCCATTAGACTCCATTTATTTCTTTCGGGTTCGAAATCGCGTTTAATTAAAAGCACTTCTAGGGATTCACCGTTAAATCCAAATATGATACAGTCTACAGCCAAAAGGATCCCTGAATCTTTTTTATAATATTCCATTGTCTATCGTTTTATCGTTTTATCTGACTTCATCCCACCAATTCCATGGGCAAAACTATGTAAAAAAGTAAATAGCTAAAAATAAGTACGATAATTGGCTGATATAATCCTTTAAACACTCTTATATGCCTATATCAGACTTGGGGTCAATCATAATTTGCTGCTATGAAGTTAGATCAATTTTTTAAATATGAAAATTTTCTTTCATATTTAAAAAATTAAATGTTTATTTGACACTAATTATTTTTTTCAATGCTAACTTTAGAGATGGAATATTGAAAAGTAAGGTGTTAAGAACAATTATAAGTTATAAACCAAATTCAGCAAAAATGAATAAATCGCATGTCATTGGGGTGGACTATGGAAGTGATTCGGTCCGTTCGGTATTGGTCGATGCTAACAATGGCGAGGAAATCGCGTCTTCGGTATTTTACTACCCGCGTTGGAAAAGAGGTGAGTATTGTGATGCTGCTTTAAGTCAGTTCAGGCAACATCCTTTGGATTACATCGAAGGATTGGAAGCAACCATAAAAGATTGCTTAAGTAAATCTGGTTTAAGCAATATCGGTGAAACCGTAAGAGCGATTTCCGTTGACACAACGGGGTCTACTCCAGTTGCAGTAAATGAAAAGGGGGTTCCGCTAGCTTTACTGGCAGAGTTTGAGCACAACCCCAATGCCATGTTCGTCTTATGGAAAGATCATACCGCCGTTCAGGAGGCCAAGGAGATTAACCTTTATAATCAAAATAGCTCAGTCGATTATCTGAAGTATGTGGGGGGCGTCTATTCTTCGGAATGGTTCTGGGCCAAATTGCTGCATGTTTTCAGGACTGATGAAAAGGTGCGTGCCGCCACATACAGCTGGGTGGAGCATTGCGATTACATTCCTTTTTTATTAACTGGAGGAACAGATGTAACTACTATGAAACGTGGTGTCTGTTCGGCTGGTCACAAATCGCTTTGGGCGGAAGAATTTGGAGGCTTGCCTCCTAATTCCTTTTTTTCGTCGTTAGACCCTTTGTTGGACGGTATAGTAGACCGACTGTTTTCCGAAACCTATACGGCCGACAAAGCTGCCGGTCAACTTTCGGAAGAATGGGCACAACGATTAGGGCTTACCACGTCGGTCGTTGTCGGTGTAGGTGCTTTTGACTGTCATATGGGTGCGGTTGGGGGGCAAATTGAACCCTATTATTTAAGTAAGGTGATGGGAACATCTACTTGCGACATGCTAGTCGCTCCAAAGGAGGAAGTACAGCATACTTTGGTGAAGGGGATCTGTGGTCAGGTTGATGGTTCGATTATTCCAGGAATGATTGGCATGGAGGCTGGACAGTCTGCATTTGGTGATGCTTACGCTTGGCTGAAGCAGGTGTTAATGTGGCCGACGAAGAATTTAATACAAGAGGTTGAAGGTATGTCTGATGACAACCGTGAGCAGTTAATCGCTACATTGGAAGAGAAGCTATTGTTTCGGTTAAGTGAGCAGGCTGCATTGCTTCCGGTAACAGAAGCGTCCGAATTAGCAATTGACTGGCTCAATGGTCGCCGTACACCCGATGCAGATCAATCCTTGAAAGGTGCAATTACGGGTTTACACCTCGGAACTGATGCTCCACGTATTTTCAGGGCGATTGTCGAAGCGACATGTTTCGGTGCAAAGGCGATTGTGGACCGTTTTGTCGCCCAGGGTATTCCTGTAAAAGGTTTGATTGGATTGGGCGGTGTCGCAAAAAAGTCACCTTTTATTATGCAAATGATGGCAAATGTAATGAATATGCCAATTCGTATCCACAAAAGTGAGCAGACCTGCGCTATCGGCGCAGCGATGTTTGCCGCCACGGCCGCGGGTTTATATGAGCGGGTCGAAGATGCGATGACAGCGATGGGACAAGGCTTTGAACAAACCTATATACCCGAGGAAAAATGGGTGCCAATGTATGCTAAACGCTACGAACGTTACCGTGCTTTGGGTGCTTTCGTAGAAGGAAAAGAATTGCATGCCCTTACTGTTTAACCATTCAAATTTAATCATGTATAATTCAATTAAAGAGGAAGCATATCATTGCAATATGCAATTGCCCCAATTGGGCTTAGTGCTTTTTACATTTGGAAATGTGAGCGTGGTGGATCGTCAGCATGGAGTATTTGCTATTAAACCTAGCGGTGTTCCCTATGAAGAACTTTCGCCGGAGCATATGGTAATTGTGGATTTTGACGGCCAAATCGTTGAAGGTGATCTCCGCCCATCGTCCGATACAAAGACGCATGCCCTGCTCTATAAACACTGGGAAGAGATTGGAGGTATTACCCATACACACTCAACCTATGCCACAGCATGGGCACAGGCGCAGCGGGATATTCCTATTTTTGGTACCACACACGCAGATCACCTGACAAAAGATATTCCATGTGCTCCACCGATGAGCGATGAAATGATCGCAGGAAACTATGAGCATGAAACAGGCTTTCAGATTATCAATCACTTCACTGAGAATAAGCTGGACTATAAAGAAGTGGAAATGATTCTCGTTGGCAACCATGCTCCATTTGCCTGGGGTAAAACTGGAACGAAATCAGTGTATAACAGCGCGGTGCTGGAACAGGTTGCTAAAATGGCCTGGTTGACAGAACAGATCAATCCGGAAGCCGCTCGATTAAAAGCTGCTTTGGTTAAAAAGCATTATGAACGGAAGCATGGTGCTAATTCCTATTATGGTCAATAATGTTTGAGTATTAAAAAATCTATAGTAAAACTACAATTTAACATGAATATCAATTTAAAAGAACTTGAGGTCTGGTTTGTCGTGGGTAGCCAAGACCTGTATGGAGAGGAGACTTTAAGACAAGTTGCTCTACATGCAGAAGAGATAGCTAATTACCTTGATACGCAAAAAGAGATTCCGGTAGGAGTAAAATATAAGCCGATCGTAAAAAATACGGATGAGATATATGCCACATTGGCTGCCGCCAATAGGGCAGAAAATTGTATCGGCGTCATCACATGGATGCATACATTTTCCCCAGCAAAAATGTGGATTAGAGGGTTAAAGGCGTTACAAAAACCATTGCTACATCTGCATACGCAGTACAACCAGGACATTCCATGGAGTAGTATCGATATGGATTTTATGAATCTCAATCAGAGTGCTCATGGAGATCGCGAGTTTGGACATATTGTCAGCCGTTTAAAGATAGCGCGTAAAGTCGTTACTGGCCATTGGCAAGATGTGGAGGTGCTTGAACGGATCAATGTTTGGGCTCGCGCGGCAGCTGGGTGGCATGACTGGCAGGGAGCAAAATTTGCACGATTTGGTGACAATATGCGTTATGTGGCGGTTACAGATGGCGATAAAGTGGAAGCGGAGTCGAGATTTGGCTTTTCGGTAAATACTTACGCAATCGGTGATTTAGTAGAGGTTATCAACGCTAGTACTGAAGCGGAAATTGAGGCATTGCTAGCGGAGTACGAATCTTCTTATGAGCTGGCCGAAAATGTAAAAGCTGGCGGAGCGTTTCATACGAACTTAATCGAGGCCGCTAAAATCGAAATTGGTTTAAGGAAGTTTTTGGAACAAGGAAACTTTAAAGGTTTCACGGATACTTTTGAGGATCTGCATGGTATGGTGCAACTTCCGGGCTTGGCAGTACAGCGATTAATGGCTGAGGGATATGGTTTTGCAGGTGAAGGAGATTGGAAGACTCCAGCTTTGGTGCGTGCATGTAAAGTGATGGGAGCAGGATTACCAGGAACCACTGCATTTATGGAAGACTATACTTATCATTTTGATCCACAGAATCCAATGGTACTTGGTTCACATATGTTAGAAGTAGACCCGGCATTAGCAACCGGAAAACCGCGTATCGAAGTGCATCCGCTAGGGATTGGTGGCAAGGCGGACCCTGCCCGTTTGGTGTTCAACGGTCAGAGCGGAAATGCACTGAATGCTTCATTGGTCGATATGGGAACGCGCTTTCGTTTGATCGTTAATAAAGTACAAGGTGTTTCCGTGGAAGAGCAATTACCAAAGCTTCCTGTCGCGCGCGTGTTATGGAAACCGCTTCCTGATATGAAAACGGGTTGCAGTGCCTGGATTGTAGCTGGAGGTGCTCACCATACCGCTTACAGTTTAAGCTTGACGCCTGAATATCTCGAAGATTTTGCGCGTATTGCCGGACTGGAATATGTTTTGATCGATGAGGACACCACGCTAGCAAAACTCGAAGATCAATTAAAATGGAATGAACTTTATTATTTACTCAGTAAATAATAACTTAAGCCATTTATGTTCTTCTCTCGTGAAGGCATAGGTGGCTTATTTAAAATAACCAATTTGGGAAATATGGAAAAATTTGCAACGGTAGATTACATCATCTTTGTAATTTACTTCTTTATAGTAGCTGGCTATGGCTACTGGATTTATCGTAAAAAGACCAATAGTTTGAGCAGTAGCAAGGACTACTTTTTGGCGGAAGGTTCACTTACCTGGTGGGCCATAGGTTCTTCATTGATTGCGTCAAATATCTCGGCTGAACAATTTATCGGGATGAGCGGTAACGGCTTTGAGGTTGGTATTGCTGTGGCGGCATATGAGCTTATTGCAGCGGTAGCGCTAATTATTGTGGCGGTTTGGTTTATACCGGTCTATTTGAAAAATAAGATTTTCACCATGCCCCAGTTTTTGAATAATCGATACAATGAAACGACAAGTCTTATCATGGCAATTTTCTGGTTGTTTTTATATGTTTTTGTCAACCTGACATCGATTTTGTATTTAGGGGCAATTGCCATTTCGAGTATGGCCGGTGGCGGAGATAGCTTTCATACGATAACAGTCGCTTTAGCTGTATTTGCGGTGATTATTACCCTAGGTGGAATGCGTGTTATCGGTTTTACGGATGTTATTCAGGTTGTTGTGTTGATTATTGGTGGTATAGCCACGACCTATGTAGCGTTGACTTTAGTCAGCGAACATTTTGGTTTAGGAAAAGATGCGTTAGCTGGATTTAATAAACTGATGGAAGACTCTCCGGAGCATTTCAACCTTTTTGTTGATAAACCAGGGCCAGGAGCCAGCCAGGAAGATATTAATAAATATCTGATGTTACCTGGAATAGGGATGTACCTTGCGGGAATCTGGATCGTCAATTTAAATTACTGGGGTTGCAATCAATATATCACGCAACGCGCTTTGGGTGCTGATTTGAAGACTGCGCGAACAGGAATTCTTTTTGCGGGATTTCTAAAATTGTTTATGCCGATTATCGTTATGCTTCCGGGAATAGCCGCTTACGTGCTATACAAAAATGGTGCGTTACAACACGAAATGGCTCCTGGAGGAGTGTTTCACGCCGATAATGCATATTCAGCGATATTGGGCTATCTGCCCAATGGAATGAAAGGGCTTGCGCTGGCGGCGCTTACAGCTGCTATCGTTGCCGGATTGGCCGGAAAGGCCAATAGTATCGCAACGATCTTTACATTGGATATCTTTAAAAAATATATTAATAAAGATGCGAGCGAAGCGAAAATGGTCTGGGTTGGAAAGATAACGATTGTGATCTCTATTCTACTTTCTGTTTTATTTACCTGGAATGATGCGCTGGGCATCGGCGGGGCCGGAGGATTTACATTCATTCAAAAATATACCGGCTTTATTAGTCCTGGGGTTTTTGCGATGTTTTTGTTGGGGATGTTTTGGAAAAGAACCACCGGAGCGGCGGCTATCACTGGACTGATCACTGGATTTGCGTTGTCTATATTCTTCAACGAGTTTGCAACGAAAGTTTTTGGACCAGAGACATGGATCTATACTGCGTATCTGAATAAAGCTGGTGTATATGAAATTCCGTTCCAGATCTGTATGGGATTAGCTTTTGTATTTACTATGATCGCTATGATTGCCGTTAGCTTATTTGGACCGAAGGTTAATCCAAAAGCTTTCGTCTTGGATCGATCGATGTTTAAAGTTGAACCATCCGTATTGGCTTTAATTGTTGTGACTTTATTATTGGTCACCGCTATTTATGTGCGTTTTTGGTAGCATTAATACTACTTGATTAAATAAATGATTATGAACCATTCCTAATTGAAATTAGGAAGCCTCCATCAAAACGATGGAACAAAACTTAATTGCAGATGAATAAGAAAATTATTATTGGCTTGTTGAGCTGTGCTTCATTAGCTTATGGCTGCCAATCTCCGTCAACTCAAAATAAGCCAGCATCGACATTGGCTGATTCTTCTTCCAACCAGGCTTTTGACAGCCAAATTGATGGTAAAGAGGTGAAACTATTCCAGCTTAAGAATGACAAACTTGCCATTACCTTGACAAATTATGGTGCACGCTTAGTGAGTTTAAATGTTCCGAATAAGGATGGTCAATTGACAGATGTGATTTTGGGTTATGATTCAGCTAATGAATACAAGGAAAACTATAATAATTTTTATGGCGCTATTGTAGGAAGGTATGGTAATCGGATTGGTAAAGCTTCGTTTAAGCTGAATGGAGAGGTGTATTCTTTAGAAAAGAATGACGGAGAAAATTCGCTTCATGGTGGTACAAATGGTGTGTATAATAAAGTGTGGGATGTCGTTAGTAGCACGGCAACATCCATTACATTGGCGTATACTTCACCCGATAAAGAAGCTGGTTATCCGGGGACGGTCAAGATGGAGGTAACTTACACCTTAGATGACAATGGGTTGGCTATAGATTATCAAGCAACAACGGATAAGGAAACCGTATTGAACCTTACCAACCACGCTTACTTTAATCTTAATGGGGCCGGTGATTCTTCGATTTTGGATCACGAACTTCAAATTGATGCAAAGGCGATTACAGAAGTTGACGACAGCTTGATTCCAACAGGAAAGAGTTTGCCGGTAGCGGGTACAGCATTCGATTTTAAGAAGCCGGCACCTATTGGTGCTCGGATTGAGGATGAAAATGCGCAGCTAAAGATCGGAAAGGGCTATGATCATAATTTTGAACTTGATAAGAAAGATGGTTTCCAAAAGGTTGCTCAGGTGTATACAAGCAAGACTGGTATTGCAATGGAAGTTTATACGACCGAACCCGGTTTGCAGTTTTACAGTGGCAATTTTATGAAAGATACAGACCCTAAGGGTAAAGCAGGAAAAGTCTATCCATTCCGTTCGGCGTTCTGTTTGGAGACACAACATTTTCCAGATGCACCAAATCACCCCAATTTTGCATCAACGGTGTTAAAACCTGGAGAGCAATATAGCTCCAAAACGACTTATAAATTTATCGTGAAAAAGTAAAGTCAATATAGGATGAAGCTAAGATTTACATTAGGCGTTGTATTCGCGCTGGTGAATGGGTTACTCCATGGGCAGAGTAGTGTCAAATTGCAAACTCCGCAGCAAGAGCAGATTATAAGTCGACATATATATGGTCATTTTGCTGAACATTTGGGCCGCTGTATTTATGATGGATTTTATGTCGGGGAGAAAAATGACTCAATTCCGCATGCTGATGGCGTCCGGAATGATGTTATCGAAGCCCTTAAGAATTTGAACATTCCCAATCTACGTTGGCCGGGTGGATGTTTTGCCGATACGTATCATTGGAAGGATGGAGTTGGCCCTAAAGCTCAACGTCCTGCTATGGTTAATAACTGGTGGGGTGGTGTGACAGAGGATAATTCATTCGGAACGCATGATTTTCTAAATATGTGTGAATTGCTTGGGGCAGAACCTTATCTCGCCGGTAATGTTGGTAGTGGTGAGGTGCAGGAGCTTGCTGATTGGGTTCAATATGTAAACTTTAAAGGAGAAAGCCCCATGTCAGACTGGAGACGTAAAAATGGACGGCAGGAACCTTGGAAGGTCAAGTTTTGGGGTGTGGGAAATGAAGCTTGGGGCTGTGGTGGAAATATGACTGCCGATTATTATACTGATATCTACCGCAAATACGCGACTTTCATGTCGGATTGGACGAATGGGAGTGGTCTATATCGAATTGCTTCTGGTGCCAATAGTGCAGATTACAATTGGACCGAAACACTCATGAAGAAAATTCCAAGTGGTTTGATGAAAGGTATGGGATTACATCACTATGCGGTCATCAACTGGGATAAGAAAGGCTCTGCAACGAAATATTCGGAAGAGGAGTATTTCAAGACCATGAAATCAGCTTGGTTTATGAATGAATTAGTGGAGAAGAATATGGCCATCATGGACAAATACGATCCAAAAGGACTTATAGATCTAATTGTAGACGAATGGGGGGGCTGGTATGAGGTCGAACCAGGGACGAACCCTGGCTTTCTCTACCAACAGAACACCATGCGTGATGCTATGATTGCTGGTATGACATTGAATATCTTTAATAATCATGCTCGCCGGGTTAAGATGGCCAATCTAGCGCAGGCAGTAAATGTATTACAAGCGGTTATTCTTACGGAAGGGAAGAATATGATTTTGACGCCTACGTACCATGTCATGGAAATGTATAAGGTACATCAGGACGCTAAGTTAATTCCTGTATCGCTGCAATCGACTGATTTTGAGTTTAATCAAGAGAAAATCCCTGCAGTTTCGGTTTCAGCCTCACAGGACAAACAAGGACGTACACATATTTCCCTTGTGAATATTGACCCAAAAAAGAAAAATAAGGTGCACGTGGATTTGGGCTCGTTGAAAGCCGGAAAAGTAACTGGTAGAATACTTACCGCTGAGCATCTGCGTGATTATAATTCGTTCGACAAACCGACAACGATTACACCTGCCGTGTACAATAAGGCGAAGGTTGTTAATGGTACCGTTGAAGTAGATATTCCTGCTTTTTCAGTAATCGTATTGGAATTAACCTAAGATAGTTTTAAAACTCATTAATTAAACATTAATGATCAAATAATTATATAGATGAAGAAAGTTGTATCGTTGATGGTAGCGCTAGCGGGGTTAGGCTTTTCTGCTGTGGCGCAGTCACCAATAGCATTAAATATTCAATTAGATAAGCCTTCGGGGAAAATATCGCCACATATGTGGGGGGTGTTTTTTGAAGACATTAACTTGGGCGCTGATGGGGGAATCTATGCTGAATTGGTGAAGAATAGATCCTTTGAATTTGATGAACCTTGGATGGGCTGGAAGAAGCTCGAAAATGGTGTTGAGGGTACTTATTTGCTGGTGAATGACAGTAAGCGGAAGGGAAATAAGCGTTATTTAAGATTAAATAATGCGGGCAATCTAAAATTAGGATTGCAAAATGAAGGCTTTAGGGGAATGGGGGTAAAAGCGGGAGGAGCATATGAGTTTTCTTTACAGTACCAAAGCACTGCGAAAGGAATGACGATCCACGTTGAACTGCTTGATCCTCAAAATAAGGTAATCGGGGCCGCTGAACTTCCGCTTGATCCCGTCGCATCGTGGTCGGAAGCTGCGGTCAAATTTCCTGTTAACCAAACAACAGACAAGGCTAAATTAAATGTTTGGTTTACAGGTGAGGGCACTTTAGACGTCGATATGTTGTCTTTGTTTCCCGTCGACACTTGGAAAGGGAGACGAAAGGGATTACGTAAAGACATGGTTCAAATGCTTGCAGATATGAAACCTGGTTTTATCCGGTTTCCGGGAGGTTGTATTGTGGAAGGTAGAGATTTGGCTAATCGATTTCAATGGAAAAAAACGGTTGGTCCAATTAGTGAACGAGAATTGATTATTAACCGTTGGAACACCGAATTTAAACATCGTCTAACGCCAGATTATTTCCAAACTTTTGGCTTAGGTTTTTTCGAATATTTTTTATTGGCAGAAGATATCGGCGCCACTGCAGTGCCTATTCTTAATTGTGGTATGGCTTGTCAGTATAATACAGGCGAAGTTGTACCATTAGATGAGTTAGATGAGTATGTTCAGGATGCCTTGGATCTGATTGAATTTGCCAACGGCTCCACTGCTACAAAATGGGGTCAATTGCGTGCAGAAATGGGGCATCCCGAATCATTTCATCTCAAAATGTTAGGCGTTGGAAATGAAAATTGGGGACCTCAATATATTGAACGTCTGGCCGTTTTTAAGAAGGCCTTAAACGAAAAGCATCCAGAGATCAAAATTATAGCGAGTTCAGGTACTGATCCAGAGGGAGACCGCTTTGATTTCTTAGATGATAAGTTGCGTGCCATGAATATTGATATCATCGATGAACATTATTATCGACCACCATCCTGGTTTCTTTCAAGTGCCAGCCGTTATGACAATTACAACCGGAACGGCGCAAAGATTTTTGCTGGCGAATACGCTTCACATACGACACGACCGAATGGCCCTGGAAAAAGTACGTGGGAGGCCGCACTTTCTGAAGCTGCATTCATGACTGGTCTTGAACGAAATGGTGATGTGGTTGAAATGGCATCTTATGCACCATTGTTTGGTCATGTAGATGGGTGGCAATGGTCTCCGGATCTAATTTGGGTTGATAATCTTCAGGTGTATGGTACACCTAGCTACCAGGTTCAAAAATTGTATGCAACCAACAGGGGCACAGCCATTATTCCGATTATGCGTGATGGTGAATCCGTTGCGGGTAAAGATAGTTTGTATGCATCTGCAGTTTATGACGAGTCTTCAAAGGAATTAATTGTGAAAGTTGTCAATTATAATAGTCAGCCGAAAAAAGTTAATCTTGATGTAGTTTCAAAGAAGAAGCTGACAGCCACGGCAGAGCTTGTTACGCTGGCTAATCCCGACCTGAATGTCAGCAATAGTTTGGAAGAACCATTAAATATTCGTCCAAAGGAAAGTACTGTTGTTTATAATGGGAAAAAACTTGTTCAAACTTTTGCACCATACTCCTTTACGCTGATTAGACTGTCTACGAAATAGGCAGCAAAACCATCTAATCAATCAATCGTCGATAGAGGTAAAGCAACCGAATCTGTCGATAAATAAAATATGGTGATATAAACATTACGGAAGCCATCAGTTTACTGATGGCTTCCTTGTTTTCCTTATGGATATAGCGATATAAAATTAAACCTTCGGAAAGAGATTATTTAACAATTTGCTGTTAACTTGGCCTGTTAACCGAAGAGGTTGCTGGTGAATTTAACTTTGATTCCCAACTGAAAGTTGGTGATCGTTTTAAATATCTCTTTGATGGTTGCTTTTTCGATATTTGTCAGGCTGTCCATCGGTACATAATTGTTTGGACTCAGTTTGGCTATTCTAATCTGATTTGCTTGATTTTTCAGTCGAATCGACATCAGATAATAATAGGATTGATGCAATTCTTCATATTGCTCTTGTGTGAATATTCCTAATTCTAATAGTTGTTTGAGCCTTCCACCGGTATTTTCTTCATAAATTCGGTTTTTAAGCGCGTATACGCGGACCAAGTCAACAATAGGCGTCATCGCTTTTTTTATATTGAATACTTCGGATGATCCTATAGTTTGAGTTTTTATCGCTTTAAAAAATGTTAACGGTGGCTCATATTGAAGAGCATTTTTTGCTATAAAGGTAAAAAAGCGATCATTTGGCCGCTGTAATTCAACATTAAGAAAATCTTTAAGCTGATTGATAATATCCTGATCGCCATACAAGCGTCTGCAGTCGAAAAAAGTTGAAAACTTAATCGCGTTCTCAGGGATACTTTCTTCAATCCATTTTTTGTAGTTGTTTTTCCAATGGGATAGCGAGTGTGTCCATTCGGGATTGCTGGCCATATATCCGCCCGTACAGTAGCTAAAACCTATTGTATTTAGATGATCTGACACCTTCGCTGCAAAATTTAAAAAATATTCCCGGACGAGTTCACGCTGTTCGTTTGCCTTATCTTCATAGATAATGGCATTATCCTGATCCGTCATTAATGTTTGCTCTTTTCTCCCTTCACTGCCAGTCACCATAAAGACAAATTTAGCTGGTGGTTCGCCCATTTCTCCGATGACTTTTTCGATGACTTTGAGTGCGATGCTATCTGCCACAGTCGTGATCACTTGATTGGCAATTTCGGCATTTACACCTCTACCAAGCAATTGGTGGATAATTTCTGGAACATTGTTCCACTTCTCACGCAATTCATCCAAAGTCTCTGCTAATTTTACCGATTGTATAAATACAAGTGGAGATTGGCCTTGTTCGCTCAACAAACGATTACGACTTAGGAAGCCAACATAGTTCCCGTCTTTTTCTACGAGCAAGTATCTAGATTTTGTACGGAACATTTTTAATACTGCTTCATAAAGATAAGATTGATCTGAAATGCTAACAATAGGGTTGTCCATGACTTCCATAATTTTGTGGTCGACCGGTACCTGTTGAGCAACTACCTTATCGCGCAAGGTCATATCGGTTACATAACCAATAATGCTGTTATCATCTTTTATGAACAGGCAGCTCACCTTTTGATTTGCCATAGTCTTCGCAACTTCATAGATGGGCGTTTGAGGGGAGCAAGCAACAATATCCTTGTAGATGATGTGTTCGATCTTTCTTGAATATAATTGATCTGCAGCAAAATAGCTTTCTTCAAAGGAAGCTGGAGATTTGACAAATATGAGAAAATTCTTCATCCAACATTCTTCTTCCAAACGAATTAGTGAAAAAATGAAAAAATTCTTCATTAGCATTACAAAGCTCGATAAAGTTTTTCCTAGGTAACCGATAGATAATTGTCCCTTTTTTTGCAATTACGGATTTTAATGCTTTTGTTCTATTTAAAAGCACGGATATTCCGCCAAAACAATAGGGTTTATGGTGAATTTCAATTAATCTTTTGTTGTCTAAATCGTCCAAGAAAAATGTTTCATACTCTCCTTCATAGATTAAGTCTACTCCATCCATGTCTGTAATGCTTTGTCGATAAACAAGCGTGTCTTTGGAGAAGCGGTACTCATTGAATATATCAACAATACTGAGCTGCAGGGATTCGGGCAGCGCCTGAAATGGAGGGGTAGATTTTAGTGTAGAAAGGATAACCTCGGAATTTTTCATTAGGAAAAAATTAAAAGATGTTATGAAATTCTATTTGTTGGTTAAGGATATCTTGATGAGTTAAATCCTTTCGTTTAATCATTTCAAAATAACATTTAGCTGTTATCTCAGCATCCTTTTCGGCATCGTGTAAATGTTCCGGTGGAGACAAGAATAGGGATTCATGTAACAGCGACAGCGGAAGATGTACCATATTTGGATTTCTAACATACCTTTTGCTATGTAAAAGTGTACAAAAATAAGCTATTTCACCAAATGGAAGCGCAAGGTTCGATCGATAGAATTCTGCGGATAATACTTGTAAATCAAAGGAAAGGAAATGTCCAACAAGCTGCGGTTTATATTTTTTGATGTCATGACTGAACTTGCGCAACACATCTTTTTTCTTCTCACCATATTGCCTTAAGAATGGGGGCGTTAACCCATGAATTTGCTCCGATGCCGGACTGATTGGAATGAGTGGTTCGTAGATATATTTATTGCTCCGTTTGATCTCATTTTGGGCTTCGTCAAAAATGATCCAGGCCAATTGCAGTACATGTGGCCAATTATCGCTTTCTGTGTACCTTTTATTCCATTTTTTCGGTAGGCCGGATGTTTCTGTATCTAGAAATAGCAAATATTTTTTCAATGAATTTGTGTTGAGTATGCTCTAAAATACTAAAATATTCTAGTTAATAATAGAGAAATCTGCATTTGTAAAGCATCTCCTTTGTAAAAAACGAGATACGAATTTTAATGTTTGAAATTTTATATGTAAAATTAACATTTATTAGTGAATTATAAATAACCAATTATGTGCAAAAGACTATTATGCGTGTTTCTTTGTGTCTTTTCAATACTTGCTGAACTTTATGCTGTAAATAAAAGTATTACCGTTCGTTACACGCTGGAAGGAATTGCAAATCAAGAACGATTTCAATATGCAGTTGACCTGTTACAAAAAGAATTGATGAATTCAAGTGTTACCGACGATCTCGATATTGAGGTAAGTACGGCAGTACAAAGAAAATCTTTACCGGACTCAATCAGGAGTAAATTGATTGAAAAAGAACATTTTGTTCTATTCCGAAAGAGCAAAACAGATCCGATCACCTTGATCGGTACGGATGAATCGGGGGTTTTGTATGGCTGTATGGCGTTGCTGGCAGATAGGCATTGGCTGAACGCTGGGCCATTCTTTTTAGCCGATGGGCCAAAAATGGTTATGCGCGGCACAAGCATTGGCCTTCAAAAAACTGCGTATTTGCCTGGGCATGATATTTACGAATATCCTTATACACCTGAATCTTTTCCATGGTTTTATGATAAAGAATTGTGGTTGAAGTATTTGGATATGATGGTTGAAAACAGGTATAATGCTTTGTATTTATGGAATGGGCACCCTTTTTCTTCATTGGTGAAATTAAAAGATTATTCTTATGCGCTTGAAGTAGATGAGACAACATTTGATAAAAACGAAGAGATCTATACTTTTTTGACCAAAGAAGCTAATAAAAGGGGGATTTGGATTATCCAGATGTTTTATAACATCATCCTGCCGAAGCCTTTTGCCGATCGTCATGGGTTAAAAACTCAAGAGCGCAATCGCGCTATTACACCGCTAATATCTGATTACACCCGCAAAAGTATTGCTGCTTTTGTGGCTAAGTATCCAAACGTCGGATTACTAATCACGTTGGGCGAGGCAATGGAGGGAGTCGGTCAAGATGATATTAACTGGTTTACCAATACCATCATTCCGGGAGTACAGGACGGATTACATGCATCAGGTACTCATGGCGAGCCACCTATTATTTTAAGAGCCCACGACACTGATGCACCAGCTGTTATGAAAGCTGCATTACCAATTTATAAAAACCTCTATACTATGGCTAAATATAATGGTGAGGCGCTGACAACCTATACGCCAAGGGGGAAGTGGGCCGAGTTACATCGCTCTTTAAGTGCCATTGGTACAGTCCATATTCAGAATGTTCATATTTTAGCCAACTTGGAACCATTTAGATATGGCTCACCTGATTTTATCCAGAGATCGGTCAAAGCTATGCATGAAGTTCATCATTCAAACGGTATTCATATTTACCCCCAGGCATCTTACTGGGACTGGCCATATGCAGCAGACAAGGTAAATAATAGATTGCTTCAGGTAGATCGCGACTGGATGTGGTACAAGGCATGGTCACGATATGCTTGGAATGAAAATCGAGATTTATCACAAGAGCAATCTTATTGGTCGAATGAACTTTCCCGATATTATGGTATTCCCGAGAAGGATGCACTGAATTTACTATTGGCTATCCAAGAAATTGGTGAGATATCGCCTAAAATACTTAGGCGATTTGGTATTACAGATGGTAATAGACAGACATCTTCACTCGGAATGCTGATGACGCAATTGATAAATCCTTATCGTTATGGTCTGTTCACTCTTCTTTATGAATCTGAAGCTCCGGAAGGAGAAATGATTATTGATTATGTCGAGAGAGATTACCACAAGGAAGGCCATGTTGGGGAGACACCTCTCCAAGTGTCGGAAGAAATTGTGAAACATGGAGATCGTGCAGCTGCGCTGATTAAGGAGTTAGGAAAACCAATGAAAAATGTTGCAGAATTTAATCGCTGGCTTACTGATATACGGATTCATCAATTGTTGGCCAATCATTATAGCTATAAGGTTAAGGCAGCTATTCAGCTGCTTCAATACAAGTATTCCCATGATCTTGGCGCGCTTCGGAAAGCGCTGCCCGATTTGGAGCAAAGTGTGACGGAATATCAAAAACTTACGCAGATCACAAATCAGGCCTATTTATATGCAAATAGCATGCAGACTAAACAACGTAAGATACCCATGCGCGGAGCTGATGCTTCGTTCATTCACTGGAAAGAGATGCTTCCTGTATTTGAAGCGGAGTTGAATAATTTTAAACATGCGATAGATTCTTTAGCTACAATTTCGGATGTCTATACACAGGCCAAAGCGGTATTAAAGTCAGAAGAGATTACTTTTTTGGATGATCAGCAACTTATTCCATTGAAAAAGGGCGCAAAATTGTATGCAGATCAGGAGTTAGTTGTTACCCATCTGGCCAACGAATTGGAAGGACTGCAAGCGGTACAGATTAATACCGAAAAGCAAAAGATTCAGGGAACACATCTTCGCTTTAAGAATAATAAAGCAGTGAAGATATTGATTGGTTATTTTAATAGTAATGACAAAGTTTTTGCGCCTAAACCTATACTGGAAATTGATGCAAGTGCAAATGATTTTGGTCAAGCAGAGGCAAGAATACGTAATGCTATACGAATACAATACATGCCGATGGTGGATATTCATACCTATTCCTTTTCTCCAGGGGTCAATGAGCTGAAGATTGCAAAAGGAGAAGTGCTTATTTTGGGTATAGTGGATCATGAGGAACTCTCTAATTCATATAATGCAGACGTGGACAATCAAGGAGATGATCTAGACGACTTGTTTGGCTATTATCGGGAAACCAAATTGTAAATACAACCATGTCCTTCAGGATAGTACAGGATAAACAACTTAAACGAAGTGGGTAATTTTACGAGAACACAATACATCTACTTCAACTTTTTTGATATTAAATAAGGAATGAAAATTATAAAATCTATTCTTGCGCTTTTTTTCTGTGCGCTATCGTGTGTAAAGGCACAGCAGAAATTAGAAGATAAAGTTCACAGCTATGTTCAAGAGTTTAACAAAAACGATAACGAAGCAGTAATCAATAATATTCCGAATAAGGATGCCTATGACTGGATGATGGCTAATATTCCTTTATTTGACTGTCCGGATAAGGAAATCGAGCAAACCTATTATTTTCGATGGTGGTCTTACCGAAAACATATCAAATCGAGTCCGGAAGGCATCTTGGTGACCGAATTTATTGAGCCAGTGAAGCATGCTGGAAAATACAATTCAATCAGTTGTGCGCTTGGACACCATTTGTATGAAGGAAGGTGGATTCGTGACAATGCATTTCTAAAAGAATACATCGACTTTTGGCTTTATCATGCAGACAAGAATCAATCGAAGCCAAGGTTTCATCAATTCAGTTCTTGGCTACCTGATGCCTTACTAGCTTATTGTAAAGTTAATCCTGATAATCAATATCTAAAAGACCGTCTATTGGATTTGGATTTGGATTTTGAAAAGTGGGAAAAAGAAAGAAAGACTAAAAATGGGCTCTTTTGGCAATTTGACGTTCAAGATGGTATGGAAGAGTCGGTGTCGGGAGGACGTAAGGTTCACAATATGCGTCCATCAATCAATAGCTATATGTATGGAAACGCTGTAGCGATTGCGACAATTGCCAAATTGGTGTCTAATCCAAAATTAGAGAAAAAATACAATTCCTATGCACAGACTTTACGCCAATTGATATTGGATTCGCTTTGGGACAAAGAAGATCAATTTTTTAAAACAAAGATGGAAAAAGGGGAGCTACACCCCACTCGGGAAGCAATCGGTTTTATCCCATGGTACTTTCATTTACCTCCGGATAGAACAGCTTATGGAAAAGCTTGGCTGCAGCTACCTGATACCGCAGGATTTAATGCACCTTGGGGAACAACAACAGCAGAGCGGCGTGAACCGACATTTCGAACCCGTGGAACTGGACATAGCTGTGAATGGGATGGTGCAATTTGGCCTTTTACAAGTTCACAGACCATCAGGGGGATGGCTAATTATTTAAGCGATTATAAAAGGAATAAAGCAGTTGATGTAAGCGATTTATACGAGCAAATTCATAAATATGCCAAATCCCATGTTATGAATGGTAAACCCTACATCGGTGAATATCAAGATGAGAAAACTGGAGAATGGTTGAAGGGAGATCATCCGAGAAGTAAGTTTTATAATCATTCTACATTTGCGGATGTCATTATTCAGGATCTAATTGGAATAAAACCACAGACTAATCCCATTCTTGAGATAAAACCGTTGATTTCGAAAGATCGATGGGACTACTTTTCACTCACCCAGTTAACGTATCACAATAAGAACATTGCTATTTACTGGGATGTCACTGGCGAGAAATATCATAAAGGCAAGGGACTGACCATCTATGTGGACGGTGTAAAGTCAATGCAACAAAAGGATTTAAAAAATTGTAAGATTAACTTAAAGTAATATGATCAGAAAGAGCTATCGTCATGGAATAATAACTGTATTACTCTGTTTATTCATGTTGGGTTTGCAGGCACAAACTTGGCTTAACGTCATGGATTTTGGTGGTCGGAAGGACAGCACCGGAAGTAATACATTGGCTATCAAAAAAGCTATTACAACAGCGTCCAATAGAGGCGGGGGGACGATTTATTTTCCAGCTGGAAAATACGTCACCGGGCCCATTCATCTTAAAAGTAATATTACGATTTATATCGATGCTGGAGCGGAGTTACATTTTAGCGATAATTTTGATGAGTATTTACCTATGGTTGAATCTCGTTGGGAAGGAACTGTTGTTACAAACTTTTCGCCATTATTTTACGGTAATAATCTAGAGAATATCAGTATCCAAGGACGTGGGCTCATTGACGGACATGGTAAAAAATGGTGGGGCTATTCGGAGGTTGAAGTTAAGAAGCAGACAGAAGATAGCAAATGGCAAAAAGAGTTTAAACGCCTCAATAAAGATGTTTTGGCTCCGGACCTTCCAGGATGGATTGAGAGAGGATTTTTACGCCCGCCTTTTATACAGTTCTTAAACTGTAAAAATGTACAGATCAGAGATATTAAAATTCAAAATTCGCCGTTTTGGACAATTAATCCACAATATTGTGATAACGTTACCGTAGAAGGCGTTACAATAGATAACCCTCCTTCGCCTAATACAGATGGTATCAATCCAGAATCTTGCTCCAATGTTCGCATCGCCAATTGCCACATTAGTGTAGGAGATGATTGCATTACCATAAAATCTGGAAAGGATCGTTCGGGAAGGAAAATCAATATCCCTGCAGAGAATTACACCATTACAAACTGTACGATGCTTCGCGGACATGGTGGGGTAGTTATTGGGAGTGAAATGTCAGGTGGTGTGAAAAATATTGTTATTTCCAATTGTATTTTCGACGGAACAGATCGTGGTATACGTTTAAAAACCGCAAGAGGTAGAGGTGGGATTGTAGAAAATATTCAAGTCTCCAATATTGTCATGCGTGATATTCGAGATCAGGCTATTGTACTCGATATGGAATATGCTAAAAGTGAACCGGGGCCTGTTAGTGAGCGTACGCCTAAATTCAGGAACATCTTTATCAACAATTTATCTGGTACAACAAATCGCATTGGTTATATGCGAGGCTTAGCAGAAATGCCAATTGAAAATGTCGTGTTTTCGGATATTAACATGCAGGGAAGCACAGGTTTTTCAGCTGTCAATGTAAATGGACTAACATTGACTAACGTGAATGTATCAATCAAACAAGGATCATTATTATCAGTTAACAACGGTAAGGAACTGAATATCTTAAATGTGAAAAATACCACGCCGGTAGTAGAAAAGTCGCTCATTGAGTTGGAAAACTGTGAATCAGTCAATGTGCAGGGCTGTTTTCCTACAGGAGGCACCTCGCTATTTTTGGACTTAATTGGAGCAGCTAATGAGTCAATTTATGTTCATGGCAATAATCTGGCCCGAGTAAAGCAAATTCTCCGTGGTACCTATAAAAGTGGTCAGTTCACATCAAATATAAATCCTTCGGAAACTAAATAATGCGTTTATACCTGTATATCTTATTATCGTTTTTATCGATATGTCTCTTGAACTCCACTTTTGCACAGTCGCGTGTATGGTTTGATCATCCTGCCAAACAATGGGAAGAGGCTTTACCTATTGGCAATGGTCGACTCGGAGCCATGGTTTATGGGGGAGTCGAGGAGGAAGAATTGCAGTTTAATGAGGAGACATTATGGACGGATGGACCACGAAATTATAATAAAAAAGGCGCATCAAAGTATCTTCAAAACATACGGGACTTGCTTGATCGGGGGCGACAGCAAGAAGCAGAGGCCTTGGCGATGCGAGAATTTATGGGACTCAAAAGTGAATCGGAAGATCCTAGTGCTTGGTTAGGAAAGATTGGACGAATTCGGGAGCAAGAACATGGTCCTTTTGCGTTTGCTTTTGATGATAGTAAATGGCCAAGTATAGCGGTGCCGCATTATGAAGGTTGGGAGAGTCAGGGGCTGGAAGGATTGGACGGGGCAGTTTGGTTTCGTTATGAATTCAATCTTTCAAAAAAAGAGCTGACAGAACTGTGGTCGTTGGATTTAAATAAAATCCGAACTAACGATTACACCTATATTAATGGTAAGCTTGTTGGACAGTCAAAGGGGGATGAAACGAGAAGACTTTATCAAATACCTAAAGGGCTACTGAAAGAAGGGAGAAATAGTATCGCCATTCAGGTGATCAATTTAGAAGGAAAAGGAGGGGTAGCTGGTTATAAGGATACAAAGCAGTCAATAGGATTAAAAAGTTCCACCGGAAAACTAATCTCGCTTAATGGAGAGTGGAAATACTATATTCAAGATCCAAACAGTCCCAAAATAGGCAGTTATCAAGCATCTTATCAGCCTTTTGGTACGTTAAATTTGCAATTCGATCACAAAGAGGCAAAGCGCTACAGCCGGATACTCGATATGGATAAAGGTGAAGTTCGTGTCAATTATGATGCTCATGGAATTCATTATAAAAGAACTTATTTTGCAAGTTATCCCAACAATTTTATCGGCTTAAGATTACAGGCAGATCAGAAGGGAAAAATCACTTTTAGATTAAGCTTGAATACCAAACATCAGCGTGCCAAACTTGATCACATGATGGACTCCTCCATCGGTATGGAGGTATGGGTCAAAAATGGTTCGATGCGAGGAACAGCCTTCGTAAAGCTCAAATTGAAAGGTGGTCGGGTATTTTATGAAGGTAATGATCTTGTTGTTAAACAAGCCGATGAGGTCCAGATTTATCTAACTGCATCAACCAATTTTAAATCGTATCGAGAACTGAACGATCAATATGCGACTATCGCATTGGATAGATCCAAAAATTTATGGAAGTCGGACTTTGATAAATTGTATCAAATCCATCAAAAAGATTACCAGAATTTGTACCATCGCTTTGCAATAGAACTTTACGATAGCAGCCAGCTCGATACTATTCCAACAGATAGAAGATTAAGAAGGGCAGTAATGCTGGATGACCCTGGACTGCTCGCGCTTTATGTGCAATACGCCCGATATCTCCAAATTGCAGCTTCTCGAACAGGTAGCCAACCTATGAATCTTCAGGGCATTTGGAATTCATCTTTAGAACCATCATGGGGGAGCAAATATACGACTAACATAAATTTGGAGATGAACTATTGGCCGACCGAGGTTTTAAATCTCTCTGAATTGCAGGATCCTTTATTCCAAATGATTCAAGATTTGCATGTGGCGGGTGCAGAAACGGCCAAAGAATATTATGCTGCCCGGGGTTGGGTTTTACATCACAATACGGATTTATGGCGGGGTACAGCTCCCATTAATAATTCCAACCATGGTATATGGCCCACAGGTGGAGCTTGGTTGGTGAGACATCTTTGGGAACATTATCTTTACACACAAGATTTACACTTTTTAAAAGAATATTATCCAATTATTAAGGATGCTACCTTATTTTTTAAGGACTTTCTTGTCAAGGACAAAGTAACGGGATGGTTGGTCAGCTCACCTTCAAACTCCCCCGAGAATGGAGGGTTGGTCAAGGGACCTACTATGGATCATCAGATTATTCGCTCCTTATTTGATATTTTCAACCAAAGCTCCAAGATACTGGATAGCGATAATCTTTTACGGGATTCGATTAGCAACATGCGGAATCAGATTGCACCTAACCAAATCGGGCAATATGGACAACTGCAGGAGTGGTTGGTAGATATGGACGATCCGCAGAATAAACATCGACATGTATCCCATTTGTGGGGTTTATTCCCGGGAAATGAAATCAATCTGATTGGTACACCACAGCTGGTTGAAGCTGCAAAGCGCTCGTTGGTGTTACGGGGAGATGAAGGGACAGGTTGGAGCTTAGCATGGAAAATTAATTTTTGGGCGAGATTAAAAGACGCTCAGCATGCGTATCACATGGTAAAAATGCTATTGCGGCCGGCGGATAATGGAGGTGGTTCTTATCCAAACCTATTTGATGCCCATCCACCGTTTCAGATCGATGGGAATTTCGGTGGGGCATCGGGAATTGTGGAGATGTTACTCCAGAGCCACACGGATGGAATTGAGCTATTACCGGCATTACCGTCGGAAATCGGAACAGGAAAAGTCCAAGGAATCAAAGCGCGAGGCGCATTTCAGATCAATATGGAGTGGAAAGACGGTCAGTTGTTAGGGGTTACCGTTGAATCGCTTTCAGGAGAAGACCTCCATTTGCGTTATCAGAACCATGAAGTAAAGATTCAAACAAAGAAGGGCAAATCTTATGCCTTTGATAAAGAATTGAAGTTAAAGAAATAATGAAGATTAGATTGACGTTGTTCAGAAAACTGTTTTATTGCGTTTGTATGCTATTGTGCGGATCATTTTCGTATGCCCAAAAACTCCGTAAAACGATCACATTGGATTTTGAATGGGAAACCATAATGCATCAGAAAGATTCCGCAAGATACAATGGATTTCACAATGTGTCTTTTAAGACAGATAAGGACTGGCGGAAAGTGGATGTTCCTCATAATTGGGATGGCTACGAGGGTTATCGTAGATTGCTTCATGGCAATTTACATGGTTATTCTTGGTATCGAAAAAATTTCTCGATCAAACAGCAAAAGAACAAAAATAGGTTCTATTTATTCTTCGAAGGGGTAGGCTCCTATGCGACCGTTTGGTTAAATGGTATGCGCGTGGGATACCATGCGGGTGGAAGAACCACATTTACACTGGATGTCACTGATGCAATTAAATTGGATGGTACGCCCAATCTTTTAGCTGTACGAGCAGACCATCCGGCACATATTATGGATCTACCCTGGGTAGATGGGGGCTGTTCGACGGAAAGGGGATTTTCTGAAGGATCGCAGCCAATGGGAATTTTTAGGCCAGTGAGCCTATTGATGAAAAATGAAGTCTCTATTACGCCTTTTGGTGAGCATTATTGGAACGATGAGACTGCCGATCATAAAAAGGCTATTGTGCATCAAGCCGTCGAAATAAGTAATAAAAGCCAGGAAAGTAAATACTTGGAGATTGTAACCGAAGTTTTGGATCAAAATGGGAAATCAGTTCTTCGGTCTGCATCGAAAAATCAGGTTAAAGAAAATACAATAAAGGAAATTCGGCTGAAAGACCTGGTTTTGGCCAATCCGCAATTATGGTCTGTGGATTCACCCTACCTCTATCGCATAAAAATGCAGATCAAAATTGGTGGACAGATTACCGATGAGGTTGAAACACGTTATGGAATTCGGTCTGTTCGTTGGTCAAAAGGTTTAAAGCCCTCTGGCGACCCACGTCTCTTGGTTAATGGAAAGCCTATATTTATTAATGGCATTGCGGAGTATGAACATAAATTGGGGCAATCACATGCCTTTGATAAAGAGGAGATTGATGCCCGGATTAGACAAATTAGAACGCTCGGATTCAATTCTTTTCGTGATGCACATCAACCCCATAACCTGCGCTATCAACACGCATGGGATCGTCATGGCATTTTATTGTGGACACAGCTTGCCGCCCATATTTGGTTTGACACACCAGCATTTCGAGAAAATTTCAAAAAATTGTTAACAGAATGGGTACGAGAACGTAGAAATAGCCCTTCAGTAATTTTGTGGGGCCTTGAAAATGAGAGTACACTACCCGAAGATTTTGCACGGGAATGTACAGCACTAATTCGGAAATTAGATCCTACAGCATCTATACAACGGCTGGTGACTACCTGTAATGGCGGTAATGGTACCGATTGGGATGTTCCGCAAAATTGGACAGGCACTTACGGGGGAAATCAAAATACCTATGGAGAGGATCTCAAAAAACAGCAGCTTGTAGGAGAGTACGGCGCTTGGAGGAGCTTGGGCTTACATGCCGAACCACCCTATCTTCCCAACGAAAATAACTACAACGAAGAGCGCTTTGTCGATATACTACAAACAAAAGTTCGCTTAGCAGACTCTGTTAAAACCAAAGCAATTGGTCATTATCTATGGCTTTGGAACTCACATGATAATCCGGGGCGTATTCAGGGGGGAGAAGGAAATCGTGATATCGACAGGATTGGCCCGGTTAATTATAAAGGTTTATTAACCCCCTGGGGAGAACCTACGGATGCTTATTACATGTATCTGTCGCATTATGGTAAAAAGGAGCATCCAATGGTTTATATCGCCATGCATTCTTGGCCAAATCGGTGGTTGGCCCCTGGAGTGAAAGACAACATTCGTATTTTTTCGAATTGTGAGGAAGTCGAACTTTTCAATGATTTAGGATCCCTATCACTTGGAAAAAAGCAACATCCTGGTTTTGGAAAGCATATTGAATTTAATAATGTTGAGGTGAGGTATAATATATTGTACGCCGAGGGACGAATAGGGGGAAAGGTCGTTAGCCGTGACACCGTTATACTACATAATTTCCCCGAAAGTCCACATTTTCGAGACTTTTCCGTAGGCTCATCCAAGATGCTAAAACCAGATCTTGGATATCATTATCTCTACCGTGTGAATTGCGGTGGCGATAATTATACAGATGAATACGGGGCAGAGTGGAAAGCTGACCAACCATATCGGTCGAAATCGGGCTGGGGCAGTAAATCTTGGGCGGATAGTTTTGAAGGGATGAACACTTATTTTGCCAGTCAACGTGTTATTTTTGATCCAATTAAAGGAACTGGAGGCTGGCCTCTTTTTCAGAGCTTCCGCTATGGGCTGGATAAGTTGGGCTATCAATTTGACGTACCTAATGGAGAATATTTAGTTGAATTATATTTTGCCGAACCTTGGTATGGTAAGTTTTCGTCAGGCAACGGCGATCGAGTTTTCGATATTGCTATCAATGGTCAACTTGTAGAACATAAGTTTGATATTTATAAAAATGCGGGATTCCAGCGTGTAGTCAGAAAAAGGTATTCTGTCAAGGTAGTTGACGGAAAGATTGTTATCAATTTCCCGCGTGTTTATGCTGGACAAGCAGTGTTACAAGCGATTTCCATCGCCACAAAGAAGCATGTTCACCTAGTTTCAGAATCAAGCGGTCAAGATCATTATAATCTAGATTTAGCGCGTCAGAATATAAAACTCCATAGTTGGCTGGATATAGGCAGTGTATTGAAAAAGGATGGCGCTAGCGTAACATCGTTTTTTTCCTTGCCACCATCCTTGTTTGGCTCAGATTATTTTGAGCTTGATAGCAATAGCATCTATCATCTACGTTTTAAAGAACCTACCACTGCTTTCTATCTAGGAAATGAGAAACCTAAAGATTTTGAAGAGACCAAAGACAGTGTACAATTGAATACAGGAAAATATTTTGCCGTATTCCGTAGGGTGCTAAAGGCAGGCGAGGAAATTTTGCTGAAAACTGACCGCGGCGGAGATATTGTGGTCTTTCAGCAGCAAAGCGGGCTTCTTCCAGTATATGACTTGAAAGAGGTCAAAAACTATAAAGCCTATCAAACCCTTTGGCGGGAAGGGGTTTCCGAAATTGAGTTTGCCGGACAAAGACGTCTGGTATTTAATGCTAGTGAGAGTTATATCGCTTGGGAGTTTCAGGTCGGTGCAGCGGATGTGTATTCATTATTGATGAAGTATCATAATCCATTTAAGGAAATTCGTCGTGCTTATTATGAAATTTTAGACAAAAATAAGTACGTGTTGGTGCCTAAAACTCTTGTATCATTGCAACCTACGCGTTCTGGAAAGTGGAATTATATCAATACTGATACAAAGACAATGATCAATGCTGGGACCTACTTTATTAAACTCTATAGTGTTGATTCTAAGGGTGTTGTTGTGGACAATCTAGAGGTCAAATAGCAAGTGGGTCAGGATAGTACATGACGGTTGCCGATGAAATTTTCAGTTATATTGAGCACTTGAAATTTTGTGTCGTTTTGACGTTTATTTTGAGCAATTATAACGGAAATAAAGTTAAGGGACTTTATTTAATATTTAATAACCAAAAAAGGGATAAACCATTTCATGCCTATGAAACGTTTTACATTATTCACAATTTTATTTTTAAGCGTGTCTATGACATTTAGTCAAACAGAGGGCGCCTATTGGAAAACTATTACAGATCGGTCTGCAAAAATTGTGGCTAAACTAGCGCTAGCAGATCAGGCCAAGCAAGAGAGAGCGGTTCACATTATTCGTGATCAATATTATCTTTTGAATGCCTGTTATTCGCTTCGTGATTTGAAAATCAAGGAGAATACGGATAAGAGTCTAAAAGAGCAGATCGCACAGGAGACGCTTCAGGAAACTACCAATTTAAATCAAGCTTTCGTAACCCGGTTAAAACAAGTTTTAACACCGGCAGAAGTTGAAGCAGTTAAAAACGGCATGACCTATCATGTTTATCCGAACACCGTGAAGGCCTATCAAGATATGATTCCTAGTCTTTCAAAAGATGATGTACATATGATTGACAGTTTACTTTATGAAGCTCGAGATTTTGCCATGCAGGCCGAATCTTCGGAAAAAAAACACGCCTGGTTCGGTAAATACAAAGGCAAAATCAATAACTATTTAGCGTCTCACGGCTATAATTTAAAAGAGGAAGGTGACAAGTGGGCCGCGAGACTCAAAAAAACAAACCAATAAACAAGGACCTAAATTATGAATTACTTTATATTCCCAAGGAAATCTTCTATTCGGTTGGCAAAGCTGCTCACTATTGGAATAATGACAGGTGGGGCCATTCCATGCTTCTCTTATGGTGCGAATCCAAGTGAACTCAATCTGCTTTTTTTTAAAAATATAACAGGAAAGGTGGTTGATCAAAATGGAAAACCGCTTGCAGGGGTAACGATATCCATTAAAGGATCAAAGACTGCGACTTCAACGGATGCAGATGGTACGTTTAGGCTAAACTTGCCCGCTGGAAATGAAATTTTGGTGCTCAATTTTGTTGGCTATAAAAGATTAGAAATACCGGTTGGCAACCAAAGTGTGTTAAATATACGCATGGAGGCTGAAAGTCAGGAGCTCGATGAGGTTGTTACGGTTGGTTATACCACACAGAAAAAAGCACATTTGACAGGATCGGTTGTGGCAATAAAAGCGGAAGAGATAGAAGATTTGCCTACGACGAACGTGGCCGCTGGATTAGCGGGGCGACTTTTGGGAGTAAATGTTAGTGGGGGCGTATCAAGACCTGGCTCGAAAGCTACCATAGGTGTAAGAAGAAGTATGGCGGCCGGAAAAGATGGCGGGACTTCTGAACCATTGTATGTTATCGATGGAGTAGTTCAGGTTAATGGACAAAATCAACCTGATGCAACGCAATTCAATAACTTGGATCCCTCTGAAATAGAAAGTATCTCTGTGTTGAAGGATGGTGCTGCCGCAGTGTACGGGGTACGTGCTGCCGATGGTGTCATTCTGATCACAACAAAAAGAGGTAAGATCGGTGCGCCAAGAATCAGTTATAACGGTTCTTATGCCATCAATGATGAGGCCTATCGAACAAAAGTCATGAATGCCTATCAATTTGGGATGTACTTTAATATTATGAATGGACCGAACGGGAATAATACCGATCCCTCAAGGCCTGGTTTTGAAAAAGCATTTTTCTCACAGGATGAATTGGATTATTTTAAAGACCATTCTTACAATTGGTTGGATGATGCATGGAAATCCAGCTATTTGACCAAACATTCCTTAAATATTTCTGGTGGAGCAGATAAAGCTACCTATTTTGCGAACGTTGCTTATAACAAACAGAATGGTAATCTATCCACTTTAGACTATGACCGTTGGAACTTTAGAGCAGGTAGCGATATTCAAGTAGCCAGTAATTTCAAGGCGGCGATACAGGTTTTTGGAAACGTGGGAGATTTACAAAAAACCTTTAATAAAATTGGTGGTGAAAATGATGATAACGATTATAGGAACTTATTATTGGCCGCTCCGTATGTTCCTGCTTATGTAAATGGGCTCCCTGCACGATTGCCCGGAACATCAGGAGATTTATCTGCTTATCATTTCTTTGAGTTAGAGCGGTTAAATAATTTAGCAACCTCAGATTCTAGACAATTTGGCGTTAACCTAAGTGGGGAATATCAGGCACCGTGGTTAAAAGGTTTGGTCATTAGAGGATCTTATGCTAGAAACTTTACAAGTTCCCGTGGCACGCAGATCGGAACGAAATATCAAACATATACATTTACCAATGGTGGAGATAATAGACATATTTACGACGTCGGTACCAATCCCATTGCGGCAACTTTCAGCAATGGTAATCGTGTTTATTTTTCCAATGCGAATGGTAATAATTATCAGGCGAATTTTACTGCACTATATGATAAGAAATGGAAACAACACACGTTTTCAGGCCTGTTCTCCATAGAAAAAGGAGAAGCAAAGAGTTCACAGGAAGACGTTTGGAAAGACGATCCACTTGCAAACACCAATGGACAATTCGGTACAGCGTTTGGAGCCGTGGATGGACGTACTGCCGCTTACGAGTCAGGCACGCTAGGTTATGTCGGTCGTATCAACTATCGGTTTGGAGAAAAGTATTTGGCAGAGGTATTGTTTCGTTCGGACGCATCTACAAAATTTGCTCCAGAAAACTATTGGGCGAATTTTTATAACATCTCTGCAGGTTGGGTAATCAGTGAAGAAGAGTTCTTTAAAGTTGATGGGGTAGATTTCTTAAAATTGAGATTTTCGCATGGAAAATTGGGCAGCGATAAAATTCCATTGTGGAGTTGGCTACAACGCTATAGCTATCAGACTGGTAAAGGTGCCGTATTTGGCGGGAATGCCGGGGCGACGACTGGTATGAAAATGGAGAAAAGCCCCAATCGCGACGCTACTTGGAGTGCAGAGTATAAAAATAATGTTGGTATTGATGCTCGTTTTTTACGTAGCCGTCTATCGGCCACAATCGAAGGATTCTATTACAAAGGTCATGATGCATTGATCGAACGTACAGGTAATATTCCGATTACAGTTGGGGGATCAGTTGCTGCAGAAAATTTTGGGAGAGAGAATAATTATGGAATAGAGTTCGAATTAGGCTGGCAAGATAAAGTTAATAATTTTAACTACGGCGTTAGTACACGTTTTTCTTGGTCCGATGGAAGGGTCATTCAGGGTAATTTCAATGATATTGATATGTTATATCCTTGGAAACCCAGACCTAATGCCTCTTCTGACCTTGGGGCTTGGGGATACGATTACTTAGGAATGTTTAAGACACAAGCAGATATTGATAACTATGTAAGTCAGTATAACATTACACAAGTATTTGATCAGTCTGTCGATAAATTAAGACCGGGAATGCTATATTATCGGGACGTGAGGGGGCCCCTTCAGTCAGATGGTACTTTCGCAGGGCCTGATGGTATCATTAACGATAATGACCTGATCCAGTTGGCTAAACGTAAGGATAATCATTATACATTAGGCACTACATTAAGAATCGGTTATAAGGGATTTACGGCAGAGTCTGTTATTACAGGTTCGTTCGGAGGTTATTCGGAGATCACAGAGCGTAACAAGCTCAATAATGATATTTCTCGTGTGTATACCAATCTTCCTGACATTTGGGGAAATGTATATGATCCTGTTTTAAATCCCACCGGTACTATGCCGAATCCGCAATGGTCCAGTATTTACAATCAGCCTTCCAGTTTCTGGACTGTTTCGGCCTTTCGCATGCGGATGGCAAGCTTTAATATAGGCTATAAGTTGCCTCAAAGAATGACGCAGTATTTGCGGGTATCGAACGCTAGAGTTTACTTAAGCGCAATGAATCCAATGTCTATCTATAATCCATATAGTTATAAAGATGGAAATGGATCGGCTTGGGATGTCTATCCGAATTTGAGGACATATTCTTTTGGTATTAACCTGACTTTATAAGATTACGATGAGAAAGTTAACGATTTTAACGATGATGCTGGCTTGTTTAGCTTTGACAAATCAGAGCTGTAAGGACAAGTTTTTGGAGGATAAAAAAGACTTTACAGCAGTAAATGGCGATGACGTCTTTAAGGATCCGGTATTGGCTCAGGCGTATGTGGATTACGTCTACGGATTATTTTTGCCAGCAAATAATTCCCAGTCTTTTGTGGCTACAATGGACGCCGCGGAAAACGGTACCTATAATAATGTGTTCACGCAGACAACTGATGAATTAGCTGGCGAGACTGATTTTAATAAACAGTGGAATGCCATTTCTTTTATCAATAACCATGCAAATAAGTATTTTGGTCAACGGATGGGCGCCAACATTGCGAATAACGTGTGGACCCGAATGAAGGAAATTAACCTTTTTCTAAGCAAAATCGATCTTTATGGTATTGATGAGGCTACCCGTAATAAGATGAAGGGGCAGCTCTATTTTTGGCGCGCCTTTCAATATTTTCAACTCGTCAGGATGTATGGCGGTGTTCCTTTAATATTAGAGCCGCAAGTGCCAATTGTAGGTAACAATGAAGCAAATTCTATTCCGCGTAGTGCTACATCAGAGTGTATTGCCCAGATTGTGAAGGATTTGGATTTAGCAAAAAGTCTGTTGCCAGGAAAGTGGGACGCTGGAAATTGGGGGCGGATTACTAGTGGCGCAGCAGCGGCTTTGAAAGGACGGGTTTTATTAACTTATGCCAGCCCACAATTTAATCCAAACGATTCGCGAGATCGTTGGGAGGCAGCATATTCCGCAAATACTGAAGCCAAAACCTTATTAGAACAGAATGGCTTTGGGTTGTTTAGGACTGGGGGAGAGGCTAATGGTAAAGCCTGGGGAGACATGTTTTTGAAAGAAGTAGACAATCCTGAAGCAGTAATTGTTTATGGGTTTAATAATGCGGCAGCAACATCCACTGCTGTAAAGAATAATGGTTGGGAGCAAGCAATTCGCCCTAGAGAGCTTTCCGGTGCAGGATCGATTTCACCAACTAAGCAGATATTTGATGCATTTCCTATGCTGGATGGTAAAAATATTGATGATCCAACCTCTACCTATCCATACGACTCCAAGAAATTTTATAAAAACAGAGATCCGAGGTTTTCAAAAACTTTCGTATATAACGGGGCCTTATTTCCCTATGCAAATGGAACAAATTATCGCCAATGGACCTACTATTGGAAAAATGATAAGGGTGCGTATGTATCTACGGAAACAAGAGGTTCGAACGCAAGTGGCATCTATTTGCGTAAAGGATCTGATCCTGCAGCGTCGGGTACATCAAATGCCGCAGCCGGATTTCAGCAAAGTGGTACAGACTACATGGAAATGCGCTTTGCTGAAGTGCTATTGAATTTAGCTGAATCCGCTATTGGTGCGGACAAATTGATGGAAGGTTTGAAAGGTATTACTGATATCAGGGCACGTGCAGGTTTGGAAAATAAGGATGGATCTTATGGTTTAAGTAGTATCAGCGGAGACCGAAATAAACTTTTCGGCGCAGTGCTTAATGAACGTAAATTAGAATTAGCGTATGAAGGTAAACGATTTTATGACCTTAGACGTTGGAAGCTTTTTGAAGAGGATTCACCTACCGCCCAACGTATTGGTGTAAAACCATTAAATGGAACAAGAAGAACAGGCTTATTAATTACAGTGAAAAACAATGGCATGGATTATACCGGTGCTTCAGATCCGTTGGTTCGAAATGGCTCAAGTGTTCCTGTCGTTGAACGCCAACCATCAACTTATCCTGCTGGAATAGCTAACCAGGATCAATACCTCGATTACCTGTATGATAATTATTTTGTAATTGCCGAAAAAGATGATTTAGATCCGACAAATATCCCCTGGAAATTTAGATGGTATACGGAATATTACTTCTTTGGATTAAATCAAACAATCTTGTCTACTTCACCTTATTTACAACAAACTACTGGTTGGGACAGCATGAATGGAGCAGGAACTTTTGATCCTTTAAAATAGTTTCCCACATACAGAATCTAAAAGCAATGTATGCGTATTGTGACAGACATTGCTTTTGATAAATGTACAGTTGACATATATTTGAAATAGAAATTATAAACCCTACTAACTAGATAAACATGTTACATAAAATAACGCTAACAGCTTTGTTGAGCCTTTTCACATGCATTGCCTTTTGTCAATATCCCAAAATACCAGAAGACGTTAAGAAGTCTACAGATGAACTAATGAAAAAAGCATATCAGCAATCTGACGAAGCATGGCAAAAAGCTTTACCTGTCATAGAAGAATACGCAAAACAAGGTAAACCTTATATTCCATGGGCGGGACGACCGGACGATCTCCCACAAGCTAAGATTTTGGCTTTCCCGGAAGCGGAAGGTGGTGGTAAATTTACTTTTGGTGGTCGTGGCGGCCAGGTATATGTAGTGACTAGCTTAGAAGATAATGGTCCTGGTTCATTGCGGGAGGCCTGTGAAAAAGGTGGTCCTCGCATTATCGTATTTAACGTTTCTGGTATCATCCGCCTAAAAACGCCATTGATTATTCGTGCGCCGTATGTGACTATCGCCGGACAATCTGCACCAGGTGATGGTGTCTGTGTGGCCGGTGAATCTGTTTGGATCAATACACACGATGTCCTGATCCGACATATGAGATTTAGACGGGGCGAAACTTACGTTGGCCGTCGGGATGACGCCATCGGTGGTAATCCTGTCGGAAATATTATGATCGACCACGTTTCGGCAAGCTGGGGCTTGGACGAAAATATGTCCATGTACCGCCACATGTATAATGATAGTACTGGAAAAGCAGAAGAAAAACGTGGTACTGTAAATATTACCATCCAAAATTCTATTTTCTCTGAAGCTTTAGATACATGGAACCATGCATTTGGTAGTACTTTAGGTGGTGAGAACTGTACATTCATGCGCAATCTTTGGGCAAATAATGCGGCTCGTAACCCATCTATTGGGTGGAATGGTCTGTTCAATTTCTACAACAATGTTGTGTACAATTGGGTACATCGATCAATTGATGGTGGAGACTATCAAGCGACATACAACATTGTTAACAATTACTTTAAACCAGGACCAGCGACACCTTTAAATCAGCCTGTAAGTTATCGCATTTTGAAGCCTGAATCGGGTAGAAGTAAATTGCCTTATGTCGTATTCGGCCGGGCGCATGTCAAAGGTAATATTGTAGAAGGAAACGAGAAAGTAACGGCTAACAACTGGGATGGTGGTGTGCAACTGGAAAATAAAAAAGGGGATGCGATGACTTATGCTGAAGCTCAGCCTTATTTCGCTGCAATGAGCGTTAAGGAACCATTCCCACATGCTAGTTTCCCGGTAATGACTGCGAAGGAAACTTATGGCTTTGTTCTCGAACATGCAGGAGCCACCTTGCCTAAAAGAGACCCTATCGACACACGGGTTGTTGGTGATGTGAAAAATGGTAAACCAGTCAAATTATTAAGCAATGTGAAATTGCCGGAAAAAGATTTTGAACATCGAAGATTACCAAAGGATTCGTACAAAATTGGTATTATTACCGACATATCTCAAGTTGGCGGATATCCAGTATATAAAGGTACACCGTACAAAGATTCGGACAATGATGGTATTCCAGATACAGTTGAGAAAGAAATGGGGCTCAATCCAAATGATCCGAGTGATTCAGCGAAGATTACAGCATCAGGTTACGCGAACATCGAAATCTATCTGAATAAATTAGCTGCTAAATAAAGCTATGACATCTTTACTGAATCGAAATACTGTGTTGCTATTCGGGCTAATAAGCCCCATAGCGGCATTGGGCCAATATCCGGTTATTCCAGATTCCCTGAAAAGATTGGCTACAGAACGGGAAAATGCAGAAATCATACGCTCAGAAAAAGTCTGGGCAGAAGCACAAAAAATTATAAAGGAAGAAGGGAAGCCCTATATCCCTTGGGCTGCAAAACCGAGTGACTTACCGCAGGCAAAAATTAAAGCATTTCCTGGTGCTGAAGGTGGAGGCGCTTATACCGCTGGTGGACGGGAAGGAAAAGTTTTTGTCGTGACTAGTCTTGCGGACACTGGTCCTGGAACATTGAGAGAAGCCTGTGAGGCCGGTGGTTCCCGTATCGTTGTATTTAATGTTGCTGGTATTATTCAACTTGAAAAACCAATTGTTGTCAGAGCGCCTTATATTACGATTGCCGGACAGACAGCGCCAGGGGATGGGGTATGTGTGGCCGGAGAATCTTTTCTGATTGATACGCACGATGTCATTTTAAGGTTTTTACGTTTCCGCCGCGGTGAAACCGATGTAACGAGACGTGATGATGCTGTAGGAGGTAATGTGGTTGGCAATATTATAATTGACCACGTATCCGCAAGCTGGGGTTTGGATGAAAATATGTCTATCTATCGACATGTATACGACCGTGAAGGTAAAAATCTCAAATTACCTACTGTCAATATTACGATCCAAAATTCTATTTTTTCTGAAGCATTAGATGCGTACAACCACGCTTTCGGAAGTACAATAGGTGGTCTAAACAGTACCTTTATGCGTAACCTATGGGCATCAAATATCAGTCGGAATCCTTCCATAGGAATGTATGGTGACTTTGGATTTGTTAATAATGTGATTTGGAACTGGTGGAATAGAAGTGCTGATGGCGGAGATAATAAATCCTTATTCAACTTTATCAATAATTACTATAAGCCGGGGCCAATTACACCCAAAGATAGGCCAATTGCGTACCGTATCTTAAAGCCAGAATCTGGAAGAGATAAAGCCTTTAAAGATCAGTATGGGAAAGTATATGCACATGGAAATGTGGTAGAAGGTTTCCCAGAGGTCACTAAAAATAACTGGGCCGGAGGCATCCAGATTGAAGATCTACCGAATGTTGGTGATCGTGAAAAAGAAATCCGTGTGGATAAGGCGTTTCCAATGGTTCCTGTTACCACACTATCTGCTCAGGATGCTTACAACTATGTTCTTGAAAATGTAGGTGCATTTCTACCAAAACAGGACGCTGTTGATCAACGGATTATTAGGCAAGTGTCAGAGAATAAAGTGTATTATGATACAACAAAAGCCCAACATGGATTTGTGTCTGCATATGTTAAACGACGCCTTCCAGAAGACTCCTACAAACAAGGGATTATATCCCATATTGCACAAGTAGGCGGATATCCGACTTATCAGGGGATGCCTTACCAAGATTCGGACAACGATGGCATTCCAGATAATGTAGAAAAAAGTATGGGGTTGAATCCAAATGATCCAAGTGATTCTAGAAAGATAGCGAAAAACGGCTACGCCAATATTGAGAATTATTTAAATGGGGTGGTTGCAATAGATGCCGTCGTGCCAAAAAATAAAAAATAATCATGATAAAAAGAAGTTCGCTCTTTTCTTGTATCGCATTATATGCTTTCACCTGCATTGCTTATTTTGCACATGCACAAAAAATGAAGGCATATAGTCCTCTGGTATGGGATGAGGGCAAATTTGTGTACCATGCAGATTCCTTAGGAAATCAGATCCCTGATTTTTCTTACGCGGGTTATAAAGGGGGCAACGAAGCTATTCCTACCGGACAGATTGCCGTGGTTGTTCCTCTAAAAACAGGTGATGCTACACAGCGTATTCAAGCTGCTATCAACTATGTGTCAATGCTACCGTTGGGTAAAGATGGGTTACGAGGAGTGGTGCTTTTACAAGCGGGAGTTTATTCTGTTTCCGGTTCTCTTAAAATAAGTGCCTCAGGTGTTATTCTGCGTGGTAGTGGTTTCACAACAAATGGAACTGTCATCATTGGTGAAGGAACAACAAGAGAAACACTCATCCGTATTCTCGGAAAAGACGATATCACGTTTGCAAAAAAGACAAACGTAACAAGTACTTACGTCCCTGTCAACGCGCGGGTATTGGATATTGATCATGCAGCTTCCTATAAAGCTGGCGATAAAATTAGGATTACAAGACCTTCCACGCAAGATTGGATTAATCAGCTGGGTACTGATCATTTTGGTGGTGGCATTACTTCGCTAGGTTGGAAACCCGGGCAACGCGATGTTACTTGGGATAGAACGATTGTCGCAGTGAAAGGTAATGGTATCGAGATTGATGCACCAATCACAACAGCATTGGACAGACGCTATGGCCAAGCGACTGTTGAGCAATATAATTGGAAAGGAAGAATCGAAAATGTCGGTATAGAAAATATCACACTTAAATCTGCTTTCGATGCGAATAACCCGAAAGACGAAGACCATCGCTGGATGGCGATTACTATTGAAAATGCGGAAAATGTATGGGTGCGTCGCATGCAGTTCCAGCATTTCGCAGGATCAGCCGTTTACGCTTTAGCAAGTACCCAAAAATTAACTGTTGAGGATTGTATTTCCCGGGACCCGGTTTCAGAAATTGGTGGACAACGAAGATATACTTTTTTTACAAAAGGGCAACAAACCTTGTTTCAAAGGCTTTATTCTGAGTACGGCTATCATGACTTCGCTGTAGGCTACCTGGCAGCAGGTCCAAATGCTTTTGTCCAATGTCAGGCTGTAGAGCCGTTTAGCTTTAGTGGCGGAATAGGCAGTTGGGCGTCGGGAGTTCTTTTTGATAATGCAGATATTGATGCACAGGCACTAAGCTATAAAAACAGAGGCCAAGATGGGCAAGGGGCAGGTTGGTCGGCTGCAAACTCAGTATTTTGGCAATCAACAGCTGGACTTGTGGAATGTTACCAACCGCCGACGGCGCAAAACTGGGCTTTTGGTATCTGGTCCCAATTTCAAGGGAATGGCTATTGGGAGCAATCGAATGAATATATTAAACCCAAAAGCTTGTATTATGCCCAGTTACGGGAAAGAATTGGCCTAGCGGCTGATGAACGCGCAGTACTGTTGCCAGTGCTGACCGAAGCATCCAGTAGCCCTCCTGCCAGTGTTGCCATGGAGCTGACACGTCAGTCTGAAAATCCAATGACGAAACTGGTTGACTTTATTGCAGAAGCCGGTGATCGTTATCCCTTAAATACGACCGCAAATGTAAAAACCATCGATCAAATCGGCTATAAAGAGACTACTCCAGCAAAAAAACAAGCCGATATGCGTGTCGAAAACGGTTGGTTGGTACGTGGTGATGAAATACTCGTAGGAGCCAAATCGGATGTTCCCTGGTGGAGTGGCAGCGCTCGACCGCATGGTGCTGAAAAAGCTAAACCACATATCACGCGCTATGTGCCTGGAGAGGTTGGCGCGGGGTTGACGGACGATCTTGAAGAGATGACGGATTCATTAAAAAAAGATAATATTATCGCCATTGATCACAATTACGGACTTTGGTACGATCGGAGACGTGATGACCACGAGCGTATTCGTCGGATCAATGGGGAGGTGTGGCCTCCGTTTTATGAACTGCCATTTGCGCGTAGTGGCCAGGGCTTAGCTTATGACGGCTTGTCTAAGTATGATTTAACAAAGTACAACAAATTTTACTGGGCACGCTTGAAACAATATGCAGATCTAGCAGACCAAAAAGGTTTGGTATTGCTGCATCAAAATTATTTTCAACATAATATTATCGAAGCTGGTGCACATTACGCGGACTTCCCATGGCGTGCAGCTAATAATATCAATAATGTCGGATTTCCAGAACCGGTTCCTTATGCGGGTAATAAACGAATTTTCATGGCCGAACAGTTCTACGATATCGATAACCCTGTTCGTCGTTCATTACACCGCGCATACATCCGTCAATGTTTAAATAATTTTAAAGACAACTCGGGCGTTATTCAGATGATTAGCGCCGAATATACCGGACCGTTGCATTTCGTTCAGTTTTGGATTGATGTGATCAAAGAATGGAAGGCTGAGACGGGTAAAAATCCAATGATTGGTTTAAGTGCTACGAAAGACGTACAGGATGCTATTTTGGCGGATACCGAACGTGCCAAAGAAATCCAGGTCATTGATATCCGCTACTGGCACTACCAAGCCGACGGAAAGACCTATGCGCCACAAGGAGGGCAAAATCTGGCACCGCGTCAACATGCACGCTTGTTGAAACCAAAGAAAACATCGATGGAGGCTGTTTATAAGGCCGTATCCGAATACCGTACAAGATATCCAGATAAAGCAGTATTATACTTTGCGGACAACTACCCAACGATGGCATGGGCCTCCTTTATGGCCGGTGGTTCTATGGCAAACTTACCTAAGATAGGAAACAACGATTTCTACCGTGCAGCATCAGCGATGAAAGCAACAGAAATCAATGGCGCCTGGTTGCTAAAAGGTAGCCAAGGTCTGATCATTTATAAGGAAAAATCCGATGCAGAAGATATTGATCTATCCGATTATAAAGGCGGTTTTGAAATGACACGCATTAATCCGAAAAACGGAACGATCATCAAAATAGAGAAGATCAATCTCGGGAAGCATATTCATTTGAGCAATTATACAAAAGAGCCAGAAATAATTTGGCTAAATAAGAAATAAAAATATGTCTATTCGTAAGAAACTTATATTATTTGCAATTGCAGGAGCACTCTTTTCGTGTGCATCCAATAAAGAGACGAAGCACCTGTCACTATTGAAGATATCGGAAAATGGTAGGTACATGATGACAGAAGATGGAGAGCCCTTCTTTTGGTTGGGCGATACAGGCTGGTTATTATTTAATAAACTAAACCGTTCTGAAGCTGATCAATACCTAGAAGATCGAAAACAAAAAGGTTTCAATGTCATTCAGGCCATGGTGCTGCATACCGTTCCTTCTGTAAATAGTTATGGGGACTCTTCGGTGGTCAACAAAGATATTTCCAGACCGCTGGTGACCGAAGGGAACAATCCGGATAATGCGTTGGAATACGATTATTGGGACCATATCGATTACATCCTTGATAAAGCTGCCGAAAAGGGACTCTATGTTGCTTTGGTCCCGATTTGGGGGTCACCAGTGAAGGAAGGAAAAGTATCGGTAGAGCAGGCAGGAAAGTACGCCACATTTCTTGCGGAGCGTTGGAAAGATCGCCCAAATATCATTTGGTTAAATGGTGGAGACATCAAAGGATCAGATAAGATGGAAGTGTGGGAGAAAATTGGGCAAACAATAAAATCCATCGATCATACGCATTTAATGACTTTTCATCCTAGAGGACGAACGGCTTCTTCGGATTGGTTTCACGATAGACCCTGGCTGGATTTCAATATGGTGCAATCTGGACACCGTACCTACGCTCAGGACACTTCCGCGAATGAACAGAAACATTATGGCGAGGATAACTGGAAGTTTATGGCAGCCGACTGGGATATAAAACCCATTAAACCAACGATCGACGGGGAACCTTCTTATGAAGGCATCCCACAGGGATTACACGATATCACCCAACCGCGCTGGAAAGATGCTGACGTCAGAAGATACGGTTATTGGTCTGTATTTGCGGGCGCATTTGGGTATACCTACGGACAGAACTCGGTTATGCAGATGCATGGAAAGCAAGACTCTACCTCGGCCTATGGTTCGGATGAAGTATGGAGTTCGGCTATCAATGCACCTGGTGCTGCTCAGATGAAGTACTTAAAAGAACTTATGCTTTCCAAAGACAATTACTTTGATCGTGTTCCAGATCAGTCTTTAATTGCGGATAATGGCGAGAAATACAATCGCTTACTCGCAACAAGAACATCGGACTATGCATTTATCTACAATTACAACGGGAGGGAAATGAAAATTAATATGGGAAAAATCAATGGGGACAAAGTAAAAGCGTCCTGGTTTGATCCCCGAAATGGGTCGACCAAAGTGATCGGGGAGTTGGAAAATAAAGGTGTACAAACTTTTGTGCCTGCGGGAGGACAAAAGGACGGAAACGACTGGGTATTGATCTTAGATAGCATTTAATGAAGAATCCGGTCAAATTGTTTATTTTATTTAGTGTGGCATCGATCTTGGCTTCCTGTCAGCGGGATGTTTACCTATTTACCTCGTTCCACGAACCCGCCAATGAAGGTTTGCGCTATCTGTATAGCAAAGATGGCTACCATTGGAATGCAATTAATGGGGTTTATTTAAAACCAGAATTAGGAAAACAGAAAATCATGCGCGATCCGTCGATGATCCGGGATAAACAAGGAATTTATCATCTGGTATGGACCATTGGGTGGCAGGGAAATGAAGGAATCGGCTATGCACGTTCAAAAGACTTGATCCATTGGGAAAATCAACAGATCGTTCCAGTGATGCAACAAGAGGCAACCACCGTCAATGTTTGGGCGCCAGAGTTATTTTATGATGATATAGAAGACCGGTTTATTATTATTTGGGCTTCCACCATTCCTTATCGTTTTGCAAAAGGCGTAGAAGAAGAGAAAAACAATCACCGCATGTACTATACGACAACAAAGGATTTTAAATCCTTTACGGAGACGAAATTATTTAGCGATCCGGGCTTTAGTATCATTGATGCGGTCATTGTCAAAAAAGAGCAAAAGGATTATGTGCTTGTATTAAAGGATAATACGCGGCCCAATCGAAATCTAAAGGTGGCCTTTGCGAAAAATCCGTTGGGGCCATTTCAGCAGATCTCTGAGCCTTTCTCGCCGTATTTAAGTGAGGGACCTGCGGTGCTTAAAGTCAAGGATCAATGGTTAATCTATTTCGATTCATATGGTAGCAAAAGCTATGAGGCTGTGTCCACCAAAGATTTTAAGGTCTTCGAAAAAATCAACGACAAGATTTCCGTTCCAGAAGGGCATAAACATGGAACGATCTTCAAAGCATCCAATAAAGATTTAAAAAATTTGCTTCGGGTTGAAGCCAAAAAGAAATAGTATGTGTATCAAATTAGTATTAGTGGGGCTATCGCTGTCTTCTGTTATGAACCAGGCGGTAGCACAACAAGATACAGTAAAGTATATAGGAAAGACATTATCCAATGTAGACTATCACCACGGTCAGCTGACACCTGCTGTGGGTACGCACAATATCCAGGTATTTCGAGCAAACAGAGAATTCCCTGAATTAGCAGGCGGACACAACTTTACGTATAACCATCAGCCTTTTTTAGCCTATTGGATTGATACTTATTATTTACAGTTTCTGAGCAACCCTATTGGTGAGCATATCGCGGAAGGAAAGACCTTGTTGCTGACGTCAAAAGATGGCCGCAATTGGTCTAATCCAACGGATTTATTCCCGACTTATCTCGTTCCGGAAGGTTTTACCAAGCCAGGACGTACGGATAAGGCTGGGAAAAATTTATATGCAATCATGCACCAACGTATGGGCTTTTATCATGCAAAGAATGATAAACTGCTGACGCTCGCATATTACGGTGTAGCACTGGATGCCAAGGACGATCCAAATGATGGAAATGGTCTTGGGCGTGTAGTCCGAGAAATTCACAAAGATGGTAGCTTCGGACCTATTTATTTTATTCACTTCAATGCCTCATTTGATGAGAAGGGTGCCAAATATCCCTTTTATAAAAAGAGCAAAGACAAGGCCTTTGTACAAGCTTGTGACGAGTTGCTCGGCACACCACTTATGATGCAGCAATGGGTGGAAGAGTCCGACCGAAACGATCTGTTAATTCCTTTGCAACGTCCGGTAAAAGCATTTTCCTTTTATCATCTCAATGATGGAAGGGTCGTCGGTTTATGGAAGCATGCATTGACATCGATGAGCAAGGACAATGGAAAAACCTGGCAATATTCACCTTTGCGTGCGCCCGGGTTTGTGAACAGCAATGCGAAAATCTGGGGACAGAAAACTTCGGATGGCCGTTACGCAACAGTGTATAATCCATCAGAATTCAGATGGCCCTTGGCCGTATCGACCAGTAATGATGGATTGAATTACACGGATTTGTTATTGGTTAACGGGGAGATCACTACAATGCGTTATGGCGGTAACTATAAGTCTTATGGACCGCAATATGTCCGTGGTATCGTCGAAGGAAATGGCATGGTTCCCGATCGTAACATGTGGTTGACGTATAGTATGAACAAAGAAGATATTTGGACTGCAGTTGTACCTGTTCCGATCAAGTCTACTGTAGATGAGGCCGTGAACGACGATTTTGCGAAAAATGCAGGACAAGCCTATAACAACTGGAATATTTATAGTCCGCTGTGGGCAACTGCCAAGGTCGAAGGTACAGCGTTGGTTTTGCGAGATAAAGATCCTTTCGACTATGCAAAGGCAGATCGCGTCATTCAATCGGCCCAAAAAGGGACCATTGAATTTACGGTGACGCCACAGCAAAATGATCATGGCTCTTTACAGATTGAGTTGGTGAATGATAGTGGCTTAGCAGCTGCGAGAATTATCATGGACAAAGACGGAATTATTAAAAATAAAGCCGGGTACCGAAATGCATCGTTGACGAAATATGAGATGGGAAAGATGTATCATTTTGCGTTGACTTTCGATGTGAGCACCCGCTCTTATCAAGTTGCCATCAATGGAGAAGATAAAGGGACAAAGTTATTTTTCCAACCGGTAAGCAACGTGAGCAAGGTGTCGTTCCGTACGGGCGATGTCAGAAGATTTCCCAATGCGGATACGGAAACAGACCAAGATTTTGATGTTGAAAATGCAGGTGCTTCGATCAAAGAAGCCATTTATCAGATTACTTCGCTGAAAGCGGAAAAGGTAAAATAAATGAGACAGTTTATTGTACATATTGCTTTATTGGTAGCCGGTTTTTCGGCAAGGGCGAATGTCATATTGCCGAATATTTTTGCGAATCACATGGTTTTGCAACGCAACCAACCGGTCGCCATTTTTGGTTCAGCGAGCCCTGGCGAGCAGGTAAGCGTAGCTTTTCAAAACCAGTTGAAGACGACAGAAGCCGATCAAAATGGTCGTTGGAAAATTGAACTAAAAGCCATGCCGGCTACTGCGGTTGGACAGACGTTGACCATCAGGGGAAACAATACGATCGAACTTAAAGATGTTTTGGTCGGTGAAGTATGGTTGTGCTCGGGCCAATCGAATATGGAATACCAAATGCGTAAAATTGAGAAAGTTAAAGCTCCGTTGAGAGGTACCTGTTTCCCTAAAAACGAAGTTTCCGAAGCAAACAATCCCAATATCCGAATTTTTTTAGTACGCCGAAAATTTCTGGCCAAGCCGGATGGCCAATATGAGGGCTGGGCTGTAGCCCGGGATTCGGCACTGCGTCAATTTTCTGCACCGGCCTATTTCTTCGGGAAAACCCTACAGCAAGAATTAGGTGTTCCTGTAGGCATTATTTCATCAGCTGTGAGCGGCAGCAGAATCGAGCCCTGGTTCTCCGAAGAATATTGGACAAGTTCACCTTATCTGAAAGATAAAAAGAAAGAAGGCGATCCCGGTAAATTCTTTCATACGATGATTGCACCATTAGCGCCTTATACCTTAAAAGGATTTATTTGGTACCAGGGTGAATCCAATACCTTTCTAAAAGAGAATATTAGTTATAGCTATAAAATGAAGGCGCTGATCGAAAATTGGCGGACTCTTTGGGAGAATCCCAAATTACCGTTTTATTTTACCGAGATCGCACCTTTTTATTATTCTCTGGACGAAAAAGGCCATGTCCGTATGCCGAGAACAGTGTTACCAGAATTTCGGGAAGCCCAAGATCTGGTTTTACAATTGCCGCATACAGCACGTATCATTACGACAGATTTGGTCGATGATCCACACGATCTCCATCCAAGTTATAAATGGGAAATCGGTCGTCGTCATGCCCTTAAGGCTTTAAAATATGTCTATCATAAAAATATTGTAGCCGATGGCCCTGAACTAGCGGCCGTAAAATATCAAGGCAAACAAGCAAGGGTAAAATTGAAACATGCTGCCGGATTAAAGTCCGTAGACGGCAAGCCCTTAACATCATTTGAAGTTGCGGGTGAGGATGGCATCTTTTATCCAGCACAGGCTGCTATCAACGGACAGACAGTCGTACTTGAAAGTGAACAGGTACAACAGGTCCATCAGGTCCGGTTCGGATGGGACGAAGCTGCCCAGCCTAATCTGGTGAATGCTGCAGGTTTGCCCGCGGCACCTTTTAGAACAAATAATCCACTACAACATATTAAATTGAAATAGTCTTTAGCGATCATGAACTTGAAAACAAAAATAGCGTTATCCTTACTTTTTTTTGGGACTATGGGATTGCAGGTATCTGCCCAAAAAACAGCGAGCCAGTACCTCTCTGGAACAGGAAAGGATGATGGTGTGTTATGGGATTTTTATGTGACCGAAGGCTTGAATGCTGGGAAATGGACGAAAATACCAGTTCCCTCCAACTGGGAACAACAAGGCTTCGGAAAATATAATTACGGGTTCAATAAAGAGGCTGATAAAGGCAAAGAGGTCGGTCACTATAAATATAGCTTTAAGGTATCCGATGACTGGAAAAATAAGCAGGTTCGGATTGTTTTTGAAGGTTCGATGACCGATACCGAAGTCAAGATCAATGGTAAGCTGGCCGGCGCTATCCATCAAGGATCATATTATGTTTTCAAATACGATATTACGAAGCTATTGAAATTTGGCGAAGAAAATCTATTGGAGGTCAATGTTGCTAAGCATTCGGCAAACAAGTCGGTGAATGCGGCGGAACGGGAAGGTGACTTCTGGATTTTCGGCGGCATTTTTAGACCGGTCTATTTGGAGGCCCTGCCCCAGCATCATATTGAACGTGTTTCATTGGACGCAAAGGCCAATGGTACATTCCGGGCAAAAATAGCGACAGCGGGAGAAGCGGACGAAATTATGGTTCAACTGCTTGATGCAAAAGGAAAGAAATTTGGCAAACAGCTGAAAGCAAAGCTGTCAGACAAAAACAATTGGCTCGAGGGACAATTTTCAGCTCCGCAATTATGGTCTGCCGAATTTCCGAACTTATATACAGCGCAATTTACCTTGTCGAAAAATGGTAAGGTACAGCACCAGCTGGAGCAAAAATTTGGTTTTCGGACTATAGAAGTCAAAGAACGTGATGGCGTTTATGTCAATGGCATAAAGGTCCGATTAAAAGGTGTCAATCGGCATGCGTTCGTTCCGGAATCCGGACGGACGACGAGTAAAGAAGTTAGCATTGCCGATGTGAAGATCATGAAGGAAATGAATATGAACGCTGTCCGGATGGCCCATTATCCACCAGACAATCATTTTCTGGCTGTCTGTGATTCATTGGGGTTATATGTCATGAACGAGATAGCGGGCTGGCACGGACACTACGATAAGGAAGTTGGTACCAAATTATTGCGGGAGATGATGGTCGTATCCGAAAATAATCCATCCGTTGTTTTTTGGGCAAATGGGAATGAAGGTGGGCATAATACGGATCTCGATCCCATCTTCGCAGAGGAGGATATTCAAAAACGCCCTGTGATTTATCCTTGGGCCATACATGATGGTTTTGAAACAACTCATTACCGGGAATATAACTATGGTATTGGTACCTATGATCATGGGCACAATATCATTATGCCGACAGAGTTTTTGCACGGTATGTACGATGGCGGGCATGGTGCCGGATTAGATGATTATTGGAATGCGATGCTTGCCAATCCCCTTGCTGCAGGTGGTTTTCTTTGGGATTTTCGTGATCAGGGAATCGTCAGGACGGATAAAGGCGGTATTATAGATACTGATGGAAATCGTGGTCCGGATGGTATTATTGGCCCACATGGCGAAAAAGAAGGAAGCTTCTTTACGATAAAAGAGGTATGGAGTCCTATCTTCTTTGAAAAGCGGGAAATGACCAAGGGATTTGATGGGGCATTCCATATTGAAAATAGATACGCATTTACCAATGTTAACCAGTGTACCTTTTCGTACGAACTCAAAAAGTTGGGCGGTTATGATGAGGTTAAGGAAACAAAAAAAGGAACGATTGTCGCTCCCAATATCCGCCCCGGTGATAAAGGGATTTTAAAAGTTGATTTCCCTACAGGTTGGGAGGACTTTGATGTCTTATATATTACCGCAAAAGATGTGCATCAACAGGAACTCTTTACCTGGAGCTTTCCGATTATATTGCCGAATCAGGTGGCAAGTAGCCTCCTGAAACCAAATGGAACAGGGGATATTGCCGTACAGGAGACCGCGAATGCCTATCTGGTGAAAGCGAATGGCATTAGCTATCAAATCAATAAGACAAGCGGATTGCTGGAGCAGGTTCAAAATGCCAAAGGAGTAATTCCTTTCAAAAACGGACCTGTTTTGCAGGAAGCGGCGACAAATTATAAGAATTTCAAATTGGACCGTGAGGATGGAAAGGTGATTATCGCATCTACTTTTGATAAAAAAGAGAGTTACAATACCTTGCGTTGGGAAATCCTTGCTTCGGGACAGTTGAAGATGCATGTTCAATATTTTCCTGAAAGTTATTTTACACGTTTTGTTGGGGTGAATTTCGATTTTCCAGAAGATCAAATCGAAGGTGTTGAGTATCGGGGAATGGGCCCTTATCGGGTTTGGAAAAACCGGATGAAAGGGAATCAGTTTGGCGTGTGGAAAAAGAAGTACAATAACACGGCAACGGGCGAATCGCCATTCGAATATCCCGAATTTAAAGGGTACCATGCCAATATGTACTGGACCAAATTTATCGGAAAGGATCAAAGTTTCCGCGTGTTTACCGATCGGGAGGATGTGTTTTTGCGTTTATATACGCCAAAAGAACAGCAAGATACCGAATGGAAAAACATGGAACCTACTTTTCCGAAAGGCGATATTTCTTTTATGAATGGTATTTCAGCCATCGGCACGAAAACACAAAAGCCAGAAATGACCGGGCCGATGGGTATGAAGCATGTCTACTATGATTTTGAGAAGGAGCCAGCTCGGGCTTTGCATATGGTACTTTATTTTGATTTTGAAAACTAATGAAAGCTAATACTCTTGCATCCTTTTTATCCATGTTCTTGTCGATCTTGTGGCATCAGGCTACAGCGCAGATCACTGTTGCAAACCTGCGGACTGAATTACGTTCGAATCCGATCGGTATAGATGTCATTGCTCCAAGACTGAGCTGGCAATTGCAGGGCAGTGAGCGGTCTATCCGACAAGAAGCCTATCAGGTACTTGTCGCTTCCTCACAAGAAAAACTGGATCAGAATATCGGCGATTTTTGGGATTCTGGGAAACAGGTTTCGAATAATTCCACGTATGTTATTTATGCAGGCAGAGCTCTGCAGAGCCGCATGGAAGTGTTCTGGAAAGTAAAAGTGTATACGAATAAGGGTGAAAGTAGCTGGTCTGAGCCGGCTGGTTGGACTATGGGGCTGCTGCATTACAAAGATTGGACAGGACGCTGGATTGGTTTTGATCAGTATTTCCCATCAGACAATGAACAGACCGGGCAATTGGCTGCCCGTTATTTCAGAAAGGAATTTACAACAACCAAGCAGATTAAGCAGGCTACAGCCTATGTGATGGGGCTAGGACTTTATGAATTATATATTGACGGCAAGAAGATGGGCGATCAAGTGCTGGCTCCAGTGCCTACGGATTATACAAAGAACATCAAGTATAATGTTTTGGATGTAACAAAATCCCTCTCAGCAGGTAAGCATGCGATCGGAGTGATCTTGGGAAATGGACGGTTCTATGCCATGCGTCAAGCAAAACCTTATAAAATAAAAACTTTTGGTTATCCAAAAATGCAAATGCAGCTTATGCTGACTTATACGGATGGATCAACTGAGATCATTAAGACCGATGATTCGTGGAAAGGAACGACCGAAGGACCCATAACGGCAAATAACGAATATGATGGTGAGGATTATGATGCCAGAAAGGAGCTAACGGGATGGGCAAATCCAGATTATGACGATAAAACATGGCTAAAGGCTGCTTTTGTGCAGGAGCCCGGTGGCAATTATGAAGCGCAGTCGGAAGGTATGAAGGTGATGCAAGATATTGCACCAGTTTCGATTGTCAAAAAGTCTGAAGGAAAATACATCCTCGATTTCGGACAGAATTTCTCGGGTTGGGTAAAGATGACGGTGTCCGGTAGGCGTGGAACAGCAGTGACACTCCGTTTTGCAGAATCTTTGACAGAAGATGGCGAACTATTTACAACAAATCTGCGCGATGCCAAAGCAACGGATCATTATATATTAAAAGGTGGCGGAAAGGAAACCTGGGAACCGCGATTTACTTACCATGGATTTCGTTATGTGGAAGTCAGCGGCTATCCGGGCATAGCTTCAAAAAATAATTTTGTTGGCCGCTTTGTCTACGACGATATACCCAATACGGGAACCTTTGTGTCTTCCAACACACTCATCAATCGGATCCATCAAAATGCATGGTGGGGGATCGCCTCAAACTACAAAGGTATACCGGTAGATTGCCCACAACGCAATGAGCGTCAGCCTTGGTTGGGTGACCGTCCAGTCAGTGCATACGGTGAGAACTTCCTCTTTGATAACGCCAATTTTTATACTAAATGGCTCGAAGATATTCGGCTGTCCCAAAAGGAGGATGGCGCGTTACCGGATGTTGCACCAGCCTTCTGGTGCTACTATAGTGATAATATCAGCTGGCCAGGAACATACCTATTTATCGCCGATATGCTCTATCAGCAGACTGGCGATCTGCGCATTTTGGAAAAACATTATCCGGCCATGAAAAAATGGATGGATTATATGCAGTTACGTTATACAGGAACGGATGGTATTATTACCAAGGATAGTTATGGTGATTGGTGCTTCCCACCGGTAACCATTGAAGCCGGAAGAGGAAAGATTGCCGATAAAAAATATCCAAGTGCATTGATCGCAACTTCCTATTACTATCATTTGCTACAAATGATGAGCCGATTTAGTGTCCTCGTCGGCAACGGACAGGATCAAGCTAACTTTTTGGATCGTGCAGCGAAGATGAGAGTAGAATTTGATACCGCGTTCTATCACGATGCAGGCTATTATGGTAGCAATTCATTGACCGATAACCTACTACCAATGTCTTTGGGATTGGTAGAGGATGCGAATAGAGAAAAGCTCAGTAATCGGATCGTTGAGATTGTCGAAAAAGAAAATCAGGGGCACCTGAGTACAGGACTTATCGGGACACAATGGATTATGCGCACGCTGACCAAAATAGGTCGTGTGGATCTTGCCTATAAAATTGCAACCAATAAGACCTATCCTTCCTGGGGTTACATGGTCGAAAATGGGGCCACAACAATTTGGGAGTTGTGGAATGGGAATACTGCCCATCCCAAGATGAATTCACAAAATCATGTGATGATGTTGGGCGATCTCTTGGTATGGCTCTATGAGGATCTGGCGGGTATCAAATCAAAGGAGCATGCCTTTCAGACTGTTGTCATGAAACCGCAGGTCGTAGCAGGGTTCGATCATGTGGACGCGAGCTACAAAAGTGTTTATGGAACCATTCAATCCAATTGGAGCAAAAGCAAATCGACTTTTGAATGGAAGATTTCTATTCCGGCCAATACCAAAGCAGAGATCTATCTGCCCACAACGGTACTGTCATCTATCCTGGAAAGCAATCGAAAATTAAAAAACGAGAAAGATATTCAGATTCTACGACAGGAAAAATCAGGCACTTGGTTCGCTATTGGATCTGGAGATTACCAATTCAAAATTAAACTATAAGCAGTATTTAGTATACATGTATAATATTAAAAATACATTTATGAAGATAAAGATTAAATTAGCAACAGCCCTATTGTTTTTATATTCCTTGTGTTCTTACGGACAAAATCCGACATTAAAAGAATGGCAAAAAGGGGTCATAAAAGATGAGTTTATTTATGATACGGCATCTTTCCCTTCCTGTCATTCCGCTACAATGGCAGAGACCGATCAAGGTTTGGTTTATGCCTTTTTTGGTGGAACGAAAGAACGTCACCCCGATGTGGAAATCTATGTGAGTAGATACGAAAATGGACACTGGACGGCTCCTGCGTCAGCCGCAGATGGTATACAACCGGATGGGAAGCGCTTGCCGACCTGGAACCCAGTTTTATATCAAATACCCAACGGAGATCTCTTGTTATTCTATAAAATTGGACCGAAGCCATCGGAATGGTGGGGGATGCTCAAACGTTCCAAAGATGGCGGTAAGACTTGGTCTGCTGCCGAGAAGTTGCCCGAGGGCTTTATTGGACCGGTGAAAAATAAGCCTGTTCTTTTGCAAAATGGCACCTTGCTGAGTCCTTCCAGTACAGAAGGAAATGGCTGGAATGTACATTTTGAGGCGAGTTCGGATTTAGGTAAGACCTGGCGTAAAATAGGCCCTATCGCCCGTGGTGCAGATAATCTGGATGCCATACAACCGAGCATACTTGACCACGGAAATGGTCGATTGCAAATATTGGCGCGCACACGCAACCGTGCGGTCGTAACATCTTGGTCTAAGGACTGGGGCGAACATTGGACCCCACTGGAAAAAACGACGCTCCCAAATAATAATTCGGGGACGGATGCCGTAACGCTAAAAGACGGACGGCATGTGTTGGTGTATAACCACGTGCTTCCGGAAGGTAACTTAGCCAAAGGGGCACGTACACCATTGAATGTTGCTTTTTCCAAAGATGGCAAGCAGTGGCAGGCCGCACTTATACTTGAGGATTCGCCAATCAGTCAGTATTCTTATCCCGCAGTGATTCAAACCAAAGATGGGCTATTGCATTTTGGCTACACCTGGCGTAGAAAGAAAATGAAACATGTCGTCGTAGATCCGAAGAAAGTGAAATTAATCCCGATTGAGGATGGCATCTGGCCAACAAAAAAAAGATATAAAAAACCAGACCCTAATGCATATGTCAAAGAAGAAGATTAAGCTTGTTTTCACCGCATGTCTGTTTGTGGTTTCGCTTGTTGTCAAGGGGCAGGACAGCTTACTCAATTATGAGCATAAATTTAAGCAACCCCTGGAAAAAGTGCTTGCCTTGATGCAAAAACGGTATCAGGTCAAGATCAAATATGATCCACGTAATGTCAAAGACATTATGGTGGACTACGCACCCTGGAAGTTTAGGGCAGATCTTGTGGGCACAGAAGTCAATTTGCTGTATCCCTTGGGTTTTAAACTGCAGGAGGAAGCCAAGCCCAATACGTATAAATTAAAATCATACGAGTATTACCGCTGGAAACCACAGGAAGGTTGGGACTTTCTAAACTTACTGTCCAAAAAATATACGGATCAGGCAAGTTGGGAGAAGAGAAAAGATCAATTGCGTGTTGCGGTGAGACAAGCGATGTACTGGGATAAGCTGAAAAGTATACCGAATCAACCGATCCGATTGGGCAAGGCACGTCGCTATGCGGATTACCAAGTTCAGAATTTTGCCTTAGAAATTATCCCGGGAGTATATATCAATGGCAGTATCTATTCGCCGCTCAAGCAAAAGAAAAATATCCCTGTGATGTTATCTCCTGATGGCCATTGGCCAAATCAGCGGTATCGTTCGGATGCGCAAAAGAGATTTATCACCTTAGCTCGACTAGGATGTATGGCAGTAAGCTATGACCTATTTTCCTGGGGAGAATCCCTATTGCAGTTTGCCTCGACAGATCATCGCAGCAGCGAAGCCATGTTGATGCAGACCTGGGGAGCAGCACGAATTATGGAATATGTAATGAGCTTGCCTAATGTCGATCGAAGCCGAATAGGAATCAGTGGCGGATCGGGTGGTGGTAGCCACAGTATTTTAATGGCTGCTTTAGACGATCGCTTCACGTTGGTCGCTCCTGTCGTGGCAATGTCTTCTTATTTCTTTGGTGGATGTCCCTGTGAAAGTGGAATCCCCGTACATTTTGTCTGCGGTGGGACCAATAATGTCGAACTGGCTGCGATGACAGCTCCTAAGCCACAGCTTATGATCTCCGATGGACAGGATTGGACAAAGGAGACTGCTATCAATGATTTTCCATTTCTGCAACATATCTACGGTTACTATGACGAAAAAGATCAAGTGCAGCATGCACATTTTCCGGATGAAGGTCATGATTTTGGCTACAACAAAAGGCAGGCACTCTACAAATTCCTACTGGATCATTTTCATTTAGATCAGACTAAAGCTGCGGATATCATCGCGGAGACCGGTATTCAGATCGAGCCGGAGGAGTTGTTATACAGTTTTGGAAAGAAGGGGGAAAACTTACCAAAGAACGCGATTCGTGGGATGGAACAGTTGAAAGCATTGTTAAAATCATATCAAATTGAACTATGATGAACCGGAAAAAATTTATACGCGATACCTTGGCCTTAATTGCTGTAGTAGCCCTGCCTCCTGCTGTCTTTGCTGCACCTAAGCGACGCTACAATGTCGCTGTAATTGATCTGATGATCTTAAAGCGGCAAAAGCTAAGTGCATTTGAACTGGCAAAAGAAATAGGAGCAGACGGGTTGGAGGTAGATATGGGCGGACTGGGCAACCGGATTACTTTTGACAGTAAGTTTGGCGATCCAGCACAACGGAAGGCTTTTCTTGACAAAGCAAAGGAAACGGGAATAACGATCTGTTCGTTGGCCATGACCGGCTTTTATGCACAGTCTTTTGCTACGCGGCCGACTTATCAGCAGATGGTAGGGGATTGTTTGGAAGCTTGCCAGAATATGGGGGTTAAAGTCGCTTTCTTGCCTTTGGGCGTGACGTGCGACTTGGTTAAATATCCCGAACTGCGACCTGCTATTGTGGAGCGTCTTCGTATAGTAGGTGAGATGGCAAAAAAAGCCGGTGTGATCATCGGGATTGAAACAGCATTGGATGCAAAAGCTGAGGTTGATCTTTTAAAGGAAATTGGATCCAAACATATCCAGATCTATTTTAATTTTTCCAATCCGTTGAAAGAAGGGCGTGATCTGATTCAGGAGCTGACTATTTTAGGAAAGAAGCGGATCTGTCAGATTCATTGTACGGATGAAGATGGTGTATGGCTCGAAAATAACAAACGACTGCATATGCCTTTGGTAAAACGAACCTTGGACCGTATGGGCTGGCGCGGTTGGCTCGTGATCGAGCGATCCCGTGACGCTAATCTATCACCACGTGCCGTCAAAGAAAATTTTGGTGCAAATACACGTTACGTAAAGCAGGTGTTTCAATGAAATTAAACTGGATAATATCGCTTGTAGTTGTAGTAATGGGCATGCAGGGCTGTCGAAGTCTTTCGGTTAAAAAGCAACTGGATGAGACCCTGTTACGTGCCGATCAGGTAGGAGCGGGAGAGATGCCTCTTGAGCCAGATAAGATACAATCCCCTTTTACGGCATGGAAGGTCCAGCGGCCGACATTTCCGATGCGACATGATACTGCAGGGCCTGCTGAAAATATACAGGCTAAGCTCGATCAGCTTGCGGTACAGGGGGGAGGTACGTTAGTACTGAAAGGACATCACCATACAGGACGGATTACGCTAAAGTCCCATATTAATCTAAAATTGGGTGAAGGTTCCGTCTTGGAATTTAAGCATGAAATCAATGATTTTCTGCCTGTGGTGTTTACGCGGAACGAAGGAGTAGAATTATATAGCTTGGGGGCTTGTATTTATGCCAATGGGGCAGAAAACATTGCCATCACGGGATCAGGTAGAATTATTGGCCCCGGTGAAGGCAGCGTCCGGAATAAAACCATGACGCATGACGTCATTGAAAATATTGTCGATAGTAATACGCCTGTTGATCAACGGATCTACGATGGAAAGACCGCAGATTTCATCTTCCCACCGGCACTCATTGCGCCTATTAACTGCAAAAGTGTCTGGATTGAAGGTGTATCGCTCGAGCGTACTGCTTTTTGGAATATCGTGCCCACTTATTGTGAGGATGTCGTGATCCGTGGAGTTCGCATCCATTCTATGGGTATACCACGTGGGGATGGGATCGATATTGAATCATGCAACCGCGTGCTTGTGGAGTACTGCACCCTAAATACTGGAGACGATTGTATTGCCGTGAAAGCAGGACGTGGGTTCGACGGACTACGGGTAAATAGACCTTCGGAAAATATAGTTGTCCGCTATTGCTTTTCCGAAAAAGGTCATGGTGGATTTACAATCGGTAGTGAGACTGCCGGCATGGCCAAGCAGGTGTATGTCCATGATTGTGTGTTTGGAAAAACCAATGTTGGCATCCGTTTTAAGACCAGAAGGCCACGCGGTGGTGGTGGATCTGATATTCACTTTGAACGTATCCGGATGCAGGAGGTGGAATCAGCTTTACGCTGGGATATGCTGGGACAAGCCCAACATGTGGGCAATCAGGCTAGCCGTGATTTCGAAGTTCAAAAGAACGCTCTGACACCACGTTTCTCGGATATCCAAATAAAGGATATCTATATTGATGCGGCTAAAAATTGTATTAAGATCGAAGGTATTCCGGAGTCTGTTTTGGAAAACGTATCTATTGATCGTGTTTTTGGACGCGGAGACCAGTATCTGTCGATTAAAGATGCTAAAAATATCAAGATTAAAAACAGTGTTTTTTTGTGTAAAGATACAAGCATCTCAACAACCAATGTTTTGGGGCTGATACAAGATCGCGTACGTGTCATCACGGAATCGCCCTAATAGTTGGTTATGAATACAGTCGGGGAAAAAAGAAAAAGAATGAAGAATATTGTAAAACAGGGAATCGTTTTAGGAAGCATTTTCCTGTTATTGCTAGCTATGCCCCTAGTGGGTATGGCTAAGTTATCAGTAACGCGTGTTTTGATAGAAGGACGCGAAAACCCATTGGGTATAAATACATTAAAGCCTTCATTTAGCTGGCAATTGCACAGCGATAAATTTGATGTGCAACAACAGGCTTATCGTATCGAGGTCAGTAAAAGCACTCGTTTTGCAAAGCAGGATTTGCTTTGGGATTCCCAATGGGTAGCGGCAGAGCAATCCCTAAATTTGTTATACCAGGGAAATCCTTTAGCTACGGGTACAAGTTATTACATCAGAATACACGTTCGTGATAATAAAAAGGAGACAGCAACAAGTGCGGTGCAACGGTTCCACACAGGGTTATTGCAAGCCCAAGATTGGGGCAATGCCCGATGGATTGCAAAAGATATATTACCGGATTCATTGGTCAATCCACTGCCACTAAGCTCCAGCAAGCTCCGCCTGGATAAAAGTTATGACCTTCCGGTTTTCCGGAAATCAGTTCAGGTGAAAAAGAAGATCAGTTCTTCGATTGCTTATGTGGCAGGCCTGGGACATTACGAGTTGCTATTGAATGGCAAGCGGGTAGATGATGCAGTGCTACAGCCGGGTTGGACAAAATATGACAAGGAAGCCTATTATGTGGTTTATGATCTTACCCAAGCCTGGCAACAGGGAAAGAATACAATTGCTGCCCTATTAGGAAATGGGTTTTATTATATTCCACCAATTAAAGGCCGATTTCAAAAACATAAAGTTGCTTTTGGTCTACCAAAGCTCAAACTTAAGATCGTCAATATCTACACGGACGGGACGCAAGAAATCATCGTTAGTGATGCAGGCTGGAAAACACACCGGTCACCCATTACTTTTTCCAGCATGTATGGGGGCGAGGATTACGATGCACGGATTTTACCTGATCATTGGTCAGCCCCTGTTTACGATGACAGGAACTGGCAGCAAGCGCGCATAACGGATGGACCACATCTACGGGCTCAGGATATTGATCCGGTAAAAATTATGCAACGCTTCGCGCCCGTTGAATTACAGCAGGCTGATGGGGGGAAACGGATCACCTATGATTTTGGACAGAATGCGTCGGGCATTGTCACTATGCAAATGACCGGACAAGCGGGAGATACCGTACGGGTGTATCCGGCCGAATTGTTGACGGCGGATGGACGCCCCAGTCAAAAGCATTCAGGAAGCCCTTATTATTATCAATATATTTTTGCAAAAGATGGGACGGTATCCTGGCAGCCACGTTTTACGTATTATGGATTTCGCTATGCCGAAGTTCAGTTGCATCCTGCCGGTAGCAAAGCGGTTCGGATGGATGCGATACAGTTGGCCCATATCCGGAATAGTACAGCGCAGGTAGGAAGCTTTCAAAGCTCCGATACGCTATTTAATCAGATCCATGGATTGATCAATTGGGCTATTAAGAGTAATATGGTCAGTGTCTTTACCGATTGTCCACACCGCGAAAAATTGGGCTGGCTGGAGCAGCTACATTTAATGGGGCCGTCGGTACAATTTAACTTTGATGCTGAACGCCTGTTTGCCAAGTCGCTGCGGGATATGCGGCAATCTCAGACAAATGATGGTCTAGTTCCTGAAATAGCGCCCGAATATGTGCAGTTTGACTGGGGCGGTGATATGTTCAGGGACTCACCCGAGTGGGGAAGCAGCTCGATTATCTTGGGCTGGTATGCCTATCGCTGGTATGGAAACAAGTCTTTTCTTGCCGATAATTATGCCATGATGACCCGTTATATCGATTATTTGGGCACAAAAGCGAAGGGACATATTTTAACACAGGGTTTGGGTGACTGGTATGATTTGGGACCGGAGCGTCCCGGTGTTTCCCAGCTGACTACTCCCGGGATTACGGCTACGGCAATCTATTACTATGACTTGAAACTCATGGTAGACATCGCTATGCTACTTGGACAAAAAGAAGATGCCGAAAAATTTGAAACGTTACGGCAGGCCGTTTTCAGTGCCTTCAATCAACAATTTTATCGACCTCAGGAACATAGCTATGGCTCCGGTAGTCAGACAGCGCTGGCCATGCCACTGTATGTTGGACTGGTACCTCAGGAGGCCCAACAGGCAGTTTTTGAAAAACTAACAACAACGGTTTGCCAAAATGATACGGCGTTGACGGCGGGAGATATCGGTCATCGTTACCTGCTACAGGTGTTACACTCCAACAACCGTGATGATCTGATTTATGCCATGCACCATCGTGATGACCGGCCCGGATATGGATATCAGCTGCGAAAAGGTGCCACGGCACTGACCGAGTCTTGGGCGGGTCTTCCAAACGTCTCCAATAATCATTTTATGCTTGGCCACCTGATGGAGTGGTTTCATACCGGCTTGGGCGGAATACAGCAAGATGCAGCATCGACCGCATTTAAACACTTTCGAATCGAGCCCAAAATGCTGGATGCACTGAAAGACTGTGAGATAAGTTTTAGAAGTCCATATGGAAAAATTTATTTTAACCGAGAACAATCTAAAGGAAATTATCAAGTAGAGATACCTGTCAATAGCCAATGTACATTGGTTTTGCCAAAGGGAACTTATCAGGTCAATGGAAGAGCCATGGAGGTCCAAACTGTCAATGTAAACGAAGACCATGTTGAATTCAAATTGGGCTCAGGAAAATATACAATTACTCAATGAAAGCTGATATCGTGATTATTTTAGCCAGTTATAAACCCATTGAAATACCATTAGACAACAACGTAAATAGTTCAGATTGTACTAACGAAGAAAAAGAGTAGACAGATGAAAAGATTAATGCTATTGCTATCCATTGCTTTGGCCGGTCCTAAATTAAAGGCTCAGACTCCGGCAGTTTCCAGTGCGGAAATGACAAAAATTTATGAAGAAGTAAAGACCCCCTATAAGTATGGACTTGTTTTAGTACCTGCGCATAAAGGTGAACTGATGGATTGTCCGACTATTTATAAGGAGGGGAAATATTGGTATATGACCTACATTGTGTTTGATGGAAGTGGTTATGAGACCTGGCTGGCGCAGAGCTCGGATCTTTTGAACTGGAAGACCTTGGGGAAACAACTCTCCGTGGTACCAGATGGCAGCTGGGATGCTAAGCAGCGAGCAGGATATAATGCCTTGGTGGATACAAAATGGGGCGGGAAGTATAAGCTCAACAGCTACGCTGGAAAATACTGGATGTCCTATTTCGGTGGTTCCACAGCTGGTTACGAACCTGAGCCGCTGGCGATTGGGATGGCTTATACAACTAAAAAACCAACACAACCTGTGGAATGGCAACGGTTGTCTAAGCCCGTGTTGACCAGTACGGATCGGGATGTTTCCTGGTGGGAAAATCGGCATAAGCTATTCAAAAGCTATGTGATTGAAGATACTGATAAACAGACGGGCCATCGCTTCGTCATGTATTACAATGCCGTAGGCGATTCATTACCCAATAATAAAGCAACACGATGGTATGAACGTATTGGTATGGCTGTGTCAGATGATCTGGAAAACTGGAAGAGGTTCCAGCCGAACCCTGTGGTTCACCATCCGGTAGGAATTACGGGAGACCCTATGATTCAGCGGATCCATAATACTTGGGTCATGTTTTATTTTGGCGCTTTCTGGAAAGACCGTAAAGGGGCATTCAATCGATTTGCGGCATCCAAGGATCTAGTCCACTGGACAGATTGGGATGGTGCAAATCTGATTGAATCAAGTGAAAGTTTTGATCAGCAATATGCGCACAAATCATTTGTATTGAAAGCGGAGGGTGTTGTTTATCATTTTTATTGTGCAGTGGACGGCAAAGGTAACCGCGGCATCGCCTTGGCAACTTCGAAAGATTTAGGTACAAGTACGGTGCGTTTTAAAGACTTAAGCCGATGGCAAGAATAACCCCTCAGTCCTAGGTCACTTTTCAAAAACTATTCCTAATGGATAAACCCGAAGGAAGTTTAAATACCTCCATATAGACTAACGAATAAAGACGCAAGCACGAAGCCATCATTGATTGCAATGAAAGCAGTGCTTATAAATAACCATTTACTTATGAATTTATATTATTTTATTTCTATTCTCTTTTTATTTCAACTTCAGCTTGTATACGGACAAGGACGTTCAAAAATCAGCTTTAATGAAAACTGGCATTTTACGTTGCAGGATCAGCTGGGCTATCGCTTGAACGACGGAGATGCCCAAGCTTGGGAATCGGTTGAATTGCCTCATGATTGGAGTATCAAAGCTGATTTTGATGCTAGTTACCCAGCAGGTAATGCAGGAGGAGCATTGCCTGGCGGAATTGGCTGGTATAGTAAGGAGTTTAAGCTGCCGACCGCAGATCAGGGTAAAAATATACAGTTGTACTTTGGCGGAGTTTACCGTTATGCAGAAATATGGATTAATGGTGTTTATTTTGGGAAAAAGCCCAATGGTTACCTCTCTTTTACACTGGACCTGACTCCGCATGTTAAATTTGGAAATCAACCCAATCGCATTGCTATTCGTGTGGACAATAGTAAACAGCCAAATTCCCGGTGGTATTCAGGTTCCGGAATCTACCGTGATGTTTATCTCATAAAAAGCAGCGAAGTACACCTCGACGAACAAGAAACTTTTATCACTACGCCGGAAATACAGGGTGTATTGGGGCAGCTTAAAGTACGTTCTAAATTGAATAAGTTGGCGCGACCTAAAGGCGTTGCAGGGAATAAATATCAAATTACAGTATGGGATCCCAAAGGAAATATACTGTTAAAAAAGACAGGGGTTGAGAAAGATGGATATATTGATGCATCACTTCAAGTGGAAAAGCCACAATTGTGGAGCCTAGCGTCGCCAAATTTATATCGTGTGCAACTCACTCTTTTAACTAAAAATAATACAGTCGAAGATCAAATTGAAAAGAGAATCGGATTCCGGACAATTCGCTTTGATGCGAAAACTGGCTTCTACTTAAACGGCGAGGCCTTGAAAATTTTAGGAGTATGTATGCATCATGATTTGGGTGCTTTAGGAGCCGCTTTTAATAAGTCTGCTGCGAAAAGACAGCTTGTCATGATGAAAGAAATGGGTGCAAATGCCATTCGAACTGCACACAATCCACCCGCAGACGAGTTACTTGATCTCTGCGACGAAATGGGAATTTTGGTTTATAATGAAGCATTTGACATGTGGAAAAAGCGAAAAAATAAGTTCGACTATCATATTGACTTTCCTACGGAACATCTCAAGGATATTGAAGCATGGGTGCGTCGAGATCGCAATCATGCTTCGGTTATCCTATGGAGCATCGGAAATGAAATCCGAGAGCAATTTGACTCCACGGGTATTGCCTTAACGCAAGAAATGGCCAAATTGGTAAAATCTCTGGATCCCACACGCCCCGTTACTGCTGCCTTGACCGAAAATAATTATGTCAAGAACTTTATCGCACAGGCAGAGGCTTTGGATGTCCTGGGCTTCAATTACAAACATGAAGATTATGATAAATTACCTGTAGAATTCAAAAATATACCGCTGTTGGCATCAGAAACTGTTTCTGCCTTACAGACTAGAGGGGTGTATGACAAGTTGCAAGATACGATTCAGTTGTGGCCAGCATCATCAAAGGACAAATATGTCGTTAACGGGAATCCCGATTTTACAGTTTCGGCCTATGATAATGTTGCTGCCTATTGGGGCACAAGTCATGAGAAAGCTTGGCTAGCGGTCAAGAGTCGTCCTTTTTTGGCTGGAACATTTGTCTGGACCGGTTTTGATTATCTTGGCGAACCCGTTCCTTACCCTTATCCTGCAAGGAGCTCTTATTATGGTATTGTTGATCTCGCAGGTATTCCCAAAGATGTGTACTATATGTATCAGTCTGAATGGACAGAAAAAGATGTCCTTCATCTTTTACCGCATTGGAACTGGAAAATAGGTGATACTGTGGACGTGTGGGCTTATTATAATAAAGCTGACGATGTCGAGTTGTTCCTGAACGGCAAAAGTCTGGGAACTTCAGCCAAAACAGCAGATCGTCTGCATGCCAGTTGGAAGGTGCCTTTTGAAAAGGGGGAATTGAAAGTTGTTAAAAAGCGAGATGGTAAGATTGTTCAGGAAGCAAGTATGCGTACAGCGGGAGAAGCTAAGCGGGTAAAAGTCTCCTTAGAACATGAAAAATATGCCACAGGGGAATCCCGAGACCTTTATTTTGTGACTGCGGAATTGGTGGACCAAGCAGGACAGTCCGTGTTGCACAATGATCAAGAAATTGAGTTCATTGTAAAGGGAGATGCAAAAGTACTCGGGACTGACAATGGGTTTCAAGCCGATCTAAGAGGGTTGCATCGTCCCAACAGAAAAACATTTAAAGGAAAAGCATTAGGAATTATTCAAAAAATAGCGGATACGCCTTGCACCATAATTATCCGTTCGGTTTTGGGCGATCAACAAATATCGATCTAGGTACAGCGAGATATAGTTGTCATCGTTTTTTGGTGAAATTTAATTCAGGTTCGTTATTCAGTCCTAAGGTAAATAGCTGTACGAATGGTGTTGATGCCCTTCGGCCAATTCCGCAGGGACAGATGGACGCCATTAGCAACCCAGGCGAATTTCTTCAGAACAATGGCTATTGATAGCATTGTTCTGAGGCCATAAGCCAAGGTGAAACGAAGTAGTATGATATTTTAAAATTATTTTCAGATGAAGCAGACAATTCTCATATGGGTCTTTATATTTTTTTCGCTAGCTGCGTTCTCAGCTCAGGGAGGAGAGATCTATGTGGGTAAACAAAGCAACAAGGAAAAACGGGATGGCACCCGGGGAGCTCCATTTTCATGTTTGGAGGATGCCCTGCGTGAGGCTAGGGAATGGCGACGATTAAACGATCCGCGTATGCATCATGGCATCACAATCTGGATTCAAGACGGACAATATGTGCCTTCCCAAACAATTTTTATCCGACCTGAAGATAGTGGAACTGTCCAAAGTCCCACATGGATAAAATCAGTGGGCAGAGAGGCTATATTGTCCGGAGGAGTTACTATTGAAGGTTGGCAGCCCGTAAAAAATGACAAGCGATTGGATCCTGCTATAGCCAAATATGTTATGGTGGCAAATGCCCCCCAGGTCGGTGGCAAATACCTTTCTTTCCGCCAATTGTGGGTTGGCTCACGTAAGGCGATCCGTGCAGAAAGTCATGATGATGCTCATTTGCCAAGGATCATTAATTGGGATTTTAAGAAGCAGGCTGCTATTATTCCTAACGTATTTCCTGAAAAATTTCACTATAAAGCGGGAATGGAATTTTTTATACATCAATGGTGGGCAATAGCACAGCTTCGTATTCGTGAGACGATTGTTACAAAAGATAGTATCACACTATTTTTTCATGAACCGGAAGGGAAAATCCAGAACGAACATCCTTGGCCAAAGCCATGGCTATCCAAAGAACACGGCAACTCTGCATTTCGCTTGGTGAATGCGCTTGAATTTTTGGATCAACCTGGAGAATGGTTTTTGGATGAAGAAAATCATAAAGTATATTATTACAAAAGGCCTGATGAAAATGTAGACCAGTTAGATGTTGTTGCTCCTTACTTGGAGACAATTCTGACAATGCAAGGTACATTAGAGACGCCTGTTAGCCATGTGTATATCGAAGGGTTGAAATTTCAGCATAGTGCCTGGTTAAGACCTCATTATTACGGTCATGTTGCTTTACAGGCAGGTATGTATTTTTTGGATGCGTATAAATTAGCTAAGCCGGGGACTGTTGATAAAGCTGGGCTGGAAAATCAGGCTTGGTTGGGGCGCCCGCAAGCTGCAGTCCTACTCCGTCATACCGCGTTTACGAAAATTTCTGCCTGCCGTTTTGCTCATTTGGCCGCGACAGGAATAGACTACCGGGCCGGCAATTTAAAAGATAGTTTAAATGGAAATCTATTTCAGGATATTGGCGGATCCGGAATATTGCTCGGTCAGTTCTCAGACGAACAAATGGAAGCACATTTGCCTTTTCAGCCCAACAACGAGCGTATCTTGACCGATGGTGTTGTCGTCAGTAACAATCTAATCCAAGATATTGGAAATGAGGATTGGGGAACGGTGGGGATTGGCGCCGGATTTGTCCGCAATGTAGCTATTACGAACAATGAATTGCTGGATCTTCCGTACACAGGAATTAGCTTGGGCTGGGGCTGGACACCTACAGTCAATGCCATGCGAAATAATCGTGTTTTAAAAAATAAGATCACACGTTATGGTAAATACATGTATGATGTAGCTGGTATTTACACCTTATCGGCACAACCCGGAACAAAAATTCAAGAAAATTATATCGATAGCATCTATGTGTCACCTTATGCGCATATTCCTGAGCATTGGTTTTATCTCTATACCGATGAGGGTTCTGCCTATATGAATGTGAGTAACAACTGGTTTCCATCTAATAAAATATTGAAAAATGCCAATGGGCCGAGTGTTGAGTGGATAAAAAATGGCCCCGATGCGGATGTCTGGGTCAAAGACGAAGCAGGCATCGGTCTGCGTTATACCTATTTGTTGTCTGAAAAACGATCAATTCCTAAAAATGCCTCTTTCAATGCCTATATTCCTTTTACCAAACCTGTTTTTTTCCAGATCTATGATCCGCAACACAAATTGACAACACAAGCAATCAAAGGGTTTTTGGCAAAAGAAGGAGTGGGTGCTGAACAGATATATCGATGGAACGATTACACGCTCGTCATGACCAGTGATGAGATTGGTAAAAAATTAGCGAGTGCGTGGATTGCTCATTATCCTGAGGTTGAATACAAATTGTTTACCGATCTGTTCTACGACTTTGACCGAAGCCGCTGTGCTGGTAAAAAAGAGATTGATACCGATTTTGTGCTACTGACCGCCCAATTGATCGATGATAAGAAAGAACAGGAGGCCTATTACAACGCACATAAAACACAATTTAAAGAATGGCCCGAGGTTGCGGCAGGTTTCTGTAACGCTGGATTTGACGAAGTGCTCGTCTATCGCAATGGGCGTCAGCTGATGTTATATATTTCTTTTCCAAAAGGACAGGATTTTAAAACAATTGATCTGTTGACAACCAAGGATAATCCACGAGTTGTGGAGTGGAACAAACTCATGAGTTTCTATCAGGAAGGTATTCCCGGAACCCAAAAAAATGAAAAATGGATTTTTTATAAACAGTAAAATGGAAAATATACAGCAGTTAAAATTAGGGATTTTAGGATTAGGTGAGGGGCGCAGTACGATGTCAGCCGCATTGCAAAGCCCTCACATCGAATTGGTCAAGATTTGCGATCTGAATGAAGAGCTTGGACGCAAGCGGATGAAAGAGTTTGACTTTCATGCTTATACCAATGACTATCAGACCATGCTGGATGACGAAGATATTGAAGCCATTGCCATATATACTCCGGATCATCTACATGCGAAGCACATCGAGCTAGCATTGGCACATGACAAACACGTCATCTGTACCAAACCTTTTATCGATAATCTTGCTGATGCCAACGCTTTATTGGAACGCGCAGCTCAGAAAAATAAACGTGTTTTTGTCGGACAGAGTTCCCGTTTTTTTGAACCGGTAAAAAAGCAAAGAGAAGATTTTGACGCTGGACTTATTGGTGACTTAATTACGATCGAAGGTTATTATCACGCTGATCACCGCTGGTTTTTGGATAAACCTTGGTCTTTGCAGTCTTCTTTCAAATGGCTTTATGGAGGATTGAGCCATCCAGTTGATTTCATCCGCTGGTACCTCCCCAATATTGAAGAGGTGATGGGCTATGGCATGTTGAGTGTTAATGGGAAAAAAGGTGGGCTTCAAAATGTTGATACGATGCATTTTATTTTTAAAGCCGAAGATGGCCGGGTCGCCCGTGTGAGCGGGGCGTATACGGGTCCTGTACAGCCTGTCACACGAGATAGCGAAATGAGCTGTATTCTAAGAGGGACAGAAGGGGCGAGCCAAGCTGACTATATGGACCTTCGTTATGCGATTACCGATAAAACCGGTGAAGAGCGCATGTTGACTTGGGAGCATAAACTAAAACACTATTTCCGTTTTGAAGGAAAAAGCCATCACGCTGGTGAGTATCAAAATTACCTAGAGCATTTTGCAAAAGCCATACGTACTGGAGAGGAAGCCTATCCAGATATGAAAGAAGGTATTGGGACAATAGCTTTATTGCAAGCTATGGATGAATCATTGACAACAGGAAAGCCTGTCCGTCCGCAGGAACTGCTGGAAAGATATGGTGTCGACTTGAGCTTAGGAAGATGAACAGTATCTTAGACAAGTTAACCATTTACGACTATTGCATCGTCGTAGCCTATTTGTTAGTATTACTGACAATCGGCCTCTTGTCATCTCGTAAAAAGGTAGAAGGGGCAGAACACTTCCTAGCCAGCAAATCCTTAAGCTGGTACAGTATTGGCTTCAATATGTGGGCCACCAATGTTGGGCCATCTATGCTGCTCGCATTCGCTACAGTAGGTTATACAACAGGTATAGTTGCAGTCAATTTTGATTGGTATGCTTTTATCTATTTATTTTTGTTAGCGGTGGTGTTCGCACCCCGCTATATTGCTACTGGAGTACGTACCTTACCCGAGTTTATGGGCAAGCGGTTTGGTCCAAATACGCAGACTATTCTGGCTTGGTATTCATTGGTAAAAATGCTTATTTCATGGTTGTCGTTGGGACTATTTGCTGGCGGATTTTTAGTGCGGCAGATTTTAGGTATTCCCATGTGGCAATCGGTTACTGTTTTAGTCTCCCTAGCTGGTCTGTTTGCGTATACGGGTGGATTAAAGACAGTTGCTAAAATCAATATCTTTCAGATGATCTTGCTGATCGCCGTGTCGGCTTTTTTAACTTTTCTGGGATTGTCCAAAATCGGAGGGTTAAGTGCTTTGGCACAGCAGACTCCGACTAGCTATTGGTCATTGATCAGACCTGCGAGTGATCCAGATTACCCCTGGTATGCCATCGCCTTAGGATATCCAGTGGCAGCGATCGCTTTTTTCTGTACGGATCAAGCCATGGTACAATCAGTTTTGGGAGCCAAAAATCTCGAACAGGGGCAACTAGGAATTAACTTTATCGCTTGGCTCAAGATACTTTCCTTGCCGTTGTTTATCCTCACCGGTATCATCTGTTCGGTTTTATTTCCGGGACTTAAAGACCCATCTCTTGCTTATATGACGATGGTGACTAACCTGTTTCCTACAGGCCTGAATGGATTGGTAATCGTGGTGTTAATTGCTGTATTGGTGGGCACCATTGGTTCGTCGCTTAATTCCTTGAGTACGGTGTTCACCATGGACATTTACCTCAAGCATATTCGACCAAAAGCAAACAATCAGCAGATTACGCAGATAGGGCGATATACGGTGATTATGGGCTGTTTAACTTCGGTTTTCGTCGCACTGGCGATCGATCAAATTAAAGGACTTAATCTTTTTGATGTGTTCCAATCTATCCTTGGATTTATCGCGCCCCCTTTAGCGGTCGCTTTCCTGATGGCTGTGTTATGGAAACGGACTAATCGAGCAGCTATTAATACCATTTTAACCTTAGGAGCGCTACTAAGTTTGGGCACAGGAATATGTTATCTTTGGATATTTCCTAAAGATGTCTATACTTTTTGGCCGCATTACTTGATGCTTTCATTCAGTTTGTTTGTTCTATTGCTGCTTATTGGAATTGGTGTATCGCTGCTCCTTCCAAAATCAGCTTACGAATTAGCACATCAGCATATGGTCGATATCAAGATGGGAAAGCCAAGTAACCGGGTTAAGATCGCTTGGACAATTTTATTTGTCGTAATGCTATTGTTGTACACGGTGTTGAAATGACTTTTTCACCTTAATCCGAGATTGGATTCAATTTGTGATCGGCATTTTTCTAGGCTTGTTACAATGTCCTCCGTGGATACAGTATGCTCAGTTTGACGTCGGATGAGTTTTGAAACAGTGAGGCAGGCGATTATACCTGTTTCGTTGGTTCCAATAGGGACGGAAATATCGATAATGCCCTCTGCGTAAGCACTGGGCATCTCATAAAATCCTTTCATTCTAATATCTTCCAAATCGCTGTCAAACTGTTGACGCTCTGTTTTCTTCAAGCTTTTGTAATAGGAATCAGCTCCTAAAATGGATTTTCTTTTTTCAGCATCTGAAAAACTTAAAAGAAGCTTGCCAGAAGCCGTTTGTGAAGTATTGTACAGCTTTCCTTCTTCAACCACGATGCTGATGGGGGATGATCCTTTGGCGTAGGAAATTACCATGACTTGGTTATCGTAGATCACACAGAGATGACATGGATCCTTAATTTCATTAGAGCTCTCTTGCATTGGCAATAATGAGGTGGCCCGTAATTTCTCTACAAAAGAGTGGCGATGCGATAGATAGTATAACTTCAGGGAAAGCGAATATTTGGATGAAATCTGATCACGATGAATATAGCCATTGGACTCCAGCGAGGCAAGCATCCGATAGATCTCATTGGGACTTCGATTTAAGCCAAGGGCGATCTCGGATTGTGATTGCGCCGTTGGTTGCAAGGCCAGAAATTCCAGGATCTGCAATCCCTTTTCGAGTGCTGGCGCTTTATATTTATCGGAGCTATTTAATGTCATAAAATATTTTGCTAACAAATGATTGGGATAAAGATAAAAAAAGTATTTGAAGAGGCGTTTTTAGCGATTCAAAAAAACAGGTTAAATTTTTATATTCAAATATTGTATTTATATTTGAATATTATAAACCGCTTTTTTCATTGCGAAAAAGCATTAGAAGGGAAAAAGATTATAAACATATTTAATACCAACATTAGATTACAGTATTGCGCTGCTTATGCTATATTATCTTGCCTGGATAATCAAGAAAAACAGGATAAAAATAGCTACAACTACAATGTTATGTTTTACTGTTTTTGGAGATTGGAATAACTTGATGTTTGGTAATCAAATGGTTGATAAGGATCTCAACAAGACTACATAAAATAATACATAAATACAATGACAGAGAAAATCCGGTTAAAGGGGATTACCTGGGGGCATTCGCGAGGTTTTGTGCCAATGGTTGCAACGGCACAACGTTATGAAGAATTACATCCGGAAGTAGAGATTGTTTGGACAAAACGTACTTTGCAGGAATTCGCTGATAAGTCGGTAACGGATTTAGCCAAGGAATATGACCTGTTGGTGATCGATCATCCGTGGACGGGACATGCCGCTGCTAAGGGGATGCTGGCTCCATTTGATGATTATCTGTCTACGGAGTTTTTGGCCGGTCAACAGGCGAATAGTGTTGGGAAGTCTTATGAAAGCTACAACTTTCTAGGCAAGCAATGGGCCTTGGCTACAGATGCGGCGACACCAGTGGCTGCAAGTCGCCCAGATATTTTACGTTCGCTAGGTGTGCCGCTCCCGCGTACCTTTGAAGAAGTCCTGGCCTTAGCTAAAGCAGGACGGGTTGGATTTTCACTGTTGCCGATTGATTCTTTGATGCACTTTTATGGTCTTTGTTGTTCTTTGGGTGAAGAACCTTGCCAAAACGACGAAAAAGTAATCAGCGAAGCCGTCGGGGTACAGGTCTTAAAATTATTCAAATCACTTGCGGATGAATTGGATGCTGGATTTTATGAGAAAAATCCATTCAAAGTGTTCGAAGAAATGACGCAGCGGGATGAAATTGCCTATTGTCCATTTGCGTATGGTTATTCCAATTATGCGCGAACTGGTTATGCCCGTAAAGTATTGCATTTTCATGATTTAGTGTCGTTAAACGGTACGCCAATGATTAGCACACTGGGTGGTGCGGGATTAGCAGTATCCTCTCAGAGCAAACATATTGCTGTGGGTATGGATTACGCCCAATTTGTTGCGTCACCAGAAATTCAGGCAACATTATATGTCGAAAATTGTGGTCAGCCGGGACATTTAGGTGCTTGGGAAGATGAGCAAGTCAACGCCTATACGGCCGACTATTTTAAAAATACCCTGCCTACATTGGAGCGTGCCTATCTGCGCCCGCGGTATGATGGTCATCTGTATTTTCAGGATCACGCCGGTGATATTGTAGTTGACTATCTCAGACAGGGCGGGGATGAAGTTGCCGTATTAGAAAAGATGAACAAGATGTATCGGGAATCATTAGTGGACAAAGAAGACAATGGATAATAAACCACTGGAAGGACTTTTAGTTCTCGAGTTTTCACAATTTATGGCCGGGCCAACCGCTGGCCTGCGGTTGGCTGATCTCGGCGCCCGAGTTGTCAAAATCGAGCGTCCTGGCGCCGGAGAAGGCGGACGACAGATTGCGATTAAAAATATTTTTGTAGATGAGAGCAGCCTGGTGTTTCATACCATTAATAGAAATAAAGAATCGTATGCGGCCAATTTGAAAGACGAAAATGATCTGGAAAATATTAAGAAATTAATCCGTCAGGCGGATGTAATGACACATAACTTCCGGCCGGGGGTGATGGAAAAGATCGGTTTGGATTATGAAAGCGTACGGAAAATCAATCCAAAGATGATCTATGCCACAGTAACGGGCTACGGTAATGAAGGGCCATGGTCCAAAAAACCGGGTCAGGATTTGCTGGTGCAGTCGCTGTCGGGACTTTCTTGGCTATCAGGCTGTGGGCAGGATGGACCAGTACCTTTTGGATTGGCTGTGGTCGATATGTATTGCGCGACACATCTGACACAAGGTATATTGGCGGCATTGTTGAAACGTGCCCGTACCCAACAGGGCGCTCTTGTTGAAGTCAGTTTGCTTGAATCTGTGTTGGATATGCAGTTTGAAATGCTGACCACACATATCAATGATGGACGTAAGTTGCCACAGCGCTCGGCTGTTCGAGGCGCAGGCCATGCTTATTTAAGTGCGCCCTATGGACTTTATAAGACACTTGATGGTTATCTAGCTTTGGCTATGGGCAACGTGGGACATATTGCAGAAACAATAGGTCTGTCTAGTGAGCCTTATCAAGATGCTTCAACCTGGTTTTCGCGACGTGATGAAATATTGGAGGCCTTTGCTACAGTATTGTGCCAGAAGACCACCAGCGAATGGGTATCCCGTTTGGAATCGGAAGGGATCTGGTGTGGTGCAGTCAACGATTACCATCGTTTTTTTGAGGAGCAAGGTTTTAAGGAGACAGGGATGTTGCAGGAAGTCAGTTTACAAGACGGTACCGCGCTAACCACCACCCGTAGTGTTTACCAGATTGATGGAAAGCGTTTATATGCGGACAAACCTGCACCAAAAGTGGGTCAGCATACTGCATCAATTGTTCACGATTATTTAGAAAATTAATATGTTACCATTAGCAGGCTATACCGTAGTCGACTTTAGTCAATTTTTATCCGGCCCATTAGCAAGTTTACGGCTAGCCGATTTAGGTGCGCGGGTGATAAAAATAGAAAAACCAGAGACGGGTGATATTTGCAGGCAATTATATACCTCGGATACCATACTCAATGGTACTTCAACGGTGTTTCATGCCATTAATCGGAATAAAGAAAGTCTGGTGTTGGACTTAAAAAGTGAATCCCACAAACAGATCATACGTGATTTAATCGCACGGGCAGATGTGGTGCTGCACAATTTTCGTCCAGGTGTCATGGAACGTTTGGGCTTTGACTATGCAAGTGTCCGAGAGATCAATCCGACGGTGATCTATGGAGAAATTTCAGGGTATGGAAAAGAAGGACCTTGGGTGAAACGACCTGGACAAGATTTACTCTTGCAATCACTTACCGGGATGACCTGGTTGAGCGGCGACGCAAATAATGGTCCAGTGGCCATGGGACTTTCCATTGTGGACATGTTTGCCGGCTCGAATCTATGTAGTGCCGTCTTGGCTTGCCTGTATCGTCGTGCGATACACCAGATGGGGGCACACGTGCATGTTAGCATGTTGGATTCTGCTGTAGATATACAATTTGAGGCTGTCACAACCTATTTTCGTGATGGTAAATTGTTACCCCAACGTAGCGAGGTGAGCAATGCACATGCATATTTGGCTGCGCCATATGGCGTTTATCGTACTCAAGATGGTTTTCTGGCACTTGCTATGGGCTCTATTCCTTTTCTTACCAAGTTATTAGAGTGCACAGCGCTGGAAGGCTTCGCGGACGGTGAACAGGCTTTCCGCGAAAGAGATACCATTAAAGCGATATTAACGGAACACTTGGCAACAGCATCGACGGCGCATTGGTTGGCAATACTGGAAGCAGCAGACATCTGGTGTGCCGATGTATTGGATTGGCGCCGTTTGACCGAGCACGATGCTTTTAAAGTGCTAGACATGCTACAGGAAGTAACGATGGGCGACGGCTTCCATTATGAGACCACCCGTTGTCCGATTCGTATCGATGGCGAGCGTTTGACTGCGACAAAAGGTTCGCCCAAATTAGGTGAGCACACCGCTAAAATACTGGAGGAACTGTATGGATAAGTTACGTTTTGCTGTCCGGAAATTCGACCCCTTTGAGCGTGCCCTGGAGAAATGTTGGGTGGCTTATCAGGAGCTATATCCATCGGATATGGAGATAGAGTTTGTTCCATTAGATTTAGAGGAATTGACAGCAGCCTTCTTTGAAAACCAAGGCCTTCATAATGGTGATTGGGATATTGTCCATATCAATACCGATTGGATCGCACGTGCTTACGATACGAAAGGTTTAGCTAATCTCGATCTTATGCTCGATCAATATCCACCCGAAGAACGCGGAGTGTGCATGGCCCGAAAGTTTACAGGCTTTACAACGTTTTGATGGACAAGTGTTTGGTTTACCTTTTCATGATGGTCCCGAATGCCTGGTCTTTCGGAAAGATCTGTTCGATGATCCACAGGAGCAGAACCGTTTTCACGCGCTTTACGGAAAGCCTTTGGCTGTTCCAACAACCTGGACTGATTTTTTAACCGTTGCCACATTTTTTACCCGTCCGGAAGATAATTTGTACGGAACCGTGTTTGCCGGTTATCCTGATGGACACAATGCGGTATTCGATTTCTGTATTCAACTTTGGTCCCGTGGAGGCGATTTGCAGCAAGGAGAGATACCTGTTAAGCTGGATCAGCCATTGGCTGTAGAAGCATTGGATTTTTATAGAGGGTTATTTAAAGAGAATAGGGGATTGCACCCCGAATCGGCCAATTATGAATCCGTGCAGGCCGGTGCCGCCTTTGCGCGGGGAGAAGTAGCCATGATGGTCAATTGGTTTGGATTTGCATCCTGGGCACAAATTGATGCGGCGTCGGCAGTGCAAGGTAAGGTAGATGTAGCAGCCATTCCTTCAGCAGAAGGGGGAATGTCTCCTTCATTAAATGTGTATTGGTTGTATGCAATCCCAGAAGGTAGCCGTCATAAGCAGTTGGCTTATGACTTTATACGTTTTGCAGTCGGACGCCAACAAGATAAGCTGCTTACTGTCGAAGGCGGAGTAGGCTGTCGTTATTCCACCTGGTATGATTCCGAAATCAATCAGATGATACCCTTTTATAATAAATTGGCTGAATTGCATGATACTGCACGTACATTACCGCGCTTGGCCAACTGGCCGCAGATTGCACATATCATTGATGAGACCGTCATAGCAGCGATTAATTCCGAGGAAAGTAGTCTTTCATTATTGACTAAAGCACAGAAAAAACTAAATACATGGATAGGATAGACATTCAATATAAAACCTTATTACCCCAAATGTCTTTGCCCATTATTATAATAGGCGCAGGCGGTATAGTGAAAGATGCACATCTCCCGGCTTATCGTAAGGCCGGCTTTCATGTGCATGGTATTGTCAATCGTACAAGGGCGAAAGCAGAAGCATTGGCACAGGAGTTCGGTATTCCGAATGTGTACGATACGGTGGCGGATGCCGTCGCGCAGGCACCCGAAAATGCGGTGTACGATATGACGACTATGCCGAATATCTATATCGAAACCTTAGAGACTTTGCCCGATGGAGCAGCGGTATTGATCCAAAAGCCGATGGGCGATTACTATGCCGATAGCCAGGCAATCTTGGAGGTCTGCCAGCGCAAGGGTTTGGTGGCTGCGATCAACTGTCAGTTGCGTCAGGCGCCTTTTGTCAATGCGGCTCGTTGGCTGATCGATCAGGGCTACATCGGCGAACTCTACGATATGGAGGTGCGCGTAGCCGTGCATACCCCTTGGCAGCTTTTTCCACACGTGATGGTGCATCCGCGTTTGGAAATACTGTACCATAGCGTGCATTATATAGACCTGATCCGTTCTTTTTTGGGTACACCGGCATCGGTTTATGCCAAGACCTTGAAGCATCCAGCCAAAGAGCTATCTTCGAGCCGGACAACCTTGTTATTTGATTATGGGGATACTATGCACGCGGTGGTTAATACCAATCACGACCATGAATTTGGACCGCACAACGAAGAAAGTTACATCAAATGGGAAGGGACTAAAGGAGCGATCAAAGCTACAATGGGCTTATTGATGGATTATCCGCACGGCGTGCCCGATGTATTTGAATATTGCATTAAACCGACCGACGGTAGTAAGCCGCAGTGGGTACAATTCCCGATCGAAGGGACTTGGTTCCCCGATGCCTTTATCGGAAGCATGGGTAGCTTGATGCGCTTTAAACTGGGCGAAATTGCTGTGTTACCGGCGGCGGTGGAGGATGTTATCGAGACCATGGCCGTCGTGGAGGCTGCTTATAAAAGCAGTGCTCAGGGCGGTGTACCTATCGTAGAGACTAGAAAATAAAGATTGGAGATCAGCGAGCAGGAACTTGAGGTTATAAACATAAATTAAACAATATGCATTTTGAATCGATTTTTTTTGAAGACTATATATTAAACGACAAACGGACGACATTGGGCCGTACGATTACCGAAACAGATTTTGTTGTTCATGCTGGACATACAGGCGACTTTTTTCCACATCATCTCGATGCGGAATGGTGCAAGACCCAACCTTTTGGACAGCGCATCGCGCACGGAACAATGATCTTTGCGATTGGTATCGGACTGACGGCCTCAGTTATTAATCCGGAAGCATTTTCCAAAGGCTACGATCGCCTTCGTTTTGTCAAGCCTGTGTTTATTGGCGATACCATTCGTGCTGAAGTGACTATTTCGGAAAAATCCGCTGCGAAAAATCCGGAGTTCGGTACCGTAGTTGAACATGTGGAAATTATCAATCAACATGCTGAAGTCGTACTGGTTGCAGACCATATCCTGCTGGCAAAACGCAAGGAAGCGTCAACTTAACTGATAGGGACATGGAAATCGGTACAAAATCATCGATCAAATCAACCGAGACATTGTCTAATAAGCGCTACCTGCTTGCTTTCGTTCTGATTGTCAGTCTGTTTTTTTTATGGGGTATGGCTCATAATTTAAATGGCATTCTGATTCCGCATTTGAAGAAAGCCTGTCAGTTGGATAATAGCCAGTCAGCACTGGTAGATACATCAATATTCTTCGCTTACTTTATTATGGCTCTACCGGCAGGTTATATATTACGCAGGTGGGGTTATAAGCTGTCTATTATTATCGGACTGCTGACTTTTTCCGTCGGCGCATTTTTATTTCTCCCTGCGGCAGATCACCGGATGTATGAGCTCTTTTTACTGGCTTTATTTATTATTGGTTGTGGACTAGCTTTATTAGAAACAGCGGCTAATCCCTATGCTGCAGTTTTGGGCAAGCCCGAAGCGGCAACCCACCGCCTTAATTTGGCGGCCTCTTTTAATGGATTGGCAGCAGTGGTGGCACCAGTGATAGGTACGACCTTTATTTTGTCGGGTACGAGCTATTCAGAAAATGAACTGGCGGCTATGACAGAGAGCAGTCGCTTAGCATACCTGCTCCATGAGGCATCTGCAGTAAAAATGCCTTATTTGATATTAGGATTAATCCTAGTTGTTGTAGCGTTCATCTTTTTATTTATAAAACTACCTGAAATACAAGGTGATAAAGTCGAAGGAGATAAAGAGAAAAAGACTGGCTTATTTACTGTACTTCGACACAAGCACTTGAGTTTTTCTGTGATCGCGCAGTTTTTCTATGTTGGAGCACAGGTTTGTGTAACGAGTTTTTTTATTCGTATGGCACAGCAGGGAGCAGGTGTCGATGAGAAAACTGCGGGGTATTTCCTAGGTGTATATGGTTTGCTCTTTATGGGCGGACGTTTCGTCGGTACCCTATTGTTGCGTTATACGACCGCGCAGCGTTTATTGGCTATTTATGCTGTTTGTTGCGCTATATTGGCAACTGTAGCCATTTCAGGTACAGGTATGATCATTTTGTATGCACTAGGTGGACTTGGCTTCTTTATGTCAATTATGTTTCCAACGATCTTCTCACTAGGTATTGCTGGACTAGGGAATGAGACGAAACAGGCTTCTTCTTGGTTAATTATGTCCATTGTCGGAGGCGCGGTATTTCCATTTGTAACGGGAAATATTATTGATGCGGTACATGATAATACACCGATTGGCTATAGTGTACCCTTGGTTTGTTATCTCGTTATTTTATGGTTTGCACTGAAAGGATATAAACCGGCAAAAGCCTAAGTTGTGTCTCAGCGTGTATTTTAGTGAGCAATTAAAAAAATATAGCGCGTGTTTTACTAGTGAAAAACACATATACCGCCGAAGTTAACATTGGTTTTGGTGTTAGTGAATTGATTAACAATGATTCGAATATGAATAAAATTATTTTAATTATAGGTTGTTTAATTGCAACAACGACAGCATTTGCACAACAAATAAGTACCTGGATCTGGTATCCTGGAGATTATGAAGTGTGGTTGAGCAACAACATGCAAAATCGTCGTACGGACAGAGGAACCTTCTTTCCTCCGTTTTGGAAGATGGATAGTCACTATGTTCTTGTCGAGTTCAGTAAAGAATTTGATTTGCCTGCTGATGAAGAAATCAGTATTTATGCCGAAGGTAAATATAATGTCAAGATCAATGGAAAAATGCTTCCCGGTGCACCTACTAAAGTGATGCTTCAAAAAGGAAAGCAAAAAATTAATATTAAAGTTTACAATCAGGGGAATGTTCCGGCACTGTATGTTGCAGGAAAAAACGTAACGACAGATAGCGATTGGAACGCAACCTATGAAGATAAGGAATGGATTGATGAGACAGGTAAAGCGTCTGATCAATCTGGAACAAGCTATGTGAAGGCTGGTAAATGGAACTTTAACGGACCAACAGCTCGACCATCCACGTTTAAATTGCCTGTGAAACCACAACAGGCACTTTCGCAAGAAAAACAAGGCAAAGGTATCTTGGTCGATTTCGGAAAAAATACATTTGGTTTTCTTACCCTGCATAAGCTTGTGGGGACAGGCCGATTGAACATCTATTATGGCGAGTCCCGTGAAGAAGCACTTTCGACGAAAACCAGCGAGACCATTGATCTTCTTGAGATACATAATCAACAGCCACAGGATAGTACTCTTGATCTATCCAAAGCTTTCCGCTTTGTTTATTTAGAACCCGAAGGTACAGTGAGGTTCGATGAGGTATCCATGCAATACGAATACCTACCAGTTGCAGATCGCGGGTTCTTCCGTAGTTCCGATAACGAATTAAACAAGATATGGGATGTAGCCAAATATACCATGGAGCTAACCACACGTGAGTTTTTCATTGACGGTATCAAACGCGATCGCTGGATCTGGAGCGGTGATGCCTATCAGTCGTATGCTATGAATTACTATTTGGGCTTTGATTCCGAGTCCGTCAAGAGAACGATTTTAGCCTTACGGGGTAAAGAGCCTACAATCAGCCATATCAATACCATAATGGATTATACCTTCTATTGGTTTTTGAGTATCGCAGATTATTACCGTTATACCGGTGATAAGGAATTTATAGCAGGCATCTATCCACGTATGAAAAGTCTGATGCAGTTTTGTTTGGATAGAAGAAATAGCGATGGTTTGATGAAAGGTTTAGCTGGCGATTGGGTATTTATTGACTGGGCCGAAGGTCTCAGCAAGCAGGGGGAAGTGAGCTTTGAACAATTATTGCTGTGCCGCAGTCTCGAAACCATGGCGATGTGTGCCGATTTGGTTGGCGAGCCGAAAGACAACCAACACTATCAACAAGAAGCTCAACAACTCAAAGATAAGCTATTTGCCTATTATTGGAACGATCAGAAAAAAGCCTTTGCACATAGTCGTATTGATGGTAAGCAAACCGATAACGTGACACGCTACAGCAATATGTTTGCGATTTTTTTTAATTATCTGAACGAACAGCAACAGGCAGGCGTGAAGGCTAATGTCTTGTTAAATGATCAGGTACAACAGATTACCACCCCTTATATGCGTTACTATGAACTTGAAGCATTGTGTGCACTTGGTGAAAAGGACTATGTGATGAAAGAGATGAAAGACTATTGGGGCGGTATGCTAAAACTGGGTGCGACGACCTTCTGGGAAGAATTTAATCCAGCGAAAAAAGGAGCCGAGCACTATGCGATGTATGGAAGAGATTTTGGTAAGAGCCTTTGTCATTCGTGGGGAGCAAGCCCGATCTATTTGCTGGGCAAGTATTATCTTGGTGTACAACCAACGGCTGCGGGTTATTCGCAGTACGAAATCAAGCCCTATTTGGCATCCTTAGCGTGGATGCAGGGAAAAATACCAACACCAAAGGGTGAGATTGAACTTTACGTGTCGAAAAACAAGATCAAGGTAAAATCACCTGTTGGAACAGGGACATTAAAACTGCGGAGCAAGGTTGTTCCACGTGTAAAACAAGGTCAAGTAAAACATATCTCAGGAAACGACTATGAACTCGTTTTGGAAAAAGGAATAGCATATGAAGTCGATTACAAATACTAGGTTATATAAAAAAATAGTCGTATCCAAGCTGAGTGTTGCCCTGTTGCTGTCGATGTCTGCGATTTCAGTACAGGCACAAACGGTTGACGGTAAACCGGCGGTCATCCCACCGGTGCCGAATGGTCATATTGCCGCGCCTTGGGAAAATCCGATGATTACTTCCATCAATAGAGACCCCTCACGTGCGACAGGATATTCTTATGCCACGATTGAAGAAGCCTTGAAGAATGAAAGAGAAACAAACAAACGGATGCTTTTTTTGAATGGCGAATGGGATTTTAAATTTGCCTTTAAACCGGCCGATGCACCGCAAGATTTTCATTTATCCGAGGTCAGCGGATGGGACAAAATCCAGGTGCCTTCCAATTGGGAGATGGAAGGTTATGATATTCCCATTTACCGTTCGGCAGTCTATCCATTTAGCCCAATTGATCCGCCGCGTATTCCCAAAGATTACAACGGTGTCGGATCTTATCAAAAAACATTCGAATTGCCCGAATCTTGGGATGGAATGAATATTACCTTACATTTTGGAGGGGTTATCTCTGCCTATCAGTTGTGGATTAATGACAAATACGTAGGTTATGCGGAAGACTCCTGCCTGCCATCTGAATTTAATGCCACACCCTATCTTAAAAAAGGTAAAAATCGCATCTCTATCCAAGTCTTGCGTTGGAGCGATGCTTCCTATCTAGAAGATCAAGATCATTGGCGTATGAGCGGTATTCACCGCGAGGTATTTTTGATGGCCGAGCCAAAAGTTCGTATTGCTGATTTTCATTGGCAGGCAACTTTAGATGCTGATTATCAAGATGCCAAATTCTCGCTTCGTCCAAAAGTTGATAATTTTTCAGGCGACAGCATCAACGGTTTTACGCTAAAAGCACAGCTGTATGATAGCAAGAATAAACCTATTTTCGACAAACCATTAGAAAAAGATGCTTCGGCTGTCGTTGATGAAATCTATCCGAGATTGGACAATGTGAAGTTTGGACTAATGGAAACAACGCTCAAAAATCCAAAGAAATGGTCGCCGGAAGAACCTAATCTCTACCGTTTAGTACTGACATTGTACGATAAAAATAATCGATTGCTAGAAGCGAAGACCTGTCAAGTAGGGTTTCGGAGCATCGCTTTCTCTCCAAACGATAGCAAACTTCTGATCAATGGTAAAACGACCTACCTCTATGGTGTCAACCGTCATGATCACCATCCCGAACGGGGGAAGGCACTGACACGGGAGGATATGGAAGCGGATATTCGCCAAATCAAACAATTTAATTTTAATGCGATCCGGACTTCTCATTATCCGAATGATCCCTATATCTATGAGCTCTGTGACCGTTATGGTATTATGGTGATGGATGAAGCTAATATGGAGACCCATGGACTTGGTGGAAAACTCATGAACGATCCCTCCTGGCTGGCGGCACTTCAGGAACGTGTCACACGCATGGTGGAACGGGACAAGAATCATCCTTCGATTATCATCTGGTCGTTGGGGAATGAATCTGGAAGAGGTCCGAATACAGCCGCGATGGCTGCCTGGATCCATGATTTCGACATCACACGTCCTGTACATTACGAACCAGCTATGGGTAGCCATCAGTTGCCGGGCTATATTGACCCTTCAGATTCTCGTTATCCAAAATCCAACGATCACGCGCATCGGATTCAAAATGTAAAGGATCAATATTATGTCGATATCGTGTCGCGGTTTTATCCGGGCATTTTCACCCCCGCGCTCCTACTAAATCAAAATAATGGCGATAATCGGCCTATTCTCTTTGTTGAATATACCCATTCCATGGGCAATTCGACCGGTAACATTCGTGATTTCTGGGATATCTTTCGTACACATCCCCGTTTGATCGGTGGTTTTATCTGGGACTATAAGGATCAGGCCTTGATTCGCAAAGATTCCGTTTATGGTAAAGTGCTGGCTTATGGTGGCGATTTTGGTGAAAAGGTGCATAATGGCGCTTTTAGCCTGAATGGCATTACCGACGCTTGGGGACGCCCAAAAGCGGCGATGTACGAAAATAAGCGCATCTATCAGCCTGCAGAGGTCACTTTAGTTGATCCAGAAAAGGCCACGGTACAAGTCAAAAATAGATCAGCGGTGCTCAACCTAAATCATTATGATGCTGTCTTATTATTCCGCAGAAATGGGCTGCTGGTAAAAGAAGTACCAATATCGGCCATGAATCTGGCCGCAGGCGATTCTGCACAGGTAAGCTTTGCCAAATATTTACCTTTCAAGCGTGCCGCAGATCAGGAATATCAGCTCGATATTCAATTTCGTTTACGGGAAGTGACTGCATGGGCTCCAGTTGGATTTGTGGTCTCTTCATCGCAAGTACGCTTGCAGGAACAATCCAATGTCCTACGACCTTTATCATACAATGGAGGTAAGCTGATTAAGACAGAAACTACCGATAAGTATTATATCGCAGGCAAGACATTTCAGGTCAGCTTTGACAAATTAACCGGAAGTTTGACTGCGTTTAATTACAAGGGACAGGAAATAATCAAAGATGCCATTCGCCCAAACTTTACGCGGCCGGCTACGGACAATGACCGCCGGGGCTGGAAACCGGAGAAAAAACTAAAATACTGGTATGGCACACCAAAAGTAGTGTCGGTAAACGCGCAGGAAAAAGATCAAGGGTATGAAATACAGACACTGTATGCCCTTGCAGCTGATTCTGCACAGGTAAAAGTGATCTATACGGTGAAAAATCCAGGTATTGTGTCAGTAAACTACCAGTTGCAGGTGAAGGCTGGATTACCTAATATCCCAAAAGTTGGGCTCCAAATGGGTATCAATCCGACATTTGAAGACATCCAATACTATGGCTTAGGGCCGATGGAGAATTATCCTGATCGTGCTTATGGTTTTGACCTTGGTGTCTATCACATGAACATCGATCAATTGATGGAGCATTACCTTTATCCACAGGAGAACGGAAATCGGATGGATGTACGTTGGATGCACCTCAAAAATAGAAATTCGGGTCTTTTGGTTGTCGGCAAACAGCCATTGCATATGAGTGCATGGCCTTATTCACAAAAAGCGATTGTCGAAGCAAAGCACTGGTTTAAATTGAAAAAAGAAGATAAGATTACCTTAAATGTCGATTTAAAACAGATGGGTGTCGGTGGAAATGATACTTGGACAGATGTGTCGCAACCGTTGGAAAAATATCAAATTCCAGCACAAGACTATAATTATTCCTTTTATTTGATTCCGACAGATTTGAAACAATCGATCGAGGATTTCGTAAAATCTAATTAAATAAATGAAGATTAGAAGGAAGCTATCTAGTAAGTAAAGTTAAACCCTGTAGGTGTCGACTACTTGAAATGACGCGATAAGGGAGATAAATTCAAAAATGAAAGAAATAGGCTGCCCAACCTTTTTGGATAGCTTTAAAAAAGAACAAGATAAGATATGACGAGGATTCAGTTGCTATTAGGAACAAGTCTTCTTTTGGGCTGTTTGAACAGCAGTGCACAGATTAAAGGTATTCCAACGGCATTAGTTCCTTTGGATCAGCGTTCGTTTGAACAGGCAAAACCTTGGGTGTTTTGGTACTTTATGCATGCCAGTTATTCCAAGGAAGGGATTGCAGCAGATTTGAAAGCGATGGCGGATAACAACATAAAAGGAGCATATTTGGCCCCTATTAAGGGGAAAACTGATCCGCCGCTTTTCAATCCGCCAACAGAGTCTTTGACACCCGAATGGTGGGATATGTTTGGATACATCGTTGCCGAGGCAAAAAAATATGGATTAAAGATCGCTTTGTTACCTAATGATGGATTTGCGACCGCCGGTGGACCATGGATTAGTCCAGAAAAATCGATGCAAAAATTGGTTTATGCAGATACCGTAGTCAATAGCAAGGGCGGGCGATCACCTGGTATTCAATTGCCACAACCCCAAACGCAACAAGGCTATTACGAAGATATCGCTTTATTTGCGATGCCATTGACCCACTCGCCGCGAAAGAGCTTTACAGAGCTGGTAAAGGTAACCAATAGCTATGGCGAAGATCTAAAACGACTGGCTGAAAGAGGCAACAAACAAAATTTTGCAGCAGCTGCGCCAGGATGGATCCAATATGCTTTTGAGCGGCCCTTCCCTTGCAATTCATTGAAAATTGAATGGACAGCATCCAATTACCAAGCAAATCGTCTGCAAGTTTGGGCCAGCGATGATGGCTTAAATTTTCGGAAGATTACACAATTAGAATCCCCAAGAATGGGCTGGTTGGATTGGGATAATGGTGTAACACATCTGATCCCCTACACCAAAGCGAAATATTTTCGCTTCGTATACGATCCCACAGGAAGTGAGCCCGGAGCCGAAGACCTTGATTCTGGTAAATGGAAGCCTTCCCTAAAATTGAATGGTATCAGTCTGTTTGAAGAAGCGCAGGTTCATCAGATCGAAGGTAAGACAGGTGAAATATGGCGTGTTGGCAAAAAGTCCGACCCAAGCGCTGTTGTGCCGGAAGCTATTATTGGACAGCAACAGCTTATCCGTTTGCCTAAGCCGGATCAAGCGGGTCGTGTCGACCTGACATTACCTGCAGGAAGGTGGAAAATATTACGGGTGGGACATACCTCTACTGGCCATAAAAATGAAACTGCTGGTGCAGGAAAGGGCCTAGAATGTGATAAGTTGGACGCAGCTACTGTCGCTTTTCAATTTGATCAGTGGTTTGGAGCAGCCAAAAAGCATGTAGATCCACACTTGTCTAAAGAAGTTCTCACGGTATTTCATATTGATTCTTGGGAATGTGGTAGTCAAAATTGGACCCGTAGTTTTCCGGATGAGTTTTTAAAACGCCGGGGCTATGACCTGACTAACTATCTCCCGGTTTTAGCAGGTTGTTTTGTGAATAGTGTGGAAGATTCCGAAGCCTTTTTGCAAGATTACAGACAGACCATCAGCGAACTGTTACAAGAGAATGGCTATGCGACATTACGTCGAAAAGCGGATGAATACGGTGTTGAATTTACAGCAGAAGCGACTGCTCCTGTGATGGTCGGTGATGGTTTGGCACATTTTGCTTCAACCGACCGTCCAATGGGCGAATTTTGGTTCAGAAGTCCTTCGCACGATAAACCTGCGGATATCTTGGATGCTATTTCGGGAAGCCATATTTATGGTAAGCGCGTTACCATGTCGGAGGCTTTTACCCAGATCCGTGCACAATGGGATGAACATCCGCGGCTTCTGAAAAGTCTTCAGGACCGAAATTACGCCTTGGGCATCAACAATCTGGTCTACCATGTGTATGTGCATAACCCCTGGATGGACCGTAAACCTGGTATGACCATGGACGGTATCGGAACCTATTTTCAGCGCGATCAAACGTGGTGGAAGCCTGGTAAAGAATGGGTCAATTATGCAATCCGTTCACAGCAGCTACTGCAATATGGAGTACCCGTACGAGATGTGGCTGTGTTTATTGGGGAGGAGATTCCAAGAAGGTCTGTACTCCCAAGTGCTTTGATCGATGTCTTACCCGGTATTATTGGTGAAGCCCGTGTTCATCGTACAGATTCTTTGTTGGCCAATGTCGGCCTGCCCTTACAAAAAGTTGCAGGTGTGACTACAGGAGCCAATATGTATAGACCCGAAGATTGGGTCGATCCACTACGCGGCTATGCCTACGATTCCTTCAATCCCGATGCGCTTTGGAATCAGACTAGCGTACAGGACGGTAAGGTGATTTTTGCGAATCATATTGCTTATGCTTTACTTGTGATGCCTGGAGAAACAGGATTAAATCCGAATGGTAGCCAATATTCCCTTCGTACGCTAGAACGTATCAGGAGTCTTGTCAATCAAGGGGCTACGGTGCTCTTCCAAGATATTCCACAGACATGGCGGGGCAAACTGACCGATGACAAAGTACAACAGTATCGCATTTTGCTTGATGAGTTATTCACTGGGCTAGAGCCATTCACAAATACAACATTACAAACAAAGCAATTCGGCAAAGGCCGTGTGCTTGTTGGCCACTATGAAGAGAAAGATTTTAAGCCGCTAAATATTGCTCCCGATGTGCTGATTAACGAAGGGCACAATCCACATATTTCTTGGAACCACCGCCGTTTCGATGGTGGTGATTTGCTTTTTGTAGCCAATCAAGATAGTTTAGCGCAAAAGGCAACTTTATCCTTACGGACAAAAGAAAAATATGCCTACCGTTACGATCCTGTAAGCGACAAACTAGCGGTTTTACCGTTTAAAGTGATCCACGATAGGACCGTTATCGAACTATCGTTTGATGCGTATCAATCTGGCTTTGTATTGACCAGCGATAAAAAAATAGATATACCGACCTATCAATACTCCAGAAAAACAGCTTTGACAGGACCCTGGTCATTTACGGCTGATGGGTTATCCGGCAAGCAAGCAATTAAACAGCAAGAGCCTCAGTTTTGGACAGCCAGTGCAGACGATGACATTAAATATCATGCTGGATCAGGAAGTTATCAAACGACCATTCATATCCAAAAAATAGCTGAAAAGCAACGCGCTCATTTACAATTTTCGGCCATTGAATCTATGGCAGAAATCTTTGTCAATGGACAATATGCTGGGGTTGTCTGGACCAAACCTTATCAGATCGATGTAACTGATTTTATCCGGCAAGGTGATAATAAAGTACAGATCAAGGTCTATAATACATGGGGGAACCGTTTCCTTTATGAAAAAGAGAATACAACAGTAAAAAAGAAAATACAGACAACAGCGTCAGACAAGTTCCTCAAAGGCTTATTACCTTCCGGATTACAAGGGAAAGTTGACTTACTGTGGTTAGATGCAAAATAAAGAAATCATGAATACGAAGCACAAACTAATGATCCTAGGGCTCTTCTTCGCGACGGCCTGTCAAGTCCAGGCCCAGGAAAAGTCTATTACCAATACGGGGTCGAGTCCCCATGCTGTTCAAAACGCAGTTGATATGGGCGACGTGAAATGGACGAAAGGCTTTTGGGCGGATCGTACCAAATCGTGTTATGAGCAGATGGTACCGCAACTCTGGCACGTTTATACCGATGCCTCCATTAGCCATGCTTATCGTAATTTTGAAATCGCCGCGGGATTGGAAAAGGGTGAGCATAGCGGACCATCTTTTCATGACGGCGACTTCTACAAAACATTAGAAGCAGTCTGTGCACTATATGCCCAGACAAAAGATAAAAAGCTGCTTCGGATGATAGATGAAGTGACTCCTGCGATCCGAAAAGCACAACGTACTGATGGCTACATCTATACGAAAGCGACAATTGATCAGGAACGTTCGGGACAAAATATTGAATTTCAAGATCGTTTGAGCTTTGAGTCTTATAATATTGGACATTTAATGACGGCCGGATGCATACATTACCGGACAACGGGACAACGGGAACTATTGGATATTGCAATAAAGGCAGCGGATTATCTGTATGGGTTTTATAAAAAGTCCAATCCAACTTTAGCCCGAAATGCAATCTGTCCCTCTCATTATATGGGGACCGTCGAGCTTTATCGGACGACCAAAGACCCCAAATATTTAGAACTAGCCAAGCATTTAATTGATATTAAAGGTGAAATCGAAGACGGAACGGATGACAATCAAGACCGTATTCCTTTCCGTCAGCAGCATAAAGCTACAGGACATGCCGTGCGTGCAAGTTATCTATATGCAGGCGTCGCAGATTTATGCGCTGAAATTGCAGATACAACGTTGAGCAACCGCCTTTTTGAAATTTGGGACGATGTCACGAAGCACAAGATGTACATTACAGGCGGTCTGGGATCGCTGTATGATGGTACCTCACCTGACGGAACTTCCTATAATCCCAGTGAGGTACAGAAAATCCATCAGGCATTTGGGCGGGATTATCAATTGCCCAACTTAACTGCGCACAATGAGAGCTGTGCAAATATTGGTAATATGTTGTGGAATTGGCGCATGGCGAATTTCACGGGCGATGCAAAATACATCGATGTATTGGAGCTGGCACTCTATAATAGTGTACTGTCAGGGATTAGTTTAGATGGCGACAAATTTTTGTATACCAATCCATTGAGTTACTCCTCCGATCTTCCATTCCAGCAGCGCTGGTCTAAAAAGCGTGTTCCTTATATTGCACTGTCTAACTGCTGTCCACCTAATATTGTTCGTACGATAGCAGAAGTAGCCAACTATGCTTACGGATTAGCAACAGATGCCGTAGCAGTCAACTTGTATGGTGGAAATGAATTAAATACAACATATCAAGGCAAACATATCAACATTGTACAAGAATCCAGCTATCCATGGGTAGGAACCGCCACCTTCACCTTAAAAGAGTTTCCTTCCGATTATACATTGAAACTCCGGGTGCCGGGTTGGGCTGGGAAGGTTGAAATATGGAAAAACGAAACGAAAATCGAAGCACCGATGGAGAAAGGCTATGCCATATTAGCTGGATTGTGGAAGAAAGGTGATCGCGTTACCGTCAAACTGCCGATGGAGGTTGCTCTGATGGAGTCAAATCCACTGGTTGAGGAAACGCGTAACCAGGTTGCAGTCATGCGTGGACCGATTGTGTATTGCCTAGAGAAGCAGGATGTGGCTGCGGATGTCAATATCTTTGATCTGAAAATGAAACAGGGTGAACAGTTTGTGCCGAAAAATGAAAATATATTAGGGCAGGATATTGTCTTGTTGGAAGGAAAAGCCTATCGTACAAATAGCACGAAATGGAATTCACTATACCGTAAAACTTCCGATGGAAAGCCTGAAACTATCCCTGTGCGTCTAGTACCCTATTTTGCTTGGGGAAACCGTGCATTTGGTGATATGAGCGTTTGGATGCCAGTATTTTAATGGGATAAATCGTATGAAGATGAAAACTTATTTTTTTATGATCGTATTCCTATTGGCACAATTGGAGAGCCAGGCGGAAGTCCGTTTATCGGCGCTCTTTACCGATGGAATGGTGCTGCAACAACAAAGCAAAGTCCCTTTTTGGGGCTGGGCAGAACCGCAGGCAACAATAACCGTACAGACCTCCTGGAATGGGCAGAAATATCAAGCGAAAGCAGATAAACTTGGCCAATGGAAAATTGTAGTACAAACACCTGTAGCAGGTGGTTCTTATCAGATCAAGGTCTCAGAAAAGAATAGCATTGAACTCCATGATATTTTAATTGGTGAAGTTTGGTTATGTTCGGGCCAGTCGAACATGGAAATGCCTTTAAAAGGCTATCCAGGGCAACCGATCCTCGGTAGTACCGAAACGATGATGGATTCCAAAGACGATCAACTGCGTATCTATACCGTGCCTCGCAATCCACAGATTCAGCCCGCAGCTGACAGTAAACCAAGTGTTTGGAAGAAAGCAGAACCGCAATCCGTGGTCGGTTTTAGTGCAACGGCCTACTATTTCGGACGGCAATTGCGCAAAACTTTAGGGGTGCCTGTTGGTTTGATTCATAGCAGCTATGGTGGTTCAACTATTGAAGCCTGGATGGAGGCATCCTGGTTGGCAGATCAGAAAGGTCTGCAGATCCCCAAAGAAGAAGAGGGCCTGAAAGATAAAAACCGTATTCCGACCATGTTGTACAATGGTATGATCCATCCTATTGCCAGATACGGTATCCGGGGCATGATTTGGTACCAAGGAGAATCTAACTACGATCGTCCAGAGCAATATGAAGTGCTATTCCCCCGGATGGTTGAAAAATTCCGTGCGTTATGGGGAAATAATAAACTTCCGTTTTATTTTATGCAAATTGCACCATTTGATTATGCTTCATTGCCGCCTTATCATGTTGGGGGAAAATACAATTCGGCCTATCTACGCGATGCACAACGTAAATCTTTGGATAAAATTCCGTATTCTGCAATGGCCGTCACCTTGGATTTGGGCGAACAGAATTGCATCCACCCATCACATAAACAGCAAAGTGGCGAAAGATTGGCCTACCTAGCACTGCACGATAGCTATGGTTTTGAGACGTTAAATCTCAAAAGCCCCCTATATGAAACGTTGGAAATTAAAGGCAGTACAGCAATACTTTCTTTTAAGGATGCACCATTGGGGCTAACAGCATATGGTAAAGAAATAAAGACTTTTGAAATTGCGGGTAAAGATCAGGTTTTTTATCCTGCAGAGGCTGTTTTGAAAGGAAAGACCATTATTGTCGCGTCGCTCAAAGTTGAGGAGCCGGTGGCTGTTCGTTATGCATTTAAAGATTTCGTCGTCGGAGAGGTGTTTGGAGTCAATGGCTTGCCCTTAAGCTCTTTCCGTACAGATGATTGGTAAATAGAAATGATGATTGAAAAACGTATTATAGGCATTATATTCCTAGTAGCAACCTTCTTAAATCCAGCCTGGGCGCAAGAGTTCAACTGGAAGGACTACAATGTAACTTGGTCCAGGCAAAGCAAGAATTCATCTGAATCCATGCCTGTAGGAGGTGGAGATATTGGATTGAACGTGTGGATGGAGAACGGTGAACTACTTGTGTATTTAGGGAAGACCGGGGCATTTGACGAGAACAATACCCTGTTGAAGCTTGGCCGTATTCGACTTCGTCTCTATCCCAACCCGTTTTTGGACGGAAAATTTCAACAGGAATTGCAGTTGGAAAAGGGACACATTGTTCTGAAAGGGGAGAACAGAGGAGTGAAGGCTGAAATATTGGTTTGGGTGGATGTTTTCAATCCTAATGTCCATCTTGAAGTGAGCAGCAACCGGAAGGTTAAGGTGGAAGCGGCTTACGAAAACTGGCGCTTTCAGGATCTTTTTCCAAAGAAAAAGGAAAACAATGCAAACTCTTGGAAATGGGCACCTCCAAAACCGGTAGTGACGCCTAAAGATCAGATTGCAGCAACAGCAAACCGTGTTATTTTTTATCATCAAAATCAAGATACCACTGCATTTGATTTTGTCGTAGACCAACAAGGCTTGACAACAATCAAAGATTCATTATATAATCCCCTGCAAAGCCTAATTTCAGGGGGACTTTTAAAAGGAGAAGATTTTGTATACGCCGGTGAGCGTGCCGGAACCTATATGAATACACCATATCAAGCTTGGGTACTCGAAAGTAAAGCCGCAAAAACCAATCATGCACTTCAAGTTACGCTTCACGTAGGACAGCAAGCAGACCTAAAGCACTGGAAAGCGGAACTGGAAGATCTGGCTACGCCCAAACCTAGCTTTGTGTCGCTCAAACGGGCGACGGAATCCTGGTGGAAATCTTTTTGGGATAGAAGTCATATCGTTATCCAGCCTGGCTTAAAAGATCCCCATAATGAAGCTTGGCAAGTCGGCCGAAACTATCAGTTGTTTCGATTTATGCTAGCTTGTAATGCTTACGGAGATTATCCAACAAAATTTAATGGCGGTTTATTTACCTACGATCCTGTCACGATCGATAGTACGTTTACGTTCACACCGGATTTTCGGAATTGGGGTGGAGGTACCCATACCGCACAAAATCAGCGCTTAGTGTATTGGCCATTATTGAAGAGCGGTGATTTTGATCTAATGCCGGCGCAGTTTAAGTTTTATCAACGCCTTTTGAAGAATGCCGAATGGCGATCCAAATTTTATTGGGGGCACGCTGGTGCAAGTTTTACAGAACAGATCGAAAATTTTGGTTTACCCAATCCTGCTGAATACAATTGGAAACGGCCCAAAGATTTTGATAAGGGCCTCGAATATAATGCCTGGCTGGAATACGAGTGGGATACGGTGCTGGAGTTCTGCATGATGATACTGGAAACAGAACGTTATAATAAGTCCGATATTCAGACTTACATTCCGTTGATAGAAAGTTGTCTGCGTTTTTTTGATGAGCATTATCAATACCGGGCTCGGCAACGGGGTAGCAAGGTATTGGATGATGCAGGTCATCTTGTACTATATCCTGGCTCTTCTGCGGAAACCTATAAAATGGCCTATAATTCGGCAAGTACAATTGCTGCTTTACAGCAGGTGACCAAAGGATTGCTGGCATTGCCCAAGGGGTATATCAACGCTGAGTCGCGTGGTTATTTTCAGGGGTTTTTAACCAGAATCCCACCTTTGCCACAGCGTGAAGTTGCAGGCAGAAAAATGCTGGCTCCAGCCCAGCTATGGGCCCGGATCAACAATACCGAATCCCCGCAGCTCTATCCTGTATATCCTTGGGGAATTTATGGTATCGGTAAAGCAGATATCGATATTGCCCTCAATACGTACACCTATGATCCCGATGTGCTTAAATTCAAAAGCCATGTTGGCTGGAAGCAGCATAATATCTTTGCTGCACGCCTTGGGTTGACCGACGAAGCGAAGCAACTGATCCTCTCGAAACTAAAAAATGCAGAACGGCGATTCCCCACCTTTTGGGGGCCAGGGTTTGATTGGGTTCCGGATCATAACTGGGGTGGTTCGGGCATGATCGGCTTGCAGGAAATGCTTTTGCAGGTAACAGATGATAAAATTTATCTTTTTCCAGCTTGGCCCAAAGATTGGAATGTGGATTTTAAACTACATGCGCCGGGGCAGACTACCGTTGAAGGAAGATTAAAGGACGGTCAATTATTGGAGCTAAAAGTTTTTCCAAAAGAAAGAGAAGCGGCAATTGTCAACCTATTGCAATAGCCGCTTCGAAATTGTTAGCGAAACAACATCGCGAATTAACCCATTGTAACCATTAAATCGAGCGCTGAAAAATAAGAAAATAGACGTTTGATGCCTTGACTCCTAGGTCAATACACGCGATGTCTAAAATATTAATAAAGGGGCTATCCAAGAAGATCGGATAGCCCCTTTTGTTTTTTTTATACAAAATCGGGTCGTTCATAACAGTGCATAACAGTTCTGAAAAACCAAAGAATTATCTTAGTTGCTAAGAACCTAAATAACGTTTATATGAATGCAGTTTTCGGAGTTATATTTCATTTCATAGGCGGATTCGCTTCTGGAAGTTTTTATGTGCCGTACAAGAAAGTAAAAGGATGGTCCTGGGAATCCATGTGGATTCTAGGCGGACTTTTTTCGTGGATTATTGTTCCGCCCATAGCGGCGATGTTGACGATACCCAATTTTATTGAGATTATTAAAAGTGCGAATAACACGATATTAGGTTACACATTTTTGTTTGGTTTGCTTTGGGGCATCGGCGGTTTAACTTATGGTCTTGGTGTACGCTATCTTGGAGTATCCTTGGGTAGCAGTATTATTTTGGGCCTGAGTATGGTGTTTGGTTCTTTAATGCCCAGCATTTATTATTTTTTTAATAAAGCAGAAGGCAAGCATGGCATAGATTATTTTTTTACAACCCAATCCGGTATTTGTATTCTCCTTGGTCTTTTAGTCTGTGTGCTTGGTGTATATCTATGTGGTAAGGCAGGTGTTTCTAAAGAGAAACATATAACCTCCCTATCTACAGCGAGCAAATCCGATTATAATTTTGGTTTAGGAATTGTAGTAGCTATTGTTTCAGGGATACTAAGTGCTTGTTTCAATTTCGGTATTGAAGCCGGAAAACCTATGGCCGATGTGGCAAATACATTATGGAAGTCTGTTAATCCAAACCAAGGCGAATTTCTTTACCAGAATAATGTCACCTACATTGTGATACTTTGGGGCGGGTTTACAACAAACTTCCTATGGTGCCTTTATTTGTTGATTAAAAACAAAACGTTTTCGGATTATACGAAATCAAAAGCACCGAGAGGCAAGAATTTCCTTTTATGTGCTTTAGCAGGAACCACCTGGTATTTACAGTTTTTCTTTTACGGTATGGGAGAAAGCCGTCTTGGAAACGGCGCTAGCTCTTGGATCCTACACATGGCCTTTATCATTCTTATTTCCAATGCATGGGGCGTAGTGCTCAAGGAATGGAAAGGTGTCGATCGTTCGACGTATCGTTCAATCATAGGAGGAATTCTAACCATTATCATCTCTATTTGCATTGTAGGGTTTGCGAAGACATTAGAAAATTAATATTTAAATATAGAAGCAGTGAAAACGTACAAACATGTCAATTATTTATGGGACGATGAGAAAGCTCAGGCACTAAGGGGTGATGAAGTAGCTTTGTTATTATATCGTTCAAATATTCTAGGTGCAGATTTAAGAATTACAAATTATGGTGGAGGGAATACATCTTGTAAAGTAGTGGAAAAAGATCCATTGACGGGAGAAGAAGTAGAGGTGATGTGGATTAAAGGGTCTGGTGGAGATATCGGAACGTTGAAAAAGTCAGGTCTTGCAGCGCTTTATTTACAACGTCTTCGCAATTTGGAAAATGTCTATCGTGGTCTTGAACATGAAGATGAAATGGTTGAGTTATTTAACCATTGTATCTACGATTTAGCATCAAAAGCACCTTCTATCGATACACCTTTACATGGGTTTCTGTCGTTTAAACATATAGATCACCTCCATCCAGACGCTGCAATTGCGATTGCTGCGGCGAAAGATGGAAAGAAGATAACCCAAGAATTGTTTAATGGAACTATAGGATGGGTGGAGTGGCAACGCCCAGGGTTTGACCTAGGTTTGCAGTTGCGTGCTTGTTTAGAAGAAAACCCAGGTATCCGCGGTATTATGTTGGGCTCACATGGCTTATTTACTTGGGGAGATACGGCTTATGACTGTTATATCAATTCCTTGGACGTCATCGAAGCTTGTGCGGAATATCTTGAGCAAAACTATGGTAAAAAAGCGCCTGTATTCGGGGGGCAGCAAGTAACTAGTCTCAGCAAGGAAGAAAGAAATGCACAAGCAGCCAAGCTCGCTCCTGTTTTAAGAGGTTTTTGTTCCAGTGAGCGCCACATGATCGGGCATTTTACAGATGATGAGCGCGTATTGGAATTTATCAATTCAAATGATTTAGAACGTTTGGCTCCGCTTGGTACCAGCTGTCCGGATCACTTTTTAAGAACGAAAATTCAGCCGTTGGTATTGAATTTGGATAAATCACAAGATTTAGACAACGTGGAGGAGTTAAAAGCAAAGTTAACGCCCTTATTTGACGGATACCGTGAGATGTACGCGCAATATTATGAAAGCTGCAAACATGAAAATAGCCCGGCAGTGCGGGATAAAAATCCGGTAATTGTTCTCTACCCTGGAGTAGGAATGTTCGCATTTGCGAAAGACAAACAGACAGCACGCGTAGCAGCAGAGTTCTATACCAATGCAATTAATGTTATGAAAGGAGCAGAAGCAGTGAGTGAGTACACCGCTTTGCCCCGTCAGGAAGCATTCGATATTGAATATTGGTTATTGGAAGAAGCCAAGCTTCAGCGTATGCCAAAGCCAAAAGCTCTGTCAGGGAAAATTGCTTTGGTCACTGGAAGTGGGGGTGGTATCGGTAAAGCGATTGCAAAAAAGATGGCACAAGAGGGGGCTGTTATCGTGTTAAATGATATCAACACAGAACGTTTGGAGTCAAGCAAAGCCGAGTTTGTAGCCGAGTTTGGAAAAGATGCAGTCATCGCTACGAGCCTCGACGTAACCAATGCGAATTCGATCAAAGATGCTTTGGAAGATGCTACGCTAGCATTTGGTGGTATTGATATTGTGGTCAACAACGCCGGATTATCGATTTCGAAAACAATCGAAGATCATACGGAGAACGATTGGGACTTGTTATATAATGTACTGGTAAAAGGTCAATTCCTTGTTACTCAAGGAGTGACTTCATTATTAAAAGGCCAAGCAATCGGCGGTGATATCATCAATATCGTCAGTAAAAATGCCTTGGTCAGTGGTCCAAATAATACAGGATATGGAAGTGCAAAAGGCGCACAATTGCATTTAAGCCGTTTATGTGCTGCCGAATTAGGTCCGGCAGGCGTACGCGTGAACGTGGTTAACCCGGACGCCGTTATTTCAGACAGTAATATTTGGGCCGGCGGATGGGCCGAAGGTCGTGCTAAGGCTTATGGTATCACGGTAGCCGAATTGCCGGCCTATTATGCAAAGCGAACTTTATTGAATCAGATCATTCTTCCGGAGGATATTGCGAACGCTTGTTTCGCCTTTGTGGGCGGACTGTTGAGCAAATCTACAGGGAATGTTTTAAACGTTGACGGAGGTGTTGCAATGGCGTTTGTACGCTAATTTTTATATCTTAGGTGTCGCGTTCAGAAAGGGAAATATGGACGCGACACCTCACATTTTTACACAATAACCATTAAATTATGATTCTGGATAAGAAAATTATAGATCAGCACAATAACCAATTATTAGATAAGCATAGACGGGCATTTGACTACGTGTCGGCAGATATTCCACAGTTAGATGAAATGCTGAATAAACTTCAAAAATTTCAAATTGCCATACCAAGCTGGGCATTAGGTACAGGTGGAACGCGTTTTGGTCGTTTTTCTGGCGCAGGTGAACCCGGTACTTTAGAGCAAAAGCTAGAGGATGTTGGCTTGCTGCATGCGCTCAACAAATCGAGTGGAGCAATTTCGATGCATATTCCCTGGGATATTCCATCAGATGCAGTAAAAATTAAGGCATTGGCATCTTCCCTAGAAATCGGATTTGACGCAGTAAATTCCAATACGTTTCAAGATCAATCAGGTCAGGAGCATAGTTATAAATTTGGTTCATTACATCATGTCGATCCAAGCGTTCGTCAGCAAGCAGTAGATCATAACATCGAAGTTATCAATTATGGTAAAGCGGTCGGTTCTAAAGCCTTAACAGTTTGGTTGGCTGACGGATCATCTTTCCCAGGACAATTGAATTTTAGAGAGGCTTTTCAAAATACCTTATCAAGCCTACAAGAAATATATAAACATCTACCCGAAGACTGGAAACTTTTTGTTGAGTACAAAGCATTTGAACCCCATTTCTACTCCATGACGATTGGCGATTGGGGGCAATCTTTGCTGTTGGCCAATAAGTTAGGTCCCAAAGCATATACATTGGTTGATTTGGGACACCATCTGCCAAATGCAAACATTGAACAAATTGTCTCTTTATTGTTGATGGAAGGCAAATTAGGTGGATTCCATTTTAATGATAGTAAGTATGCAGATGATGACCTGACAGCAGGTAGTATCAAACCATATCAACTGTTCTTGATCTTTAATGAACTGATCGATGGTATGGATGTGAAAGGTATTGATCATGCCAGCGGATTGGGTTGGATGATTGATGCCTCGCATAATCTGAAAGATCCACTGGTAGACCTTTTACAGTCAGTGGAGGCCATTAAGATTGCTTATGCTCAAGCATTGTTGGTCGATCGAAAGGCATTGAAACAGGCGCAGCAAGCAAACGATATCGTGAAGGCACAGGAAATCCTGCAGGATGCATTCCGTACCGATGTCAGACCGCTTGTTGCAGAAGCAAGTACGTAGAAGTGGAGCGGCGCTGAATCCCGTTCAATTATTTAATGAAGAAAATTTACGGGCCAAACTTATCGAAGAACGCGGAAGGAATTCCGTCGCTACCGGTTTGTAACGAGGGAAAAGGAATGAGGGGAAAACCAATACCAGTAGTCGCTATATTCGACGTTGGAAAGACCAACAAAAAGTTATTTCTCTTTAATGAGCAGTATCAGATTGTTTTCGAAAGGTCTGCCCGTTTTTTAGAAACTACTGATGAAGATGGTGATAGTTGCGAAAACCTGGAGAGTTTACGTTTGTCCGTTTTCGATTCCTTGCATGAGGTATTTCGAAAAGGCGAGTTTGAAATTAAAGCGATTAATTTTACGTCCTATGGCGCAAGTTTCGTCTATATTGATAAAGATGGTCGGCCTTTAACGCCACTATATAACTATTTGAAAGAATATCCAAAGAAATTGTTGGATTCTTTTTATGCACAGTATGGCGGAAAAGATACCTTAGCGTTGGAAACCTCGTCTCCGAGTTTGGGAAGTCTAAATTCTGGATTGCAGATCTATCGTATATTTAAATTAAAGCCGGTAATATATAAGGAGGTGAAATGGGCATTGCATCTTCCGCAATACCTGAGTTATTTGATTTCAGGCCAAGCATATTCTGATATGACAAGTATAGGTTGTCATACCGCACTTTGGGATTTTAACCAAAATAATTACCATCAGTGGGTGCTTGATACAGGCATTATTCAAAAAATGGCACCTATTGTGCAGGGTGACCAATTGTTCAGGGCAACATTTCCTGGCAGTGGTTATCTTGTAGGCAGTGGGCTGCATGATAGTTCTTCGGCTCTCATCCCATACTTGTTGAATTTTCATGAACCTTTTGTGTTGATTTCAACGGGTACCTGGTGCATTTCATTCAACCCATTTAACGAACAACCGTTGACTAAAGAAGAGCTGCATGAAGACTGCTTACAATATATGACTTACACCGGTAAACCAGTTAAAGCATCACGCCTATTTGCGGGTTATGAACATGAAGAACAAGTCAGACGTATTGCAAATTTCTTTCAGGTGTCAACGGGCAAGTTCAAGCAAATTGGGCTGCAATGGAATATTATAGAAAAATATCAAGCGTTAGATATATCGGATGAGCTGTCGGCTTTTTCATCCATTGATTTGAGCCATTTTAATGATTATACCGAAGCTTATCATGTTTTTATGATGCATTTGGTAAAAGCACAGATCAAAGCAACCTCTTTGGTGTTACAGAACAACGGTGTTCAACGCATATTCGTTGATGGCGGATTTAGTAGAAATATAATATACATGACGCTATTGGCCCAAGCTTTTCCAAATAGTGAGGTTTTTGGAGCGTCAATGGCACAGGCTACGGCACTAGGAGCTGCCTTGGTCATTCATGAGCATTGGAATACGCAGGCTATGCCAAATGACATGATCGAGTTGCGCTATTTTAGGGCCAAACAGCAAACGCATATATAAAAGGTAGTTTGTGCAAATAAGAATCTAGTTTTTTTTATTGGTTATCGTGAAAGGTCAGGCACTTTGTTGTCTGGCCTACTTTTTATTTTCTAGCGTATGAACAAATAACCAGTAAGAGTTTCTCGCCACTTTAACAATATTAAAAAGGGATTCCAAACGGGGAGTAAAGTCCTGAACAGTTGGCGAGCAGGAAGAACTGGGAAAATTAAATTTGAGATTCCAAATTATAAAATTTAAAAATGAAGAAAGTTGCAACGGTTGTTTTTTTTGTCCTGTTCTGTCAGGTATTGTTCGCCGAACAGATTGTGAAGGAATTTAGCTTTGGTGATACTAAAAAACAGCGGGCTGTAATTGCGCTAAAGCAAGCCCTTCCGTATACGGAGGCCAAAGGGTATGGCTTTGAGTTTTTTACAGAAAAAAATGTAAGAATCGATCGAAAGAGTAAACATCTTTTTAGCGATAAACCATTCTACTTTTCTGTGAAAGTTCCTGAAGGGAATTACAAAATTACGATTAGTTACGATGGCTTAAGCGATAAACCCTACCAAAGCACGGTGCGGTCAGAATCGCGTCGGTTACAAATAGAAAATCAGGAAGTAGTGCCAAATAAATGCGTACAGAAAACGTTCATCGTACATCTCAAAGATCCCAAGATTTCATCAGGCGGAAGGGTGGAATTGAAGAAGCCCCGGGAGCAGCAAAAGTTAGACTGGGATGATAAGTTGACTTTGGAGTTTCAGCAAACGAATTGTATTTCGGCTATTCGCATTGAAGCGATGAGCAATGTCACAACGGTCTTTTTAGCAGGAAATTCTACGGTCGTGAATCAAGAAGATGAGCCATGGGCTTCTTGGGGACAGATGATTCCCCGCTTTTTTGATGCAGGCGTTGCTATTGCTAATCATGCCGAATCTGGGTTAGCATTGAGTTCGTTTTTATCCTCAAGAAGATTGGACAAAATTTTATCTGTAGCCAAAAAGGGAGATTATCTATTTATCGAATTTGGGCACAATGATCAAAAGCAAAAGGGAGAAGCTGCTGGAGCATATAAAGGTTACAGTGAACGATTGCATTATTTTGTCAATGAATTTAGAGCAAAGGGCGGTATTCCTGTTATTCTCACTTCGACAGCACGACGTTTATTTGATCAACAGGGAAATTTAGTTCATACTTTAGGAGACTTTCCAGATGCTGCACGTAAAGTTGCGGCAGAACTTCAAGTCCCTTTGATCGACCTTAATAACAAGACCAGTATATTTTATGAAGCATTGGGCGTTGAAGGTTCCAAGAAAGCATTTGTTCACTATCCCGCTTCTACTTTCCCAAATCAGGAAAATGCATTGGCTGATAATACCCATTTTAACCCGTATGGTGCTTATGAGATTGCAAAAATGGTATTAATGGGAATTAAAGAAAATAAGCTTGTTATTTCCGGTAATATGGTAGATTTTAACGGGTTTGATCCATACCACCCCGATGATTTTAAGACTTGGTATTGGCCTCCAAGTTTGATCAATAGTGTTTTAAAGCCGGATGGCAATTAGTTTTGTACTGATCTTCTTTAGCGAGAATTGAATGGGATCATAACATATCGATGACTCTTCATTATTTTGAATATGAAGCTTGTTTTTTATAAATGTAATATTTACATTTATAATTATTTCTGATTAATTATAACCAATGGAACGAGCTATTTTCACATTAAGAGCCTGCTCTTTTTTTCTTGCAAAAGCAATTTGCTTTTTTTGTCTGTTTTGGATTTTCAGTACACCCGCATATGCCTATAGCAGCACGATTTCTGAACCGGATTCAGCCTATCTCTTTGCTTATGCAAAAGATAAGAATGCTGGTAGAGAAGGGTTATTATATGCCTGGAGTTTGGACGGAAAACAATGGGACGCTATTGGAACAGAACTTGCATTTGTGAAATCAGATTATGGACGTTGGGGATCAGAAAAACGGATGATAAATCCGGTGTTGTTTCCTCGAAATGGCGGGGGGTGGTCCTGTGCGTGGCAATTAAGTCCTGAAAATAATGGACCATATGCCTATACTTTTACAACTGATTTTTTTAATTGGGGCAGGCAAGACTATTATGTCGAATTAAATGATTTGGATAAATCAATGGTTTCGCTTGTAAATAACAGTTTGTTGGACCGTGAGATTATTTCCATTAATGGGGAAAGTTTACGTGGAACGAAGCTGAAAGTTACATGGTCTATAATTAAAGAATTGATTAAACACTATGATCTTGCTCTGCTTAAGCAAAAGCAATGGTCCGAACGAAGTGTTGACGATGATGTACGCTTTGCAGGCTTAAAACCCTTGGATGTTAAGTTAACCCCAAAGATCGGACAAAGCAAGTCCATCAGCGATATGTTGGTAGGTGTATTTTTTGAAGATATTAATTATGCAGCAGACGGAGGTCTCTATGCGGAATTGATTCAAAATAGAGATTTTGAATATAAATTGAGCGATAAACAAGGGCATGACAAAAATTGGAACGAGAAAACAGCTTGGAGTATGGATGGATCGGGACAATTTCATATCGACAGTATCAATCCCATTCATCCCAATAATAAGCATTATGCGAGGTTACAAGGCGCGGGTATACTAAGAAATATAGGCTACGATGGGATTGCTCTGCATAAAAACGAACGCTATGATCTTTCATTTTTTGGACGGGGCACTGCGGGTAAAGGGCGTCAACTAAAAATCCGGATAAGTACACAAGATGGAAAGATCCTTGATGAAAAATCCCTTGTTGTTGACAGCAAAAACTGGAAAAAATATCAATTGGTATTGACAGCCAATGCGACCTGTAAGGATGCCGTATTGGAATTTGTATTTACAGATCGACAACAATTGGATTTGGACCTGATTTCCTTATTCCCTCAAAACACCTTCAAAGGACGTAAAAATGGATTACGTAAAGATTTAGCCGAGGCTATTGCAGCTTTGAATCCACGTTTTGTTCGTTTTCCGGGAGGCTGTTTAGCACATGGCGATGGTATCGACAATATCTACCATTGGTCCAATACTGTAGGACCTTTAGAAAGCCGTGTGCCACAACGCAATATGTGGGGATATCACCAAACTGTTGGTTTAGGATATTATGAGTATTTTCAATTTTGTGAAGATATAGGTGCCTATGCTGTCCCGGTAGTGGCGGCTGGGGTACCCTGTCAAAATTCGGGCGCTCACGGTCATCCATTGGGCGGGCAACAATGTGGTATTCCAATGGAAGATATGGATGACTATATCCAGGAAGTGCTCAATCTGATCGAATGGGCCAATGGGGATAAAAATAGCACCTGGGGAAAGGTACGTGCAGCAGCTGGACATCCAGAACCATTTCATCTCAAATATATTGGCGTGGGTAACGAAGATTTAATATCGAATGTTTTTGAGGAGCGTTTTACGATGATTTACAATGCTATCCGTGAAAAATATCCCGATATACAGGTTATTGGAACGGCGGGGCCATTTTTTGAGGGAACCGACTATGTTGAGGGCTGGAAAATCGCCGATAAATTAAGCGTACCTATTATGGACGAACACTATTACCAGACACCCGGATGGTTTATTCATAATCAAGATTTCTACGATAAATACGATCGGAATAAAGCGCAGGTTTATTTGGGCGAATATGCCGCTCATATCGAAGGACGTGCAAGTACCTTGGAAGTGGCATTAGCCGAAGCCGCATATCTCACTGCATTGGAAAGAAATGGTGATATCGTTAAAATGGCTTCCTATGCACCGCTGTTAGCCAAAGATGGCTATACCCAATGGCGCCCCGATCTTATTTATTTCAATAATACCGATGTGAATTTAACGCCATCTTATTATGTACAGCAATTATTCGGTCGTAATAATGGAACAGAATATGTTCCTGTGGAAGCCAGCTATTCTAATGCTGCCGTTGAGGTACAGAAGCGCGTGGCATTTTCTATTGTTAAGGATCCTAAAGATCAATCAATCATTATAAAAATGGTCAATGTTTTGCCTGTTGCCGTCAACATGGAATTGGAACTAGCTAAATTCAACCTAGAAACTGAGCCTGCTGTCGTTGCGCAGCTCACAGGAGAGTTGAAGAGTACAACAGCGAAGCCCGAACAAAAGAGCGTGCCAGTGGAAAAGCTTAAAAACCAGCAATTGCCACCTTATTCGTTAACCATCATTCGAATTCCATCGCGTGCAAAATAGCCCAATTCAACTCCTATGAAACCGCTAGTTGTGCAGAAAAGTATATGTTAGTTTTTATTCATCTCTATTTGGCAAAAATGAAAAAACAATTTCTAGTTACCCTATTCGTTCTTTTAACTTACCTGGTTAAGGCGCAATCTCCCGTATACCTTTTTTCGTATTTTGTAGATAATGGCGCTGATGGATTACATCTAGCTTATAGTTTGGATGGTTTGAAATGGGAACCATTGAATCAGGGAAAACCTTTCTTAACACCAACAGTAGGAAAAGATAGACTGATGCGCGACCCCAGTATTTGTCAGGGTCCCGATGGTACCTTTCATCTGGTATGGACAACAGGTTGGTGGGACAAAATTATCGGATATTCTTCCTCCAAAGACCTTAAGCAGTGGACCCAACAAAAAGCAATACCAGTCATGGTAGATGAACCAGATGCAAAAAATGTATGGGCTCCCGAACTTTTTTACGACAACGCGACGAAAGAATATTATATCATTTGGGCCACGACAATTCCTGGTCGCCACAAAGAGGTACCGACTAGTGCTAGTGAAAAAGGATTAAACCACCGGATGTATAGCGTGACGACGAAAGATTTTAAAACTTTTTCAAAAACTAAGTTATTTTTTGATCCCGAATTTAGTGTGATCGACGCGGCCATTATACAACAAGCCAATAAGCAATATATGATGGTGCTGAAAAACGAAAACTCTAATCCGCCGGAGAAAAACATCCGAATCACGGCAACAAAGAATTTAGCCAAAGGATTTCCAACTACTGTCTCTAAACCAATCACAGGCGATTATTGGGCGGAGGGTCCTGCTCCGCTGCAAGTAGGGGAGTATATATATGTATATTTCGATAAATACCGCGATCATAAATATGGTGCTGTTCGTAGTAATGATGGTATCAACTGGGAAGATGTCTCGGATCTGGTGAGCTTTCCTAAAGGCGTTCGTCATGGAACAGCTTTTACGGTAAATCCAACCGTTTTATCCAATCTATTAGCATTGAAAAGATAGTTGAGAATAACAGTTGTCATCTTAATTATAGCGATTGTAATAAAAAAGGTCTTCAAACGGGGAGAATGAAAACCTTTAAAATAACCAATTAATCCTAAATATATGATGAAAAATATCATGCTTTGCTATAGGCTTTCCTTTGATTTAAACCATCTCATCTAAATCATAACATATGTACAGGCCAATTAAATTGAAAAGCTACCGATTCAATACAGCAAGTTTACGTAAACCAAATGAACTTGTCATCCTGTGCTGTACTGTTCCAAAAGTATGGGGTTAGATCTGAACACCATTCAGGTAAGTTCAGGACACTAGTGCGTCCTGAATTTTTTATTTTAGGAGTTTGCTAAACCAAATGAATAGACCGATGCTTAAAATTCGAATTACGCTCTTTGCTTTAATATACGTTATGATGGCACATATCGCCTCAGCGCAAATTGGGAAAGAAATACAGTATCTTTCGGGAACTGACAACGTTCATACCGTTAATTGGGATTTTTGGGTGACGGGGGGGCGTAAAGCCGGGAAATGGGATAAGATCGCTGTGCCTAGCCATTGGGAACAACAAGGGTTCGGGGCATACAACTATGGACGGGATTATGTGACTTATGGCAAGAATTTTACCTTTCATGATGAGAAAGGTCTATATCGGCATCAATTTACTGTCCCAAAGAATTGGAAAGGGAAAAAAATAAACCTTGTTTTTGAAGGTTCAATGACGGATACTGAAGTCAAGATCAACGGGAAGCTAGCCGGAGATATCCATCAGGGTGCTTTTTATCAGTTTAAATACGATGTTACCGACAAGATCACCTTTGGCAAGGCCAATATATTGGAGGCTACTGTGTCAAAAATGTCTTCCGATAAATCCGTTAACAATGCGGAGCGCCTTGCGGATTATTGGATTTTAGGGGGTATTTATAGGCCCGTATACCTTGAAGCGACAGTACAGGAACACATCAGCTGGACGGCTATCGATGCAAAGGCAGACGGAGCTTTTCGAAGCAATGTGCACTTAGAGGGGCTCTCTAAGGCTAATAAACTATCGGTAGAGATCAAAGATCTGAAGGGTAATGTGATCGCGATTCAACAGTTTCCAATTACTGCGAAAGACTCAGTGAAATTGATCGAAATGAAAGTTGAAAACCCTTTATTATGGACCGCCGAGACACCAAACCTATATCAGGTCATCTATACCTTGTGGAATGGGAAGAATAAAGAATATCAATATCAAGATCGCTTTGGGTTCAGAACAATTGAAGTTCGTGAGGGAGATGGCATTTATGTCAATGGTGTAAAAGTGAAGATGAAAGGTGTTAATCGTCATGTATGGTGGCCCGAAACCGGACGGTCGGTAAACGCGCAATTGGATCTGAACGATGTTAAATTGATCAAAGAAATGAATATGAATGCGGTCCGCTGTTCGCATTATCCGCCAGATAGATCTTTTTTGGCCTATTGCGATTCATTGGGCTTATATGTTTTGGATGAATTGGCTGGCTGGCAAAAAGCATACAGTACTGTTGTGGGTAAAAAGTTGGTGCGAGAAATGGTTATTCGAGATGCCAACCATCCTTCCATTATACTTTGGAGCAACGGCAATGAAGGTGGACATAATAAAGAACTTGTAGACGAGTACAAGAAATATGATCTTTCGTCGAGAACAGTCATTCATGCACATCATAGACCGGGAAATGCAATCAATGGAATCGACTGTAACCATTATGAAGATTTTTATTCAACAAAAAAAATTCTGGAAGGACCAAATATTTATATGCCAACGGAATTTCTCCACGCACAGGATGATGGAGGTGCTGCGGCAGGATTGGCGGATATATGGGAGCTGCACTGGAATGCCAAATTGGGTGCCGGCGGATTTATCTGGGATTTTGCAGATGAAGGTATTGTGCGTACAGATTTCAATAATGCGATTGATGTCAACCGAGTAAATGCCCCTGATGGAATTCTTGGGCCACATCGCGAAAAAGAGGGAAGTTTCTATGCTATTCGGGAAATCTATTCACCTGTGCATATTACGATGAAGAAATTACCTGCCGACTTCAATGGAATTATTCCCGTGGAAAATCGATATCACTTTACAGACCTAAAAGATTGCAGGTTTGAGGGTAAATTGGTGACGTATCAACAACCCTATGCCGAAGAAGCAGGGGTGGACTCGGTGTTGAAACTAAAGATAAATAGTCCTGTATTGGCGCCGACTCAAAAAGGAAACGTGCAGTTGAATTTACCGAGCGATTGGAAACAATATGATGCGCTAATATTGATGGCAACTGACCCACATGGGGAGGAAATTTATACTTGGACCTGGCGTGTAAAATCCAATCAGGTTCTTACAGCTGAAATTCTACCTTTAAAATCTTCGACCGATGTTGAAGCGAAAGAGGACAGTGTGAATTATATCCTCAAGGCAAACGGAATAACAGCTTTTATCTCCAAAAAAACAGGATTATTGGTTGATCTAGCCAATGATTATAGCATGAAATTAGCTTTTAATAATGGCCCGGTGCTTATTGATGGACAGTCGGAGCTGAAAAGTGCTAAACGTTGGAAAGACGGAAAAAATGAAGCTGTTGAGTTTATGTTTGATGGTAACCTAAGTTTTATCCGTTGGACGATGCGGCCAGACGGCTGGTTGAAACTTGATTATGCTTACAATATGAAAAAAACGGTGCCTTATGCCGGAGTAAGCTTCAACTTTCCTGAAAACTATATTATTGGGGCCAAATGGCTCGGTAATGGACCGTATCGCGTATGGAAGAATAGGATGCAAGGTGTCACCCTAAATACATGGGAAAAAATGTATAATGACGGAAAAGCCGGTATTGGTCCATGGGCATTTCCTGAATTTAAAGGCTACTTCTCCGATGTTAGCTGGGTACAATTCAATACCGTGCAAGGCAAGTTTTTGGTCGCAACAGATCAGGAAGATTTATTTGTGCGATTGTTCGAGTTTTACGGAATTTCCGGTCCTAAAGGATATCCGCAATTGCCGTCTGGAGATATTTCCTTTTTAGATGCTATTCCCCCTATTGGAACAAAACTGGCATTGGGAATCAATGGAAATGCTGGGGTGAATGGACCCGCAGGTGAGCTTAATCAAATGGATAAAAGGATTAACCGGACACTCTATTTTTATTTTGGAACCCCAAAAGGCGAAAAAGAAAATACACAATTTGTGATGCCTAAGGTTAATGTGTTGACAGATTAAAAGAATAATGCATAAAAAAGGTGTACCCCTAATAGTATGTATTCTTTTCAATAATGCTTATTTAGGTTTTTTGACCCCAAAAAGGTTGTACTTTATTCACTTTTATCGCTATTCGTGTAGGAAAAATCATTGGCGTATTTATTTTGAATAGCAGTTGTTGTTGTTTTTTTAAGATGTTCATCCTTCAATTGTACGGTCTGAATTGGAAGTTCGGGATTGCCATTGATCTTCTAATTTTACCAAGCAAGACAGTACAAGGTGGTTTGGATATACTTTCTTATGGATAAGGTATTACCAAATCCATACCATCTCCTAACTGCAAGCGGATTGTTAAAAAGGTGAAAGCATAGCGAATCGACCTTTAAAGGTGGACTCAACGTGGACTCACTGTGCACTCAACGTGGTTGTAGTTAGGAGTTGGTAATAAGTTGGTAATAAGTTGGTATGGAGTTGAGGATTCTATAACAAATATATTACGAATAGCGTTGAATCCCTGTTTTTAACCTTATTATACATGAAAACGAGCACTTTCTGACTGTATTGTCTGGTTTGTTCAGGATACTACAGGATGGCTCTTGTTAAAAATGTTGATACTTTTAAAACGAGCTACTTATTAAGCATTCTTAAATACGCTAATCAATTCGAAGTCATTGTCTACATTTTTTAATTAAGCTGTAGACAAGCGGGAAAACAAGACTTAAAATAAAACTAAATATGATGAAAAAATTCTTTCGATTTTTACTCCTGCTTACATCAATTGCGATCTTGTCCAATGCACATGCGCAAGGCAAGTTTCCGGACGGAACAGCAATCTCAAAATGGTTTGAGACTGTAAAATCGACTGAGATCGAAACGCTCGGAAAGAAATTTCTCATCACAGATTTTGGTGTTGCGTCAGATAGCACCATCGTGCAAACGGCCAAAATTCAACAGGCTATTGATAAGGCCTATACCAGCGGTGGAGGTGTAGTCATAGTGCCTAAAGGTGTCTACCTGAGTGGATCCTTATTTTTTAAACCGAATACACATTTACACCTTGAAGAAGGAGCTGTACTGAAAGGAAGCGATGATATTGCGGATTTTGCGCTAGCGGAGACTAGGATGGAAGGGCAAACAGTGAAGTATTTTTTGGCGCTTGTCAATGCAGACCAGGTGGATGGATTTACAATTTCGGGTAAAGGTACACTCGATGGAAACGGGTTACGCTACTGGCGATCCTTCTGGCTTAGGAGACAGTTTAATCCACAATGCACAAATATGGACGAGATGCGTCCACGTTTACTTTATGTGTCCAACAGCAAGGATGTACAGGTTTCCGGCATTCGCTTGATCAATTCACCTTTTTGGACCTCACATTATTATAAATGTGAAAATCTCAAATTGATCGGTTTACATATTTCAGCACCAAAGGAACCTGTGAAAGCGCCTAGTTCAGATGCGATTGATTTGGATGTCTGCCGCAATGTATTGATAAAGGATTGTTACTTATCCGTTAATGATGACGCCATTGCATTAAAAGGTGGTAAAGGGCCAAAGTCTGATAAAGATCCTAACAATGGCCCCAATTCAAATATTATTATTGAGAACTGTTTCTTTGGTTTTTGTCATAGTGCACTGACTTGTGGTAGTGAATCTATTCATAGTTACAATGTGATTTTTAGGAACAATACCTTAGATAAAGCACGTAAGCTACTGCAATTAAAAATGCGCCCCGATACACCTCAGGAATATGAAAACATTCTGATCGAAAATATTAAGGGAAATGTCAATAGTATGTTGTTTATCAAACCTTGGACTCAGTTTTTTGATTTGAAAGGCGAGAAAGATATCAAAATGTCTTATGCAAAAAATATTGTTTTGCGCAATATTGACCTAGATTGCGACATCGTATTTGATGTACTCAACTCGGAGCAATATGTACTGTCAGATTTTACATTTCAAAATCTGCATGTCCGCGCCGCCAAAGATCCCGTGATTCATAAGGAATATGTTAAAAACTTTGTCCTGAATCAGGTGACTGTTAACAGTAAAATGCAATAATAATATGTACCAGGATATTGCTGTGGCTTAGACCTTGAATTATGAAGACAAAACTTGTTCTTTTGACTGTGGCGCTGATCGGTTCCCTATCCGTCTCAGGTCAACGTAAAATGGAGTTCTTGGATCGGGGGATGGTGGCTGTAAAAACGACGGATAACGCTGTTTTTTTAAGCTGGCGTTTGCTTGGTACTGACGATTTTGATACGGCCTTTTCAATTTATAGAAAGGAAAGGAACGGCAAACAGAAAAAACTAAATACTTCACCTTTGACCAAAGGGACTAATTTTTTGGACGATCATGTTGATTTGAATCAAGATGTTACCTACATTTTGGATATAGTAACCAGAGGAAAAGAAAAAGAAGTGGCTAAACTGACCTTACCAAAAGATCAAAAAGTACAGCAATACTTGGATATTCCTTTACGCACTCCTAAAGGCTATATGCCTGGGGATGTTTCCGTCGGCGATTTGGATGGTGATGGGACGTATGAACTTATTGTTCATCAGACTGGTGTTGGACACGACAATGCACACAATGGGATTACTTCGGAACCTATATTGCAAGCATACAAACTGGACGGTACTTTTTTATGGGAAATTAATTTGGGTAAAAATATCCGTGAAGGGGCACATTACACCCAATTTATGGTTTATGACCTCGATAGTGATGGCCGTGCGGAGTTAGTCTGTAAAACGGCCGACGGTACGAAAGATGGACTGGGAAATGTTATTGGTGATGCACAGGCCGATTGGCGTGATACCGTATTAAATTCGCGGACAGTTGGTCGTATATTGAAAGGTCCTGAATACTTAACGGTATTTGATGGATTGACGGGAAAAGCCCTGAGTACGGTTGATTATCTGCCACAACGCGGAGAGCTAAGTTCATGGGGGGATACGAATGGCAATCGAAGTGACCGATTTCTGGCTTGTGTAGCCTATTTGGATGGTGTAAATCCTAGTGTTATAATGACGCGGGGATATTATGAACGGACAGCTCTGGCAGCATGGGATTTTAAAGATAAAAAATTAGTGAACCGTTGGGTATTTGATAGCAAAGTGCGTAAAGATCCGTATTCCGGACAGGGATATCATAATCTTACAGTCGCGGATGTTGACCAGGATGGCAAAGATGAAATTGTGTTTGGTTCGATGGTTATTGATGATAATGGCAGAGGTCTATACAGTACAGGACTGGGACATGGTGATGCGCTGCATGTCGGCGACTTAGATCCGGATAGACCCGGCCTGGAGATCTTTGGAATCCATGAACTGAAAGGGGAGCGGAAAGGGACTGGTGTGGCTTTATTGGATGCCAAAACCGGGGCAATTTTGTTTAAAAGTGCAATAGACCAAGATATTCCTCGCGGTGTTGCTGCAAATATAGATCCCGATCATAAAGGGGCGTATCTGTGGTGGCTGGGATCTCGAGATATGTACGATACCAAAGGTAATCGTGTAGGACCGGCTCCGAGATCGACCAATTTTCTGATTTGGTGGGATGCTGATTTGAGCCGTGAACTTTTAAACAGCAACTATATTGAAAAATATAAAAATGGAAAAACAGAACGAATCTTTACGGCGATGGGAGCATCATCGATTAATGGAACTAAAAGTACGCCCAACCTGAGCGCGGATATCTTTGGCGATTGGCGGGAAGAATTGATCCTACGTTCAGATGATAATCAATATCTGCGTATCTATACCACAACGATCCCGACAGAAAAGCGTGTATATACACTCATGCATGATCCACAGTATCGTTTGAGTATAGCATGGCAGAATGTAGGTTATAATCAACCGCCACATACGGGGTATTACCTTGGGGTAAGTATGGATCGTCCGGTCAAACCGAATATTCAGTTGGTGAAGCCTGCCCGCACAAAATAGAAATTTAGACTCGTACGATTGGAATTGTTTGATTAAAAGAAATAGATACGTTAGCAAATGAAGCATACAATAAAATGGATAGGGATGGCATTGGTAGCGGTTGTTTTAATATCCTTTGCAAAGCAGCAAAATAGACCCACGATTTATCTTATCGGTGATTCGACAGTTAAGAACAGCAATAAGGAATATTGGGGCTGGGGTACCCTGCTTCCTGAATTATTGGATACGACACGAGTCCGTGTGGACAATCATGCGATGGCGGGGCGTAGTACACGAACATTTGTCAAAGAAGGAAGATGGGCAAAAGTTGATTCTTTGTTCAAGCCGGGAGATTTTTTATTGATTCAGTTTGGCCACAACGAGGGCAGTAAGCCCGATACCAGCAAACAAGGCTATCGAGGTGTGCTAAGGGGTATCGGTAAAGATTCTGTTGTTTTAGATTGGGGAAATGGAAAGAAGGAGACCGTGCACACTTATGGTGAAAACCTGCGTCTCTTTGTAATTGAAGCAAAGAAAAAGGGGGTAACACCGATTTTGTTATCCATGATTCCGCGCAACCAATGGGATGATCAAGGTAAAGTGAAGCGGGCCGACAAAGACTTTGGCTTGTGGGCTAAGCAGATTGCCGAAGAACAAGGCGTTCCTTTTCTGGATCTGAACAGTATTACCGCAGATAAATATGATCGCCTTGGACCAGAACTGGTAAAAACCAGTTTTTTTCCCGGTGACCATACACATACGAATAAAGCTGGAGCAAGAGAAAATGCATGGTCTGTTATCGAAGGATTTCGGAGGATTAAAAGCCAATTAGTACACTACATTAAATAAAAACGAAGATGAAATTGAAATTGTTGCCTTGGGCTGTGGTCCTTTTCGCTGTAATCAGTATGTCTTTTTTGGAAAAACAGCATAAACCGACCTTATTTATTATTGGTGATTCCACCGTAAAAAACGGACAGGGAAATGGGGCCAATGGACAGTGGGGCTGGGGAAGTTTGATCGGTCAGTATTTTAAATTAGATAAGATCAATGTCAAGAATCGTGCTTTTGGGGGAACAAGCACAAGAACATTTTATAATAATCCAAAACTCTGGCAAAAAGTACTGGATAGCATTCAGCCTGGTGACTTTGTAGTTATCCAGTTTGGACATAATGATTCAAGTCCCATTGTGGACACGTTACGCGCTCGAGGAACGATAAAGGGAAATGGTGATGATTACCAAGAAGTGTATAATCCATTGCTGAAACAGCATGAAGTAGTCTATAGCTATGGTTTTTACTTACGTCGATTTGTGAAAAACATTCAAGATAAAGGAGCGGTCGCGATTATCTGTTCGCCCATTCCACGCAATGCTTGGGATGGAAATCAGGTTCGTAAATCGGATTATGCAATATGGGCGAAAGAGGCTGCTGAACAGGCCAATGCATTTTTTATCCCATTGCAGGATCTCGTGATTGCCCAGTATGAAACATTGGGAAAAAAGAAAGTAGAAACGGAATTTTTTGATCCTAAAGATGCGACCCATACAATTAAAGCCGGTGCTATGCTAAATGCTAAACTCGTTGCTGAGCAATTGAAAGCACAAACCAAAATCGGACTAAAGAAATTTATGTAGTATGATAAAATCTACCTTTCCGCTGGCGATCTTCTTTCTGCTCACAGTATTTACAGTCCGTGCACAACAACGGCCCAATATTGTGTTGATTCTGGCCGATGACATGGGCTATGCTGATTTGGGTTGCTTTGGTTCTGAAATTCAGACTCCAAATCTGGATAAAATGGCAAAGGAAGGGATTAAGATGACTAATTTTTATAATGCTTCGCGTTGTTGTCCATCGCGTGCTTCCCTATTGACCGGATTATATCCGCATCAGGCGGGAGTCGGCGATATGATGAACAAGCGTCCTTTTCCAGCCTATCAGGGTTATTTGAACAGAAATTCGGTCACATTGGCCGAACTATTGAAAAGCGCAGGTTATGGAACCTATATGGCTGGGAAGTGGCATGTTGGACAGGAAAAGGAAAATTGGCCCCGGCAGCGTGGATTTCAGCGCTACTATGGGCTAATTGATGGAGCAAACAGCTACTTTGAAAACCGGCCTTATCGCCCCAATCAAACATTAACGATAGCCTTGGACAATGAGGCGATCGTTCCGCCAAAAGATTACTATAGCTCGGATGCCTATACAGATTATGCAATGACTTTCATTGGTGAGCATTTAGAAACTAAAAAAGAGAATCCTTTTTTTCTATACCTCGCTTTTCAGGCGCCCCACTGGCCTATACATGCCAAACCTCAGGATATTGCAAAGTATCGGGGTAAATATATGGAAGGATGGGAAGCTATTCGTGAAAAGCGTTTTCAAAAACAGCAGCAGTTAGGGATAGTGCCGCCAACGACCAAATTGTCTCCAATGGATACCACCTTGCGAAATTGGAATGATTGCAGTTGGGAAGAAAAAGTCAAATGGGACGAAAAAATGGCTGTCTACGCGGCGATGGTAGACGAATTGGATCAGAATGTTGGCAGACTGGTTGATTTTCTCCGATCGAAGGAACAATTGGACAACACTGTTTTTATCTTTCTCTCTGATAACGGGGCGAGCAATGAGACCATAACCAATGCTGGATTTACGGCAGACATTAGAGCGGCTAACGAATTTCCTGCCAGTCATCCGCGTTCTTTTACAGCTTATGGAGTCGAAGGTGCTGCGGTGAGCAATACGCCTTTCAAAAAGTTCAAGCATTGGGAGTTTGAGGGGGGGAATGCCACCGGATTTATCGCTTATGGACCGAAATTCCTACCAAGAGGGAAACAGTTTGATAGGCCAGCCCATTTGATCGATATCATGCCAACCTTAGCACAATGGTCGGGAGCAAATTATCCTAAAAATTATGCCGGTAATACGATTAAACCGATGGAAGGGGCGTCCTTGCTTCCACTATGGACAGCACAAAAAGGGGATGTTAATAGGGAAATTTGTTTTGAGCATGAGGGCAACAAAGCTGTGCGCAAAGGAAAATGGAAACTTGTGTCTTCCTATCCTGAAAATAGATGGTATTTATATAATATAGAAAATGATAGAAGTGAAACAGTAGACTTATCAGCCTCTTTTCCGAAAATATACCGAGAAATGGTTCAGATCTATGAAAACTGGGCGAAAAGGGTTGGTGTGATACCCTACGAGCAGCTCGCTCAAAAACCTTCATGATTTCGCAGACACCAACAGCAATGAAAGCAAAAGAAGGTTCTCTCTGGCCAATAAGATCAGACACTTTCAGAAAAAAAAGCAATTCCCGTTATGAATAATTATATAAAGAAAAACATGAAAATATTTAATACGTATACGACCACTTTATTGATTGCATTTTTCCTTTCAGCATGTTCATCGACGAAGAAAGTTGTCGAACAGAAGCAGGAATTAACCGCTGTAGATGTACTCCAATCGTTGCAGTTGACCAATCGTTATTTCATGAACAAATGGACAGACACGGGGAAACCGATCTACACCAACCGTTGGCGGCCGAGCAATATCTGGACCCGGGCCGTTTATTACGAAGGGCTCATGGCACTTTATCAGATTGATAAAAATAACGAATACTACAATTATGCTGTGGATTGGGGAAATAAACATGACTGGGGTATGCGCAACGGTTTGGAAACTCGAAATGCCGATGACCAAGCTTGTGGGCAGACCTACCTGGATCTCTATGAGATTGAAGCGAAGCCTGAGCGTATCCAAAAGATTAAAGCCAATATAGATTACATTATCAAATCTGGAAAAGTCGACGATTGGACCTGGATTGATGCCATACAAATGGCCATGCCAATTTATGCTAAACTGGGGGTAATGACGAAGGATCAAACTTACTTTGATTGCATGTATAAAATGTATCATCATTCAAAAACGCAAGAAGGTGGGGGCCTGTATAACAAGGCCGATAAACTTTGGTGGCGCGATAAGGATTTTGTTCCTCCTTACAAGGAGCCGAATGGTGAGGATTGCTATTGGTCACGTGGCAATGGATGGGTTGTGGCAGCTTTGGTTAGGGTACTCTCTTTGATTCCGGAGAACGAAGCACATCGTGCCGAGTACATGTCGGATTATAAAGCTATGATGGAAGCACTTGTTCCTATTCAAAGACCGGATGGATTCTGGAATGTCAGTCTACACGATCCGACTAATTTTGGTGGGCGTGAAACTTCAGGCACTGCACTGTTTGTCTATGGAATGGCCTGGGGGATCAATAATGGTTTCCTGGATGCTAAAATATATCGTCCTGTTGTAGAAAAGGCATGGAAAGCAATGGTCACAGAAGCAGTACACCCTTCTGGGTTTTTGGGCTATTTACAAGGAACAGGAAAAGAACCTAAGGATGGTCAGCCCGTCAGTTTTTCAAGTCAACCGGATTTTGAAGATTACGGTTTGGGTTGTTTTTTATTGGGGGGTACAGAGGTTTATAAAATGTTGTCCAGATAAGTACCCGCATCCATCAGGTATTAGCCAATTAAGAAAATTTGTCGATCATAAAATAGTTGAAGACTGAAAAGAAATGGAGAAAATAGCATTTAAAATGAAATTGAAACCGGGCATGTCTGCGGAATATAAGCGGAGACATGACGCAATCTGGCCAGAATTAATAACCTTATTACGCGAAAATGGGGTGTCTGATTATTCCATTTTTTTAGATGAGGAGACAGACACTCTATTTGCTGTTCAATATTTAGCAGGACATTCGTCGCAAGAATTGGGCAAGGAAGCCATTGTGCAGCGGTGGTGGGATTATATGCATGATATCATGGACGTAAATCCGGACCGCTCCCCAGTGTCGATAAATTTAAAAAAGGTGTTTCACATGGATTAGGCTAATTTTAACATGAAGAAGATCTATATTTCATTAGTGCTTGCCTGTAATCTGTTGGCTGTCGGTCGAACGATAGCGCAGGATCTATGGCCAGCAGTTACCAAAGAAATGAGGCCTTGGACCCGTTGGTGGTGGCTGGGGTCAGCCGTGGACCGGCCTAATCTCGAACGTGAATTAACCTTATTTGACAAAAGTGGATTTGGTGGCGTCGAGGTAACACCGATTTATGGTGCTAAGGGATTTGAATCCAGCTACCTGAACTTTCTTTCACCACAATGGATGAATATGTTGGGTGTAGCAACGGATAAGGCCAATGCCTTGGGCATGGGAGTGGATATTAATTTGGGAACCGGTTGGCCATTTGGGGGACCTCAAATCAAAGAAAAGGATGCCGCTACCAAATTGATCCTAGATGAATTTGAATTAAAAAAAGGTGAAAGGATCACGTTTCCCCTAAAACCTAAGGATCCTAAACAGCATTATTTCTTTCTGCAGGCTTTACAGGCATTTAGATCCGACAATAGTGAGATTAATCTGGATGATTATATTTCAAAGACCACTGGAACATGGGAAGCGCCTGCCGATATTCGCCTATTAGCGGTATTTTCTGGTAGAACGGGGCAGAAAGTCAAACGTGCCGCACCGGGGGGAGCGGGGTATACGCTCGATCACCTTGGACAGCAATCTGTCCTATCATATTTCAATAGATTTACCGAAGCTTTTAAAGATAAACCATTGCATGTGCGTGCTTTTTTTAACGATAGCTACGAAGTATATGGGGCAAACTGGACGGATGAGTTTTTGCAATCATTCGAACGGATAAAGGGATATAGGTTACAGGATCATCTCCTGGATTTTGCAGGTAAGGGCAAGAATGAAGCGAAAACAGCAGGCCTTAAATCGGATTATCGTGAAGTTGTGAATGCACTGCTTGCGCAGAATTTCTTGATCCCATTTACGGATTTTGCCCATCGCTATCGTGCGATTTCAAAAAATCAAGCCCATGGATCTCCAGGAAATCTGATTGACTTGTATGCGGATACAGATATTGCGGAGTGTGAAACCTTTGGATCCAGCAGTTTCGATCTTCCCGGATTAAGACGGGATACTGCTGATATCCGTAATGTGGATCCAGACCCCATGATGGCAAAATTTGCGACATCGGCGACAAATGTATACGGTAAAAAATATACTTCTTCGGAAACATTCACGTGGCTTACGGAACATTTTAAAACCTCCTTGTCACAAACGAAACCTGAAGTCGAACAACTATTCCTCGCTGGGGTGAATCATGTATTCTATCACGGGACAACCTATTCGCCGAAAAATGTTCCTTTCCCGGGATGGTTGTTCTATGCTTCCGTTAATTTTGTTCCACAAAACTCGTTCTGGGAACACCTTACCGGTTTGAATCAATATATTACGCGTGTGCAATCCATCCTTCAATCCAGCCGGGCCGACAATGAACTGCTGGTATATTGGCCCATTTATGATATTTGGAATAATGCCAAAGGAGTGGATAAGGCATTAAAGGTTCATGATGTGGACGAGTGGTTACATCCAACGCAATTTTATAAACAAAGTGTTCAGCTGCAGAAACGGGGGTATAGCTTTGATTTTGCAACTGATAAAATTTTAGAGGGAACTACAGTAAACGGCGGAAAATTACAAACCTCAAAGGATGCGATCCCGTATCGAGCAATTTATATACCTGCCTGTCATTATTTTTCAGAAGTGACCCTGCAGAAAATTCTGGAAATGGCCAATCAAGGCGCAACTGTCATCTTCCAGCAATTACCGAAAGAGGTTCCTGGATATAGCCAATTAGAGAAACGGCGCACGCTGTTCAATAAATTAATTGCATCACTAGGGTTCGAAAAAGATAAGGCTAATCAGTATACAGCATTTGGAAAAGGAAAAATCTATTTGACTACAGATATTAATTCAGCCCTGGAAACCGAACAGATATTACCTGAACGGATTAATCAAACCGGACTAAAGTTTTCAAGAAGAGTTGCCGGTAAGGATACCTATTATTATTTAGTCAATCACAGCGGACAGACCGTGGATCGCCATATCGCGCTGAATGTACAAGCGAAATATTATTCTTTATTGGATCCCCAGACTGGGCGGACCTATCAGTTGCCATCATCTGATGGCAAGATACGGGTGCAGATTCCATCGGGTTATTCTTGGATTGTCTTGGCCTCGGAGCAACAAGCCAGCGAACCTTTCCGTTATCAGGATGAGTTACACCAAGTGGCACAATTGGACCGCGACTGGAAAGTGAATTTTATTGCCGGAGGACCTGTTTTACCAAAGGCTAAAAAGCTTGATCAGCTCTCTTCGTGGACCGAATGGGGCGATAAAGATGCCGTTAATTTTTCGGGTACAGCAAACTACGAGAAAACATTCTCTATCCATAAAGACTTGTCAAAATCATATCTACTCAAGCTTGGGCGTGTTGCGGAAAGTGCCAGAGTATATATTAACGGAAAGGACGCGGGTGTGTTATGGTCAATTCCTTTTCAACAGGATATTACCCCATTATTGGTGAATGGCGAAAACAAGATTCGTATTGAAGTCGCCAACTTAATGGCAAACCGGATTTGTTATTTGGACCGCAAAAAAGTTACCTGGCGAAATTATCACGAAATCAATTTCGTCAATATCAATTATAAAGATTTTGATGCCAGCAAATGGGCGCCCATGGAAAGTGGGCTGATTGGGCCCGTAACCATTTGGAGTTATTAAATGAAAAACGATACATGTATAGCGTAAATGCTGCTGCTTAGAGATGTGCAATGAATCGTATGGAAACGGGGCTGTCTAACTTTCTTGGACAGCCCCGTTTTATTTAGAAGCCTCTTTCAGTGACAGGATTGAACAGGATGGTTATTACAAATCATCCTGTTACTTTTAACCAACATTATAAGCCTAAGGGGGAAATCTGATTATTTTTTTAATCCAGTCGTCCTATAAAGCAATACGTAAAGATCATCCAACACTTTCATTATCTCGTATAGTGAAAACCGATTTTCACTACCGAAGATCAAAAAGGGAAAGAATAAAATAATACCTAAATAATACTTTAATGATAAACTATTTAACAATTAGGTTTGATCATCATGTAAAGAAGTACACTTTTTTGCTACTTATGGCGATGCTGTGCACCTTGAATTTATTTGCTCAAACCGCTCGGACTGGAAAAGTAAACGATGAAAAAGGTTTGCCTATCCAAGGTGTAACTGTACAGGTAAAAGGCAAAACTATGACGGCAAAGACCAATGCCGATGGGTCATTTAACATCAATGCACTGCCATCGGATGTATTGGCCTTCAGAAGCCTTGGTTATGAACCTCAAGAAATTTCTGTGGGTAATAAAAATATCTTCAATATAGTTCTTGCACAAAAGGTCGATGTCATGGACGAAGTCGTGGTGGTTGGTTACGGCACGATGAAAAAGAAAGATGTGACGGGTTCGATAGCGAGTGTGGGCGAAAAAGAACTTAAGGCAATGCCCGTAAAAGATGCGTTGCAGGCGATGCAAGGCAAGGTGGCAGGGGTTGACATTACATCCAATCAACGGCCGGGAACAACTGGTAGCATAAAAATCAGGGGTGTAAGGTCGTTAAACGCCGATCAAGACCCTTTATATGTAGTTGATGGGATGGTATTGCAGGCCGGCGGAATTGAGAATATCAATCCGAGTGATATTGAGACCATTGATGTCTTAAAAGATGCTTCTGCAACCGCTGTGTATGGTTCGCGTGGTGCCAATGGTGTGGTTTTGGTGACGACTAAGCAAGGCAAAAAAGGTCGTTTACAATTAAATTATGCAGGTACAGCGACATTCGAGAAGATGTATGATGTCACAGAATACATGGATGCTGCACAATGGTTGGATTATGCGCGCTTGGCGAAATTTGGAACAACAACACCTAGTTATACAAGTGACTTTTCAAAGTGGGGCTCTGTAGCGGCCTCCTGGGCAAATATCGCGAAAGGATGGACCAATAATAATACGGTTTGGGATCCAAGCTTAGTAGGTAATTACGATTGGGCTGATGCTGGCCGTAAAAATGCCTTATCTACTGAACATACCTTAAGCGTCTCTGGTGGTGGCGAGAATTCAAAAGGTTATGGTTCATTTGGCTATTTAAAGCAAGATGCCACACAGCCAGGGCAAAAATTTAATCGCTATACTTCAAAAGTAAGTTTTGAAGCGACTCCGACGAATTGGTTTACTATGGGTGCTTCACTAAATGTATTTTTCTCCGATCAAGATTATGGCTATAACTTTTCTAAATCCGTCACGGGAGCGGGCGATTACTACAACGCTTTACGAGGAATGTTGCCCTGGACAGTACCCTATGACGAGAATGGAAACTACCTGAGAAACCCTGCGGCAGGTGATATCAATATCATTAATCCAATTAATGAATTGGAATACAATACCAATCAACGGCAGACTTTTGGTGCGAATGGTAGTTTCTTTAGCCAATTGGATTTTGGACAGATTTATGAGCCATTAAAAGGTTTAAAATATCGTGTGCAATTTGGGCCGGAGTTTAGATATTATCGTGCGGGCTTGGCCAATGCGGCTGAAGGAATTAATGGTGACGGAAATAACGCAGTAAGGTTTTCGACAACTCGAAATCTTGCTTGGACCTTGGATCATTTGATCTACTACGATCGCGACTTCGGCACAGATCATCACTTGGGGATTACCTTATTACAGAGTTCATCGAAAAAAAATGTCGAAACAAGCGATATGCGTGCGACCGATGTGTATAGTGCAAATGAACTATGGTATAATATTAGTTCCGGAGGTTTTATCGGTAGCTACGGGACAGGCTTATCAGAACGACAAATGGAATCCTATATGGCTCGTGCAAACTATAGCTACAGGGACCGTTATATGTTAACTGCTTTTGTGCGATGGGATGGATCGTCGGTATTGGCTCCAGGGCATCAATGGAGTTCATTTCCCTCTGTAGCTGCTTCTTGGCGTATTGATCAAGAAGATTTTATGAAAAATTCATCTTACATCAATACTTTAAAATTACGCATGGGATTTGGTATCGTAGGAAACGAGGCAATATCTCCTTATCGAACTAAAGGCTTATTAACACAGAACTTTTACAATTGGAGTGCAACGAATTCAACGCCAGGCTATATTGCATCAGACCCTTCTGCAGCGTCTCCCCAATCCATGGCAAACCCTGAGTTGGGTTGGGAACGTACGACGCAATATAATATGGGAATAGATTATGGCTTTTTCAATAACCGCGTTAATGGAGCGCTGGATTTCTATAAGACACGAACCAATGATTTAATTATGTTGATGGGATTAAACCCTGTAGCAGGATTTCCAAATACTTGGGCAAATATTGGGAAAACCGGTGGCTGGGGGATTGATTTACAATTGAATACTGTCAATATCAAACAGGATAATTTCCAGTGGAATACAACTTTAACTTGGTCCAAAGACAAGAGTAAAATTATCCAATTGCAAAACGGTCGTACGAGTGATATCAGCAACAAATGGTTTGTGGGTCAGGAAATTTCTGTTCCTTACGATCTAGTTTACGATGGTATTTGGAAGACTTCCGAAGCAGAAGAAGCTAAAAAATATGGTGCTAATCCTGGACAGATTCGTGTAAAAGATATTAGTGGTCCGGATGGTGTGCCTGATGGAAAAGTGGACAGAAACTATGATTCACAAATATTAGGTTCTTATCGTCCGAAATGGTCAGCAGGTATTATGAATACATTCACCTATAAAAACTTTGATTTATCTTTCTTTATTTTCTCCCGTTGGGGGCAAATGATTAATGCTGGTGCGGAGACCTTAGGCGGTCGTTTTATGATGCGTAAATTGGATTATTTTATTCCTGGGGTTCATGAAGATGCAGAATATTACCAACCAGGATCAAATGGAGAGGCGGCAGATCCGTGGAGTTCTTCCATGAATTATCGTGATGGCTCATTTATTAAGTTGCGGAATGTAAGTTTGGGCTATAATTTTCCGAAAACAAAATTAGCGAAGCTGGGGGTAAGTAACTTTAAAATCTATGCACAAATTATGAATCCGGCAATGTTGTATTCAAAAGTGGATTTCTTGGATCCGGATTTAGCAAGTTATAATAATAACACGACACAAGCTGGCTCAGCAATAACAACACGAGGTGCAGTAATTGGTGTAAACATTGGGTTTTAGACCGTAAAAAGATTAAAAAAGATTCTCATGAAAAATTATAAAATATTAATTGCTTTAATGCTTGGATCAGCGGGATTGCTGGGATTAAATGCTTGTAGTAAAGATTTTTTAAAAGAAGAGCAGATCACCACACCGACGACTGACTATTTTAAAACACAGGCAGGGTTGGATGATCTGGCGACAGGAGTTTACTCGAAGCTGAAATTTAAATATAATTATACCTGGGGCATGGCTTTGTTTAATTTAGGTGTTGACGAGTTTACGGATGCAAATAACCCCTCTCCGAGCTTCAATAGTTATAGTATGGATCTTAACCCAGCTGAATCAACCTATGGGGGAGCAAATATTCAGCCGGTGTTTGACAATATGTATAGCGGTATTGAATCGGCCAATACCCTGATTCAGAATGTACCACTATATTACGATAAATCCAATGCCAACTATAATACACGTCTAGGCGAGGGGTATTTTATGCGGGGATATTTCTATCTACAATTGATCGTACAGTTTGGTGGTGTACCCTTAAAGTTGACCCCAACGACAAAAGTGGAATCCTATTTTACGCGCGCTTCCGAAGACGCGTGTTTTGCGCAGGCCATTTCTGATCTGGAGCAGGCTTATGCCTTGCTGCCCGCTTCGGCGACAGAATTTGGACGGGTGACCAAATCAGCTGCAGCACATTACGTTGCTAAAGCCAGACTGACTCGGGCCAGTGAGTTATATTCTTCTTGGAATTCAAAATATATCGCAGAAGATTTGGATGCGGTTATCAAATACGGAACGGAAGTCGTGGCGGCACATCCCCTGGTTGATGACTATGTAAAATTATGGGATTATCAAAAGGCGAATAGTGCCAATGAAAAAGTATCTGAAGTTGTTCTTTCGGCACAGTTTTCGGACGACCAGGCAACCTGGGGACGTTATGGAAATCAGATCCATCTTTACTATCCTGCTGTTTATCAAGATTTAGGTGGAACGAGTCGAGACATATCGGGCGATCGTGAATTCTCCTATGCGCGTACCACAAACTATACCTTAGATGTCTTTGACCGCGTCAATGATTCCCGTTTCTGGAAATCCTTTATTACGATGTATGGCGCCAATAATACCGCGAATGCACCTGTATGGACTGCAACTAATGCATCTCTTGGGCCTACAGGGACTGTTGCAGGTACCAAACGCTTTAAAGGGGGTGAGCTGGGTATAAAATATATTGTAAATAACAATGGCGATACGCGCTACACGGCAGTAGCCAGTGATGCAACAGGGGTGCTTAAAAATGGCGTGATGCAAAATACCCATACCTTTGTACGTTATTTTCAAGGAGAACCGCAAGCCTGGGTGGGAAAACATGGAAATAACGGTTACTATGGTGTACAGTCACGCTATGTGGCGCTTTCAAAGTTTAGAGACGGTTATCGGGTTAGTATCGCCTCAGCTAACGGTACACGAGATGTGATTATGGCACGTTCGGCAGAAGACGTCTTGATGGTGGCCGAAGCGTATATCCGCAAGGGTGAAGGCCAGTATGCCAATGCCATACAGTGGATCAATAAACTACGTAGCCGTGCCGGCTATAAAAATGGTGAAGACCGCGCGAAAAATGTCGATGGCGGACAAGCCTATAAGAATAATTCCTATGCGGTCGGTAAAGGAGGTGGTTTTTCCGCTGAAGGTGCAATCTACTGGGAAGGGAACTCTTATTACGAATCCAATAATGATATGGCTAAAACCACGGCATCTTCGGAAACACAGATGCTGATCAATTCGGTCGCTGATATTTATAACTCAGCAGTAGATGCTCCAATCTACCAAAAATTGGGTGCGGCAAGCAATGCGCAGAAAATGATGGCTTTCCTGTTGAATGAGCGCACGCGTGAATTGTGTGGCGAACTCTACCGCTGGGAAGATCTGGCACGCACCAAAACCTTGGAATCGAGATGGAAGGCTTTCAATGATGGGTATGTACGGGGTAATACAGTGTTTAGTCCGAATACGCATTACTATCGGCCAATTCCGCAATCTTTCTTGGATGCAACCACCAATGAAAGTGGTGCTGCATTGACACCGGCCGAAAAACAGGCTATGCAGAATCCAGGATATTAGTAATTTTTATAATCAAACTCAACCTAACCTACCCGTTCTGAACGGGTAGGTTTTTTTTTGTGAAAATGCATGCGGTTACAGGATAGCGCAGGATAGGTCCCTTCGCTAGTTTTCTTATCTTACAGCTTGATTCGCCTATCACTGCGAGTCTAATTAAACCAAATTGTAAACCACGGGACGGAAGTGTTTAAATAGATAGAAATCCCATTGGCCATTCTGTGTATTTTCACGGTCGATGCCAGTGGGCTGGAGGTGCCCGCTCATATATTTAAGTATAACCAGAAACAATTATAAGTCAATGAAAAAGATTCTTAGTATGATTCTCGCAATTTTTGCTTGCGCAGCAGGTCAAGCGCAACAGACGACCTGGAGCAGTTCCCAGCAGCCCCTAAAAGAAATTGAACAGCTTAAAAAGATTATTGTGGCCCCCTCATTTAGAAATAAAGATTATTCCATCGCCGATTTTGGGGCACTTGGAGATGGAAAGACAAAAAATACAGCAGCTTTTAAAGAAGCAATTGAAACGTGCAATAAGCAAGGTGGAGGACGGGTGGTGGTTCCTAAAGGGGTATACTTGACCGGTGCTATTTATTTGAAAAGCAATGTCAATCTTCATGTTAGTGAAGGCGCAACGATACTGTTCAGTAGAGATAGCGCAGATTACCCAATGGTATTCACCCGTTGGGAAGGTATGGAATGTGTCAATTTTTCCCCATTCATCTATGCGTATAAAGAAGAAAACATTGCCATTACGGGAAAAGGATTGTTGGATGGAAATGCCGACAATGATCATTGGTGGTATTGGTGCGGTGCGAGAAAATATGGCTGGCATGAAAGCCGCCCTGGCGAACAAAAGCCTGCACGTGCAATTTTGCATCAGCAGATGGCCGAAGAGATCGATCCGCACAAAAGGGTATTTGGCGACGGAAATTTTCTCCGGCCCAATTTTGTACAACCTTATCTATGCAAAAATGTCTGGATTGCTGACGTGAAGTTAATTAATTCTCCGATGTGGAATCTCAATCCTGTCCTATGTGAGAATGTGTTGATTGAAGGAGTGAAAGTGGTGAGTCATGGACCTAATAATGATGGCTGTGATCCTGAAGCAAGTAAAAATGTATGGATCAGGAATTGCTATTTTGATACCGGCGATGATTGTATTGCCATTAAGTCTGGACGAGACGAAGATGGCCGCAATATTGGTCGACCTGCGGAGAATCATATCATCGAAAATTGTGAAATGAAAGATGGACATGGCGGTGTCGTTATCGGTAGCGAGATTGCCGGCGGAGCTAAAAATATCTACGCGCTGAACAATGTCATGGATAGTCCAAATCTAGATCGTGCCCTTCGGATAAAGACCAGTTCAAGTAGAGGCGGTACTATCGAAAATGTGTTTTTTTATAACACACAGGTGGGACAGTATAAAGAAGCTGCTGTGCGTTTTAATATGTTTTATGAAAAGCCCGGAAAACATATTCCGACGATTCGGAATATCTGGGTCGAAAACCTTCAGGTCAAAGGTGGCGGCAAGTATGCGGTGCTCTCCACGGCTTATGAATCGTCACCTGTCACTGATTTTACAATGGTGAATTGTAAAATTGAAGGTGTAAAAGAAGCCTATAAAGTGGATTACCTAAAGCATGTAACATTAAAGAATGTCATTGTTAATGGGAAGGAAATCAAGTCTTTCGATTAGCATAACCTATCCGTCACGGGAAAATTTAAAATCCATTGGCCATGAAGTAGCATGTTTGTCCTTAAAAAAGAAAGCTCAGCATCGCTAATGCATGAAATAATTATTGATATGATACGAAAGTGTTTGATTTTTTGTTGCTTTTCGATTGCCGTATTTTTACAGGAAACTCTTGCTCAATCCAAGCATTGGCAAGATAATGACCGCACGTTACATTATACCGAAGATCAGGGTGACTTCCTGCTGGTCAATGGGCGATATCGATTTAATCGCGCACTTTATGGTAATAACCTCGCATCCCGCGTTGAAGCAGGAGATCTACCCGAATTCGCGTTATACATGCCAGGAATGGGCGGTAATCTGCAATTTGTGTTAGGCAACAAGCAACTGCGAAAAAAAATGATTGATGCCGATCACATAGAGACAAGATATCGACCTGGAGCGATGCACTATCGTATTCAAGATGCTTTATTAGGAAAGGGCTATATTGATATTACTGTCCTGGCGCAGGCCAATGCTGAGGGGATGATCGTAAAACTACAGCCGAAAAACGTTAAATCTGATGTACAGCTGTATGCTATCTATGGGGGAGCGAGCGGACAAACATTCAGTAGAAATGGCGACATAGGCGCTGATCCTGAATCAGGGTTTTACCTTCTTCCAGCGTATTGTGAGCGTAACCACTATAGAATACACAAAAATAGTTTTGAGCTCAGGTATCAAAACAAGAAAAATGAGCCGCAGTTTATGCAAGGTAGTTTTTCCGATCTTTCAAAGCTGCGCGTGTCAGATGCTACCATTTTGGATGATCTTTCCAATCTGGCGAACCTGGAAAATAGGGGCAGCCCTATTCTTGTGGGAGAATATGATCTGACTGAAAAAACACATTATATTCAAATCGCTAAGGGTAAGCTTTCGGCCACGGAATTTTCTGAAAGCTCCATAGCGAAGATCTTTGAACAAGCAGAACAGAAAAGAGCTTCCTTAGCCGGTCGGGTCAAAATAAATACACCGGATCGCTTTATCAATAATTTGGGTGCAGCATTGTCGGTAGCTGCTGACGGTATTTGGGAATCGCCTACTTTTCTGCATGGTGCTGTGGCATGGCGTATGCGATTGAATGCCTGGCGGGGAGCTTATACAGCAGATGTGTTGGGCTGGCACGATAGGGCGAAAGAACACTTTTCGAGCTACGCCAATTCGCAGGTAATGGAACCAAGCTCCGGCCCCGTAGTGATGGATACCGCATTACACCTCGCACGACATTTGGAGAAAATGGGTACCTCCATGTTTTCCAGTGGCTATATTTCGCGCAATCCCAATAACAAGTCTGTCCCCCATCACTACGATATGAACTTGGTCTTTATCGATCAACTATTGTCACATTTTAATTATACAGGAGATGTTGCTTATATCAAAGAGATGTGGCCCATCCTGACCCGGCATCTCAATTGGGAAAAGCGCAATTTTGATCGTGACAATGATGGCCTGTACGATGCCTATTGTGCGATCTGGGCCAGCGATGGATTGCAATATTCTGGTGGGGCTGTCACGCATACGACCGCTTATATGTATCGTGCGTATCAGATGATGGCCAAGCTCGCAAAGGTTATCGGTGAAGATGCAAATCCCTATCAACAGGAAGCTAATAAGATTCAACAGGCATTAAAAAACCGACTTTGGCTAAAAGAAAAGGGATATTTCGCAGAATTTCAGGATGCGCTTGGCAATCAGCTTGTACACGAAAATCCGGGTTTATGGACCATTTATCATGCCGCGGATGTGGCTATCCTAGATGATTTTGAAAGCTATCAAAACCTGCAATATGTAACTAATTATTTGCCAAAGATTCCTATTCATGTCAACGGACAAGAGCAACAGCACCTGTATACTTTGCCCACGACGACATGGCAGCCCTATACCTGGTCCACCAATAATGTCGCTCTAGCCGAGAATTTACAAACGGCTCTTGCATACTGGCAGTCCGGACGGCCGGATGATGCGTATCAGCTTTGGAAGAGCAACCTTATAGAAAGCATGTATCATGGCATTAGCCCAGGAAATTTTCATCAACTCTCCCACTACGATGCATTTCGGGGTGAGTTGTACCGTGATTTTGCCGATCCCATTGGCGTCGCATCGCGAACGTTGGTTGAAGGTTTATTCGGTGTGCATCCCCGTCTATTGGATAATGAATTATTTATTAAGCCTGGTTTTCCAGCGACATGGAATCATGCGCAGATCGAATTGCCGCAATGGAGTTACGCTTATAAAAAAGATAACACCTCTATTACATTTCAAATTAACACGCGTTATGCAATGCCAGTAAAACTTACGTTGGAAGTTCCAGTAGATTTTACAGCGGTACGTGCCGTGAAGGTCAACGGAAAGGAAGTCAAGTGGTCGCTAAAATCTTCAGCTATTAATAGGCCATATGTCGTGATTGAATCTGACCCTGACAAAGATTTCGATATTTCAATCATCGGTGATGGTCAACTCGAAAGAATAGAAACCAGAAATGTAGAGCAAGCATTCACCGATCAATGGTCAGTCCCCTTAGCTGCTAATACCCAACTGTTAGAAAGCTTCGATCCTCAAGGTCTTATTGTAAACAGCATAGGGCAAAAATTTTCTTTCGTACAGCAAGAGCGGCTAGGGACCTTTTTTGTGAAGCTTCAGCAGGGAGAGATGATTTGGTGGCAAGCCGTTGATATTCGGTTATTACCACCATTGAAAGCAACGATTGTAAAAAAGCATGCAGGTTATGGGTTAATCGTAGAAAATCGTTCCGTTCACCCGCAAGACCTCAAAATTGAGCATAATAGTTTCCAGGCTACCTTAAATTTAAAATCTAATGAAGCAAAAGAACTGCAGCTTCCAAGTCGTATCTTTTCGAAAGGAACAAACAACTTTTATCTGCGTGGGAAGACTTATCTTCAAAAAATAGATTATACCGATTGGACGATTAAGGATAAACCGAGTTTTTTGAAACAAAATTTATCAAATTATTACAATGCCCGTTTGACAGATATATTTCAACAGCAATATCTTTCGCCACGACCAGAAGGTCCGACGTTGCAACTCCCTTGGCAAGGGATAGGCAATTGGTGCTATCCATTGACGACGGCAAATATTGATGACAGCGGAATCATGAAAAAAGCCGAGCAGAAGGATCTAACATACCTAAGTATTCCGTTTCAGCTAAAAAATGACTCCAAAAATGTTGTCTTTGTCAGCCAGTGGGATAATTATCCGACAAGCGTCAAAATACCTTTAGCGGGCCAGGCCAGCAAAATGTATCTCTTGGTCGCCGGTTCTACAAATCCCATGCAATCCCAGTTTATCAACGCTACGATTAAGGTGAAATATAGCGACGGAACTGCAGATACCCTTGATCTGATCAACCCCGTAAACTGGTGGCCAATCGAACAGGACTATTTAGATGACAATCATGCTTTTGATCTCCCTGATGATCGTATTCCTTATCGAATCAGTTTAAAATCGGGCGAGCTGTATAAAGGAGGCACCTGGAAGCATTACACCGATATTAAAGGATATAGCAGCAGAGCCATTGAAGGCGGAGCGGCTACCTTATTGGATTTACCGTTAAACGTAAAAAAGACGCTCCAATCCGTAGAGCTTATTGCTGTAGCAAACGATGCGGTCATCGGTCTGATAAGTCTCACTTTAATCCGATAGATAAATTAAGAAATATTAAGATGTACGCCGAAATTTCTAGTAGAAATCGTGCACTGGGGTAGCGTATATCTAAAAATACAATATAGATGAAAAAGAAGTTTAGTATTATTTTCACTTTCCTTATAAGTGCCTTAAATCCTATGTTGGTGTTAGCTCAGCAAGGGACTAAAATTAATCGAGAAAATGTCGTTAAGAGGCATAACGTCTCCAATCATGCTATGGATACTTTAGCATCGCTAACCGTGGGGAATGGTACCTTTGCCTATACGGTCGATGCTACAGGAATGCAATCTTTTCCGATCTATTACAAAAACGGAGTTTCTTTAGGAACGCAGTCTGAGTGGGGTTGGGACGCCTTTCCAAATACTAAGAACTATAAATTTGAGGAAACCTTACAATCTTACGACTTTAACAACGAAGGCCGGAGTGCAAAATATAGTGTGCAGCTGAAAGAGCCAGTGCGTAATGCCAGTGCAGTAAACTATTTTAGAGAAAACAAACATCGCCTGCAATTAGGGAACGTGGGTTTGGAGCTGTATCTAAAAAATGGCCAACGGGCTACGGTCAAGGATATTGAAGGCATTCGGCAGGAATTAAATCTCTGGACCGGTATTATTACCAGTGAATTTCGCATAGAGGGAGAGCCAATTGCCGTAAAAACGGCCGCATATCAAGGAAGTGACCGTATTGCTGTACATGTTGTTTCTCCATTAATCGCACAGCAAAGGCTTAAAATATTTATACAGTATCCGTATCCCAGCGGGAAATTTTTGGATGAAGGGACTAATTATGATCAGGCGGATAATCATCAAACCACCATCATCGATCAATCGTCAAATGGTGCAGTGATAAATCATCAGTTGCAGGGCACAAGTTATGTTACAAAACTGAATTACTCCCAAGGAATCCTAAAAAATAAGGCTTCACATTACTTTGTGTACCAGCCCGCTAGTACACTGGGAGAGTTTGATTTTTCATTTGCGTTTGCAGAAACAAACAACGTTGACAAAGGTGGGTATGGGTTTACGGAAGCTGCTGCCGAAAGTATCGATACCTGGAAGCGTTTTTGGGAAAGCGGTGCTGCCGTTGATTTTGCAGGAAGTACAGATCCCAGAGCCAATGAATTAGAAAGAAGAGTGGTGCTTTCTCAATACCTGACAAAGGTACAGTGTGGTGGAAGCAATCCACCCCAAGAAACAGGTCTTACTTTTAATAGTTGGTATGGAAAGCCGCACACGGAAATGCATTGGTGGCATGCCGTACATTTTGCATTATGGGGGCGATCAGACATGATGGAAAAAACATTAGACTATTATTTTAGGACTTTTAAAAAGGCCAGGGCACTGGCCGAGCGGCAAGGCTATCAAGGCGTTCGATGGATTAAAATGTCTGACAACGATGGCCATGAAAGTCCCTCATCTGTAGCTGCTTTTTTAGTCTGGCAACAGCCTCATATCATTTACATGACCGAATTGGCGTACCGTGACAAAAAGAACCTGGATGTCTTGAAAAAATACAAGGACTTGGTATTTGCAACGGCTGATTTTATGGCTGACTTTGCCCATTATGATCGAGTAACAGGTCGCTATAATATCGGAAAGGGAGTTATTCCGGCGCAAGAAGTATTCAAAGCTTCCGAAACAATGAACCCGACTTATGAGGTTGCTTATTGGGATTGGGCGCTGCGTATCGCCCAACAATGGAAGGAGCGTCTGGGAGAACCGAGGGTGGCAAAATGGGATGAAGTTATTGACAAATTAGCTCCCTTACCAATGAAAGACAACTGCTACCTGGCCACGGAAACTGCGCCCGATTCTTATACTTACGATCGATGGATGACAGACCATCCTGCGGTACTCGGTGCATTGGGCATGGTTCCTGAATCCGCGAAGCTCAATAAAGATGTGATGAAAAATACGTTGGATGTCATTTGGAAGAAATGGCATTGGGAAAAAACCTGGGGATGGGATTTCCCGATGACGGCCATGAATGCTGCTCGTCTAAATCTTCCCAATAAAGCACTTGATGCACTATTTATGAATGTCCAAACCAATACCTATCTCAAAAATGGTCATAATTACCAAGATGGACGGCTCAGAATCTATCTGCCCGGCAATGGCGGTGTGTTAACAACCGTTGCGATGATGCTTGAAGGTTGGGATGCGTCCACAGGTGATCTTCCTGGATTTCCAAAAGATGGTTCATGGGTTATAAAAAAAGAAGGATTTAAAAAAATGCCTTAATAGATGATATAGAAAATAAGAACGATGGCCAAAGGATAGAGTCCCCTTTGAAAAGCACCGATAGCCTCTGAGTATCAATGTGTCGTTTGGACATATAGCAGTACAGTGCAGGATGATGAAACCGGTTGCATTGTGTAATATTGAATCAACCAATATGATACAATTATAAACCCAAAAGCTAACGCGAGTTGGCTTGAAAATTCATTATTATGAAAAGAAGGTGTCTATTTTCTTTTGGCGCTTTGGCTATGATATTTATTTCTTGCGCTAAAGAGGGGCTTATTTCAAAGCTGGACTGGATTGAATGGATAGCGCACAATGCCACAGCAGACGGTTCTGCATTAGTAGCTTTCCCTGGAGCAGAGGGCTTCGGCCGTTTTGCGAAAGGCGCAAGAGCAGCAATCACGCCAAGCGTCTACTTTGTGACGAATCTGAATGACAGCGGACCAGGCTCTTTTCGGGATGCAGTCAGTAAACCAGGACGTTTCGTTTTATTCAAGGTTGCTGGGATTGTTTACCTCAAATCGAATGTATCCATTGCAGCACATACGACAATTGCAGGTCACACCGCTCCAGGACAGGGCATTGTACTCTATGGAAGAAAGGTCTCTTTTACAGGATCAAATGAAACGATCGCACGTTTTCTTCGCATTAGGCTTGGAGCCAATGCAGGGGCAGGAAAAAATGATGATGCTTCTGGTATTGCAAATGGAAAAAATATCATGCTCGATCATATGTCTTTCTCTTGGGGCTTAGATGAGGTATTTTCCATTAATTGGGATAATAAAGGAAATGAACCGGATAGTATCACCATTCAAAATTCGATTATTGGTCAAGGCCTGCAGCGCCATAATCATTCCGCTGGCGGATTGATACAGACTAGTGGAAAAATATCGATTATCAGATCCCTTTATCATAGTAACAAAACTAGAAATCCAAAAGTCAAAGGAGTCAACGAATTTGTGAACAATGTTGTCTATAACTTTGGGAATGCAAATACAACCTATCCGGATCATGCAATATCTGCCGATGCCTATATTCTAGGAGGAGAATCCTCTGGAGAGTCTAATGTGACCATATTGAACAATTATTTTGTTGGTGGGCCGTCAACACCCAAGACCAAAACAACGCCGTTCTCGCGAGGAAACGGCAACTTTAACCTCTATCAGTCGGGTAATTACTTTGATAACAATCAAAATGGAATATTGGACGGGCAACGCATTGAAGCGAATGAAATCTGGTACCCGGGCATTGCCGCAGAGAATTTTAAAACCATCGACGTTTACACGGCCTATCCCTCTGTGAGATCAAAATTAAGTGCCAAAGATGCCTATACCTACCTGATCAATAACGTTGGTGCCATATTGCCCAAAAGAGACCAAGTAGATGCTTTTTTAGTCACTGAGCTACAAAGTAAAGGAACTTTGGGATTTTATACCTATCGGGAATCTGACCTTCCCCTGGAAAATGGCGGTTTAGGTTATTATGAGAGCGCAGATATCCCGTTGGATTCGGATGGAGATGGAATACCGGATGAATGGGAGGAAAAGTTAAAGCTGGACAAAAACAATCGTGCGGATGCACTGCAATTAAGTACTCAGCAGTTGTTCAAAGGTTATCTCAATCTCGAAGCCTATTTGATCCTGCTTGCTCAGAAATAAATATAGTATAGTTCCCGATCATCAAACTCCAATTATAAACCAATGCCAGTATTAACAAATTGGCACATTTAATTTTTATGAAAAGACTATTCATCTATGTTATTAGTGTCTTTTTAGCCTGTACATATTCCTGCTCCAAAAAGGAACTTGTATCGCACTATGAGAGACCGGATTGGCTGAAAGGCAATGTGTGGGAGGTTTTGGACAATCGCAAAGAATTTACCATTTTTTTAAAAGCGGTTGAACGTGCTGGTTTTAAAGAAATATTGAATGGCAAAACAATTGTATCTGTCTTTGCGCCCAGCGACCCTGTGTTTTTAAGCTATCTGAAGGATAGAAACCTGGCCTCGATAGATCAAATCCCAATCCACGAACTAAAAAAAATGATCGGTTACCATCTGATCTATTATTCGTACGATAAAAATAGACTGATGAATTATCAACCGCAGGGGAGTCAAAATCTGCAACCAGCTTTTGCAGGACTGTATTACAAACACCGCAGCAGAAGTCAAGATTCCATCAGTGAAGAAATGGATGTAACCGATGGAATTGTCAAAAAAGTATATCATAAAGACAGGTTTGTTCCAGTTCTTTCTGCGACCCATTTTCAAACTAAAGGAATTGATGCAAAGCAGAATTATGAATATTTTTTTGGAGCAGATAGCTGGTCAGGAACAACTGGTTTTAATGTCTCGAATGCAGGAATTACGGAATATGATATTCCTGCAGATAATGGTTATGTGTATGTGATCGATCAGGTAATTGCGCCCTTACCTACTGTTTATGAACGATTGGATCATAGTACAGCCTACAAAGATTTCTTGGCTGTTTACGACCGTTTTCGAACGTACACGTATGACGAACAGGCGAGTATGAATTATGCAGCTGCAGGAGAGTCCTTATTTTTAGTTCACCACGGTGCTTTGCCTGCGATTGCTTCGGAATGGTCCTATAATGGTGAGTCAGGTACTCCAGACTATGCCAATCTTGGCGATCTTTCCTATAAAGCGTTTAATGTATTTGCGCCCAATAACCAAGCATTGTCGACTTTCTTTAATCAATATTTTAAATCATATTATCCGTCGATGAAGGAGGTCGATATGTTGCCTTTGGCAATGATGCTACGTAACCACGTATACGCTGGAAATATAGTCTTTCCTGCTGAGATCGGTAAGAATCCCGATATCAAAACAGTCGATGGAATTCCTATTGTTTTCAATACTCAGTCGGATGTAGGAGATAAAGCGATTGCCTCTAATGGAACATTCTATGGGTTAAATAAAGTGTTAATTCCGGAAGCTTTTAATAGTGTGACTGGCCCCGTGTTAGTCAATCCAAAATTCAAAATTTTCATGTACATGCTCCATAACTCGGGTATGTACAAAACGTTAGCGAGTAGGGATATACGTTACACACTGTTGATTCCATCCGATGAAGAAATTCTCAGTACACTTTATGGCGATAGTTATATCTTCTGGAACGAAGGTAACCCCTTTGTATTTGGAGACGAAGAAGTCCAAATTCAAAATAACGACGGTGTTAAAGTAGCCATGTCGCAACGTCAACAAGAGCTTTTTGTTTCCGATCATATTGTATATGATGATATCACCAATTTGGCCGGTACGAAAGTGTACCGTACTCGAAATCCATATAACTATATTTTTACTAAGAATGGAAGCTTGTATTCGACGGCTACCTATAATAGTAATGAGCCAGTTTCTGTGAAGCCAATTGCGGGAAGTTGGTATAATGGAAAGAGTTTCGAAGCAGCTCAAACTTTATTAGGAGAAACGCGAACGATCAAGTTTACACTGATTGGCGCTGAAACAAGTAGCAATCCGCTAAATAAATATGCAGAATTTTCGAAGTTATTGGCTAAAGCAGGGATGATAGATGCAGGCAGCTCGCTGTCCTTTCTTTTTGGCAATCGTTTTATGCTGTTCGCCCCGGATAACGCCACAGTTTTGTCGGGCCTAGCTGCGGGCCTGATTCCAACAGAGAAGACAGCCTTGGCAGAATATCTTAAATCTTATTTTGTTTCCGTATCCGACAATTCTATTGGCGATTATCCTTTCCCCGGTTTCGGTGTCCAGGGAACCTGGAATACCACACGAAGAACAGGGTATAACCTTTATCGGCAAATTACCCTAATGGATTATGGGACGGGACTGAGTTTGGAAGATTCAGATGGGACGCACATTTCAATCGTAGACTATCTGCCACAAGTATTTAATGATGGAGCTGTCTATCATATCAACAAACTTTTAAAGCCATAGGCATGGTTTCATTCGCGTTGATTCATTACCATAAACTAAAATTCATGAAGCTAAATATATTTTTAATCATTACCTGGATTGCTTTTGTACTGCCTGCTTATGGGCAGCGTGCAAAAGTCTTGACCGGTACTGTCCAAAGCGGACCAAACGCGCCTTTGGCAGCGGCTTCCGTCTATATCGAAAACAAAGATAATCGGAGTTTGATGGGCGCTTCAACAGACAATTTAGGTCAATTCACCATTGGAGTTCCCGCCGGTGAAGGCCTAACTATTGTCGCTGCCTGTATAGGTTATAAGACCACAAAAATTCCATTTAACGGGCAGAGCACTGTAATCATCAAGCTCGTTAAAGACGATCGTATGATTGACGAGGTTGTCGTTACAGGAGAGAAGGCCAATACAAAGAATAGCATGGGAATTAACTACCGCAATCAGGTTTCGGCAACAGAACGCTTTGACATGAAAGAGTTGGAAGCACTGCCTTTTGCTTCTATTGAAAGTGGGCTACAAGGTCGACTGGCGAATGTGGATATCGTGTCTAGCGCAGACCCCGGTGCAAGAAGCGCTATCCGGATTAGAGGGACATCCTCGTTGAATGGTAATTCAGAACCCTTAATCGTTGTTGATGGTGTTCCTTATCCTACCTCCATAGGTAGCGACTTTAATTTTTCCACCGCTAACGACGAAGATTTTGGTGGCCTAGTGAATATATCTCCTAACGATATCGAATCCATCGAAGTGTTAAAAGACGCCGCGGCTACAGCGATTTGGGGCTCTAAAGGCGCAAACGGCGTTTTACTCTTCACCACGAAAAAAGGACGTAAGGGTAAAACCCAATTTGCATTGTCCAGCAAATTGGATGTTAAGCGCGAAGCAGAAACAATCCCCATGTTAAATGGAGGACAATACGTCGCACTGGTACAGGATGCCATTTGGAATTCAGTGAATGATCTGGGCTATACTTCCGCGTTACCATACCTCAATTTACTCTATAATACGAACGAAATTAAATATGATCCATCATGGGTCTATTTTAATGAGTATAATCAAAATACCAACTGGCTTGAACAAGTGACCCAAGTGGGACATTTCGAAGATAATTCTCTTTCGATTAGTGGCGGAGGAGATAAAGCTACCTACAGGCTGTCGCTAGGTTTTTTAAATGATGTGGGAACGACAAAAGGAACCAAACTGAATCGCTATAATTCACTGTTGAGTCTCAATTATAAATTCTCTAACAAGTTTAATGTTAATGCCGATATGTCCTATTCCATTAGTGATCGGAAGAATTTTTGGACGGGTGAAGATATCAGTACACCAAGAGGTATGGCCATGACCAAAATGCCCAATATGAGTCCTTATGTCATCGGGGAGGATGGCCAATATACAGATCAATATTTTACACCACGTATTAACTTTCAGGGTTCATTTGGCGAGAACCAAATGTTCAATCCAGTAGCGATGGTGAATGAATCAATCAATAATACTGTCGGCGAGCAGGCAAGGGTCGTCTTTCGAGGGCTCTATACTATTATTCCAGCGCTTCAATATATTGGTACAGTTGGATTTGATACCAGGTCAACGAAAAATCGAAAATATTTGCCGCAGGCTGTTACCGGAGTTATCTGGACTGACCCGTTCTTCAATAGGGGATCGGATATGCTGTCAGATGAGTTATACTTAAACACCGAGAATAAATTTATATTCAATAAAAAGATAAAAGAGCATAGCATTGTTGCTACGGGCTTATTGCAGACAAATGAAGCACGAAAGTTTAGCTATGCCAGTGAGACATCAGGCAACGCATCATCATCTTTAAGTGATCCAACCGCCGGCGGCGCCGTCGTGAATATGGGGTCGGGAAATTCTAAAACACGGAATATCGGTGCGATTTCCAGTTTGCATTACGCATATAAGGATCGTTATATCGTCAGTGGTACATACCGTGGGGAGGCCAACTCCAGTCTCTCGGCACAACATCGCTGGAAAGGCTTTCCTTCAATTGGCGCTGCCTGGCATCTCGGTGACGAAGAGTTTATTAAAAAATTAGACCTTATTAGTACGGCGAAACTTCGCTTTAGCTGGGGGAAAAGTGGAAATGCCCCTTCGGGCGCTTTCACCTATTTGGGCACGTTTCAGCCGCTCACGCCAGGTTATATTGATATGACTGCTGTGGGACCAGTATCCATTCAATTGGATAATCTTAAATGGGAGACGATAACCCAAACTGATTTTGGTGTCGATCTCTCTTTCTTTAAAAATAGACTTCAATTTACGGGTGAGCTATATAATCGGGTGACCACAGACCTCCTACAAAAGGACGTGACATTACCTTCATCCACTGGTTTTGGTAAAATGCGGTACTACAATTCTGGCAAATTAGCCAATAAAGGCTGGGAATTGATTTTCAATGCTGAGGCAATCCGCTCCAAGGATTTTGGTCTCTCTGTTAATCTGAATGTGTCACGTAATAGAAATGAAGTTATTGTACTTCCCGATAACATGCAATTTGAGAACTACAACTTCGGTAATGGCAAATATGCGCATAAAATTATCGAAGGCAATCCAGTAGGCTCATTTTACGGCTACCATTATCTCGGTGTATATCAGAACGAACAAGACACCTATGCCAAAGACCTGGACGGAAAAGTAATGTACGACCTACAGGGGCAACCTGTCTATATGGTAAATGGCAACAGGCGGGTATTTGCCGGCGATGCCAAATATCAGGATATTGACGGGAATGGTGTGATTAATCAATATGACATTGTTTATTTAGGAAATGCAATGCCCTTATTTACAATGGGGGGCGGGATAAACCTGCGTTACAAAGCTTTTGCGCTAAGTACTTTTTTGCACGGTAGATTTGGTCAAAAAGTAGTCAATCAGGTACGGATCAATACGGAGAATATGTATGGTACAGCGAACCAAAGTACCGCTGTACTTGGAAGGTGGCGCCAAGAGGGAGATGTTACAGATATACCACGGGCGCTATATGGTGAAGGTTACAATTACTTAGGGTCAGACCGCTTTGTGGAGGATGCATCTTTTGTTAGGTTAAAAATGATCTCTCTCAAATATGCACTTCCTAAAAAAGTAATCGAAAGATGGGGATTGACCCGCTGTGAAATATTTACGACCGTTCAGGATGTCTTTACGTGGACTGATTATTCTGGTCAAGATCCAGAAGTCTCCCTCTCAAGTAATATTTATATGCTGAGCCAGGATAATGCAAGTACGCCACGTCCAAGACGCTTTGCCTTGGGGGTAAATATAAACTTTTAAAAAAAGGAAGTGATGAAAATATGCTATAAATTAATGATGCTATGTCTATTGTTGCCAGCGGCATCTTGTCAGAAATGGCTTGATCTCAAACCACAGAATGAACAGGTCAGTGATGCTTACTGGACCAATAAAGCTGAAGTGGAAGCTGTATTAGGTGCGGCCTATGTAAAATTACAAGGTGCTGTTAAAACAATGTTAGTATGGGGCGAAGGCCGGGGAAATACACTGAGCTTAGGCGGGTATGTTGATGTTGATCTTTTAAGGTTAAAAAGCTTCTCGCTTTTGCCGACAAACAATTATGCAAAATGGGGTGAATTTTATCAGATTATCAATTATGCCAATATGGTGATAAAGTATGCCCCTGCTGTTGTTGAAAAAGATCCAGCGTTTAATCAAGCGACTATGGCATCTTTTTTATCGGAGGCTTATTTTTTGCGAGCACTCAGTTATTTCTACATCGTTAGGAGTTTTGGCGAGGCACCATTGATCCTAGAACCCTATATGGACGATCAGCAAGCATACGAATTGTCAAAATCGTCCAAAGCTCAGCTCTTTGATCAGATTGTGCAGGATCTGACGGTTGCGTCAAACAACGGTAAGGAGATCTGGCCAACGGTTTGGGAAACCAAAGGGCGTTCCACAAAATGGGCTATACAAGCGCTGTTGGCAGATGTCTACCTCTGGCTGGGAAAATATGATGAGGCGATAATCGCCTGTAATACCATATTGCAGTCAGGAAAGTACGGGCTCTTGCAGGGAACAGTCAATAATAAGAATAATTGGTTCAGTATTTTTAATCCCGGAAATTCCAACGAGGGGATTTTTGAAATCCAATTTGATTATACCAAGAATCAAACAAATAAATTGATGGAAATATTTGGCTCCAACTATAATTGGATCATATCCAACTATTGTGTGTCGCTATTTACAGAAAATGCCGAAGATATCCGCGGCGCAGGGGCATCCTACGAAACGGTTGCCTACAAGCTTTGGAAATATTTAGGGGCAGAAGGAAATACAACGATTCCTAGACCCTATAGTGATCAAAATTGGATCATCTATCGGATGGCGGATATTTACCTGATGAAGGCCGAAGCATTGATTATGAAAGGAGAAAGTTACTACCCACAAGCGGTAGAATTGATCACTACGATTCGGTCAAGGGCCTCAATTTCCCGCCCGCTCGAAGCAGGGAGTACCGAATTGGATATATTGAAAGCATTAATGGATGAGCGTGCACGGGAGTTTGTGGGAGAAGGAAAACGTTGGTTTGATCTATTACGTGTGGCGCAACGAGATCAATATAAATATAAAGAATATTTGATCGAACAAGTATTACTCGGCGTATCAGGAGCCTCAACACCTGTGATTAGATCCCTATTGCTCAATGAGAATGCGCACTATTTGCCAATACATGCCGATGAATTGAAGTATAATAAATTGCTTGTGCAGAACCCGTATTATGAAAACCTAAATTAATGCAAAAATGAAAAAGAATCTTATTCCTCTTTCTAACCTTGTGCTGCTTTTTATTGGATTATTTTCAATCCTACTCTCCTCCTGTAAAGATGATTTTGAAAATAATACCTATTCAGCGTATGAAGATTTACCCATGGCTGTATACCTTAAAAATCAGCCCGAAAAATATGATCTATGGGTCAAAATCCTCGAGAAAGCAGATTTGTACAATACATTGAATATTAATACCATATACACGCTCTTTGCGCCAGTCAACGATGGTGTCGAACGATATCTCAAAAAAGTGAATCTGACTTCGGTTGATCAGATGACAAAAGACGATGCTAACTATTTGGTGCGTTATCATCTTGTTCCAAATGTTTCAATTGACCTCGGTCAGTTTCAAAGTGGGGCAATCTCAGATTTAAATGCTACCGATGATAATCTTTTTGTGGAGTTCAAAGATGGTGGATTGGATCAGATCTATTTGAATGGGCTATCGCGATTTAATGCTTTCGATATTAAGGTAACTAATGGAATTATCCATAGCGTAGACGATGTTTTGGAACCTCTTACAGCGACTATATTGGATCGATTGAAGGATCAAAAATATAGCATATTTCATGATCTGGCCGTCGCAACCGGATATGACGAGCGATTAAATACCGTCTACACAGCAGGCACAGACCCGGATGGAAATCCAATTCAACAGCGATTCAAATATACGGCATTTGCGGTAAGTGATGCTGTTTACCTGAAAGAAGGCATTCATACGCTAGCAGCGCTATTGAATAAACTGGGCGCATCAGGATCAGACCTGAAATCGACGAGCAATCTTGCTAATCGTTACATGGCTTACCACCTATTGGCGCAGCAGCGCTCTTTTGCCGATTTAGGTAAATTCCCTGCTGGCGCGACAAAAATGAATTTGGAAACCATGGCCCAATACGAATTGATAAAAATTAGCGAAGGAGGAGAAGGTTTGGTTATTAATACCGATGAACGTATCGGCAGTGCTATTCATTTTAATGAAATCAATATCCCCTGCAAAAATGGTGTATTGCACGATATTAGCCATTGGATGCCAATTTTCGTTCCAGAGCAGGTCAAGGTTATTTGGGAGTTTACAGACTACCCAGATATTGCCGCCAATGTTACCCAATACAGAAACCCGAGCCTTGGAGCGCAATACAATAAAATCTTTGTGGCCAACGAGCTGACGAGTATTACATGGCGGGCGCAACCAGAGACCAAGTCAAATGTATTGATTTATAGGAACAACAGGAGTGCGGACGGTATTTGGTATACCGGTCCGCTGAATTACGATCATTTACGTGTAGAATTGGGCGAATCGGGATGGATTCAGATGCGAAGCCCCACTATTGTAAAGGGAAAATACAAAGTCAAATTGACGTGGCCTAGTACTAAATATGCTTCAAATACAGGAATTTGTGCCTTTGTATTGGATAATGAAATGCTGTATCCCCGGTTGGTGATGTCCAATACCAGCTCCGACAAAATGATGACGCAGGATTTAGGAACCGTGGAATTTAGGGAAACAACAGACCATACCCTCCGCATACTATCACTGGATGGTAAGTTGCTGACGTTAGATTACATCCAGTTCGACCCGATTAATTGACCCAAATAAATGAGATCTAATTATACACACATGAAAAACGTTGTAGGAATTCTCCTGTTCATGCTTGTTGCAGTAACAGGATGTAAAAAGAATTGGAATGAGCACTACGAGGAACAAGGATCCATATCGCAATTAGATTTGTTAGCTTATCTTAAAACTCAACCACAATACAGCCTATTTGTCTCAAAACTGGAAGAATATGGGATTGCTGAAGAGCTGACCCGCGATCAAGAATTAACCATATGGGCGGTACCTAATGATCAGATGGCAGCCTTTGAATCATCCACAGAAGATAAAATCTCGATCTTAAAGTATCATATCAATAACCTCAAATATGACAGTGGAAAACTTAAAGATGGTTTAAAATTAATTACTTTAAATGGGAAGTATCTGATGGTTTCACGTAAGGATAATCAGGCATATGTTGGTGACGCCAAACTGATTAAGGCCAATCAATTTTGTAAAAACGGGGTGGTGCATGAAATTGATCTGTTGCTGAAGCCGGACGTTAGCATTTATGATTATCTCCGTGGTCTGGGGAATGACTATTCGATCATTCGAGATAGCGTTCTCGCCATGAATGATACGATTTTTGATTTGTCAAATAGTGTTCCCATAGGGGTAGATCCAACTGGGAACACGTTGTACGACTCCGTATTTACCATTACAAATCCAATATTTGAAAAGGCGAACATCCGCTCTGAGTTTGCAAATGTTACGATGTTCCTTCCTGCTAATCAGATTATTAAAAATTGTTTTGATGATTTACAGCGTCTCTATAATCAATTTGGAAAGAAGTTTTTGAGAGAAGACTCCTTAATCGCCTATACATGGATCAAAGAGGCTATTTTTTATAATGAAATTATAACTGACTATGGCACAAAGGATCTGACGTCCGCCTTTAATCGCTTATGGAAGCCAGGTATACAACTGGTAGATCCGCAATATAAACGCATGAGTAACGGTAGAATCTTTAACGTAACCAAATTAAAAATTCCCAATAATGTCCATATTCAAATGATAAAGCAGTTGTTTCATTATTATGAATATGTACCCGAAAATGAAAAGGCAAACCTGTTTGGCCTCGCCAATGTGACCGCTATAGAACCAAAAGACAGGGATAAGGTAAGTTTTCCTACATTGGGGATCGAGCTTACCTACCGAACCCTTCTCATACGGGGAGATATAGCCGACAATAAGCCTGCATCAATCAATTTTACTCCGATTATGTTAGCGCGGAAGCCAGATGGTTCAACAGGTTATAAAGTCGTGGAAGTTCCACCAGGAGAATATAATCTGTATATGGGATTTTTGGCCAAAAACCATCCATTTGTGAATATCTACGTAGACGATAAGTTAGTGGCAAAGTCTTTAAATGTGGAACCGTCGACGCCGTGGAACTATGATCGCGCGACAAATACTGTAGCTGGAACCAAGTATAATGGTTGGGGAGGACTAGTCGGACCTGTAGTGATCGAGGGCGATAAAATCCGGTCCTTTAAAATTAAAGTTGAATTTGCCGGGTTAGGAAAGGGAACTGTAGAAAATATTGAGCCTTACCACTGGGCGTTGATTCCAACAGTAAATAATTATTAACCAAATGAATTTTACAGATCTCATGTATAAGAAAAATAAACATGTGTGGAAGTTGTCAATGGCTTTGTCATTCTCATTATTCTGCATGCATAGTTATGCCCAGCAAAATATTCAGGGAAAGGTCGTGAAATCGTACGATAAAACTCCCATAGAGGGGGCTATTGTAAGTATTTTGAACTCAACACATACCACCAAGACGAAATCGGATGGAACATTTGTTTTCGATAATATACGAGATGAGTCGCCAGTTATTCGGATTTGGAGTCCCGGATTCTTTGAATCACGTATTGAAGTGTTGGGGCGTAACCAAATTGAAATAAAGTTGATTTCTGAGGGACGAGAACATTATGAAAATGTAGTTTCGGGGTCTTTTTCTGCAGCTAATGCGACGTTGTTGACCACGGAACACTATCCTAAGGGCGCAGCCACCGTTGAACAAGTACTAACTGGCCAGATTGTAGGGTTACGCACGACCAACAAAGGTGGAATGCCTTCAGAAGGTGCTGCATTGAATTTTAGGGGAGTGCGCTCGTTTGAAGCAAATAGCAATCCGCTGATTGTCGTCGATAATGTACCGTATTTACCAGACATGGATAATTCTCCGATTATTGGTGGATACTCGAGAAGTATCTTTGCCCCATTTAACCTTCATGATATTAAAAGTATTCAATTCTTGAAGGGAGCCGAAACAGCACGTTACGGTTCGTTAGGCTCAAATGGAGTACTCAAATTAGAAACCTCTGCATCCGATGATATGGAAACGGTTATTGAGTATCGAGGTAATTTTGGAGTAGCGCATCAGTATAGAACGCTGCCTGTGCTGAATGATAGTCAATACAAGAGTTATCTCGGTGCCGTTGGGATGACCAATTACAACGATATGGGCGAGCTGCTGGCGCAATTTCCTTTCCTGAAAGATGATCCGAATTATTATTATAACTACCTGTACAATAATAAAACGGATTGGCAAGATCAGATTTATCGAAATGCTTTTGCAACCGATCATCATTTAAGAATCAAAGGTGGCGATGCGGTTGCAAAATATGATCTCTCGCTTGGCGTGTTGAACCAACAGGGCGTAGTGGACAATACAAACAACACCCGATACAGCACGCGTTTGAATTCAACGATTGCTTTAGGACAGAAATTCGACTTGAATGCAATTATGGCATTGACCTATAACACCGGAAGAATGCAGGAACAAGGCATGTTAAAAGCCACCAATCCCATGTTGGCCGCAATGTATAGAGCGCCGATTCTTAGCCCCTATACAAAAGATAAAGACAACAACCTATTGACTGATTTGGACGGTGTTAGACAATTTGGCGTCTCTAATCCCTTAGCTCTTCTACAAACCGGCGATTTTACATCGGACGTCTACGATGTTTTTGCACAAGCTAATTTGCGCTATAGAGCGACTAAAGATCTTCAATTTAATGCTTTGCTTGGTTACTATACAAATTATAGCCGTCAGACAACCTTTGTACCAGGTTTGTCTAGCGGCACCATTCTCCCTTTAGAGAATGGAATTGCTTTAAATACAGCGCGATCGGGCGCTGGGCAGTCTACTAATATTTCCTGGAATTTTTATGGAAGTTATGCGAAACAGTTAGGCCGCGATCAATTGGATGCTGGTATCGGTATACAGGGCCTGCTGAATAGTCAGGAGTATGATGCCGGTGCGGGCAGGAATACGAGTTCCGATTTTTACCGTACACTGAATTATGTCAGTAATGCAGGACGTAAATTTTGGGGATATGATGAAGACTGGAATTGGATGAACATGTATGGTTTCGTCCGTTACAACTGGCGCAGCTTACTGAAATTAGATGCCAATCTTAGCGTTGACGGTAGCTCCGTTACAGGGGAAAATGCCAAAAGGTTTGGCCTGTTCCCGGGGGCGGACTTATCAATTCTGCTCTCTAATATGTCTTTTCTGAAGGAGAATGAATCGATAAACAACCTCGTGTTAAAATTTGGTTACGCAAAAACCGGTAACAGCCGTTTTTCATCAAAGATTGGACAATCGTACTACAATAGCCAATTATATCGACAACTTGCTGGAATTGTAGTGGGTAACATTCCTAGCAATGAAATTAGATGGGAAGATAACCAAAATATGCAGGGTAATTTAATCTTTTCGGGGCTAAATCAACGTTTAAATATGAACGTGGGATATTATTACAACCGTGCCAGTCATCTTTTGAATCGTTTTTCTGTGTCGCCCATAGCGGGAATCGACAGGATATTTTTAAATGGGGGTCAAATCAACAATCGTGGTTTGGAAGTGGATGCTAATTTTGTTTTCGTTGACAAAACAGACTGGTCCTTCACACTGGGCGGTAATTTATCCACATTAAACAGTACCGTAAAAAAGCTGTTGAGTGTGAATCCAATATTGTTACAGCAGGAAGATGATGTTATTCGCATCCATCAGGTGGATAAAGCACCCTTTTCTTTTTATGGATATCAATCCAATGGCGTTATTGCTAGCGCCAGAGAGGCCGAGCAATTGAATTTATACGATTATAAGAATAGAATGTTTGCTCCAGGCGATGTTTTCTTTGAGGACGTGAATAACGATGGTATTATAGATGCCGAAGATGAGGTCGATCTAGGAAGTAGTTTGCCGAAATTATTTGGGGGCGCATATTTCACTTTACGTTATAAGAAGGTTCAATTGCAGGGTCTCTTGAGTTTTACCAAGGGCAACAAGACTTATAATGCTGTACGTAGAAGTCTCGAGGATCTCGCCGGTTATAATAATCAATCCATTGCGGCACTGCGCCGTTGGCAGACCGATGGCCAACAAACTGATATCCCACAGGTACAATATGGTGATCCCATGGAGAACGCACGCTTTTCTAGCCGATGGATTGAAGATGCTTCTTATATGCGTTTAGAGAACTTGTCTTTGTCTTATCGTTTTGGTAATCATGGACTTAAAATTCTTGCGCATTCGGAATGGTATATCGTTGCTGAAAATTTATTTACATGGAGCAAATATTTGGGACTGGATCCTGTAACTGCATACAGCAATAGCATGGCTTATACCGGTGCAGACTATGGCAAAATCCCTTTACCACGGACCTTTAAATTAGGCGTCAATTTTAAACTCTAGAAAGTATGAAAAGTTATTATATACACTATAGCATAGTCGTCGTGTGCTTGGTTCTTACCAGTTGTTCCAAATATTTTGAAGTGAATACCAACGATGTTTTGACGGAAAAAGATTATGGTCAAGAAACCAATGAACTGTATTCAGGTTATATGGGAGTTGCTGCAAAAATGCAGGCTCTGGCCGATCAAACTGTATTTTTAAGTGACTTACGAACCGATCTACTTGAACCTACGGCCAATGCACCCCAAGATTTGTGGGATTTGTACAACTACAAGGAAAAAAAGGGCAATACCTTTGCCAACCCACGCACCTATTATGATCTTATTGTAAATGCCAATGCTTATTTGGAAAAAATTAGGTCTTATCGAAAAGCAAACCCAAAAGCATTGGAGGACGAGCACTATAATGCATTGATATCTGGAACAATTCGTTTTAAAGTATGGACGTATCTGACGCTAGGGAAATTATACGGTAAGGTAGCTTATTTCGATGATTCTAAGATCGATTTAGACAATCTGTCTTCCATTCCCGTAATTTCTTTAAATGAACTGTTGCCTAAACTGGTCGCATTGATGGAAATAGGTGTGGACGGTGTTGATGGAAAGTATGTCGCGAATTGGGGCAATATTTTATTTCCAGGGGTGGCTACTAATCAGCAAGATCTCACTTGGAATATGATTTGTCCATCGCCTGAACCATTATTAATGGAGCTGTATCTGTGGACGAAGCAATATACAAAAGTGGTCGATATCGGTATTCGCTTTATCTACGACAATGGTAGTAATAAGTTTAAGGTCAGTAATGACGATTATAATGGGGAGTGGGTTCAGGTATTTACGAGGGATCCAATAACACGTACAAGAGTATTGATGAATATCGTACCCTATGATTTTGAACGAAACCAGACAAATCGCTTGATGCAGTTTTTCTCGAATCAAAGTCCTTCCTTATACTATTTAAGGCCGACGGCAGCCGCCATGCGTCGATACCAGGAACAAATTCGATATGATGGACACACCTTGGGTGATCAATATCGGGGAGAGAATTACACCTACTTTTTACAGAACGGAGCATGGGTGATCCGCAAATTTTCGAGAGATCGGGAGAGTGCTTCGGAAATCTATAAAAATAATGTCCATATTGTCATATACCGAGATGCTGATATACACTTTTTTATGATAGAAGCCCTCAATAACTTGGGCATGTTTGATCAGGCGGAGGCATTGTTGAATGATGGTGTAGAGTTGTATCTTTCACGAAACGCAGGCAATTTAAAGTATCCTTTTGACAATGCGGCGATGAATGTTAGCCTTGCCAGAAATTGGGGAATTAGACGTCGGGTCAATCTCGCACCCGTGCACCCTGAAGGTGTTAGCAGAGATGATTTATCAACGACAGAAAAAGTTGATGCTTATAAGAAGGCATTAGATAAGTTAGTTGTTGAAGAGACCCTGATGGAAAGTGCGGGCGAAGCAAAGGCTTATTTTGCGATGATGCGCATTGCCGATCGTTGGAACGACCCTACAATTTTAGCCGATATCGTCGCGAAGAAGTACTCCGAAGGCCAAACGAACCAAATTCGCCAATATTTGCTGGATAGAAATCATTGGTTCGTTCAATATCCTTTAAATTAAACTTCAGTTACATTTTAAGCGGCTCAATATATAACGATTTCAATTGTTAAAAAATTCACTGTTAAAATAAGGGGATGTTTATATGATTCGAAGGCAGTAGATTTTTGTCATGGGCTGAATCGCAAAAGATCTTTGAAAACGGTGGTTTTTAAGTTTTTTTTAAAAAGTTATGAACAAATCGTTAATTTTATATTTCTTAAAATCTAACAATGACCAATTCAGTAAATCAATTTTTAAAAACTTTAGAAATTAGTGATTTCTCTGCTACTCCAAAGTATTTGCAATTGGCAAATACCATCACCGATGCCGTAAGAAACGAAATATTGGTCCGAGATGATATGTTGCCTTCCATTAATGAGTTAAGTGCCTATTTAGAAATATCACGTGATACCGTTGAAAAGGCTTACCGATACCTGAAGAAAAATGAGGTTATTGCTTCGAACCCCGGTAAGGGCTATTATGTGCATAAAACAGATGTACAATCGAAACTTAAGATTGCAATCTTTCTGAATAAACTCAGTGCGCATAAAAAGATTGTGTATGATTCCTTTGCAAAGGAATTAAGTGACTATGCGAATTTGGATTTGTTTGTTTATAATTCAGATCTATCGTATTTAAATACACTTTTAGGGAGTCTAACGAAAACTTATGACCATTATGTTCTTTTTCCACACTTTAAAGAAGGTAGGGATAAGGCCCCGGATATTATACGGAAAATCCCTTCAGAAAAGCTAATGTTATTGGGTAAGTTTATCGAAGATGTACCTGGCGATTTTCCAGCTGTTTATGAGAACTATGAACAGGATATTTACTCCGCTCTGGAGGAAGCTAATGAAGTTTTGAGTAAATACAAAAGCTTAAAACTGGTCTTTCCGGACTACAGTGATTTTCCAAAGGCTATTATCAAAGGATTTTATAAATTTTGTCAGCAATATGCTTTTGATCACGAATTAGTTTCTGATATCGATGAAGAGAAGGTAGAGAAGGGAACGTGCTACATTAATATTATCGAAGATGATCTTGTAAAACTGCTGAACAAAGTGATACAGAAAAAATTGGTCATCGGAACTGACGTTGGTGTGATCTCCTATAATGAAACACCATTGAAAAAATTTATTCTCAATGGTATCACAACCATATCGACTGATTTTGAAATGATGGGACGTTTAGCGGCCGAATTGATTATTAAAAAGTCCAAAGACCGTGTTGAGGTTCCATTTTATTTGAAAGTTAGATCATCGATTTAGAACCAGGATATAATAATGAGTTCTTCGCATAGCGGGGGAATATACATAAGGAATGCGCAGTCCAAAATCTGTGCCGATATTAGCTGTCTTTTTGTAATAGAGGCAGTTGTATATAAAAGAAAAAGACTGGTTAATTAGCGTCAACCAGTCTTTTTCTTTTATATATAAACTTCGTTTATTTTTTTAAGGTCTTCACCGGAAACAGTTCAATAACACCTTTTGCAACCTTGCTGATGTTATTAATTGCTTTTTCTGGGTTATCGACATCTCCTGATCCGCGTGCCTGCCAAATCACTGCATTTGTTTTGCGGTCAATAGCTTCAATAATTAGATGACCATAACGATAGCGCTCTTTTGCAACTGGGTAATAGCCGCCACCGTAGTAATAGGGTGAAAACCACGGACGATACCATCCCCAGGGTCCACCCCAGCCGTAGTAACCGCCGCCACCATAGACCAAGCGACTCTTATTATTGACAATCGTGATGTATCGAAATAGCAAATCAGGGTTATCTTTGGAATATTGAAGGCCTTTTGCTTCTAAAGCAGTATTAGCTGCGTCCAAGATATTGGTTTTAGCGATATCATTGTCAAAATAAGACTTTGATAACGAGTCGACCGGAGGTAACCAAGCATACGTCTTAAATGGCGTAAAATCCATCTTTTCTACCCGTGTGGTATTGTATTGATAAGACGAACATGATGCGAGTGCAACGCAAAGCACCAAAAATAATAGAATCTTTTTCATCGTAGTAATTATTTATAAGTGTGATCTCATTGGTGTAAATGAGCTCGTTTCACTCGGTTTGTTTATTAACTGTGATGAATCTACCATGAGTATTTTATCACCGTATTTAGCGGCCAACTCATGATGGTTCATGGCCTATATTGAACTTATATTTATTTAACTAATTTGTTTTTATTCCTTATCGTATACCTTTCAAGTGTAAAAATATTACAGTTGACGGTCTTTATGGCAATTGTTTCTTTATCCTCCGGGATGCTATTATCCTTTTTGATTTCACAACCTATTACTTTAGACAAAAAACTATAAATATGGTTTAATCGTAATTGTAAAATTAATAAGGATATTTTGCCACTAGCGGAATCTGTCTTCCAGGACCAAATGCTTTTGGACTGATCCGCAGGATAGGAGGAGCTTGAAAACGTTTGAATTCAGCATTATTAACCAATTTACATATCCTTTCTACTAACGATTGTTCGAAGCCCATTGCTACAACCTCAGATCCTGCTTTCTCATTTTCGATGAGTTCAAAGAGGATTTGATCCAATAGTTCATATTCCGGTAAGGAGTCTGAATCTTTTTGATCTGGCCGAAGTTCTGCGGAAGGTGCTTTTTCAATGGTATTGATTGGAATGATTTCCCGTTCTCGATTGATATAGCGTGCTAAATCATAGGCTTTGGATTTGTAAACATCACCGATTACAGAGATGGAACCTGCCATATCACCATAGAGCGTACCGTATCCTACAGCAGCTTCACTTTTATTGGACGTATTGAGCAGGATATGACCAAACTTATTAGAAACGGCCATCAAAATTACAGCACGGGCGCGTGCTTGTATATTTTCCTCAGTCGTATCGGGTTGTAGATTCTCAAAAAGAGGGGCCAAGCTATGCTCGTATGCATTAGCAATATCTTTGATGGGAACGATATGGTGTTTGCAGCCAGTGTTGTTGACCAGATCCATGGCATCTTTTATCGAATGGTCGGAAGAATAAACCGATGGCATCAGTATGGCCAATACATTATGGGCCCCGAGAGCCTCGCAGGCCAAGGCAGCAACCAAGGCCGAATCCAGTCCGCCCGACAGGCCTAAAACTGCCTTTCTGAAACCAGATTTTTGAAAATAATCACGAAGGCCCAGGATTAATGCATCATGCACAAGCTCCATCTCAGATTTAGGGTGCTTCGGAGCGGCTGTGGTGGAGATTATATTTTGTTGATGATAGGTTATAAATTGAAGATCCTCTTCAAAGCTTTTTAGTTCAGCGACCGTTGTACCTTCATTATTCAAGGCAATGGAGCGTCCATCAAATATAATATCCATGTGAGCCCCAATTTGATTAACATAAATAAGCGGTCTGCCCGACTTTTTGACCTGCTGACTAAGAACTTTAACGCGTTCCTCAAAATGCGTATAGGAAAAAGGAGAGGCCGCTATGTTGATGAGTAGGTCTGGATTTTCTCTTCTCAGTTCTGCCATGGGATCGCCAACGTACGAATTGCCACCCTCGTCATCGTCCCACAGATCTTCGCAAATTGTTAGGGCAATCTTTACGCCGTTCAGTTCGATGCAGTTGAAAACTCTACTAGGTTCAAAATAGCGATATTCATCAAATACATCATAATCAGGCAAAAGACCTTTTTTAACAACGTCCTTTACGATTCCATGTTCGATAAATACAGCAGAATTGTAGAGTTCTTTACCTTCAGGATCACCGTTTTTGAAGGGTGCTCCAATGATACAGGCGATATCCTGGCACTGTGCAGCGATTTGATGAATAGCTTCATCACATTGATGTTTGAATGCCTTATTTCTCAAGAGGTCCTTGGCAGGATATCCGCCAATTGCGAGTTCAGCGAAGATAATAAGATCGGCAGCTGCTTCTTTGGCCTGTTGGATGGCGCTAATTATTTTTTTAGTATTTGCTTCAAAATTACCGATATGGTAATTTAACTGTGCTAAAGCTATTTTCATATGCTATTGATCGTCTAAAAATAAGATACCTAATTATGGAGGATCTTCTCACAAATTTATTTCTTTTTTTTGATACTAAGCTTGCTCTTATTCGAATAAAGGAAAGTTAACCAAGAGAAATCGATGTTTGTACCCTGTATGTTACCGATGTAGCAATATATAGGGTTATTTGTAAGGTATACATAGAAATAAGCTAAGGGAATTGAATCGAATGGGGGCCGCTTCTTTGAGGCAGCAATAGCCTTTAAGCAAATCGGGGGGAGAGAATGAATAGTTTAACAGTATGAGATATGCTAAATTGTTTTAACATAATTTTAACAACGTTAAATGCTGTTAAATTTCTTGACATGAATGCAGATGTATAGTACCTTTGATATATCAAAAGCAACGAAAGATATTAAAAATAATATATAAAGAACTTTTCATAATTTAGGTTAATAATTGGTTAGGTAAAGCTCGGAGTTCCCCACTTCGAGCTTTTTTATTATAAACATTTCGCATTCGGTTTTTGCACCCAATTCATTTCCATCCCAATTTGATTTGTTAATGTATAGGAGGGATTCCTTTGTTACATAAGCACAGTTACTTTCATTTTTTTAATTTAATTCTTAACGGCAGCAAATGGAGATTAAGTTGTAACCAACTTGTACCATTTTAAAAATGGTGTTAGGATTTTTTAGATTCTAACACCATTGTATACAAGAGAACTTATAGTTAAAATATTTTTATTTAATGTCTACCACTTCAATCACGAAGTCTAAGGGTGAGTTGGCAGGAATTGGCCCTACCGCTCGGTTTCCATAACAGAATTTAGAAGGCGCCATGATATGAATTTTAGCACCTTTTTGAAGCCCTTTCTCTGTCAGTCCTCCGAGATCTACATCACCTATTTTTTTAGGAGCAAATGCGAATGTCCAAGCTGGTATAAGCGTGCTCTCGAAAGGATAATTATAACCGGTATTGGTGAGGAGCTCAAAGCTAGCCGTTTTATCGGTTTCAGTTTGGTCGAAAATACTGCCATTTAATAGGCGACCAGTATACTTTACAGTTGGATTAACTTTAAAGGCTTTAGCATTTAAGGTATCCACAATTTTATATTGATAATTTCCTGTGCCTTCAGCTAAAATTTTATACCAAATGCCTGTCTCGCTATTGTATTGGGCATCGGGATACTTTTGGCTAACATAATTTTTAAGTGCGACGGAGTCTGTTTTAAATTGTGCAGCTGCATCGTAAATCGGCGCATCATCACTTTTGGCACAGCTAATAATAATGAAAGCGATTGCTGTAATTCCTAAAAATAATGGTGATAACAATTTTTTCATGGTATTATTTGTTAGTTTTTCAATAAGTGGCCATTTCATTGTGAAATTGGCCCAGCAAATGTATAAGATTTTTTTCTTTTTGTATATTTACGCCTAAATAATTAACAAATTGATACAGTAATTTACATTTCTGTATTAAGATCTGCCAAAAAAAGCCATTCTCATTAAGAAAATGGCTTTTTTTAGCACGGCTTATTTGTTTAGTTGGAGGTAGCAGATCCAATACTTAACAATTCGATTGTATACACAACTGGTGTATTCTTAGGTACTGTCACCTTCTCACTGCCTTTGGTATATTCATTTTGATCAAACGAATAATATGAAGGCGCAATAAAAGTAATTTTATCTCCTTTTTGTAATCCTTTTGGAAGTAATCCGTGTGGGTAATAATCTATGCCATTCTGTTTAATTACAGGAGGCGTAAAGGCTCTCATCCATCCTACATTATATATATTGATGGCTTTGTATATATCAGTATAAACAGCTGGTGAACCAACTGGATTTTTATCAAAAACTCTTCCATCCATTAACTCTCCTTGAAAATTGAAAGTTGCCGCAAAAGGTGTAATCGCAGGACCATTATTTGTTAAAGTGATACCATATGTATAAGGTGTAGCGGTTTCTTTAGCATATTCGATTTTGTACCAAATACCTTTTGATAGCAAAGAGTCTGAACGCTTAGCATCGTTACCCCACTTCTGTCTCGCGTAAGCTTCCAAAAGAGGTGCTTGATCTTTATATAAAGAATCTTGTCTTGCTTTCTCCTTTTTTATCGCCTCTTCTTGTTGTTTGTAATAGGCGTCCCAATCAAAATTATCTTTATTACAAGCTGTAAAAAGAATGCCTAGACACAAAAACGCCATTAAAAATTTTGTGATATTTTTCATAATTTCTTAAAGTGTGTATTAATTATAAAACTCAAAACGCAGGCTGGACAAACTTCGCTACATCAAATGTTAAATTATTCTAAAAAAGCATATAACTCTTTTGAATTCAAGTATTTTTGTCGTATGCTTTTTAGATGAAATTTAGAGTCCAGCCTTAAAATACTCGGAAAGACAAACTGTTTTCCCTGCAGTAATTGTACTGCTAATGGATGGTATTTCCCTACTTTCTTTTTTCTGCTCAGTGACTTCCATATGCTGTTGTCGAAAACAATCTCTTCGGTAGATTCGGCATCGTACTTCACCGCATAGTAACGCTGGTTAATTAATTCAATAATTTCTCTTTTTGTAAAGATTTCTTGCTCCATTTTTCTGCAGTAGCTACACCAATCGGTATGGATGAAAAGCAGTGTTTCCCTTGGCTCAACAGCAAGTAAAGAATCAAGCTGTTCGAAGCTGATCCAATTAATCCGCTCTTGCCCAAAGTGACAGAGCGGATAAAATAGCATCATCGACATAACGTATATTTTCCTGATATGCTTCATAGATCAGTTATTGTATTTTAATGGAAATGGCCAACGCGCAAGCCAAAGGTAAATGTCCGAGGACGAGTCGGACCATAGATATAGTCTGAATCTCTCAATGGTCCCTTGTCAAAATCTTTCTGAAAAGCATTGAACATGTTTTGTATACCGCCGAAAATTTCAATACTAAAATCTTTATGTATGGGTAAGGTATAACCCAGCCGCAGATTTAACTCGACGAAGTCGCGCGCATTTTTCAAGGTCATCATATCGTTTTGGATATGAGGAACAATCATCTTTCCAGTGTAGACTCCGGTCAGATCGATTGCAAATTGTTTGGTCGCCTTTAAATTGCTATTCATATAGCCATAAATATTGGGTGTACGGACGTATTTCTTGGTCAGGATGTCCTGTCCGTCTTCCTTTCCCTCGTAGATAAGTTGATCTCTTTTATAGCGAGAGCGCTGAATGGTCCCACCGGTTTGGATAGAAAACCAAGATGATGGTGCAATATTGATCTCAATATTAGAGCCATATACCCGGGCACCATCACCGTTTTGCATCTCCTGGATGATCAATCCGTCTTTTTCTGATGCCATGACATTGACAAATTGATTGTTTAGATCCGTATAAAACCCCTCCACAAGCAGACTCGTCTGTACATTTCCAAAATTTTTGTTGTAGCTAAAGGAACCTGTATACGCATTGGAATACTCTGTTTTTAGATTTTCACCAATCAACACAAATACTTGATTTCCACCAATGGAAGTGACATGCATATCCTCGTTAAATGCCTGGGGCGCACGGAAACCGCGGGCATAGCCCCCTCTAAATTGAAGGTCCTTGGTGATATCATATAAGATTGTCAACCGTGGGCTAAAAGTGCCAAAACGCTGATATGAGTTTCGGTCTATACCTGCAAGACTGTATTTGCCATCGACATAGGTATAATCGTATCGGGCTCCGATCAAGGTTTTAAAATTACTTAAAGGCTTCCATTCGTATTGGGCATAACTGCCTAATCCTCTGTTTTGCTGATCAATGGTTCGTTTGTACCCCGGTATGTCGTCTTGGGTATCGTTGTACGAGAATTCCACTCCGGCGGTAAATACATCGCGTTCAAAGTTGTAGGTATACTGTCCCCCTGCAACCAGCGCGATATCATTTGTCTTTCCGTATGCATTGGCAGCTAATGTGCTGTCTGCGAGTGTTGCTCCGCCCCCTAGGCCGCCATAGTAGCTGTCACGAACGGTTTTCTGTACAGAGCCGTAAAGCGACATTTTTTGCTTGTAATCGCTAGAGTAATGATCGTAGGTGATTCCGCCAACAAGCGAACTGGTTTCCAATTGTTCTGTGATTTGCGTCAAGTGGGGTACTTTATCAAGCTGATCACCACCGCGACGGAACTCATTCACTGTACTAAAATCTACGGTTATCTTATCTAGATCACTCGGTTTGTAAAATATTTTTGTGCCAAAAGTAGTGTTTCGAAGTTTGGTCATTTCCGAAAAACCATCTCCATTAGCATCATATGCTTCCCGATTGCGGTGCATGCCGTAGAACGTCGCACCTCTCTTGAGGTCTTCCGCAACCGTCGAGGTGTTAAAATCAACTGTATTGTCCCAGCTTCTGCCACCTATGAGTGAGTTGGTTGATTTTACCTGCCAGTCATTTTCTACCGGATCTTTTGTAATAATATTGATTGTCCCAGCAATGGCATTGGCGCCAAATAATGCCGAACCGCCACTTCGTACGACCTCAATACGATCGATCATACTGGTGGGAATCTGGTCTAATCCATATACACTATTCAATGCGGAGAATACGCCTCTGCTATTGATCAATATTTGTGAATAGGGACCTTCGAGACCATTCAACCGGACTTGTGAAAAACCGCAATTCTGGCAATTGTTCTCTACGCGTACCCCCGGCTGATAATTCAGTGTTTCAGACATGGCGACAGATTGTGTCGCATTAAATAATTTGGGGCCTATTACATTGACAACTACCGGAGCATCCTTTCGTTTGACGCCGTAACGTGTAGCAGAAACAACAACCTCATCCAAATTGAGGTTGTCTTCCTCAAGTTGAATATGTAATGGAGCCTTTAGCGTATCAAGGGAGATAAGCTTGCTGATTGAGCGGTAGCCTACTGCAGATATATTTAATGTTACTTTTTGCATCGGTATAACAGACAACTTGAAGTAGCCCGCTGTATCAGATGTAGTCGCAAGCTTGCTGTTTTTTAAGGTCAGTGTGCCAGAGGGAACTGCTTCATGGTTTTTATTGAATAAATAGCCTTCAAGTTTCGATTGGGCATATATAGTGGATGTACCCGCCAGTAATAAGGCGAATAAAGTGTATTGCTTTAGCATAGTAATTTTATAAAAATTTTAAAAATACAAGCCTCATATCCCATTGTCTATAGCGTGCTATGAACAGCAATCAAGGTATTGAATACGGATAAGAAACAAGAAATAACTTGTCCTTAAGCAAGGCTATTGTACCAAGGAGTTCATTGAAACCACTGTAAGGTAGTCCGACGAAGGGTGTCGCCTTGGCATCAACGACAATGCTCGAAAAGGAGGCCAAAAAGAAATTGTATCAAAGACGCCGTACCGATATGGGCATTTCGTGGTATAGCAATCTGTTATTGGACGCTTATAGCCTGTTTCGCTTATTTGCGTCGAGTACTGCTATTCCAGACCACTGGTTTTCGAAATCTTTAATGTTGGTTTTATACTATGCTGGGGGGCCACGTAAATGGTAATGATCGATCGTTGTGGTGATCGCCTCCGGACAAAATGAATTATAATGTTCTTCTTTTACTTCACGCGGAATAGGAAATTCAAGGACGGTAAATTCGGTTTGTACGTAGGTGTTGTGGTAGATGACATTCAGGTATTCGATTTGGTCATCTGTTTCTTGGGGCTTTTGTTTCTTGGTAAAATCATAAGGGTGGGTGTGCATGACAATTTCACCTGTAGATTTTACCTCTTTGTGCATAAAAACAACACCTGAAATAATAATCAGCGACATTAACACCAATTGGCATAATGCGATAAGCTGACGTGGACTTCTGGTTGTTTTTCGGTACATAAAAAAGCGTTACTTTTTTAGGGTAACGCTTCAAAATTACGATTTTATTTTATCAGTATAGGGCTGTATGGATTAAAAAATATTAAGTATGTCTATTTTTGATACTTTAATGTTCTCTTTTCCTTACATCCATACTATTTAATCAGATGATTGTTGTCGTCTGGAAATACAAGCGAGGGTTGAAATTGTTTGGCTTCTTCAAAATCCATGGTCGCATAGGAAATGATGATGACGATATCGCCAACTTGAACCAGGCGTGCCGCAGCACCATTCAAACAAATTGTTCCCGAACCGCGTTGGCCAGGGATAACGTATGTCTCAAAGCGTGCTCCATTGTTATTGTTTACGATTTGAACTTTCTCGTTAGCGATGATATTTGCGGCATCCATCAAATCTTCATCTATTGTGATACTACCCACATAATTCAATTCCGCTTGTGTGACCTTAACGCGGTGAATCTTGGATTTCATTACTTCTATTACCATGGCGCAAAGTTAGGGCTTTCTACTGAATTTGAAAGATTTGTCAATTAATTTGACAAATTATTCAGAATCATATTATCGATCAGACGGACGCCCTCAACCCAGGCCGTGACGAGGGCAACATGTTGTTTGCTGAAATCGATGTGATCGACCTCCTTTAAGCTGGTACTTTCACATATGGCAAAGTATTCAACGCTCAGTCCATCTGTATCTGTTAAAATCTTCAGCGCTTGGTCTTTTACTTCCCGGAGTGCTATAGCATCATTGATGTGGTCTTTTACGTATGTCAAGGAACGTGAAAGGGCCAACGCTATTCTTTTTCCTTCTTCACTTAATCGCATGTTTCTGGAGCTCAAAGCTAGACCATCTAGATCTCTGATGATGGGACATATCGCCAATTGAATAGGTAGATCCTTCATTTCAATCATGCGTTTAATAACCATGACCTGCTGAAAGTCTTTTTGTCCGAAACAGGCAACATGCGGTTGTACTAATGTAAATAATTTATAGACGACTTGAGTGACGCCCTGAAAATGCCCTGGACGTTTTTCCCCTTCCCAGATTTGATCCAGTTCGCCCAAATCGATATGCCAGTGTTCGTGTTTGTCGGGGTACATTTCGTCAACGGTTGGCAAGAAAAGAATATCACACCCCACAGATTCCAATAGTTTGATATCGTTCTCGATTGGGCGTGGATATTTCTCGAGATCTTTTGGGTCATTAAATTGCGTAGGATTTACAAAAATACTGCAGACGCGAATGTCGCTCAAAGGTTTTGCATAATTTAATAAGGATAAATGTCCTTCATGTAATGCCCCCATGGTCGGGATTAGGGCGATTTTTTGATCGGTTTTTCGTGCTTCTTGCAGGTATGCTTGGAGAGAGGCTTTCGTTTTGAAAATTTCCACTTTGCTATTTAGTTTTTGTGGGCAAAGTTGCATATAATTTTGGGAATATAAAACGATGATTAATAGTAAATTGCATAGTAAGTATTTTTTTCGTACCTTTGTAGACCGATTTTACTGTTCGAAAATAATAAATAAAAATAACTGGAGATGGCAAAAACGAAGATATTGTTTATTACTCACGAGATGTCGCCTTTCCTCGAATTAACTAAAATTTCTGAAATCACACGTCAACTTCCGCAAGCGATGCAAGAAAAGGGTTTTGAGATCCGGATCTTAATGCCGCGTTTTGGGAATATCAATGAGCGTAGAAATAGATTACATGAGGTTATTCGTCTTTCAGGCCTGAACATTGTTGTGGATAATAATGATAATCCGCTAATTATTAAAGTTGCTTCATTACCTGCGGCCCGGATGCAGGTGTATTTCTTGGATAATGAAGACTACTTTCAGCGTAAAAAAGTTTTTAGTGATGAGCATGGCGAGTTCTTTGCAGACAACAATGAGCGTTCGGTGTTCTTCTGTAAAGGAGCGTTGGAAACTGTGAAGAAATTAGGTTGGTCCCCAGATGTAGTGCACTGTCATGGATGGTTCTCTGCGTTGGTACCGGCGTATGTCAAGACGACTTATAAAGACGATCCGACATTCAAGGATGCAAAAGTAATGTACTCTTTGTTCAATGAAGAGTTTAAAAGTACACTAGGTACGAAGTATGCGGAAATGGCACCAGAGGGTTCATTCAAAGCTGAGGATGCGCAGGTGTACGGTGATGGTAGCTATGAGGCTATCTATAAAGGTGCTTTGCATTTTACCGATATGGTCGTTGTTGCGGATCAAAATGTCAATACCGAAATAGTTGATTTTGCAAGATCAAAAGATATTCAGGTTTTTGAGCCCAACGGCGATCAAGACTATGATGCCTTTGGAGAAGTATATGATCAATTTGCGCCGGAAGAAGTAGAAGCGTAGGCTGTACTTTTTGAAGCGTTTCAAAAAACAATAAAAAAAGGTTATTTCAAAAAATAGCCTTTTTTTATTACGCAGGTTTTCATTAAGTCGAATTGCTATTTGAGTGACTTTCTTCGCAATGCCTCCTCCCTAAATCATTTGTAACAATAAATATAGCTGCGAATTGTTATCTTCGCAATAATCTGTCATTAGGTTTGTATGTTGATACGTGGAGATCTCGGAGAAGATGTCCTAAGTTTGATTTATAGCGGCGCTGGGCGGTTGTAATAGCTTATATTGACTTTGTTTTAAAGATATATAAATCGAGTGTCTCGGAATATTTTAAATAGGAGTAGACACCATAGTTATAATTATTGTCATGAAAATTAAGGTAGGATTTGGATTTGATGTCCATCAGATGAAAGAGGGTCATCCCTTTATTGTTGGAGGTGTTCAATTGGAGCACCATGCTGGGGCCTTTGGCCATTCTGATGCAGATGTATTGGTGCATGCGATATGTGATGCCATTTTGGGGGCAGCAAATTTAGAAGATATTGGCTACCACTTTCCAAACACAGATATGCGCTGGAAAGGTATCAGTAGCTTATTGTTACTGAAAGAATGTATGGCGCTGATTGCTGCGAAGGGATATACGCTTGGCAATATTGATGCGATGCTGTGCCTGGAAGCTCCTAAGATCAAACCTTATATCCCGCAGATGAAAGTTAAATTGGCTGAAGCCACTGGTTTGGATATCGATGATATTTCCATTAAAGCAACGACAAATGAAACCATGGGATTTATCGGCCGTCAGGAAGGGGCCGTTGCCTATGCGGTTTGCTTGATCGAACGGGCGTAGTTCTGCTCAATATTTTTCGCGTTTAAATTCTTGCTTTTGGTACAATTAGTAATACCTTTGCCAAGTAAGGATTATTGGCACACTATCTGATAGAGTGAGCATTAATGTCTTAATTGAAGTCTACAAGGATCAAAATAATGCAGTATTCAAGTTTTAAAATAGCACAGTGTGTGTAAAATCTGAATACGCTGTGTGGTCTTAAATGAATAATATTTACGTCTGAAATTTAGTGATTAGATGAAACGAGTATCAAAAAAAAATCAACTGACGGAAGCTGATATCAAACGATATACGTTCAATTTTTGGAAGATTATCGTTGGAGTTGTTGCAATAGGTTTTCTGTTTATATTGAGTATACGTCTTGGATTATTTGGGAAATTGCCCTCCTTCAGTGATTTGGAAAATCCAAAAAGCAATTTAGCTTCTGAAGTTATCACTGAAGATCATAAAGTACTGGGGACCTATTATGTTCAAAACCGTTCCAATGTAAAGTATAGCGAATTGTCCCCTTATTTAGTCAAAGCATTGGTGTCTACAGAGGATAAACGTTTCTATGATCACTCTGGTATAGACTATTCGCGTACATTCACAGTCATCTTCCATACCTTGACAGGTAATAAGCAAGGGGGGAGTACGATTACACAACAGCTGGCACTTAATCTCTTCTCGGATGGACGTCAGAAGAATTTTTTAAAACGAGTCATCCAAAAATTTCAGGAATGGATTACGGCGGTTCGTCTGGAGAGAAATTATACCAAGGATGAGATTATTACCATGTATTTCAATACGGTAGACTTTGGTGCCTACAATACATACGGAATCAAATCAGCTGCGCGGACTTACTTTAATACGACTCCCGACAAATTGACAGCGGAACAAGCAGCCTTGTTGGTGGGTATGCTAAAAGGTCCGGGAGCATATTCTCCGGTGCGTTACCCTGATAGATCTCGCACCCGACGTAATACGGTGTTGAACAATATGGTTGCCGCCAATTTTATCTCGGCAGAAGAGGCAACAAAAGCAAAAGAGAAACCACTTGGTTTAGAGCTTAAGATCGCAAATTACGGCGAAGGATTGGCTCCCTATTTCAGAGCGGTACTAAAAGACGAGATCAAAAAGGAATTTGCCAAGCTTTCTATTACCAAGCCGGATGGTACGCCCTATGATCTTGATCGCGATGGATTGAAAATCTATACGACAATCAACATGTCTATGCAGCAATATGCAGAGGATTCACAAAAGGAGTGGATGAAGCAATTGCAGTCTAAATTTTCCGCACAATGGAAAAATAGGGATCCCTTCAAAGGCGATAAAGCGAAGCTATTAATCAGCGGAATGAAGCGTTCTGATCGTTACCGCATTTTGAAGGAAGAAGGTTTGAATGAAGACGAAATCAAAAAGGCTTTCAATGTAAAAGTTCCTATGAATATTTTTACATGGAAAGGAAGCGTCGACACTATGATGACGCCAATGGATTCCATTAAATACAATAAACTCATGTTGCGCAATGCGATGATGTCAATGGAGCCAAAGACGGGACATATTAAAGCGTGGGTAGGGGGGATTGACTTTGACCATTTTAAATATGATCAGGTAAAAATGGGCACGCGTCAAGTCGGATCGACGGCTAAACCATTTACTTACGCGGTTGCGATTGACAATGGCTATTCACCATGTTATAGTATTCCAAACTACCAGCAAACGTATAACGGATGGACCCCAAGGGGAAATGCGCAAGGAGGAAACCCTATTACCTTGGCTAAGGCCCTTGCTTATTCTCAAAACTATGCGACAGCCTATTTAGTACACGAAGTTGGTGCTGCCGAAGTCGCTGCATTGACAAAGCGAATGGGTATAACAAGTGATGTGCCTAATTATCCTTCGATCTCATTAGGTGCTTATGAAGCGTCGGTGTTTGATATGGTGGGTGCTTATTCGGCATTTGTAAATCAAGGAACCTGGATTGAACCGACTGCGATCTTACGGATTGAAGATAAAAATGGTACACCGATCTATGATAAAGCACCAAAGGTCGTAAAAGCCTTAAATAGTGAATCTGCTTATATTATTGTTGATATGTTGAAAAAGGTGGTATCCCAAGGTACGGCGAGACGTATTCAATGGATGTACAAGCTCACCAATCCAATCGGTGGTAAAACGGGTACAACGAATGACAACTCGGATGCTTGGTTTATCGGTATTACGCCCGAACTGGTTACAGGTGTGTGGACCGGGGCGGAAGATCGGGGCATTAGTTTCGATCGCATGGAGTACGGTCAGGGGGCTGCGGCAGCTATGCCAGTATTCGCTTATTACATGCAGAAAGTATATAAAGATTCGAATTTGAAATATACTAAAGGTGATTTTGAACAACCTCAAGGTGGACTCACCCGTGTGATAGACTGTAATCAATACTGGGGTGGCGGAGGCTCTGATGTAGAAGATGGATCTACCGATTCGAGCAGTAAAGACGAAACTAAACTAAAAGATGACCGCTTAGGTTTCTAAGTTATTTTAACGAATACCAGTGGGCCAGACAATAAATTTTTTCGAAATTTGTTGTCTGGCTTTTTTGCTGAGCGTGCTTGATATTAAAACATAATGGACGTATTTGATTATAGAGAGGAATTAAAGAAGATACCGCATCGGCCTGGAGTCTATCAGTATTTTGATAAAAATAATGAGCTGATATATATTGGGAAAGCGAAAGATTTGCGCAATCGGGTCGGATCTTATTTCGTTAATGAAAATCAGCTGAATGGCAAAACACGCGTTTTGGTCCGTAAGATTAATCGGATATCTTTTACTATAGTTGATACGGAGATTGATGCTTGGTTGCTTGAGAATTCATTGATCAAGAAACACAAACCCAAGTATAATGTTCTTCTCAAGGACGATAAAACTTATCCTTGGATTGTTATCAAGAATGAGCCTTTTCCACGCGTTTTTTGGACCAGGCAATATATCAAAGATGGTTCGCGCTATTATGGACCCTATCCTTCGGTGGGGATGATGCATATTGTTTTGGATCTGATTCGTGAATTGTTTCCCTTGCGGACCTGCAATTTGGCCCTAACACAGGAAAATATACGGAAAGGCAAGTTTAAGATCTGTCTTGAATACCAAATTGGAAACTGTAAGGGGCCTTGCGAAGGATATCAATCTGAAGAAGACTATGATCAGAATCTGAGTGATATTAAGGATATTCTGAACGGAAAGATTGCTATGGTGACCAATCGCTTGAAAGAAGGTATTGCTACTGCCGCGGTAGCTCTGGATTTCGAAAGAGCACAATTAATCAAGGCGAAGTTGGATAAGCTAGACAATTATCAGAGTAAATCCACCGTTGTTAACTCATCCATTACAAACGTCGATGTATTTAGCATCGCTTCGGATGAGGGATATGCTTTTGTCAACTACTTGAAAGTGATGAATGGTGTGATTATTCAAACGCAAACACTGGAAATGAAACGGCGTTTAGATGAGAGTGAACAGGAGCTCTTAGCCCTGGCCATACCAGAGATACGGGAACGTTTCAAAAGTCTGTCGCGGGAAATTATCGTACCATTCGCGTTAGATATTGAAGAGAACGAACGGATTCGATTTACAATCCCCAAATTGGGTGAAAAGAAAAAACTCCTGGAGCTTTCGCAAAAGAACGTCGCATTTTTTAGGAAGGAACGTTTGTTGCAATATGAGAAGCTTAATCCGGATGTCCGCACTGAGCGTATTTTAAAACAGATGCAAAAGGACCTTCGGATGAATGTGCTTCCGCAACATATTGAGTGTTTTGATAACTCGAATATTCAGGGCAATTATCCCGTATCGGCTATTGTTGTCTTTAAGGATGCAAAACCTTCGAAGAAAGATTACCGCCACTTTAATGTGAAAACCGTGGAGGGGCCCAATGATTTTGCCACGATGGAGGAGGCTGTTTTTAGACGCTATAGGCGATTATTGGATGAAGATCAGCCTCTGCCCCAATTGATTATTATAGACGGTGGTAAGGGGCAGCTAGGGGCCGCGTTAAAGAGTCTGCGCTTATTGGGGATCGAACGGAAAGTCACGGTGATCGGTATTGCGAAGAGGCTGGAGGAGCTTTTCTATCCGGGTGATCAGTATCCACTTTATCTGGATAAGAAGTCTGAAACCCTCAAGGTCATTCAACATCTCCGGGATGAAGCACACCGCTTCGGAATCACCTTCCACAGAAATCAGCGGAGCCGAAAAACTTTTGTTTCTGAACTTGAAAATGTGCCAGGCATAGGCAAAACAACAGTGGAGAAAGTGTTAACTGAATTTAAATCGGTAAAAAAGGTGAAGGAAGCGTCTGATGAAGACCTAAAAAAAGTGCTTAATCTCAAACAGATTAAAGCACTTCGTGAATACTTTGCAAAGTAACATTAAAATAGAATAGTGCATCAGCCGAAGGTTTATATATCAAAGTCTTCCGCTGATGTATTCCATACGAATTAGTCATCGTAACCGAAACGTTTAAGGTAATTTTTCTTGCTTCGCCAGTCAGGAATTACTTTAACGAAAAGTTCGAGAAATACCTTTCCGTCGATAAACTCCTCAATATCCTGACGCGCGTAGGTTCCTACTTTTTTGATCATGGCGCCCGCCTTTCCAATGATAATATTTTTTTGAGAGTCGCGTTCAACAATAATTTCGGCAGCAATCCGCGTAATATTAGCTTCTTCTTTGTACGATGTAACGATCACTTCTGTGCTGTAAGGAATTTCCTTGTCATACAGTTTGAACACTTTTTCACGGATCATTTCGGAGACAAAGAAACGCATGGATTTATCTGTCAGTTCATCCTTTTCATAATAAGCTTCGTGAATTGGTAACTTGTCTTTTATGTATTGCATTACGGCAGCAACATTATGATTCAGTTTTGCTGAAATGGCAAAAATGGTATCTGGATTTAATTTTTCTTGCCAGAATTCAATTTTTGCTTTGACTTCTTCTTCTGAAGATTTATCAATTTTATTGATCAGTACAGCAACAGGAGAATTTGTTTTGCGTAATTTCTCGAGGACATCGTTCTCATCGTATTTTTCGTTGATATCTGTCACAAATAGTATAATGTCTGCATCGATCAAAGATCCTTGGACAAAATTCATCATGGATTCCTGCAAAGAATAGTTTGGTTTAATAACACCTGGAGTGTCCGAAAACACAATTTGATGGTCTTCATCGTTTACAATACCGATAATGCGGTGTCTTGTCGTTTGCGCTTTGGGTGTAATGATAGACATTTTTTCACCCACTAAAGCGTTCATTAGTGTGGACTTACCAGCATTTGGCTTTCCGATGATACTTACGAATCCTGCTTTGTGTGACATTTTTCTAAATTTTATTAGGATTACAAAGAAACAAAATATATCTTTGTACTCCAATTCGGAAGGATCATAATCTTGTTTTTTCAAAAGAAAAAAGCAATTTTGTTCAAAAATATATTGCGGGGTGGAGCAGTTGGTAGCTCGTCGGGCTCATAACCCGAAGGTCACTAGTTCGAGTCTGGTCCCCGCTACTAAAAGGAAGAGCCGGTTGCAATGGCCGGTTCTTTTTAAGAAATTCAAAATACATTGCGGGGTGGAGCAGTTGGTAGCTCGTCGGGCTCATAACCCGAAGGTCACTAGTTCGAGTCTGGTCCCCGCTACTAAAGGAAGAGCCGGTTGCAATGGCCGGTTCTTTTTAAGAAATTCAAAATACATTGCGGGGTGGAGCAGTTGGTAGCTCGTCGGGCTCATAACCCGAAGGTCACTAGTTCGAGTCTGGTCCCCGCTACTAAAAGGAAGAGCCGGTTGCAATGGCCGGTTCTTTTTTAAGAAATTCAAAATACATTGCGGGGTGGAGCAGTTGGTAGCTCGTCGGGCTCATAACCCGAAGGTCACTAGTTCGAGTCTGGTCCCCGCTACTAAAAGGAAGAGCCGGTTGCAATGATCGGTTCTTTTAAAGAAACTTAAAATACATTGCGGGGTGGAGCAGTTGGTAGCTCGTCGGGCTCATAACCCGAAGGTCACTAGTTCGAGTCTGGTCCCCGCTACTAAACGAAAAAGCTGAGATGAATATCTTGGCTTTTTTTATGCGCTACTAATCTATTTTAGCCATGGTATATCATCCAGGATAGGCGCACTTTCCTTTCATCTAATTTCCCATTGTTTGGTTGTCCACATTTATTTAAAGATCAATTTTTGATACAGCTTTATGCTTCTTCTTCGTGCACGTGTGATAGGTTGTATAATGCGTGTTTATGCAATCGTTTGTCCAATTGGCGCAATCGATTTCGTTGTTTGTAAATTTTGATATCCTACCATCTTACTTTAGTTTTAGCATTCATGTACCTAAATTTTGATTAGTAAGCTAATCAATTTTTAAACTAACTATAAAATATTATGATTTCAAAGATTCTTGAAAATCACAAGTTGAGTCTGTTATCAATAGCTTTACTCCTATCAAGTTCGCACAACTTGGCAAATGCTAATGATCTTCCAGTTGCGGGCCAAAATGTATTGTTGCATGGCGCTGTTTATCAACAAAAAGTGAATGGAAAAGTGCAGTCGACGGACGGCCCATTGGCTGGAGCAACCATTAGCGTTAAGGGGAGCGGTAAATCGACATCGGCAGGAGCAGATGGACGTTTTACAATAGATGCTAAAAATGGTGATGTACTGGTCATTACGAGTGTGGGGTATAAAGCACAAGAAGTGATAGTGACAGGACCGGTTGTTAACATCAATATGGAGTCCAATAGTGAAGCACTCCAAGAAGTTGTCATTGTTGGTTATGGAACACAACAGAAAAAAGAAAGTTTGACTGGCGCTCTTCAGGCGGTTAAAGGAAACAAATTACGTGATGTCACTACGCCATCGGTTGAAAACATGCTGAATGGTAAAGCTGCCGGGGTATATGTTGCCCCAGGAGCTGGTAAACCAGGGTCAAATGGCGGTGTTGTGATTCGTGGTCAGGCAACCCTAAGCGGTACGACGAGTCCGTTGTGGGTTATTGACGGTGTTATCGTTGGCTCAAGCCCAGGTGATATCAATCCAGATGACATTGAATCATTGACTATACTAAAAGATGCTGCCTCAACATCTATTTATGGTTCTCAAGGTGCAAATGGTGTTGTTGTCGTTACAACAAAAAATCCTTCGGCTTCCAAAACAAGCATTAGCTTTTCTACAAAAATGGGTATCAACCAACTTTCCAATGGACACATGGAAATGATGGACGGGGCTGAACTTTATGACTACTTTGCTTCATTTTCGAATCCCGCTGATATCAAATTCCCACGTTGGAATTCGGACTTGCGCAATAGCAATTTTGAGTGGTGGAAGCTGGCAACGAAGACCGGATTTGTCCAAAACCACAATTTATCCATTCAGGGAGGAAATGATAAACTACAGTCTTATTTGTCTTTAGGGTACTACAACGAAGCCGGTGCTGTAAAAGGGTATGATTACGATCGTTATAACTTTAGATTACGTACCAACTATAAGCCTTTTGACTGGTTGACCATCAAGCCATCTATTGCCGGTTCGAGACGTGCGGTAGATGATCGTCAATATGATGTCAATGCCATGTATGGAAACCTACCTTGGGATAGTCCATACGATGCAAATGGAAATTTAGTGCCACACCGTTATAGTGGCTGGGTCAATAATGCAAGCACGAATTACTTGTATGACTTGCAATGGAATCATAGTGCCAATACCAATTATGAATTTATGGGTAACTTAGATTTCGATGTCAAATTAACGGATTGGTTGACCTTCTCTTCTGTCAACAATTATCGCTACAATACGTATTCTGACAGTGGTTATCAAGATCCGCGATCAAACAGCGGTGAAAGTGTAATTGGGCGTGTGACGGATTACCGCATGGAGTTTGCGCGTCGTTATACCAACCAAATCTTGCGTTTCAACAAGACCTGGGATAAACATAGTCTGAATGGATTGGCTGCATACGAATTTAACGACTACTGGACAAAAACTTTAGATGCTTACGGAACGGGTATTGTCAATGGTTTCGAGGTATTGGATGTTGTTGCAAAGCCAGAACGTACGAAAGGCGGAATTTCCGAATGGGCAGTACAGTCATTCTTGTCGAATGCAAACTATGCATACGATAATAAATATCTGGCACAGGTGTCGTTCCGTCGAGATGGAGCATCCAATTTTGGTACCAATGCAAAATATGGAAACTTCTTTTCCGTTAGTGGTGGCTGGAATATCAATAAGGAAGAGTGGTTCAAGGCTGATTGGGTAGATAATTTGAAACTGCGGGCGGCTTATGGATCGGTGGGTAATAGACCAAGTTCATTATATCCGCAATATAGTCTTTACTCGGTGTCTGCATCATCAAGTTACAATGGTATACCAGGGGCATTAATTAGCCAAATCGGTAATAAAGATCTGACTTGGGAAAAAACCTACACAACTGGTTTTGGGGTTGATGCATCCTTGTTTAAGAATAGATTGCGATTCAATGTTGATTATTATGACAAGAAGACTGATAATGTACTTTATCAAGTGCCAATCAGCGGTCTGACCGGTGTCACTTCTATCTGGAAAAATATTGGTAAGATGCAAAACCGGGGGATTGAATTGACCATTGGTGGCGACATCGTTCGAAATGACAATGTACATTGGAGCTTGGATGTTAATTTGAGTCATAATATGAATAAATTGACCGAGCTATTTGCGACAAAAGATGCCAATGGTAATCTAGTTTCAAAACCAATTATCGCCGGTGACGGATCGGGTATCGCTGGATCAGCGCAACGTCTGCTTCAACCTGGTTTTCCGGTAGATACCTATTACTTAAAAGAGTGGGCTGGTGTTAACGTAGATAATGGTTTGCCAATGTGGTATCGATACGAGACAGATGCCAATGGCAATGAAACAAGGACAACGACGTCGAACTATTCCAATGCAACCTTCCGTAATGTAGGAAAAGGAAATCCGGATCTTTTCGGCGGTTTCAGTACGGCTTTAAGTTATAAGCAGTTTGATCTAAATGCCGTGTTCGGTTTCTCCTTGGGCGGTAAATTATATAATTACTCGCGTCAGGAATTTGATTCGGATGGAACCTATACGGATCGTAACCAGATGAAGTTACAGGATGGTTGGAGCCGTTGGGAAAAACCTGGCGATGTTGCCACTCACCCGATTGCAAGATACGATAACCAAGATAAAGGTAATTCACCGTCAACACGCTTCTTGGAAAGTAACAATTTCTTAAAAATGAGATCCTTGACTTTGGGTTACAACTTCGATCTGAAAAAGTATAACATCAAAAATTTACGTGTATTCTTAGCTGGAGAGAATTTGTTTACGATTACAAACTACTCGGGTGTTGATCCGGAGCTTCCATTGACTGAACCAGATGGTAAAGGCGGGGGTGGTCAAATGATCAGATCTACAGGCGTTTCTGTATATCCAATGGTTCGTAAATACATGTTCGGCGCAAGTGTGACATTTTAATTTTAACGTTTAGAAAATCAATAATGAAAAAGATATTAATCGGACTTTTGATCGCATCGGCAGTATCCTCCTGCGATATCGATCGTCTTCCTTATACTTCGATGGACGAAGAGAATATTGTGAGTAATCCTGATGCCATGGTAACAGGTACTTATGCACAGTTAAAAGCTTGGTCCGACCCAATGCACCGTCTTGGTGAATACGCTGGTGATAATATGATGATCCGCGGGTCATCGACAGACGCGTTTTACGAATTTATCTCCTATGCGAGAACACCTAATAATTACCGTTTGCAGAACTTCTGGGATAGCGGTTATAAAGCTATCGCGCAATCTTCGAACGTCATTAAGATGTTTGCTGAAGGTCAGAGTCCAGAAATGGACAATAAAATAGGTGAATGTTATTACATCCGTGGAATGATGTATTTTTACCTTTGTCGCGCATTCGGGAAGCCTTACTACCAAAGTCCCGAGACAAACTTGGGTGTTCCAATTGTCAACGGTACACCTGAAGATGTATTCAATGATTTGAACTTACCGGACCGTGCGTCTGTAAAAGATACTTACGCGCAAGCAATCAGTGATCTGAAGAAAGCAGAAGCTTTAATGACACTTGATAAAGGGGCAGCATATGCGTCTAAGGGTGCAGCGCAAGCGATGCTTTCCCGTATATATCTGTATATGAGTGGTACGTATAAGAATCCAAATGCGGAATATGCGCGTCTTTCTGTTGAGTATGCAGATAAAGTGATTAACTCAGGTAAATATGTCCTGTTGGGCCGTGAGCAATTTATGAAATACAATACCTTTAGACCTGAAGATAACAAGGAGACCATCTTTGCGGTGAAACGTGTTGCGTCTGAGTTCTCGGGCGATGATCATTATTATGGTATCGGTGGTATGTATTCGAATATTGGTGGTATGGGCTGGGGTGAGATGTATTCCAGTGCCAAGTACATTGATTTATTGAATGAAACTGGTCGCAATGACTGGAGACCTGATCATTATACGATTGTCGACGCACGTGCAGCATTTATTGAACCTACTTATTCAAAAGATGATGCGGGAAAATACACAACTGTTTTTCGGTTTATTAAACAGGATGTACCCAAAAAAGCAGGCGATCCGGTTACACTAAGCTATGTGCAGGCTCCTGCTACTATAAACGGGAATACCGTGACTTGTAAAGATGGTGATAATGTCTATACATTAACTGCTGTCAATGCTGCGCAACAAACCTATAAAATTGCCTATGCAGATGGTAAAACATATACAGGTATGATTGATTACTATATTTCCTTAAACCGTGCTTATCCACAGTTTTATATTGTGAAATGCTCACGTGAAGGCGAGGAGTCTCAACTGCACTCCCCTGTCATCAGCCGCTTGGGTGAAATTTATCTAAACCGCGCAGAGGCTAATGCAAAATTAGGTAATTATGGTGCAGCGCTAAATGACTTAAATACCATCAGAAATCGTTCTATTGTCAATGGCGGATATACTTCAATTGATGCGGCCAGTGCAAGCAAGCTGATTGACAAAGAGCGTCAGTTGGAATTGGCCTATCAGGCTGAACGCAGCTACGATGTATTCCGTAATGGAGACCCGTTAAACCGTACATATCCGGGGCCACAAAAACAATTTGAAGATATTCTACCGACAGATTTTAGAGTAACTTATTTTATTCCTCAGGATGCGATCAATTCATATCCGGGCAAATTGACTCAGAATCCAACGTCTAACTAGGCGAATATTGATAATTTAAACCGCATAAATGGCTTTACTTCACGGTAAAGCCATTTTTGTTTTTGTGTCTCGATAATCCCTTTCGAATCCGTATCTTTGTTCCCTTAAGTATATTTTTAGCATAAAAGTGCCATCTGCTGCGATAGTGGGTGGATCAAATAAAATAAATATGGCAAATATTGTTGCAATTGTTGGTCGTCCAAACGTTGGTAAATCTACCTTATTCAATCGTCTTACAGAAAGTAGAAAAGCGATTGTTGATGACTTTAGCGGGGTGACGCGCGACCGTCATTATGAAACAGCCGAGTGGATCGGAAAGAAATTTACAGTAATTGATACAGGTGGTTTTGTACATGGTTCGGATGATGTCTTTGAAGAGGCAATCCGTGATCAGGTCTATATCGCTATTGAAGAAGCATCGGTCGTGATCTTTATGGTGGATGTCACTACGGGCATTACCGACTTGGATGACGAAATCGCTGATATTCTGAGAAGAAGCTCCAAACCTGTTTATGTGGTAGCGAATAAAGTCGATCACGCAAAATTGCACCATGAATCAGCAGAGTTTTATGCTTTTGGTTTAGGTGAGGTCTTCAATATTTCGTCGGCTACAGGATCGGGTACAGGAGAACTGTTGGATGCTGTCGTCTCTCATTTTGAAGTGGAAGAGGAAGAAGAAGAATCCTTACCAAAATATACCATCGTGGGCCGCCCGAATGTGGGTAAATCCTCTTTGACAAATGCCTTGATCGGCAAAGATCGCAATATTGTAACGCCAATGGCAGGGACAACACGTGATTCAATCCGTATCCATTACAATCAATATGGCCACAACTTTTTATTGATTGATACAGCAGGTCTTCGTCGCAAATCCAAAGTAAATGAAGATATCGAGTTTTATTCGGTCATGCGTACCATTAAAGCGTTGGAAGATTCTGATGTGACGATTTTAATGCTTGATGCGCAAGATGGGTTAGAGGCGCAGGACGTTAATATTTTCAACTTGGCAGAGAAAAACCGCAAAGGTATCGTGGTCGTTGTCAACAAATGGGATTTGATCGAAAAAGATAATAAGACCATGAAGGCGTTCGAAGACCGCATCAAAGAAAAAATAGCGCCGTTTACTGATGTGCCTATTATCTTCACTTCCGTAACCGAAAAACAACGTGTTCTTAAGGTGTTAGAGGTGGCTGATAAGGTATATGCTAACAAAACCAAGAAAATCCCAACGTCCAAGCTGAATGAAGTGATGCTGGATATTATTGAAAACTATCCACCACCATCCTTAAAAGGCAAATACATCAAAATTAAATATGTTACACAATTGCCAGGAAGAACACCCATGTTTGCGTTCTTCTGTAATTTGCCACAATACATCAAAGATCCATATAAACGCTTTGTAGAGAATAAATTACGTGATAATTTTGATTTTACTGGTGTGCCAATTCAAATATATTTTAGACAAAAATAGCTTTCAAGCAGCGATTAAACATGGACCATAATCTCGTTTTATACAATACCCTTTCGCGAACAAAAGAAAAATTTGAACCCATTCATGCCAATCTCGTTGGTATGTACGTCTGTGGCCCTACTGTATACAGTGATGTACATTTGGGTAATTGTCGAACGTTCGTTTCTTTTGATTTGATTTTTAGATACTTGCGTCATCTTGGTTATAAAGTGCGTTATGTGCGCAATATTACGGATGCAGGACATTTGGAGGGCGATCGTGATGAGGGAGACGACAAGTTTGCAAAAAAGGCAAAATTGGAACAGTTGGAGCCTATGGAAATTGTACAAAAGTATACAATAGGTTTTCACGACGTATTGCGCCTATTTAATACCTTGCCGCCAAGTATTGAGCCTACGGCGACAGGGCATATTTGCGAGCAGATCCAAATGATCGAGCAGATTGTGGAAAATGGCTATGCTTACGAGCGGAATGGTACCGTATATTTTGATGTTGAGAAGTACGTTGAAACGTATGATTATACGATATTGACCAATCGTAAATTAGAGGATATGCTTAACAATACCCGCGAATTGAGTGGTCAGGACGAGAAAAAGGGCCGTTTGGATTTTGCCTTGTGGATCAAAGCAAAACCCGAAACGATCATGCGTTGGCCCGCTCCTTGGAGCGTTGGCTTTCCGGGCTGGCATATCGAATGTTCAGCTATGAGCAGAAAGTACCTGGGCGATCAGTTTGATATTCATGGTGGTGGAATGGATTTGGCTGCTACACATCATACCAATGAAATTGCACAGTCTGAAGCCTGTAACCATACGAGTCCTGCAAAGTACTGGATGCATACTAATATGCTGACTGTAAACGGCGCCCGTATGTCTAAATCTGCTGGAAATGGTTTCTTGCCAGGTGAGTTGTTTACTGGAAATCATCCCTTATTGAATAGAGGTTATTCACCAATGGCTGTACGCTTTTTTATGCTACAGGCTCATTATAGAAGTACCTTGGATTTTTCCAATGAGGCACTGGATGCGGCCGACAAGGGCTATAAACGCCTAATGACTGCCATAAGCTTGTTAGATAAATTGAAGGTGTCGAAAGGTGCTGATTCATTCAATTTAGCTGAAATCCGCCGCAAGTGTTACGCCGCTATGGATGACGACTTTAATAGTCCAGTACTCATCGCCGAGCTATTTGAAATTGTACGTATCATCAACTCAATTTATGATGGTAAAGCGAAAGTGTCGGCTGAAGGATTGGAAAACCTGAAACTATTCATGAAAGAGTTTGTCGAGGATATCTTGGGGCTTATAAACGATCAGACATCCGTATCTGATGATATTGACGATGTTATGAATCTGGTTATTAAGCTACGTAATGAAGCAAAAGCAAATAAAGACTTCGTTACCTCAGATCGTATTCGTGATGAGCTTAATACTATTGGAATTCAATTGAAAGATAGTAAAGAAGGAACACTTTGGAATAAGATTTGATATAGAAGAAATCGAATTATTAAAGAGGAAATCATTTTGCGTATGAATTTTTGGAATAGGCTATCTGTTGTTACATTGATGAGTGTTGTTGGTACAACACTACATGCACAGATACCCGAGAAAGTTGGCAGCCTCCTGCAGGCAGATAAGGATGCAGCAGCATTGGCTAAAGCATCTACACCGCACCAGGCATTTCTTTCGATTATTGATAAAGAGTCTACGTTTTATGTTCCGTCGGCAGTAAATGCTTATAATTATCTGAATAATAGACCAAATATTCCGGATGTCTTACATTGGCAACCTACGTTTGCACTGATTGCGAAGAGTCAGGAGTTTGGCGTGACTTCGGGGTCTATGGATTTTCAGAAGGTAGGTGCGCGATTGCGACACGGAGAATATCTCACTGTATGGAAGCGGAATAAGAAGGGCAAGTGGCTGGTCGATATTCGCGCCGAAGTGGAAAACAATGGGAACGATGGTGAATTTGATTTGGAATATATCGAACCTACCGATTCTTGGTATCTGAAACATCGTTCTAAAGTACGCTTAAACCAGCGTGAAGATATTGTCCTGGAGACAGACAAATTGATGTCAACCGTTTTGAAAGCCGACAATCCAACCGCATATAAGGAGTTTTTAAGTGAGGATGTCCGGTTTTTGTTCCCTTGGACCAATCCGATGGAAGGAAAGGCTAAAATGATGGCCTATCTCAAAAAACAACGCATGACGATAGAGACAGTCCCCGAAGAAGTAAAACGTTCATATAGTGGCGATTTTGCCTATACCAAGGGAACTGCAACGGTGCGACAAAAGGATAAGGTGGTGAAGTATAATTATATTCGCATCTGGCAACTCAGCGAATTGGCGAAAGATGATGTCAAGAAGGCCAATTGGAATATCCTGATTGAGATGATGTTTGAGAAATAATAACACGGAGACTGCAAACTAAAAAGGGCTTGAATATCAAATATTCAAGCCCTTTTTAGGTGATAAGTGTTTTAAGCTTATTATTTTCTCCATTTTTTCAATTCATCACATGAACCAAATTCGTCACTGATATCAATAAATGTTGTTTTGGATTTATCGTCAAACCATTTGCTCAGATTGCGATTGATTTTATCTTGTCTGGCCGCCTCTTTAATTTTGGTAAAATCCTCGTCCAAATTAGCTTTGTGTGGAGGGATACGTGTTTTTAAATAGTTGAAGCGATAGCCAATATCGCCCATTTTGTCTGTAAATTGCGCAGGTTTGGAGTATTCTCCCGGTTTTAGCTGATCGATTGCTGTAAATACTGATTTTTCTAAGCCATCCATAGGAATTACTGTAGTGCGGCTCGATCCTTCTTGATTAAGGATCATACCACCATTGAATTTACTTTCCTCTGCATCCGAATAATTTGTGGCAGCATGATAGAAATCCATTTTTTTGTCAACAACTAATTTATAGATACTGTCCAGTTTATTTTTGGTCCGTTCTAACGCTGCGGCACCAGGATTAATCTTCATTAGGATATGGCGTGTGTGAACCTCTTCGCCACGTCTTTCGAGTACCTGAATAATATGGAAACCATATTTAGATTCTACAATGGGCGATATTTCTCCAGGTTTTAATTTAAATGCCATGGCAGAATATTCCTTGACGTAGTTGTCGCGCGTACCGAAACCCAAATCTCCACCGTAGGGCGCTGATCCCGGGTCTTGGGAATATATACGAGCCATTGTACCAAAGTCAGATCCCTCTACAATCTGTTTTCGGATACCTTCAATTTTGTCTCGTTGTTCTTTTTTTTCCTCATCTGTCAACTTCGGCATCATGACAATTTCACCAATTTCGACTTCAGTATTGAAATAAGGAAGGCTATCTTGATTCAGGCCTTCAAAATAACGTTTTACTTCCAATGGTGTTACGTCAACTTTTTGAACAATGTTTTGTTGCATCTTGTTGGCTTTCAATTGTTCAAAAACACTTGCACGCATTTCTTCCTTGTATTGTAATAACGAGCGGTTGAGAAATTTCTCAAGACGTTCTTGACCTCCAGCCTGTTGCGACATGTGGCGTAAACGGGAGTTAAGGTTGTCGTCGACTTCAGTTTCTGTTACATCAATAGAGTCAATTACGGCCTGCTGGGAAAGCAGTTTCTGAATGATTAATTGCTCAAGTACACCGCATTTAAAGTTTTCATTAGGTTTGTTTCCTTGCGCTAACCATTGCGAATATTGCATATCCACATCGGACTGTAAGATAATGCCCGATCCAACTGTTGCGACAACACGGTCAATCACCTGACGTTGCGCTAGACTAGCCTGAATTGAAGCTAAAAGCAATAAAAACAATATATAAATGTTTTTTTTCATTCGTATAAATTATTTATGATATTTATGAGTGTTCACCATTTGTTTAAATGGGCTCTTTTCACTCGGTCACTTGTTCATGATTTATTCATTATTAAAGGCTCAGGCCTTTGCAGACATGTATGCTAATTATATTCAATATATACTTTTTTGAACAACAGCACAAAATTATCAGATTATATGAATTATTCGTACTTTTATTTAACAATATTTTTGCATCCAACTATTTGAAATGGATAATTTTTGAATTGTTAAAATTGATGCGCTAAAATACGCATTTGCCTATTAGAAAGCACTGTTTTAACCAAATTTAACAAGTCTATTGACGATCTTTGTGGTGACAAGACAGTAGGAGTTTTTAGATCTTCGCGCCGAAGAGTGAATAGATAAATTTCAGCGCGATCGTAAATATTTTACAAACAAACCTGTTTTTTAGGTTCTGATTTGAAAGATATGTATCAACACGTATAAAGTAATTTCAATGAAAAAAGCATTTATTTATTTGATGGCAATTTTACCGCTAGCGAGTTTCGCCCAACAAATTCCTATGTTTGTGGGTACGTACACCAGTAAAACCGAGAGCAAGGGGATTTATATCTATAATTTTGATGTTAAAACCGGTGACGCAACATTATTGAGTACACAGGAGAGTAAAGACCCTTCATTCCTGGCAAGGAGTAACAACTTTATCTATGCCGTTAATGAGATTCCGAATCAAGAAGGGACAGTTTCAGCCTATTCTTTTAAAGACGGTCATTTAACTTTTTTAAATTCGCTTCCTTCGGGGGGTGGGGCGCCTTGTTTCGTCGAGGTACATCCTAATGGAAGCCTGCTGGCCGTAGCAAACTATACAGGCGGATCTGCGGCTCTTTTTGATCTAGAAAGTAACGGAGTATTAAGTAAAAGAGCGCGACTCATACAACATGAAGGTAAGGGAGTGGATCCCGTTCGGCAAGAAAAACCACATGTACATTCTACTTTTTTCTCTAAAAAGGGGGATAAGTTGTATATCCAAGATCTTGGTTTGGATGAGATTTCTATTTATCCGGTGAATAAAGCGGGAAATGTCTATAGCCTTGCTGAGGAATCGGAAGATATCTTTACACCTGCGGGCGGAGGTCCGCGACATATTGCATTTGATAAGAAAGAGAAATTCTTGTATGTTATATTGGAAATGACAGGTCAAATTGCATTTTATAAGAAAGATGGCAATGCGTGGATGTATCAAAGTACATTTGATATCAATCCGGAAGGTTTTAAAGGAAGTAATGGTGGGGCAGATATCAAGATGTCTGCTGATGGCAAATTTTTGTATGCAACCAATCGGGGCGATGCCAATACGATAGCTACTTTTTCCGTAGAGAAAGATGGAGAATTAAAGAAAATAGCCAATATGGCGGTTAAAGGTAAGGGACCGCGTAACTTTATTCTTTCTCCCGATGGTAAATATCTTTTGGTAGCCAATCAATATACGAACAACATTGTTTTGTTTAGCCGGGATACAAAAACTGGTTTGTTAACGGATACCGGTAAAGAAATTGCTGTGCCAGCTCCTGTTTGTATTCTATTTTAATCAAGCTAAGAAGATTTTTAAGAAAGGCTAAGTGCACTTTTCTTAAAAATCTTCTTTTCTGCAATCTAATTTACCCTCTTTTTCGAGATCATTTAAGGTGGTTCCCTTCCATGTTTTTACCCGTTGTATATATGCCGCTCGGCCAATCATGTGTGCTGCAACTGGCGCCGTTAGGATCAGGAAGAAACCAATAGCTATGGCCTTTGTTGTTACAGATACATCCGGGAAAGTCACCGCAGCACAGATGAGCAATAGCCCAACACCCAATGTTGCCGCCTTGACGGTTACGGAAAGACGTAAATAAAAATCCGGCATCCGCAAGATGCCAATAGAAGCAAACAATATGGCCAGCGCCCCTATCGTGCTGAGTATAGCTAAAGTAATATCATTCATCTTTGCTTTGTTTTTCTAAATAAAATGAAAATGCAATTGTGCCGAGAAATGCGATTAGCGCTAATATCATGGCAATATCTAAAAATACTTCCTGCGAAGTTCGTATACTATAAACGGTAATAATGCCAATTCCAATGGTAATGATGAGATCTAAGGCAATGACACGATCAAATATTTGAGGTCCTTTATACAGGCGAATAAAAGCCAATATCACTGAAACAGTCAAGATTGGAAGGATTACATAGTCAAAATAGCTGTTTAAAGTCATCTTAAGAGTTCTAAAAGTCTTCGTTCAACATTATTTTTAAGCGTAGAGACAAACTGTTCCCTGTTCTTCATGTACATCACATGGATAAAGATCGTTTTTTTATCTTCACTTACATCGAGAATAAGTGTACCCGGTGTTAACGAAATAAAAGTTGAAAGCAGGTTGATTTCTAAATCTGTTTTTGCATCCATAGGATATTTCACAATAGCCGGTTTGATGAAAAATTTTGGCGTGATGACATCATACGCAACCTGAATATTAGCAACGATCATTTCCCAAAGGAAAAAAAGAATAAAACTCAATGTTTTAGGTACCCGATAGAAGTAGCGCTGATCGGCTTCATTTCTGTTCATCAACCAGAGTATACCAAATCCGAGCATAAAACCGAATAGAAAGTTCGAGTAATACATTGATCCCGTCAGTGCAACCCAGATAAAGGATAACATGAGGTTCATTAAAAACTGCTTTATCATATTATTTCTGCCCTCCTAGTACAGCGTTTATGTAAGGTGATGTGTCCAATAATTGTGTAGCAATCTGATCCGCCACGTGAATGATAGCCTCGGCGTTGAGCCCGATATACAGCGACGCAGATGCCAAAATAACGACCGGGAGTATGAGCATTGTTTTTTTATACCCAATCATATCTGCAAATTTATCTTCTACTATTTCTGGATCAGGTGTATCTTTCCAGAATACCTGTGCCCACATTTTAGCAATGACAAATAAGGTGATAAAACTACCGATGATCAGGGCTCCTGCAAAGGCATACTTTTCGAGCTGGAACGCGTCCCGGAATAAATAGATTTTAGGCCAGAAACCCGATAGGGGCGGTATGCCGACAAGCGAAAAAAGAACAAGGGCAAAAAGTAAAGAAATTTTGGGGTATTGGGCATACAGTCCACCCAATTTATTCATATCCATGGTACCGCGGAGTTGACGTACAACACCTGCAATTAGGAATAAATTGGTTTTAACCATAATATCGTGGATGAGATAGAATATTGCCCCTAGTAGCGCCCACTTACTATATAATCCCAGCCCGCCAATCATAAACCCGATATGGCAAACAATTAAATAGGAAAACAACCTTCGGATATTGGTTTTTATCAATGCACCAAAGGCACCGGTCAAAATTGTCAATATGGCTAGTGCAATCAGTAATTCTTTTGTAAAATGATTGGGAATAAATAGTAAAGAAAATACCCTGAATAATGCGTATATACCTACTTTTGTCAATAAGCCGCCGAAAGTCGCCGCTACTGCGGAGGGCGGGGTATGATAAGATGATGGTAGCCAAAAGTAAAGTGGAAATATGGCAGATTTAATACCAAAACCGATCAGAAAAAATGTTGCTGTGATTTCTACTAACGCTTGGTTCTGTATCTTTGGGATACGCAAAGCTAAGTCGGCCATATTCAATGATCCTGAAATACCATAAAGTATACCTATCCCTGTTAAGAAAAATGTGGAGGCCAGGATATTCATGGCCATGTATTTTACAGCACCTTCCAGTTGGGATTTTCTCCCCCCTAATGTCATGAGTACGAAAGAAGAAATGATAATGACTTCAAACCATACATACAAGTTGAAGATATCTCCAGTAAGAAAGGCTCCATTCAGTCCCATCATTAAAAAGTGGAAGATCGGGAAATATCCGTAGAGAATACGCTGGCGGCCCACGCCGACACAGGAAAAGATGGAGACAGCGAGGCCGGCAATTGATGTGAGAAGGACAAGGGTGCTACTGAATAGATCTGCAACAAAGACAATTCCAAAGGGAGCTTTCCAATTGGCGGCATTCATGGTTAAAATACCACCTTCGTAGACCTTAAAGAATAATTTAAAAGCAAGAATAAGGACGAGCAAACTTCCACCAACGCTCAGAAAACGTTGCGCAGTAGATTTGCGCCAAAACATCAGTTGGACAATAGCAATAAATAAGTGCACGATGATCGTGGCAATAATGTGGTTGTCTATCATATATCTTCTTCCTCAGGGGTGTTCAAATCATCCAAATCGTCTGTACCCAGCAATGCATATACACGCTTTAGTAGAACGATGGCAAAGGAGGTTAAGCCAAAGCTAATCACGATGGCTGTTAAAATAAGAGCTTGCGGAATTGGATCTGCATAAATATCGTTGAATACTTTCAGATCGGGTGCAATAATAGGCGGTTTTCCTTTAATAATATTGCCCAATAAGAAGATCAGTATATTGGTGCCATTGCCCAGTAACATAATACCCAACAACAGTTTCACCATACTTCGACGGAGGATAAGGTATATCCCAGCGGCATATAAAATGCCTATTAATAAGACAAGAATCAGTTCCATTATTCTTCTTCTTCAGTAGTTAACGCAATTGTAAATAAAATTGTAAGCACGACGCCAATAACAACAAAATATACACCAAGGTCAAAAAACAAAGCTGTTCCGATCATGCCGATGACTGGAATTTTTTCCTCAAGCCACAGTCCCGTCATAACGGGATAGCCAAAGAAAACGGGCAGGAACATGCTTATCGCCGAAACTCCGAGTCCAATGGGAATGAGTGATAAGGGTTTATATTGAATTAATTTCATGGTGTTTTGTGGACCAAAGGCAAAACTATGCAAAACAAAGGCAATCGAAGCGACCAAGCCTCCCACGAACCCTCCCCCAGGGTAATAGTGCCCTCTTAATAGCAGGAATACCGAGAAAAGTAAGAGTATCGGTAATAGATATCGCGTAGCGGTCTGTAATATTGTACTGTTCATTTGTTACTATTTAGCTATGCATCCTGCTATGCTTTTACGGACCCATAGCTGTTAAACATTATTATTCTTTATCCGAAGGTTTTAAACGCAATTTTAATAAGCTGTATACTCCCAATGCAGCAATACTTAAGACGACAATCTCAAACATGGTGTCAAAGCCTCTGAAATCTACAAGCAGTACATTGACGACATTTTTACCCTTAGCAAGCACATAAGCATAGTCGCCGTAGAAATCACTGATATTAGTCGTTGTTGGTTCATGCAATACGCGGAGTGCTACCATGGATAGCAAAACGCCAAAAATGACAGCGACTATGGCGTCACGAATGACGGTGCGTCTGTTTGCCAGATTCAAGAAGGAGGGGAGTTTAAACAGTACCAAGACGAAGAGTACTACCGTGAGGGTGTCTATGGTAAATTGCGTCATCGCTAAGTCTGGAGCACTGTAAAATACGAAAATAAGACATATGGCATAACCTACGACACTAGTGGCTACGACTGCTGTCAATCGGGATGTGGTTCGTATCGTCAATACAATAGCGCCGATCAAAATACAGACCGTAGTTACTTCATAGAAGCTTACGGGCGATAGCGTTTCCCATTTGATGTGGAGTGGCCCCCCGAGATATAGCTGGTAGGCGATCAATACTTCCGCAAATAGGATGATTTTTAATAAATATGACCGCAAGTAGCCGTTGTGCATTTTGTTTGTAAAGAAAGCGGAGAACAGCGCAATTTCCTGTGCACACAGGTTGATCATATATTCTGGAGAAATTTTATTGAATTTCGCGATCCAAGTCAATTTGTTTTGACTTGGTTTGTTTACGAAATAGAGGAGCGTACCGGCAGCAATTGTAATCGCGCTTAGGAGCAAGATTAAATTAAAGCCATGCCAGATTTTTAGCTGAAAAACTTCCGTTTTGGCAAGTATACTTACCGCGGTTGGGCCTGCAATCCATTCACCAATAAGTCCGGGAATACAGCCAAAAATAACACCAAGAACGGCTAAAACTAATGGGGGGATCCACATGGCTTTGTAAGGCAGATGGATTTTACTGAATTGTTCGGGCAACTTCCCCATAAAAGGTTTGATACCGGCCATAAATCCAGCGGAGACCAATAATATATTTGTTGCGACCGCAGCTGCTGTCAAATAGAGAAATAAATCCGGTGCTGCGTGTAGTGTTGCCTCATAGATCAGATCCTTTCCGATAAATCCAAAAGTAAGCGGAATACCAGCACTGGAAAGTGCCGCAAGAAAACCTGCGATAGCGACAGGCATCAAAACCTTACGCAGTCCCCGTAAAACCGTTAGATCCCTTGTGCTGGTTTCATGGTCTATAATTCCCGTAATAAGGAATAAAGCGGCTTTATATAAGGCATGGACAAGTATAAAGACACATGCTGCAATAATGGCCTCCTTTGTACCAAGACCCAATAAAAAAACCAAAATGCCTAGTGCGGAAATCGTTGAATAGGCCAAAACCCCTTTTAGGTCTGTTCTGAACAGCGAATGAAAGGCGGTGTAAAGCATCGTAAAGCCACCAATGGCCATCAGCGAGTACATCCAAATGGGGTTTCCTCCAAGAATCGGTGAAAAGCGGGCCAAAAGATAAATACCTGCTTTGACCATGGTTGCAGAATGAAGGTAGGCCGACACTGGCGTTGGCGCTTTCATGGCACCGGGTAACCAAAAATGGAAAGGGAACTGTGCAGATTTTGTAATTGCTCCAAGTGCCACCAAGCCAAATACCAAGGGGAAGAGTGGGTGTTGTTGAATGAGTGATACTTTGTCGAGCAATGCTGTAATATGATAAGTACCTGCGATATTACCCAGTAAAATGAAACCTGCCAGTAGAAAGAAGCCACCTAGCCCCGTGATGGACAGAGCGGTCAACGCGCTTTTGCGTGACTCGTTGTTATCATTGTTAAACCCAATGAGAAAAAATGAGCTGATTGAAGTCAGTTCCCAAAAGATAAACAATAATAACATATTGTCCGATAGGACAAGCCCCAGCATCGCTGACATAAATAAGCAGAGGTAGCCAAAGAATCGATCGATATACCGATGACCTTTGAGATAGGCATTGGCGTAGAAAAAGATACAAGCTCCGATACCGGTAATCAATAGGGAGAAAAGGAGGGATAGCCCATCCAGTTTAAAATCCAGATTGATGCCTAGAGAGGGCACCCATGAGGTCGACTGTACAAAATAGGAGCCTCGACCAATAGGTACAATATATTGAGCAAAATATAGAAATAGAAGTACCGGTAAGAATGCGAGAATAAAACCCCATTTGGTTTTTAGGAAACGACCAAATGGAACAATAAGGCTCGATGTTATTAATCCTGACAGAACAGTAAATAGCATTTAGTCTTTTTTTAATTTTTATTGAAGTGTTTGTTTTACTTGTCAATTAGCACCTTCAACATTTCATCTTAGTCAACGCTGATAGGGCGATGAAGGTTTTTTGAAAGTTTACAATATAGTAAAAAAAAACGACATTTTGGCGTTTATAGACCATTTTTTCTATTTATAAATACGGAGAATAGTGTTTTTTTTTAAATATGATCGAAATTTTTGAGTCCAAATATCACTAAATTATGGATGTGAAAATATGATTTTATTGAAAAACAAGATTATTATGGGCTGATATTAACATTTTATGCAATAAAAATGTCAAATCTTGTTAAAAAAAAATAAAAACTCTATCTTTAAAATAGTTAATCTGCCTACGAGGACTGTTTGCTAATCAATTTTGTTATACCCGTTAGAATTATGGGCCCAGAAGAGAAATTATTTAGAACGTATTATAGGGGTTTGTGCCATTTTGCTTGGAAAATTGTGCGGGAATCTACGACTGCGGAGGATTTGGTACAAGAAGCATTTGTCACATTCTTCAAAGATCAACAACGAATTGAACAATCCGAAGCATTTGTACGAAACTATTTGTATACGGCTGTTCGATTTTCTTGTTTAAAGCATTTACGGCATGAAAAAGTAAAGGAAAAGTATTGGGCTCGGGTTGAGTTCAACGAGGAAGATGGGCATTCGGTTGAGCGTTCCATTATTCATACCGAAGTGATTAATGAAATTTACCGGATTATTGCTCAAATGCCTTTTTCTTGTCAACAGATTTTTAAGATGGGTTATTTAGATGGGCTGTCGAATCTTGAGATCACAGAAAAACTTCAAATCAGCGTAAATACGGTTAAAACGCAAAAACAAAGGGGCATGAAAATTTTGATGGATAAGCTGCACCCCGAGTTTTTACCCTTTATTATTTTTTTATTAAAATAATTTTAATTTCTTGTCACCCTCGACGAATCTATAGGGTTTATAACCTATAGATATGAAAGCTAATACCAATTACATAACCAAACTCATTAATAAATTGCTTCGTGGTCAAGAAACCATAGCAGATCGGGATGCTATTGAACAGTGGCGGAAATCTGACAAAAATAACGATGAATTGCTTGAAAGCTTTCGGGATGCAAAAAATATTGAGGAGGATCTTATCTTTTTAGATAATCTGGACGAAGATGGTGCTTGGCGTAATATTCAGGAGAGTACTCAGAGAATTAAGAAACATTATAATCCTATTCTCCGTGTGGCAGCTAGTCTTGTCGTATTGATGGGTATGTCACTCTTTTATATTTTTCATCAGAAGGGTAAAGTTTCGGAGAAAGTTGCAATTATCAGTCCAGTGAAGGGCGATATACAACCGGCAAAGTCCGGAGCTTTGCTTGTTTTGGCTGATGGATCAATTATGCCATTGGAGAAGTCTAACAAAGCAGTTGATCCGAAAATAGTAGCCTTAACGAATAAAGCTAACATTGACCAAATCAATCACGCTCAAGCAGTGGCTGAAATACAATTTAATACATTGGTTGTTCCTAAAGGCAATTTTTATAAATTAAATTTAGAAGATGGAACTCAGGTTTGGGTAAATGCTAACTCTCAGCTTAAATTTCCTGTAAAATTTAAAGAAAATGAGCGTCGCGTTATGCTAGAGGGCGAGGCTTATTTCGAAGTCGCTCATGAAGCTGATCGTCCTTTTGTAGTGGAGTCTAGAGGAAGCGAGGTAAAGGTATTAGGTACACATTTCAATATTAACGCCTATAGTAGTAATGTTCGTACGACATTATCCTCCGGAAGAGTTCAAGTCAGCCATTTAGGCAATGTTATTGTTCTTGAACCTGGAGAGTATGCAAATCTGAAAGGTGAACTTCTCAGTAAAGGGAAAGCAGATCTGGATCACGATCTTTCATGGCATAATAATCAGTTTTATTTTAAGAAAGAAACGATTGTTGAGATTGCTTCTACGCTGTCTAAATGGTACGATGTCCAAGTTCGATTTAAGAAAGATGTTGCACTCGATAAAGTGTATAACGGTAATTTTAAACGCGATGTTACGTTATCTGAAGTTTTGGAAATGTTGACTTACGTCTGCGATTTGAAATTCGAGCTTCATGGAAAAGAATTAATTGTCGAAAACAAATAGAAAGGAGTGCTTATGTGAGAATCGATACCTAACCTAGAGGTCTTAGAAGCAAAGTAGAACAGGAATGTTGCAGCATCCCTGTTCCGAAATGATCAAAAGGCCTAAAAATTTTAGAGCGAATTAAGTAAACCCAATTAACCACAAAGAGTAAATGTATGAATAACTTACCATTTGGCAAAACTTGGCGAATGCTACCTCATGACCCACGGTTTTGTAAACCTTTACGTATTATGAAAATTAGTACCTGCCTTCTTTTTGCCTTTGTGACCGGAGTTCAAGCCAACGGCATTGCACAGAAAGTTACTTTAAAGATGAAAAATGCAAGGATTGAAGAGGCGTTGAACGCGATCTCCAAACAATCTAATTTGCAATTATTTTATGGGGAAAACGTTGATTCTAAGTTAAGGGTCAATGTGAACTTAAAAAATGCTTCGGTAGAAGAAGCATTAAATTCTGTCTTGCGCAATAATCACATTGATTATAAGATTATTGCGAATACTATTTCAGTAAATGGTGATGAGGGCGGTCGTTTCGAATTTAATACGCAGCAACAGGTTGTTTCTGGTACTGTTAAAAGTCAAGATGGCAAAGGATTGAGTGGAGCTACAGTAACCGTAAAAGGCACTTCTATTTCAACACAGACTGATGATATAGGACATTTTAAAATTAATGCTTCTTCATCGGCTGTTTTGGTAGTGCGGTACGTTGGGTTTGGCACCAAAGAAATTCCCGTGGATGGCAAGTCAAGCGTGAATGTGGTGCTTACGGCTGATGACCTTAAGTTAAAGGAGGTTAATGTTGTTGCTACAGGTTACCAAAATTTGGACCGTAAATTATTCACTGGAGCATCATCCAAAATCGACGCTAAGGAAGCTGAGCGTGCCGGTGTTCCAGATATTTCTAGGATGCTGGAAGGGCAAGCGGCAGGTGTCTCTGTGCAAAACGTCTCTGGTACATTTGGTGCGGCTCCGAAAATCCGGGTTCGTGGGGCAACTTCCTTAACGGGAGATAATAAACCTTTATGGGTGATCGACGGGGTTATTTTGGATGAGGCTGTCAATATCTCTAACGAAGCATTATCCACTGGTGATGCAAATACCTTACTCGGGTCCTCTGTAGCGGGCTTGAATCCTGATGATATTGAGTCGATCACGGTATTGAAAGATGCCGCTGCAACAGCGATGTATGGTGCGGCAGCGATGAACGGGGTCGTCGTGGTGAATACGAAGAAAGGACGTAATACTGAGGGAGTTGTTAACTTTAATTATTCAGGCAACTTTACAACCTATATAAAACCCAATTATAGCCAGTTCGATATCATGAATTCTGCGCAACAGATGCAATTAATTATTGATATGGAAAATAAAGGCTACTTGAATCATTCGCAAGTCTCCCGTTCTCCTACAGGCGGAGTCTTTAATAAGATGTATAATCTCATGTATCAGTATAATCCAGCTACGGATTCTTTTGATCTGAGAAATGATGCTCCTTCACGCTATGATTTTTTACAGCGTTATACGAATGTCAATACCGACTGGTTTGATTTATTATTTAAACAGTCTCTGGTTCATGATCATTCTTTAAGTATGTCTACCGGGACTACCAAGAGCCAAACGTATGCTTCTACGAGTTTTATGAACGATTCCGGTTTTACAATAGGTAATAGCGCGAAACGGTTTACAGGCAATATTAGAAACAATTATAAAATTAGTGATAAACTAAGTACGGAATTCATTTTTCAAAGTAATATCCGCGATCAACGGACACCAGGTACTTTAAATAGAGTTTCAGATGCTGTTTTCGGGACTTACTCGCGTGATTTTGATATTAATCCTTACTCTTATTCTCTTAATACTAGCCGTATCATCACTCCTTATGATGAAAACGGAAACTTGGAATATTTCAATCGAGATTATGCCCCTTTTAATATCTTAAATGAAATTGATAATAACTATATCAAACTTAAATTGATGGATATCAAGGTGCAGGGGGGGATAACTTACAAAATTCTACCTTCCTTAACCTATTCTGCAAATGGAATGTACCGTTATTATAATTCAGAAAGACAGCATACGATAACAGAAAATGCAAATTTGTCGAAAGCATATCGGGCAAATGGCGATCAAACCGTTAATGCGGGAAATCGCTTTTTATATGCCGATCCGGATTTTCCGAATACAGATAAATATGTTCTATTGCCTAATGGAGGATTTTTTAATGTCGCTAACAATAATATGATTAGCTATTACATGCGACATAATTTAGAGTATAATCAAAAATGGAATGATCATAGTTTAAATTTATTTGGAACCTATGAATTGCAGTATGCCGATAAGCAAAACCATGATTTTAATGGCCCAGGCATCGAATATGATAATGGAAATCTCGTTATGCCTACTTATCGGTATTATAAGTATGCTATTGAAAGTGGAAATGTACCCTTCGGAATGGCCTACAATTACGATCGAAAGTTAGCTTATGCAGTCCGTGGAGCTTATAATTATAAAGATAAATACTCTTTGAACTTTACCACACGATATGATGGCTCCAATAAAATGGGACACACAAGCGTCGCACGGTGGTTGCCAACCTGGAATATATCGGGAGCCTGGGATATTGATCAAGAGAATTTTTTTAACAAGGATAGTAATATTCTTTCTCATGTACGTTTGCGCGGTACATATGGCCTAGTCGCCAATATGGGGAATGCTTCAAACTCATCTGCAGTGTTTTATAATGCCGTGGCTTATCGGCCGTACGAGTCAGAAAAAGAGGGGAAGATTAATATCAGCGGTTTAGAAAATTCGGAGCTGACTTGGGAAAAAATGTATGAGCTCAATGTTGGTACCGATTTGAGTTTCTTAAAGAACCGAATAGATCTGAATGTTGATTATTACAAAAGGAATATTTTTGATCTGATTGGTCCTATCCGAACCTCAGGAATAGGAGGTCAATTTGAGAAATATGGTAATTACGCGGATATGAAAAGCCACGGTGTGGATATTCAAATTGGAGGTTATCCATTTAAAGATCCGCAAGGCTTTACATGGAGAACGCAATTTACATTTGGGTACAATAGAACCGAAATTACTAAGCTGAATGTTACCAGAAATATTTGGGACTTGGTGTCCGCGGAGGGGGGAGCTAAACTTGGAAATCCGCATCGCGGATTATACTCCATTGATTTCGATAAGCTTAATGCGAGAAGCGGTTATCCGATGTTCATTGGTACTGACGGTACGCCCGGAACGACCTATTTTTGGCTTCAAGATAATGAAACAGATTTCTTGAAATATGAAGGACCAGTAGATCCGACCATAGCCGGTGGTTATTATAACCGAGTGGAATATAAAAATTTCAGTTTTTCTTTTTTACTGAAATTTGCTTTTGGTAATAAGGTCAGATTACAACCTAGTTATTCATCGTCTTACTTGGATATGTACAATGTATCGAAAGATCTCGTAAATCGCTTTATTTTTCATGGGGATGAATATTTAACCGTAATCCCGTCGACACTTGATCCTTTGTCCGCCGAATTCGATGTTAAGAACTTTTTAGGCGAAAGGAATGCTGCTAATTACACGTATAATGCTTATAACTATTCATCTGAACGAGTGGCTAAAGGTGATTATATCCGTTTGTCTCAACTTTCTATAGGCTACAACGTACCCAAGGAATTGGTGTCACGTATAAAATTCAGGACTGCTCAATTTAATCTAGTGGGCAATAATTTATGGCTATTACATGCTGATAGGAAATTGAATGGCGTGGATCCAGAGTTTTACAGCAATGGAGGTGTCGCTCTTCCAGTGCCTAAGCAAATTACATTATCGGTGAAGTTAGGATTCTAAATAATTATATTATGAAATTAAATACGATTAAATATATATTGCTAACGTCTGTTTTTCTATTTAGCGGATGTAGTAAATATCTGGATCAAGAGCCGGATATGCGTGCTCAGATCAATACGGTAGATAAAGTTAAAAGATTAGTGGCATCAGCCTATCCTGGAAGAAATTCATTGGCCATGGCTGAGACCTACTCTGACAATGTGGAGGACAAAGGTGTTGGAGGTATTTATCAACCGGTACCTGCTCTTTATGAATGGAAAGATATCATAGGTGATGATACGGACTCTCCTACAGCGTACTGGAATTCCTGTTATGAAGCAATAGCTGCAGCAAATCATGCCCTAGCAGCTATAGAAAAAAATAATTTTGGTGACGAGGTTCTGGCCTATAAAGGAGAAGCACTTGTGGCCAGGGCTTATTGTCATTTTATGTTGGCGATTTACTTTGCTAAAGTATATGACTTCAAATCGAATGCATCGAATGATTCTCCAGGAATACCGTATGTGAAAGATCCAGAAACGGTTTTAATAAAGCAATATGATCGAGGTACAGTTAAGTCTACATATGACAATATCCGTAAAGATTTAGAAGAGGGATTGGCCTTATTGGATCAAGGGAATGGTTTGTGGGATGTTCCGAAGTACCATTTTACGCCCGAAGCCGCGCATGCTTTTGCTTCTCGTTTTTATCTGTTCACAGGCGAATGGCAAAAAGTGGTGGATAACGCAAATAAGATTTTTGGAGGTAATTATGTAGGCAAGCTTGTTCCTTATAACTCAACTTTAAAATCATTAGGCTTTGAGGCTGCCCGTACAGAGATTACCAAGGCTACACAACCCTATAATTTGTTGATTACAGAAACGTATAGCGGTTATCAGCGCTGGTGGGACAATCGCTATGCTATGGGAATTAGTGTCGTACAAAATATTTATAATAGCATGACTGCTGCAGGAGCGAAGCTCTACAATTTTGGTGTAAGTTATGGCTCTCCACATTACACAACCTATATATGGAAGGAATTTTGGTATGTAACGAACCCTACCGCCAATACAGGGTTCCCTATGTTAATGGTTCCGGTACTAATGTCAGATGAGGCTTTATTAAATCGAGCAGAAGCTTATGCCGAATTAGGCAATGTAAACGGGGCACTAGCTGATCTCAATTTATTTGCACGCAATAGGATCGACAACTACAATTCAACTGATTATGCTGTTACAGTGGCTAAATCAAAGCAATTTTTCGACGTCACTGATGACAAAGAAGCTCTTGTTAAAACAGTATTGCAATTTAAACATGTTGGATTTATGTCCATGGGACTACGGTGGCTTGACATTATTCGTAAAGGGATAACGGTCAAGCACAATGTCATAGGAAGCGATGAACGAGAAACATTTATTGAATTAAAACCCGATGATCCTAGAAGGGTATTCCAAATCCCTCAGGAAGCTAAATTAGCAGGTGTTGAACTAAACCCAAGATAAGTCATGAAGATCATTTTTAAACTATTTACAGGGATTGGTCTAATTGGATTAATTTTTTCCTGTTCGAAAGAAGATAAATTAAATTATACCTTACAAAATTACGATACTTTCGTTCCTGGTACTATCGACAATTGGATCAGCGCGAATCTGACAGATCCATTTAACATCGAAGTTATTTATAGATATCAGCGGAATATGCATGATATTAATAAAAATATAGCACCGGCCGATGAATCGAAAGTAATCCCGCAAATGAAAATCGTACTCAAGGGATTTTTGGAGGTATATGGTAAAATTGGCGGCTCTAAATTTATTAAACTCTATACGCCGAAGCAATTTGCACTTTTTGGATCTGGTGATTATGATCCTGATGGCTCTGTGAAAGGAGGTACGGCAGATGGGGGAAGAAGAATTACATTGTACGGTCTCAATGGACTGAATGATAACGATGCCAGTTCTGTGATTGGAAATCTACAGGTAATACACCATGAATTTACACACATATTAAATCAAAATCGGTTTATACCAGGCGAATTTGGTTTAGTCTGTGTAGGAGATTATTATGCAGATTGGACTGCGGCTGAAAATACCGAGGCAAAAGCTAGATCTTTGGGATTTATCAGTCCGTATGCGCGTAAGTCGATTGGTGAGGACTTTGCTGAAACACTTTCACATCTGGTCGTTCGAGGACAAAAGTTTTATGATGATTATGCATCACAATCGGGTGAAACAGCTTATAAGAAATTCAAGGAAAAGGAGTCTATTGTAAGAGATTATATGATAAAGTATTTTAACATTGACGTCACGCAATTGCAAAATGAATTTCAAAGGGTCATGGTTGAAGAATATCATAGCACGGATTATACTTCTGTATTGATTTCATCAGGTAAATATGATCCTTTTTGTACTGATTTCTATACTGAATATACTTTGAGTATGAATAGGTATACGAGATTGAATTCTTACTTATTTGGCCAATTAACCTAGAAAATTACCGTATGAAAAAGATATTTTATGTTATATTTTTGGTTTTACTGACAGTAAGTTGTAATAAGCCGAAAGAAGTTGCTTTGGAATTTGAAAAGGATCCTGACTCCCGTATTGCAGACACACTTTCTTATGTCAGAAAGATGCTTGTCGAATCTCCTTATGGTTGGAAGGGATCATTAGTAACCGAGTATGCCGGAGCCTATGGTTTTTATATGCAGTTTGGTAAAAATGACCGCGTGAAAATGGTTGCTGATCTAGATGAAGAGACGGCTTCAAAAGAGAAAGAGTCGACGTACCGGATACGTCAAATCATGACTTCTACACTTTCTTTTGATACCTACACCTATTTAACTATGCTTGAAGATCCGAACCCAGCTACCTACAATGGGCAGCCAGGAAAGGGGATGGGAAGTGATATCGAGTTTAATTATATTAAAAATCATGGAGATACGTTGTTTTTTGAGGGACGTAAATTTCAGAAATCAATGATCTTGGTGAAAGCAACCGCCAGTGAGAGTCAACAGTATCTGAGTAATGGCTTTGGTAAAAGCAGAAGTCAACTGCTAAATTATACAGATGCTAATCCCAACTTATATCTACAAATTCCCTCACTAGAAAGTAAGATTTCGGTATCGTTTAGTGATGAGAGTAGGACAGCCTCTCTTACATATATTTCAGGTAAGGAAATTGTTTCCAAGATTGGTAAATACAATTTTGATCTAGGTGGACTAAATTTTGCTGAGCCTGTAGTGTTGGGCGATTTGACGATTGTAAAGGCAAAGATGCAAGATGGCAAGTTTATGTTATTAGATTCGTCCAATAAACCCTATGAAATTAAGTCGAACGCTGTACCTGTATTGCCAATTACGGCGTTTTTTGGTTATCGCGACACCTACAATTCTATTCAAATTGATGGAGCAACTTTGCCTGGTGGCATAAATTCGGCTTTTAATGATATATGGGCAAAGCAAATCAATACCTACAACGGATGGGGTGTGAAAATGGTTTCCATGACCTTCCGACTCGTTAGTTCGCAAAAAGCTAAATTAGAAGTGTGGTTTTTTGTTAATGGTTATAATTACCGCGTTGACGTCGGCTACGATTATGTAATGACTGATAATATAATTAAACTATCCAACGAAGTTCAAAATGACTTAGGATGGATACATAGTGATATTAAGAGCTATTTCAAAAATGCTGAATTTAAGCTGGATTATGTCGCGAGTTCAGATCCCAAAGTAAGAGGAGTGGGAGGATTGATAAAAACAAATAATCCGAATTCGTTTTTCTATGGAAAATTAGTGAAACTAAGTAATTAATTATGTATTAATATCGGAAAATCAGTATTGTTTCTAATGCTTATAGAGACAATACTGATTATAAGAATTCAAATTTTGATGAAATACAGCTTGTTATTATCTTTTTTTCTCATGTTTACTCGTTGCGAAACTTCTGGTCCATGGAACTTAAGCGGTGAATTTAATGTTTCGCCCCCTATTTATGTGGATCTTTTTCAAGTCAAAACAGGGCGAAAAGTGTTGTGTGATACGATAAGATCTCTGAATTTTGCGTTAAGAGTAAAGAATTTGGAAAAAGGTATCTATCAAATTATCCTTTCATGGGATAGGGATGTTGTAAGACCCCAAGAGATGGAAAGATTTGCTCGTCAGCCCGAGCTCGGCACACCAAAATATTATATGTCAACTACATTTTGGTTCGATTCAAAAGAGTCCAATAATTATAAACTGTTATTTGATAGCGTCTATCACCAAGATCAACTACAAGAACTGTTGTTAGCTAAGAATGGAGGCGAATCAATTAAAATGGCGGTCGTATCCGATGGAGAAAACAATAAACTCTATAATGAATACTTAACTTTATTGGATTATTATAAGGCAAAAAATCGACAACAGAAAGACAGTCTTCGGAAAGTAGCAACACATTTCAATGATCTTAAATTATTCAAAGATTCAGCGCGAATAAATGCGTTCTTAGCAAAGGATTGGCTGGTAAATGTCAAGGCCGCATTGTTACAGGAAGAGATAATCTTTATGAAAAACAATATTAACAGCGAAGTCATCCCTCATATCTATCATATATTGGTGAACACGAAAGATGATTTCGAACAGTATCACCAAGTATACAATTTATTTTCAATTACTGTCAAGCGAGATTTAGCTGTCAGAAATTAAAATAACTGATCCATTAAAAAATTATTAGGAATGAAAAAAATCTTTAAAACGCACATAAATTTTGGAAGCTACGTTTGGGGAATAGTCGTGATCATATTTATTGGAATATTGTTATTTGAGCGACTTGAAAAAGGACTCTATATCGGCACATTACTCTTGTTTGGCATATGTCTATCAATCTGGTATTTTACATTTTTTTTTAAACGCTATTGGATTGAAGGTCAACATCTTTTCATTAAGACGATCTCTGGTGTAAGATCGATAGATATTAGATCTATACACAAATTAGAAACAAATAAGGTTGACTGGTTTGGATCAATGGGCCTTACAGTTTTAAAACCTTACAGAAGAGGAATGGTCTTACGTTATAATGTGGTTGACCACGTATTTGTTGATCCAGAAAATGCTACCGAATTTATCAATGAGCTAAAACAGATTACACCCAATATAGATGTTGTATAAGGTAAATAATCTATAGTTTTGAGCATACTTTATTATACTATTTCGGTCCTTTTATCCGAGAATTTCGTATATTGTATCGTACTAGCTTGCTACTAATTTATCATTATACATAGATAATTATTGGGATATCCGTTGGATATAAATAAACGGGAAGTGTCTTGTTACAATTAAAACTCTCGTCTCGGGAACGATCTCATTTTCTAAACTGCTCTATTTTTTCCGTTTTACTTCCCCTAAGGCAATTAGCTTTTATTTTTTTGATCTGTTTTTTTAGATTTACATGGACAAAATATGGTTTCAATTTTTCCTTGCTAACTTTTTTTTGCAGAAAATAAAAAATATTAAGCATTTTTACGACGCAATTATTAAGCATCCTGATCAGATGTACTTATATGTCCTAAAAATTTCCACTATGAAGTACGATTTGTAGTTTGGAAGATATCTAACTATGCAGAAGGAAGAAATATTATTTAAAACACACTATAATGGGCTTTGCCACTTTGCCTGGAAAATTGTCGGAGATTTAGCTGTCGCGGAAGATCTGGTGCAAGATTCCTTCATCGCTTACTTTAAAAATACAGAACAGGTCAGTGATAATGATATTGCTATAAAAAACTATTTGTATAGTGCTGTCCGTTTTGCATGCTATAATCATATTCGTCATGAGAAAGTTCGGCAAAAATATTGGAATGTAGTCGGTTTTACGGAAGAGGATAATATCGCCCTCGAATTAAATATGATTCATAGTGAGGTTATTCAAGAAATTTATAAAATTATCGAACAAATGCCTTTGTCATGTCAACAGGTATTTCGTCTTGGATATTTGGAAGGTTTATCAAATCTTGAGATAACCGAGGAACTGAAAATTAGTGTTAATACCGTAAAAACTCAAAAACAACGCGGTATGAAAATGCTTTTAAAGCGACTAAATCCTGAGTTTTTGCCGTTTATTATATTTTTGTTAAAAAATATTTAAATTCTTGTCACCCTTTTGCCTGTCTTAAGTTTCTTTATTCTACAAAATGATGGAAAACTCAGGACATATCTCCCGTCTTCTTCAAAAATTTCTATATGGTCAATTGACCGAAGAGGAGAAAAATCAATTTGAAGAATGGCTACAAGCTAGTGACCATAACAGACGGCTTTTGGATTCATTTCAAAGAGCGAAGAATATTGAACAAGATCTAGCTATTGTTGGGCAGTTAGATGCAAATAAAGCATGGGATAGGCTTACTAACAAAAATAATAGATCGTACAATAAATGGTTTATTGGTATTGCTGCCTCACTGGTGCTATTATCTAGTTTCTTCTATCTATGGTACAGCCAAATGGAAAAAGAAGATAATGATGGCAGCATTTCGGCTCTAAACCTAAGTCAAGATGTAGCGCCAGCGAAAAGTGGAGCTGTTTTACGTATGGCAGATGGCAAAGAAGTTAGGCTAAACAATACTAAACCGAATGGTTACAATAGCGATAAAACTTTTGTATGGAATGCTGCAGAATTGATTGTTAAAAATGGCAGAAATAAGCTCGAATCTTCCCTGAATTCTTTAATTGTACCGCGGGCTAGTTTTTATAAAATCACATTGAGTGATGGTACTAAAGTTTGGGTGAATGCGCAGTCTAATCTAACATTTCCAGCACAATTCTCAGCAAATGAGAGGAGAGTACGTTTAGAAGGCGAAGCCTATTTTGAAGTGGCACATGATCCTAGCAAACCTTTTTTCGTTGAATCAAAAGCTGGTGAAATTAAGGTGTTGGGAACTCACTTTAATGTTTTTGCTTATCACGATGATATTCGAGCAACATTAGTTGAAGGAAAGGTTGAAGTAAGGCAGAAGGATAATACGCTTGAATTAAATCCTGGAGAATTTGCCTCGCTTTCGAAAAGTAACCTTATAAAAGGAAAAGCTGATATATTGCAAGATTTAGCTTGGCATAATAATGAGTTTTATTTTAAAAAGGAAACCATAGTAAATATTGCCCATCAACTTTCCCGTTGGTACGATCTAGAGGTGAAATTTAGAGGTAATGTTAAACTTAATAAAGAATACAGCGGCAGCATACAGCGAGATGTAAAACTTTCACAGGTATTGGAAATGCTATCTTACGTCAGCGATCTTAAATTTGAGATTCGTGGAAAAGAATTGATTATCGAGAATAAAATTTAAGTTGTTTAAATAGACATAAAATTAATTTGCCAAGGCTTATGATATAACTTTACTACCCAATCATTAAAATGCCCCAAAAAAGAGAACAGGAATGTTGGCGCATCCCTGTTCAGAAATGTGATCAAAGGGCTCATAACTTTTAAAGTGAACTATTAATTACCTAATTAACCACAAAATGTAAATGTATGAATAACTTACCATTAAGCAAAGCCTGGTCCTTGTTACCTCAAGACCATCGGTTTTGCAAACCCTTACGTATTATGAAAATTAGTACATGCCTTTTATTCGCATTTGTAACTGGCGTCCATGCAAAAGGAACAGCACAAAAAGTTACTTTGAAAATGAGGAATGCACGGATTGAGGAGGCGCTTTCTGCGATCTCTAAACAATCCAACTTACGCGTTCTCTATAGCGAAAACCTAAACGCTAAATCTCGTATTACAGTCGACCTAAAAAATGCGTCTGTGGAAGAGGCGTTGAACTCGATACTAGGAAATAAAAATATCGAGTATAAGATTATAGCAAATACGATTTCCGTTAACAGTAACGAAAAGAGCGAAGTTTCAGAGAACTTGCAACAATCTGTCACTGGAACCGTTAAAAATGCTAACGGAAATCCTTTGGCCGGTGCTACAATTACGGTTAAAGGTACCTCCATTTCTACCCAAACTGATGCAAATGGACATTTTAAGATAAACGCAGGCGGAAATTCAACATTAGTTGTTCGTTATGTTGGATTTAGCAATACTGAGGTTGAAGTCAATAATAGAAGTGTAGTTGCCATTATACTGGATTCTAATGAAAAGCAGATAGATGAGGTTGTTGTGACAGGTCTTGGAGCTAGGATCGACAAGAGAACTTTTACAGGTGCTACCGCTAAAGTCAATATGAAAGATATTGAACTAGGAGGGCTTCCTGACCCTTCGAGAGCTTTGGAAGGTCGTGTTGCCGGTGTATCAGTACAGAACACAACAGGAACATTTGGATCAGCACCAAAAATCAGAGTTCGTGGGGCGACCTCGATTTATGGTAGTTCAAAACCACTTTGGGTAGTCGATGGAATCATAATAGAGGATGTGGCGAATGTTTCATCGGATGATCTTTCTTCCGGAGATGCATTGACGTTGATCAGTTCTGCCGTAGCTGGATTGAATGCGAACGACATCGAGTCTTTCACCGTTCTTAAGGACGGTTCAGCGACATCCATTTACGGTGCTCGGGCGATGGGTGGTGTTATTGTTATTACAACAAAAAAAGGAATTGCCGGTAGAAATTCTGCAAACTATGTAGGAGAGTTTACATCCAGAGCTATTCCTTCTTATAATAATTTTAATATCATGAACTCGCAGGAGCAAATGGCTTTCTATCAGACACTTGAGCAGAGAGGATGGCTTACAATGTCCGATGTGGCAAATAGGTCCGAATCAGGAGTGTATGGGAAAATGTATCAGTTGATCAAAGCGGGACAGTTAGAAAATACACAGGAGGCAAGAAACGCCTACCTAAGACAAGCTGAATACCGTAATACAGACTGGTTTAAACAGTTGTTCAGCCGGACAATCATGCAAAATCACTCGGTCAGCCTTTCTTCTGGTACAGATAGAGCACAATATTATACCTCTATAAGTGGTGTTTTTGATAATGGCTGGACGCGCAAATCGGATGTGAAGCGCTATACTGGGATGTTTAATGCATCCTATAATTTGTTCGATAACCTAAAATTGGATTTAAGAACAAATGGTTCTTATAGGGATCAAAGAGCACCAGGTACGATAGGTTCATCAGTGGATCGGGTCTCGATGGAAATTAAGCGAGACTTTGATATCAACCCATATACCTATGCATTAAGGAATTCTCGTACCCTTGATCCTAACGAGTTCTATACACGGAATTATGCTCCATTTAATATCCTGCATGAGTTAGACAACAATTACATGGATATCAATGCTGCTGATATAAAATTCCAGGGGGAACTAAAGTGGAAGCCCATCAAAGCACTTGAACTAGGGTTATTAGCTGCAACACGCTATCAACAAACTTCGCAGCAGCATTATATCAAGGATCATTCGAATCAGGCATTAGCTTACCGATGGATGCCAACAACGTTTATTCGTGATGCAAATCCTTTCTTATATACTGATCCAAGTAATCCCTATGCTGTTCCAGTTTCTGTGTTGCCTGCTGGAGGGATATATAATCGTACAGACAACAAGATGTTTACCCGTGATTTGCGCTTTACTGCAGCTTATGATAAGACATTCAACGATATCCATAAATTATATGTATTTGCGGGAGCCGAATCTAATTCTGTAAATCGTAATCAAAACTGGTTTAGAGGTTGGGGCTTGCAATATGATCTAGGAGAGATTCCATATATTGATTACACCTTATTTAAGAAAAATCAAGAAGAAAATGCTGATTACTATTCTATAGATCGTAAAAAGAACGGTGATGTGGCCCCTGCGCGAAATAGACAGGTTGCTTTTTATAGTACAGCGAATTATACATTTGACAATCGTTATACTGTCAATGGAACATTTCGTTATGAAGGTACAAATCGCTTAGGACGTACAACATCTGCGCGTTGGATGCCTACATGGAATGTTTCGGGTATGTGGAATGTGATGGAAGAGGATTTCTTTAAAAACTTGGAGACGCCTTTTTCAAACCTGAGTTTTAAAGGTTCCTATAGTTTGACTGCTGATAGGGGGCCAGACTTTGTAACCAATTCGAAAATTATCATTCAAAGCTATAATCCATGGAGACCAAGTACAGCTGATAAAGAAACTGGTCTTTCTATTTCGGATCTTGAAAACTCTGAGTTGACCTATGAGAAAAAGCACGAACTTAATATTGGTACTTCAATTGGTTTGTTCCGAAATCGTATTGCCATAGATGTGGATTATTACAAACGTAAAAATTACGATCTTATAGGCATAGTCAATACTCAGGGATTAGGAGGAGAAATCTTGAAGTACGGTAACGTGGCAGATATGGAATCTAATGGTATTGAGCTTAGCTTATCTGCTACAATATTGAAAAAGGAGCATTTCTCTTGGGTATCGAATTTTATCTATTCAAAGGCGAAGAATAGAATTACTTCATTGGAAAATAACAGCAGAGTTTCTGATTTAATTGCGCTAGGTGGATACGGTGTAGAAGGTTATCCGGTACGCCCCTTATTTTCTATTCCTTTCAACCGTATTATTGACAACGGATTACCAATTTATAATTACATCGATGGCGCTGAAACAACTACAGGTGTCTATTTTCAGGAAAGAAATAATATTGGGTTCTTAAAGTATGAAGGTCCTACCGAACCAACAGATATGGGAAGCTTTGGAAACGTATTCTCTTACAAAAATTTTAAACTGAATATATTTCTTACCTATTCTTTTGGAAATGTCGTACGATTGGATCCTGCGTATAAAACAGGTTACACAGATTTAGATGCCATGCCGAGAGAGTTTGCAGATGCCTGGACAGTTCCTGGTGAAGAAGCGCGTACCAATATACCTGTCATTTTGGATTCTCGTTTTATTCGAAATAACAGTCAGTATAGGTATGCGTACAATGCCTACAACTATTCTACAGAGACTGTTGCAAAAGGTGACTTTATTCGCTTGAAAGATATATCATTAGCTTATGAATTACCGAAACATATCGTTAAGTCCTTAAAGATGTCTAATCTAGGTGTACGTTTCAATATGGTGAATCCATGGTTGATTTATGCAGATAAGCGTCTAAATGGACAGGATCCAGAATTCGTTAATTCAGGCGGTGTAGCTTTACCAATTGCAAAACAATATACATTAACCTTAAAAATGGGATTTTAGCATATGAAAAATAGACTATCATATATACTGATTTTTGCCGGTTTAACGGCGATGGGCCTATCGTCCTGTAAAAAGTACCTTGATGAATTGCCAGATAATAGAGCCGAGTTGAATACCACAGACAAAATAGGTAAAATGCTTGTAGGGGCTTATCCTAGCAGCGCTTACGTTGTTGTTACTGAGCTGTCGTCAGACAATGTCGACGATGTTGGTCCGGTATATTTAAACTATCCGAGATTTATAGAAGAAATCTATAAATGGCAGGATATATCGGAGACGAATAACGACGGCATTGAGCGCATTTGGGGTGCATGCTATGGTTCAATAGCCAGTGCCAATGCTGCCTTACAGGCAATTGAAGAACAAGGAAATCCTGCTAGTCTCAGTGCACAAAAAGGGGAGGCATTGTTGGCTAGAGCCTATAATCATTGGATACTTGTCAATGTTTTTGCTCAGAATTATTCAAAGACACATGCGACAACTGATCTTGGTATAACTTATATGACAAAGGGGGAAACTACTTTAAACCCTAAGTATGAGCGTAATACTGTCGCAGAGGTTTATGATTATATTAAAAAAGATGTGGAAGAAGGGTTACCATTAATTAATGATGCTTCGTACGCGAATTCAAGTGTAGCAAAATATCATTTTAATCGTGCAGCCGCTTATACATTCGCATCTCGTGTTGCTTTGTTTATGGAAGATTGGACCAAGGCAGTGGAGTATGCGACATTGGCTTTAGGTGAAAACCCAGCCATCACGTTACGGGATTATAAGACAATAGCTACTTTCTCAGCGACTTATGCAAACTTTACGCGCGAGTACAATGCGAGTTCTGTTAAAGCAAATTTTCTGATTGCTACGGCATCTTCTTCTATGGGGCAAACGTTTGGAAATTATTCTACAAACAATAGGTTAGCACACGGTGGTAGTATCGCTATGACAGAAACTATCTTTGCCAAGCAACCTTTCGGACAGGCTAAGGTAAGTACTGATTACAGAATTAAAGCTGCAATTTATTCCAGTACTACAACAAATAAAGTTATTTTTCCACATGTGGCGCGAATGTTTGAATATACCGATCAAGTTGCAGGTATCGGTTATACAAAAGGCGTTTATGCCCCAATCGTATCGGAAGAAGCCCTACTTAATCGGGCGGAAGCGAATATTCATTTGAAAAATTATAGTGCAGCGCTCTCTGATATGCAAATCCATATTGACAATAATACGATCAATGCTCCTGCAACAGTAAGTGAAGCTTCAATTAATAATTGGGCAAATTCGTTTGATTATTTTACGCCAACCACACCTACCCCAAAGAAAAAATTGAATCCAGAATTTTCCATTGAGCCTGGTACGCAGGAAAATATGCTTCATGCCGTATTATCTTTAAAACGGCTACAATTTTTACAAACTGGTATGCGATGGTTTGATGTGAAACGTTACGGAATAGAAATTGCAAGAAGGGAGGCACCGGCTGTATATAATGGTAATCTAACATATACGGTTACAGATAATATACTTACCAAACGTGATAAAAGACGTGCTATCCAATTGCCGCAAGATGTTATTAATGCAGGTTTAACTCCTAATCCTAGATAATATGAAAAACAATACCCTATTAATATCAATATTATTATCCTGTGGCGTGATGTTTTCAGGCTGTAATAAAGAGGATAAGTTAGATTCGAAAAGTGTTTTTGTAGATTCAGAGATCCCGAAAAATGCTTTAGACAACTATTTGTACAACAACTATACGAAGCCTTATAACGTACAGATATTTTATAAATATAATGACAACGAATCCAATATGACTTATCGATTGGTGCCAGCTCCTTATGACGCTTCTATTCGTTTGTCAAAACTAATGTTGTTCTTGGTAATGGATCCGTATAGTGAAGTAACTGGAAGTACCCAGTTTTTAAGAAGTAATTTTCCAAAGATCATTACTTATACAGGCTCTGTACCTGTACAAACAAACGGTGTCATTATACTAGGTACAGCCGAATCCGGCACGAAAGTTTCACTGTACAATTTATTGGAGCTGAATGAAACTACTGGTAAAAATTCCCAGTTTTTGAATAACGGATTCTTTAAGACAGTACACCATGAATTTCAACATATTTTAAATCAAAATAAACCCTATCCGAGCAATTTTAGAGAAATCTCGGGAAGTAACTATATTGAAGATGAGTGGAATACAAAATACCCTAATAGTCCAGTCGGAATTGGATCCGCTATAGCGGCAGGTTTTATATCACCTTATGCTTCTAAGGCTGATACAGAAGATTTTGCTGAACTGTATTCATTCTATGTTACACGAAGTCAGGCTGATTTTGATGCGATGTTGAATGTCGAAAATTCGACAGCAGCGGGAAGGACATTGATATTATCAAAATTAGCTATTGTAAAAAGCTATATGAAATCCGAATGGGGAATCGATATGGACATTTTACGGGCTAATATTATTGCTCGTTATCCTAAACTTAGTACGTTTGATCAAACAACTTTAAATTAAGAAAAATGAAATTAAAACTATTTATATTCGCAATAGCCATTTTATCTTTGAGCGTAAGTTGTGAAAAGAAAATGGATCGAATCTTTGATGAAAGTCCGACTGATCGTTTGAATGCAAGTGTATCCAATGTATATGCAATGTTGCAGACTAATAAAGATGGTTGGATGATTAAATATTATCCTAGCAGTGCATTGGAATTTGGTGGTTATACATTATTTGCAAAATTTACCAATTCGGTCGATGTGACTGTGGAAGGTGACATGACGACTTTGGCTGCACAGACTAGCACTTACATAGTGGTTCCGGGGGCGGGGCCAATTTTGACGTTCGATACCTATAATCGTATTTTTCATTATTTTGCTTTGCCAGGGTATTTTAATAAATCAAGTGCATATCAATTACCTGGTTTCTTAACGGCGCAAATCGGTTCCGTTAATGAAGGAATGAAAGGTGAAAATGATTTCTTGGTAACAAAAGCGTCAGCTGATTCCATTGTTATGGAAGGTAGAAAGTCGTACAATAAGGTTGTGATGGTTCCAATCAAATCTTCAGAGGCTACCACAATTGTTGCAACATATCGTTCTGCACTTACAAAATTCCATGCCTTTTCAAATTACAAATTTGAAGTAGGAACTGAATCTTTTCCTGCAACATTTGCAACAGCGGCAACGAAGAGAGCACTATTGATCGCTGGAAATTCAAAACCATATGCCTATCGTTATATCCCTACTGGACTTGAATTTTACACAGAATATGACGTCAATGGAGTGAAGTTTAGAGAATTGAAGTATGTAGAACCAACAGGTAGCTATGCGAAGGGATACTTTACCAATGATGCTGGAACAATCAAATTAGTTCCACAAAGCTAAAATCTATTATATTCAGAATAGTTTCTTAAGTTTATGTAATTATACCCTCTCAAATGTTTTTGAGAGGGTTTTTGTCATTCCGATAATAGATTTATACACTATCACCTTTCGATTAAAATCCTTCTTGTTATCTACGCAAAGTTAACTTACCCTTATGCTTTTGTAAAATCGTCTGTTTAAACTTGCTGTAGAGACTGAGATAGCGAAATGTGAAGAAAGCGTACGATTGATAAGTCGATAGGTGCCTTGCAGAAAAGAAAATATTAGCATAACTTAGTTGTAGCCTATTTTCTGAAATTTAATGACAATGAGATACATTATTTCCCTATTCATTCTTCTTATACAAACTGTTGCCATTCAAGCGCAACAAAAAAGCAGACCATTCCAATTTAAGAAACCGAATAAAGTAGTTGAACATGCTAAGTATGGCAAAATAAGGCTATACGATGCACGAGAAATAAAAGATAACCTCGGCGTCATACAAGTAGGTATGCTCAACGCAAATCGATTTTTAGTGGCTGAACCATCATTGGAAAAGCAACTGCAGCGCCAATTGGAAGATATGACAGCAAGCCGCAAAGCCGACGACGAATTACTAATGCGCCTTGAAAAATTTTGTATTTCGGAATTGACGGGTGCTTTTTCCGAAAAAGGATTCTTGGATTTTAGAGCAATTTTATTTGCTAAGAAAGGAAATGGAAATTATTTGCAAGTTGCTCAGGTAGATACGTCTATTATAGTGAAAGGGATGGATGTAACCAAAGCGACTTTGGCACGTACTAGCGACGTTGTCAATAATTTGATCTGTGATGTGTTAAGCAAAGAAGGCGATACCACAAAACTTTACACCCTAAGTCAAATTGAAAATTACGATTCTGATCAAAAGAGACAATTAGCGTTATACAATACGTCCACTTATAAAGATGGACTTTATCTCACCTACGAAGAGTTTGTGCGTCAAAAACCTTCAGGTGGGCCTGCACAATTAAAAGATGGGGATTTGTATTTGGGATTCTTTAAAGAAAATGAAAAAGGGAAACTTAAAAAGTTAAATGCAAAAGATTATTATGCAGTGGTGTACAATGGTAATCCTTTTATTTCAAGTCAAGATCAATTTTATGCGTTAATCAAAGAGGATGACGATTTTATTTTTGTCGGGCCTGTAAAGGAAACTGCTTCTGCAAGCAACGTCGTTGCGGCTTCCGTGCTGTTAGGTGCGATAGGAGGGATTTTGGTATCGGGACCTGAAACAAACTACTGCACGCAGAAACTTGATTATGTTAACGGTACCTTTATTCGAATAAAATAGATGGTTGGGAAAAATTACATGGACGCAATTGTTTCATCAATGTCTTGACTTAATTCATTTGCCAATAAGTTGTACATAATATTCTCGCGTATCTTTTAATAGGGGAGCTTGCAAATGAAGTAAAACTTCAGTTTTCCACATAATGTTAATAACGATGTGGAAAACGCTTTCAGCGTTCGCATCGAAAATCGCAAACTCATCCACTGTGGTTCCAAGCATACAATCATACCTTTTCTTTCGATTTTAAAGAAAGAGAATTCGAAGAAGTAAGCAATGATGAATGGGTGATTGATCTCTTTTATAGGCAAGATCCCATTTCAGGGAAATAAATCAGTATTCGATGCATCAATTTTGCGGGCAGCCCCATGCTAGCGGGATTTACACTCATATATCTTCAATTTTTTCAATCCTAACCGGTATCCATTCACCGCTCCATTACTGCCATTTACCGACTTTTTTATTTTGTTTATCGAAATGTAATAAAATGGAACGCTGCGTTGTCTTACTTTTGAATCAGAATCTTAAAGGAAATGATGCAACATAATCAAGATCCTTACGACAATAAGAAAAGAAACAAAAAACTAACACTATAAAGTACAATATTATGAAAACTTTAGTAAAGACATTCGCCGCAGCAGCATTGATTACAATATCAACATTCGCAGTGGCAGCTACCGATCCTGGAAAAGCATTGAACCTTTCCACAGCTGATCTGGCCATCGATAGTTATGTGTCGGTAATGACGGAAGGTGCTTCTCAGGGGGTAGAAAAATTGTTCGCCCAGGAATTTAATCAGAAAATTCAAGGGAAATCAGCTCGTACCAACAGCCGTTCGGAAGTTATTTCCTTCCTCAAGAAACAAAAAGGTGAAAAATTGAACTGCAGTACGCATACTGAAGTTCTGGAGGAATCTGAAAACTATATGGTAGCACGTATCACCATGAAGTTTGACAATTTCATCAAAACAGATTTAGTGACATTGGTCAATGAATCAGGAACCTGGAAGGTTGCAAGCTCCGTAAACTCGTATAAATAGAAACTGTTTAATTAAATTCATATGTTTATTTTGGCCACGTCGGGATGATGTGGCTTTTTCGTTGTATTAAGCACTTAAAAAGTGCCAAAATTATTCATAAGCCTTTTATCAGAAGTAGTATATCTATTCTGTTGAGCTCCTATCGTTGATTTTATACTGTGTAAAAGAAAATAGGATTTCTTTATGGGAGCACAATTGCTCTACTGCTCCTATAATAATGGCGTCTAGTCATAAGATCATGTTGTTCGTTCTACGGGTAAAATGGGTTTTCAACAATGTTATTAACATTGTGTGGATAACTAAAATTACTAATCTATCGTATAACACGCAATGAATATAAAAATTATTTAACCGATTATTGTTTTAATTGTCTTTGATATTTCCTATTATTGCTGCTATACAAACCAGTATTTATGAAGGGTTATTTAAGTTTTTGGGCGTCATTAGTATGCTTTTTATCGTTTAATTTGTGCTTATCAAACCTTTATGCTCAGGTTTCTTTTACCAGCTATCACAAGAGAAATGATACCGAAACAAAGCATTTGGATTCGGCCTATTACACGCGGATAGTTCATGTCGACGCCTCCGGGAAGGATAAAGTTTACCGTGTCGAAGAATTTTATACGCGCAACGACTCCATTAAACTCAGTGGGATCAGTACGAGTGCTTTTTACCCGTTTAAATTTCGCGGGCGAAAGTATGAATTTTATGAACAGGGAACGATACGAAATATCGAGGACTATAGCGATGATAACGCGCTTGTAGATTCTGCTTTTTACTTTTATCCACGTAATAAATTGGAAAAAATTGTTTTTTATCCGAGTAGTTCAGCTAAAAAGGGAAAACTGAAAATAGGAGATCCCATTTATGTTGTGTATTATGATTCGCTAAATAATAAAACACTGGAAAATGGAACGGGTTTTATCCGTTTAACTCATAGCGGGGGTTATGAAGAGGGGAAAATGAAAAATAATTTACGCGAGGGTGAGTGGAAAGGAAAGTCCGGAAAGGATAGCTTTGTTGAAAATTACACAAATAATCAATTAATTTCAGGCATTAAAACAAAGGATTCGGGCGAAGTTTTTAAATATGATTCGTCGAACTTTATGAGTCCTCCCGATTACCCTGGTGGAATTTCGAGACTGATGGGCTTCATAGCGAGCAATTATGTCTTCCCAAGGGGCGCTATTAGTAATGGGGTGTCTGGCGTTGTAAGGATAGCGTTTGTGGTAGGCAAAGATGGTAACGTAAGGGATTTAGTTGTAGAGAATGACCTAGGTTTCGGAACAGGCGAGGAAGGAATTCGCGTGATAGAAAGGGCGGGAAAATGGAAGCCGGGTATACAGCGTGGAGAGGCCGTTAATGTGAAGTATACGCTTCCCATACAATTGCACCTATCAAATTAGGCCTATTTAGATCGTATAATTAGCGGATGTGCAAAAGTGATCTCAAAGAGCTGAAATAGCATTCTGAAGATATATATGTAACAGCAGTTATATAGATAAATCAAACTAAAAATGGCTGTCCGATTTTTTTGGACAGCCATTTCTACATATCTCGCATACGTTATACTATTTTTTCAAGGCTGATGCCCCGCTGATAATTCCTTCTACTACATTCGGATCCTGTAGGGTAGAAGTATCTCCTAAATTGCTGGTATCGCCTTCGGCTATCTTACGTAAAATTCGACGCATGATTTTGCCTGAACGAGTTTTTGGTAGATCATCGACAAATTGGATGATGTCTGGTTTTGCAATCGGGCCGATAATACGAGAAACGGTTTCCATGATATCGCGTCTGGTCGCTTCGGCATCTGTGTGGTGATTGGCAATCACATAGGCATAGATACCTTGCCCTTTTACGGCGTGCGGATAGCCTACGATTGCAGATTCTACAACGTCAGCGTGCATGTTGATAGCATTTTCAACTTCAGCTGTGCCAATACGGTGACCCGAAACGTTGAGTACATCATCTACACGACCTGTGATTTTGTAATAGCCCTCTGGACTACGGAAACATCCGTCGCCCGTAAAATACATATCCTTATAGGTCGAGAAATAGGTTTGACGACAGCGGTCGTGATCTCCCCACGTCGTACGTAACATACCCGGCCAAGGGAATTTGATACACAGGTTTCCTGTAACATCATTGCCCTCGATTTCTTTTCCATTCTCGTCCATCAAAGCAGGCTGAATACCTGGCATTGGGAACATCGCATAGCTTGCTTTCTCTGGTGTCACGCCCGCCAATGAAGTAATCAAGTGGCCTCCGTTCTCTGTTTGCCAATACGTATCAACAATAGGACAATTGTTCTTACCGACTTTCTCATTAAACCAGTTCCATGCTTCTTCGTTGATCGGCTCTCCTACAGATCCTAAAACACGCAACGAAGAAAGGTTGTTTTTGTCTACAAATTCATCACCAAAAGCCATTAATGAACGTAGAGCAGTCGGTGAGGTATAGATAATATTGACGTTGAATTTATCCACAATATCCCAATAGCGGCTCGCATCCGGGAAGGTTGGTATACCTTCAAACATCAATGAGGTAGCGCCTTGTGATAAGGGGCCGTAAACGATATAACTGTGACCTGTAATCCAGCCAATATCTGCAGTACAGAAAAAGACGTCGTTGGGTTGGTATTGGAAAGTGTTCATGAAGGTATAACCGGTGTATACCATATAACCACCACACGTGTGCACCACCCCCTTCGGCTTTCCTGTAGATCCTGATGTATAGAGAATAAACAGGGTGTCTTCAGCATCCATTTCTTCTGCTGGACACGCCGGATTTCCTTGTGTTTCTACTTTCTTGATCTCATCTTCCCACCATACATCACGGCCTTTAATCATCGATACCGGTGTACGCGTACGCGTTAACACAATAACTTTCTCCACCGTATCACACTGCATCAACGCATCATCTACAATATTTTTAAGGCCAATAGTTTTATTTCCGCGGTAACTGCCATCTGATGTGACAATCAGTTTGCATTCGGCATCTTCGATACGATCTGCGATAGAACGCGCTGAAAAACCACCAAATACTACAGAATGGATAGCACCAATACGGGCGCAAGCCAATACAGCAATGACCAATTCGGGAACCATCGGTAAGTAAATACAGACACGGTCTCCTTTTTTGATGTTATTATTTTTAAGTACGTTAGCAAATTGCTCCACCTTTTGCAATAATTGCTTATAGGAAAGAATGCGGTGTGCTTCATTCGGATCATTGGGTTCCCAGATGATGGCCGGTTTATCTCCATTCGCATATATATGGCGATCAAGACAGTTTTCTGTAATATTTAGTTTGGCACCCTCAAACCATTTGACATTAGGTTCTTCAAAGTTCCAATTTAGCACGTTATTCCATTTTCTCTTCCAGAAAAAATGATCTGCAATGCTCGCCCAAAACTCCTCAGGTTGTTCTACACTTCGCTTATATTCACTTTGATATTCTTCAAATGATTTTATTTGTAGGCTCATCGTTATTAGGATTATTATGAATTATTTTAATTTATATTGTTATCGTTGCGAAATTGTTTTTGGTATTTCGATTTCGGTGTACAATTTAGCGGTTTTTGCCCATTTTATCAAAAAAATGATGTTTAATATCATGTTAAACTACTTTTATCTTTCGAGATTGTTATCTTGCATCAAGATTTATTAAGATGCCTTTTCTGAGAAAGCTATTCTATATTATTATCTATACAAATCTTCTGATCGCCATGGCGGCCATGGCGCAATGTGCACTGACCTACATTATATTTGAAAGGTCTATCAATTGGTACATCGTTTTAGTGGAGGGGACCGCCACATTATTGCTGTATAATTTTAGCCTATGGTGGTCCAAGCCAAAGAATCCAAAACAATCAAAATTCCCCCGGACACGCTGGATCTTTAACCATGAATGGGTCATGTGGTTAAATAATGGTATAGCATTGCTGGTGCTGGGGTATTGCTTGTGGCATATACACATGTACTCTTTCCTGTTTTTGGGATTTATTGGAGTTCTAAGCCTGTTATACGGGATGCCACTATTTAAGTTCCAAGATCGTAAAGTGGGACTTCGACAGATTCCTGGTGCCAAAATTTTTCATATTGCCCTAGTGTGGGTCTGCAGCAGCGTGGTGCTTCCTTATGTGGAACTGGCCAACGTCGGTGTCAAAATAGATCAGTGGGTTTTTATTGCGCTCTGCGGATTGAAGTTCATATTTTTGGTTATCTGTACATTGCCTTTTGATATTCGGGATATCCAACAGGATTCCTATTATCACCTACGGACTTTGCCGAATATGCTGGGCGAACAAAAAGCTAAAAATCTTACCTATTTGTTACTGGGCCTGCATTGTATTCTGGTCCTGCTGGCACCCTATCCCATGCTTATAAAAATTGGACTACTTCTAACAAACATGCTGATATTTGCCCTGCTAAAGTTTGCGGTATTCAAAACAAAAGACCATTATCACTATGCTTACTTACTTGACGGTAGTCTAGTATTGCAGTTTTTCATTGTCGTTCTAGCGGTCATCTTTAGTCCAGCAGTATGAGTTTTTACTAGGACAGCAAAAATAGATTACTCAAACTTCATGTATTGTAGCTGCCTGCTGCACCAGAGATTTTGGCCATTGGGGCCGTGTAAAACTCAAGAAGCCACAAATGCAATAATCTTATCGGCGGCGATTTCTGATAACTTATAATAACTTTCAAATGTCCATCCTGCAACATGGGGAGATAAGATCACATTGTCTCGACGGATAAGATCCGCATACCAGTTCTGTTCGGCGAGTTTTGGGAACTTTTCTACAGGCAATACATCAAATGCTGCTCCCAGAATGGAGCCTGAATCAAGGCCACTAAGCACTGCAGGTACTTGTACAATACCGCCCCGTGCTCCGAGTAAAAAGAAAATAGGTTTTTCAAATTTTGCCAGATAATCCACATCAATCATCCCTTTTGTTTCATCCGTTAAGGGAATATGAAAACTGATCACATCAGCTTCTTTGTAGATTTTTTTCATGTCTGCTTCTGTTGCATATTGATCGGTATAGCCGATCCGGTATTTGTCGTAGGCAAGTACCGTTACATCAAAGCCCGATAATTTTTTTGCCATGGCCATCCCATTGTGTCCGTAGCCAATCAATCCCACAGTACGCCCCTTAAGTTCGTAACCACGATTGGCTTCACGCAACCACTGGCCAGATCGTATTTGTTGGTCGCTAGGATTCAGATTGTTCATCAGACTAAGCAACATCCCGATCATATGCTCACCGACAGCGTCCCGATTGCCTTCATTTGCCGGAATTAACTGCACAGCTCTTTGTGCAGCAATGGCATCGTCGATATTGTCCATACCGGCTCCGGCGCGGGCAATAAAGCGGAGGTTGGGCGCGAGGTCAAAAAATGCTTTATCGACCTGAAATTTAGAACGGATGACCATGCCAGAATAGTTAGAAATAATTTTCTCGGCTTCTTCTCGGCTGATATCGGGCTGATAATCGTAATGGATACCTGCCTGATCAAATTTTTTCAGCATGATCTCATGAATGTCGTCGACGATCAGAATAGTAGTTTTCATCCAATTATTTTTTTATGTGGAAACGATAAATAAATAGTGCTTCTATTTCGTATTGATTTTGTGCCCAGGGGCATGATTACGGTTAATCTGCATAAAATCCACAGAAAGTAATTTGTTTAGCTGCTGTTGTTTCATACGGTTCGGCATAGTCTTCATGAGAAAATTTCGTATTCCAATTAGGAGTGGATTTTCCCATTGTGCAATTTTGCCTATCCTCCAAGAGGTATTACAGATGTAATTTACTCGCTCCAATCTTCTCTTTTCGAATCGTTGAAAAGCTACATTGATGGGTACATGGGTTTGAAGCTCGTCCATCAGTACAGCCACATCTTCAATAGCCTGACAGGCTCCCTGGCCGAGGTTAGGAGTTGTTGCATGTCCAGCGTCTCCGAGCAAGAGTATGTTGTCAAATGCAAGACGATCAAGCGGTGCAATATCGATAATATCGTTTGTAATCAGTTCGCTATCCTTGGTCTCAGAGAGAATTGTTGGAATAGGTGCATGATAACTCTTAAAATTGTCAAGAAGTTCTTTTGTGCGCCACCTTTTTAAGATTGGGTTCCGTGCAGTTGTATTGATACAAGCGTACCAATAAATGCGGTTATTGACCAGTGGTGTCATACCAAAACGTCCTTTTGCACCCCAGGTTTCCGTCCCTTTGTTGAGTTGTATGCTGCTATTGTCAATGGTGGCCCGCCAGCAGGTGTAACCCGAATAGCGGGGTGCCGAACCGGGTATAAGTTGCTGCCTTAAGGGGGAGTGTACACCATCAGCAATTAAGAGTGCTTGACCTCGTACATGGCTTCCATCTGCAAAATAAACTTGAAGATCTTCACCCTCTCTTTCGAACGAAACGGCGCGTTTGCCAAGGTGAATTTGGCTGCTTGGAATTTTGGATAATAAAAACTGATGCAGATCTGCCCGGTGGATAGCAAAATTTTCCTGCTGGTATTGTTGGCTTATTAATTTCGTGTCCGGTTCCACTAAGATATTCCCGTTTTGATCCAAGACATTGTAGGACGCAAGATAATGTCCTATTGGAACGATTTCGTCTTTGAGCCCTAAATGCTCCAAGGCTTGCATGGCATTGGCTGCAAGACCAAATCCTGCTCCGATACCTTTTAACTCGTCTGCACTTTCATAAATCTGGGCGTCGATGCCGAGCTTTGCCAAACCAATTGCAGCACATAATCCCGCGATACCTCCACCAACGATAATAAATGTGCTGTCTGTTGAATGCATATTAAAGACTGTTTGCTATTTCATTTGTTAAGCCGACAAAATCATCTACTGTCAGTCGTTCTGCTCGTAGTTCGTAGAGGGGATTATCGGACATTTTATCTTTGGGAACAACGCCTGAAAGTGAATTCCGAAGGGTTTTACGACGTTGGTTGAAACCTGCTTTCACGACGCGCCAAAACAGTTTCTCATCACAGGCTAATTGATCCCTTTCATTGCGGGTCATGCGAATGACCCCTGATAGTACTTTTGGAGGCGGATTAAATGCTCCAGCCTTGACGGTAAATAGGTATTCTACCTTATAGTAAGCCTGTAAAAAGACACTTAATATGCCGTATTCTTTGCTGCCCGCTTTAGCCGTACAGCGTTCTGCCACCTCTTTTTGGAACATCCCCGTCATCTGAACGACACGCTGGCGTTCATCCAAAATTTTAAAGAGAATCTGGGAGGAGATGTTGTACGGGAAATTGCCAATGACAGCCATCTTCTCCCCGAAGTATTGTGAAAAATCAAGGTTTAGGAAATCCCCATGGATTAACCTTTTGCCCAATTGGGGATATTTATCATCCAAATAAGCAATTGATTCCTCATCCACATCGATTAAATAGGTTTCATATTCCTCTTTCTGCAGGAGAAAATCTGAAAGTACACCCATCCCAGGCCCCACTTCAAGCACTTGGCTAAAACCCAGTTTAGGATCCAATGCTTCCACAATCTTCTGTGCAGCATTTTTGTCGTTCAAGAAGTGCTGTCCTAAATGTTTTTTTGCTCTTACTGTACTCATGTTGCAAAAGTAAAAAATAAATAAGGGAAAAGTTATTCTAAGAAAAAAATCCCTATTTTTGAATCAAAGCATTTAAACAGAATGAGCGATAAATTAAAAATCGGAATTACCGTAGGCGATATTAACGGCATTGGACTTGAAGTAATCATTAAATCTTTGGTAGATCAGCGGATGTGCGATTTCTTTACGCCGGTGGTTTACGGAAATACCAAGGTTGCTTCTTTTCACCGTAAAGCGATCGGTGTAAATGATTTTAGTTTTAACGTGATTAATGATGCTGAGCAGGCGCATTCCAAAAGAGCAAATATGATCAATTGCTGGCAGGAAGATGTCAAAATTTCGCTGGGTGAAGAAAACGAAATTGGCGGTAAATATGCTTTTCTGTCCCTAGAGAAAGCCGTTGAAGATTTAAAAGCCGGTAAAATCGATGCTTTGGTAACCGCTCCTATCAATAAGCATAATATTCAACAGGAGGGATTCCAATTTCCGGGACATACCGAATACCTGCAAGCGAAAGTTGGAGCCGATGATGTATTAATGTTTATGGTATGTGATGAACTGCGTATTGGCGTGGTGACAGGGCATATTCCATTGCATGAGGTTGCTGCTCAAATTACCGAAGAAGCCATTCTCAAAAAACTTGCGCTGATGAATGATTCGCTTAAGAAAGATTTCTGGGTAGAAAAGCCTAAAATAGCAGTTTTAGGGCTCAATCCACATGCTGGTGATCATGGTATTATTGGTACCGAAGATGATCAGATCATCAGGCCTACTGTAGAAAAAGCCAACGAACTAGGAATTTTCTGTTTTGGACCTTATCCTGCTGATGGATTTTTCGCGAAAGGGGCATATGAGAAATTTGATGCGGTATTGGCAATGTACCATGACCAAGGGTTGATTCCTTTTAAACATATCGCAAAAGGTGCCGGTGTAAACTATACAGCTGGTTTACCTATTGTACGCACCTCGCCAGATCATGGGACAGGATATGATATTGCCGGAAAAAATTTCGCATCTGAAAGCTCGTTTGTAGAGGCAATTTTTTCTGCATTGCATATTGTAAAACGTCGCCGTGAACAAGCTGAATTACTTAAAAATCCACTTGCTTTCCGTAAATTGTCCAAAGATAGGGATTAGGGAAAAAATTGTTACTTTTGCAAACTGTTTGGTTTTTTACCTGCTGTTTTGACTATGTACGATAATTTACAACATCCAATCTTCTCAATCATTAAGGAACTCGCCGAGACAACACATACCGAATGTTATGTCATCGGGGGGTATGTCCGCGACTATATCATGAAGCGTCCTTTTAAGAATGATGTGGACATTGTTGTTGTCGGAAGTGGAATTGAATTTGCGACGTTACTGGGTGAAAAGCTACATACCAAGGTTGCCGTATATAAGAATTTCGGCACAGCAATGTTGGTTTATGAGGGGCTCAATGTGGAATTTGTCGGTGCGCGAAGGGAATCCTACCGCGCTAATTCGCGCAAGCCTATCGTGGAAGATGGCTCCCTATCCGATGATCAAAATAGACGTGATTTTACGATCAATGCAATGGCTTTTTCACTAAATAAAGCTGATTATGGTATTTTAGTCGATCCATTTGGAGGTGTGCACGATCTTGAACAGCGGATTATTAGAACCCCCTTAGACCCAATAGAAACTTTTTCGGATGACCCATTGCGTATGATGCGCGCCATTCGATTCGCCACGCAGTTGAATTTTAAAATTGCTATCGAAGCAATTACAGCAATTGCCGATACCAAAGAGCGGATAAAGATTATTTCCAAAGAGCGGATTATTGATGAAATCAATAAGATTGTTCTTTCCCCAAAACCTTCGGTGGGATTCAAATACTTGTTTGATACCGGTCTATTGGAATTGATATTTCCGGCGATGTATAATCTACATGGTGTGGATATTATTGATGGCAAGGGCCATAAAGATAATTTCTACCATACGTTGGAAGTATTGGATAATGTCTGCGAATTATCAGATGATCTTTGGTTACGTTGGGCGGCGATTATGCATGATATTGCTAAACCAGCAACAAAACGTTTCGATAAAAAGCTCGGTTGGACCTTTCATGGCCATGAAGATCGCGGTGCCCGGATGGTTCCCAAGCTATTTGCTGAATTGAAGCTTCCGCTCCACGAGAAAATGAAATTTGTTCAGAAGCTGGTGCAATTGCATCTTCGGCCGATTGTATTGGCACAAGATATTGTAACAGATTCGGCCGTGCGCCGCCTGTTATTTGAGGCTGGTGACGATATTGAAGCCCTGATGATGCTATGCCATGCGGATGTGACAACAAAGAATGAGTTTAAAAAGAAAAAATATCGACAGAATTTTGAACTTGTCAAACAAAAACTGAAGGATGTCGAAGAGCGGGACAAGGTTCGAAACTGGCAGCCGCCAATCAGCGGGGAGGATATTATGCTCTTATTTGGCTTGACACCAGGACGTACCGTTGGGCAGCTTAAAAATTTGATTCGTGAAGCTATTCTGGAGGGTGAGATTCCAAACTCCCGAATAGAAGCCTATCAATTTTTGGTTCAAAAAGCAGTGGAAATGAACTTGACGATCAAACAAGAAATCCCATTGGAAATTTCCAATTCTTAAAATATAGTATTATTTTTAAAAAGGTTAAAAGAAGAAAATAGTAGAGATGGCAATTTATAGATTTAGAGTTACTTTTGAAGATTATGAAGATGTGTACCGTGAGATTGACATGCCTTCTAAAAGTACATTTATAGACCTACATGAGGAAATCCATAAATCAACAGGATATAATGCAGATGCATCTTCCTCTTTTTATGTAAGTAACGATCAATGGAAAAAGGGAACTGAAATTGCATTCAAACCTACTCAACGTAAAAAAGATGCTGAGGTATTGTTGATGGAGAATATCCGTTTAAGCAAGTTTATTGATGACCCACATCAGAAATTTTACTACGTTTACAATTTTGATCGTCCTTATGATTTTCAGGTTGAATTGATCAAGATTTTGAAAGAAGAGGAAGGAAAGGTTTATCCTACATTATTTAAATCTATTGGACAGGTTCCTAAGACGATGACTGCGGCTAATTTCCCGGTAGCAGATGCTGTTGAAGAGGATGAATTTGTAGAGGAAGATGAAACGCAATATGGTGTGGATGATGACGATGAATTGGATGGCTTCGATAGTGATGGTGACGATGAGGAAGAGGGGGAAGAAGGCGAAGAGCGCGAAGAATCCAACGGCTACGAAGACGAATATTAATTAAGAAGAATTTGCAGGTTCTTTTCGGCCTGTGAGCTATTATGACAAATAAGAAAACATTGATAGCCATTGTGGGGCCAACAGCTGTTGGTAAGACTGCAATGGCTATTTCATTGGCACAATATTTTAAAACAGCAATAATTTCTGCCGATTCTCGTCAGTTCTATCGGGAAATGTCTATTGGTACGGCTAAGCCAGGTCCAGACGAACTTGCTGCTGCTCCTCATTATTTCATTGATTCACACTCCATCACGCAGGATTATTCTGCAGGCGATTTTGAACGTGAAGCTTTACTGAAATTAGAAGAACTATTTCAATTGCATGACGTCGTCATTATGGTAGGTGGATCGGGCTTGTTTGTACGGGCCCTCTGCGAAGGATTGGATGATCTGCCCAAGGCGGGAGATGAAGTGCGCGAACGACTTAATCATGAACTTGCAGTATTGGGCTTGGAAGCCTTAAAAGATCGATTGAAAAGTATTGACCCCGCATATTTTGAAACGGCAGACATCGATAATCCGCAACGTGTGGTGCGTGCTCTTGAAGTTTTTGAGGCGACAGGTAAACCGATGTCATTTTACCATAAGAAAGGTGTCGAAAAAAGACCTTTTGCTATTCTTACCATTGGCTTGAATATGGACCGGGAAAAGTTGTATGAAAGAATCAATTCGCGTGTAGATCTAATGATGGCCAAAGGCCTACTGGGCGAAGTGAAAGCTTTACTTCCTTTCAGAACGAAACCTGCTCTGCTCACGGTGGGGTATGCGGAGTTGTTTGATTATTTTGATGGTAAGCAGTCTTTGGCTGAAGCGACCGAAAAAATCAAACAAAATTCGAGACGTTATGCCAAGCGACAGATTACCTGGTTTAAAAAATACGGTAATACAAAGTGGTTTCAATCCCAGGAGACTACAGCTATTATTGAATTTGTGCAAGATAAGCTGACAGGAGAGCATTCCTAAGCACCTGGAAGCAGAGAATCAGACGTTATCCGCGAAGGCAAGTGAGGCGTATAGACCGTGTTTCAAGGTATGCAAAACGTGTATAGGCAATAAAAAAAAGCCTTTGTTATTAATAACAAAGGCTTTTCTATTTCATTTTGGAAATTATTTTACTAAGTAGTTCCAACCATACGGATCTTCTACTTTGCCGTAACGTAAGTCATTGAGGTAATTCAAAACACGATGTGAAAACTCGCGGCCTTCGACTGGTGGCAAATTATAATCCTGTCCTTCGTAACCGATACGGCTGATATCGGTAATGGTGGCTGCAGTACCCGCTGCGAAAGCTTCTGTCACGCTACCTGCTTTTATACCGTCGATTAGTTCTTGGACAGATACCTTTCTCTGCTCCGTTTTATAGCCCCATTTTTCTGCCAATTCCATGATTGTCCGACGCGTAACACCGTGTAAGATTGTGTCGCCATGTGGAGTGATGATTGTATCTCCAATCCGGAAAATAAGATTCGCTGTACCGGCTTCTTCAATGTATTTGTGCTCTCGGAAGCATCTGTCCACATAATTTGGTCATAACCTTCATCATTTGCCAATTGTGTTGGATAAAGTGATAAGGCATAGTTACCAGCATTCTTCGAAAAACCGACACCACCCTCTGCTGCACGCGTATAGTAGGTCTCCACTTTTAAGCTGATTGCTTTGCTGTAATAGGCGCCTACAGGGCCGGTGATAATGATAAATTTGTATGATTTTGAAGGGTGTACACCTAATGCTGCTTCTGTTGCGAACATAAAAGGACGGATGTACAATGATGAACCTTCTTTTGCCGGGATCCAGTTACGGTCGATGTCCAATAGTTTGCTTAGACCATCCATAAAAATCTCTTCAGGTACCTCCGGCATTTGAAGGCGTGCGGCAGATTTGTTGAATCTTTCCCAGTTTCTGTCCGGACGGAAGATACTCACTGTTCCATCTGCAAATTTATAAGCTTTGATTCCTTCAAAGATCGCTTGACCATAATGTAAAGCGGACATCGAAGGACTAATACTGATATCTCCATAAGGGACGATGCTGACATCTTTCCATTCACCGTCATCATAGTTAGCGACCAGCATGTGGTCGGATAAAATCTTTCCGAATTTTAGATTGTCGAAATCTACTTGCGAGAGTCTTGAATTTTGAGTTGGCTCTACGCGAATTGAATAGTTCTCTGTCGCGTTCATCTTATTTTTAAATTACTTAGGCTAAGTTAGGAAAAAAATGAAATATAAGTCGCACGTATAGCTGGATAATTTGCTGGTAAGGATATGCCTCTTATTTCGGACAGTTGTTCCCCATTTTACTACACTTTTTTTTGAAATGGAAGAATTTAGATTCATTTTTTAGTGCGTACAAGTATTCATAATTAATAGTGTTAATTTTTTATTAATTAATGTTGGGTTTCAATAGTATGGCATAAAGTTTGGCTGTAAAGGATGCAACCATTTTGATGGGCTTTGTGGTTTGCAGTAACGCTATAAAATCACTTATCATAAAATAAACTAAGTATGGAATTGACTCACAGTCTTGACAAAGGTAATGAAGTAACATCGGGCGATGCACGCACATTGTTACCGCGTGAAGTTGAAGTTCAGAAGAAAGGTATTTCGATGAATTTTATCCTCGGTTTTTTTGTGTTTTTATATAAAACAGCAATTAAACCCTAATAAACCTCCACTATTGTGTAATCTTTTTGGGGCTTATGACATTCAAAAGAACTCACAGTAGTTTTTTTAACAATGATTGAGTACCATGAGATTAGCCAAAATAAAAAGTCCAGAAAATTTTGGCTAATCTCAAGAAGGAGGGTGCGCTATTAGTTCGGCAGTATGTTGCATCATCTTACAGTATCTTGAAGTGATCATGCTCAATGTATCATTTAGCTAGCGAGTAGTTTTAAAAGTGGGTCAATATATTCGCGATTATTGCTTAATCTAGGAACCTTATTCTGTCCCCCCAGCTTACCGCGTGATTTCATCCACTTATAGAATGTATCTTCGGGTGCATTATGAACGATGGGTTGACGGAGAGCCATATCTTTAAAACGCTTGGCGTCATAATCCGAATTGATTTCACGAAGCTTTGCGTCTAATATTTCACAGAAACGCTTAAAATCATTGGGCTGCTGTTCAAATTCGATCACCCATTCATGTGCGCCGGCTTGGGAATCTTTGAAATATACTGGTCCTGCCGTATAATCTTTTATTCGTGCTTGAGTCAGTTTGCTCGCTTCGGCCAGCGCCTGTTCAGCATTATCGACGATAACTTCTTCCCCAAAAGTATTAATATATTGCTTGGTGCGTCCGGATATCTGAAACCGATAAGGGGATAATGATGTAAATTTTATGGTATCCCCGATTTTATAACGCCATAGACCTGCATTGGTCGAGATGATCAATGCATAATTTTTACCTAGTTCAACCTGATCCAAGCGTAGCGTTGGCGGGTTTTCTTCCTGCATTCGCTCTGTAGGTAAAAACTCGTAATAAATACCATAATCCAACATCAGTAGGAGATCTTCCGAATCAGATTGGTCTTGTAAACCAAAATAGCCTTCTGAAGCATTATAATTCTCTAGATAATACATGTTTTCTGAAGGAATCAATTTTTGGAATTGTTCGCGGTAAGGTTTGAAACTCACACCTCCATGTCCATAAAATTCGAGATTTGGCCATATCTCCAGTAAGTTGTCTTTACCTGTAATTTCAAGTATACGCTTGGCCATCACAATATTCCAAGTGGGTACACCTGCTAGGCTTGTTACGTTTTCTTTAAGCGTGATTTGAGCAATTTGCTCAATTTTTTCCTCAAAGTTCGGGTTTAAAGTTACTTCCATAGTTGGTGTCCGTTTAAATTCGGCCCAAAAAGGCAGATTTCGAATGAGAATCGACGAAAGATCACCATAATAGGAATCTGGACTAAAATTGTTTATTTGGGAAGAACCACCGATAACCACTGATTTTCCTGTAAATACACGGTTTTCGGGCCTATTATGGCAATAGATTGTCAACATATCCTTGCCCCCCTGGAAGTGGCATTCTTCGAGGGCTTCTTCACTAACTGGAATAAATTTGCTTCGATCTGAGGTAGTGCCCGAAGACTTAGCAAACCATTTGATATCCGATGGCCACAGAATATTTTGCTCACCCTTGATCATACGATCAACATACCCCTTAATATCGTCGTAGTCCTGTATAGGGACACGTTCTTTGAAAATTTCAGGCGTTAATATACTGGTGTAATCGTATTTTTTTCCCCATTCTGTTGCTTCCGCAGTGGCAATTAAACTTTGAAACCATTCTTCTTGAACATCATGCGGATATTTCATGAAAAGTTCAATCTGGTGAATTCTCTTTTTCATGAACCAAGTAAAAATGGAATTTAATAAGGCCATAGGGGAGGTTTGTCTTTAATTTTTAAAATTTTTTCCTTCTTAACTCAAAATGTCGACCGAGATAAAATTTACGGGCAAGCTCATTGTCAGCAATCTCCTCAGGGGTACCGGGTCAGCATAATCTTTCCTTCGGTGAGGAGATAGGCTCTATCGGTGATTGATAATGTTTCCTGCACGTTGTGATCGGTAATTAAGATGCCGATATTACGTGTTTTGAGTTTGGCTACGATCGTCTGAATTTCTTCCACGGCGATCGGGTCGACCCCTGCAAAAGGTTCATCCAAAAGAATAAACGATGGATTTGCAGCTAATGCCCGCGCAATTTCGGTACGTCGACGTTCGCCACCAGATAACAAATCACCTCTATTTTTACGGACACGGTGTAGGCTGAATTCTGTGAGCAGTTCTTCCAGTTTTGCCAAACGTTCTTCTTTATTCGGATAGTGTATCTCTAATACAGCCAAGATGTTGTTTTCTACCGAAAGCTTCCGGAAGACCGATGCTTCCTGAGCGAGATAACCTATCCCGCGTTGAGCGCGTTGGTACATCGCATCTTGCGTAATCTCCTGATCGTCGAGAAATACTTTCCCTTCATTGGGCTTAATAAGACCAACGATCATATAGAAAGAGGTCGTTTTGCCAGCTCCATTCGGGCCCAATAACCCGACGATCTCTCCCTGTTCTACAAAGAAAGACACATCGTTGACAACGGTGCGCTGTTTATACTTTTTGATAAGATGTTCTGCCTTTAAAATCATCTTTGTGGAATATCTATTGTTTTGTAAATATATTTAATATCTTCTTACTATTGCAATACTAATACTTAATCCCTTTGATGTTTAGCTGTAAGTTCTTTTTGTTGCGCCACACATTCTCTTCGATGCTGTAGCAGATGTCGAAACTTTGTCCAGAGTTGATATGCGTGATATGTTCTGCCAATCCAAAACCAATGCAGTCAAATGCTGGAGAGTCTTCCTGCACAACAGTCATCTTAAGATGATTGGTGCCTACTATAAAGGCTTGTCCTACTGCATTCACCTTTTTACTGAGGAAAATAGGTGATTCGTTTTGGGGACCGAATGGTTCAAATTGCTGAAGAATACGAAAAAACTTAGCGTCGATATCTTTCAGTGCTAACTTGGCATCGATCAAAATTTCTTGCGTCAGCATTTCTGGACTGATACGCCGTGATACCACTTCTTCAAAACGATCTTGGAAGAGTGTGACATTATCTACGGACATGGTTAGTCCGGCAGCATATTTATGTCCGCCGAATTGTTCCAATAGATCGGCGCATTCGCTCAACGCTTCATATAAATCAAAACCCAATACCGAACGGCAGGAACCGGCGATATGACCATTTGTTTCGGTCAATATTATTGTCGGTCGGTAATATTTTTCGGTCAGACGGGAAGCGACAATTCCAATGACGCCTTTGTGCCAGTCGGCTTTATACAGTACGGTGGATTTGCGGCTTTTAAGTAGAGCGTTATCTTCAATGAGGGCCAACGCTTCTTCTGTGATTCTGAGATCGAAGTCTTTCCGCACATTGTTTTGATCATCAATGCTCGAACTAAAATCTTTTGCTTCTTGTAGCGACTTTGAAATCAATAGTTTGACAGCGTCCTTGGCATGATCTATTCTGCCCGCGGCATTTATTCGTGGGCCAATCTGGAACACGATGTCATTAACGGTAAAGATCTTCGTTCGATTGTTTGATAAATCAATCAGTGCTTTTAATCCGACACAGGGATTCGTATTAAGTTTAATGAGGCCAAAGTGGCTGAGTATTCTGTTTTCACCTGTAATAGGAACAATGTCTGAAGCGATACTTACAGCGACGAGATCCAAAAACTGATAGCAGGCATTGATATCCATGCCGTTGGTCAATATAAAAGCCTGAATAATCTTAAAGCCTATTCCACAACCTGAAAGTTCTTTGTAGGGATAGGCACAGTCTGCACGCTTGGGATCTAATACGGCATAGGCTTTGGGAAGTTCCTCGCCGGGAAGGTGGTGATCGCCAATGATAAAATCAATTCCTTTGCTGTTTGCGTAATCTATTTTATCGATTGCCTTGATACCACAGTCTAATGCGATAATTAAGCTGAAACCGTTTGCCGCGGCGTAGTCGATTCCTTGTATCGAGATGCCATAGCCTTCGGCATAGCGGTCTGGAATGTAAAACTCGAGCTGGCTATGGAATTCCCTGAAGAAACTATAAACAACGGCTACAGCAGTTGTACCGTCCACATCATAGTCTCCATAAATAAGTATTTTTTCTTTGTTGCCAATGGCTTGAATGATCCGGTTGATGGCTTTCTCCATGTCCCGCATCAAAAATGGATCGTGCAAATTCGATAATTGAGGTCTAAAAAACTGTTTTGATTCGTCAAAAGTCTCCACTCCCCTGCTCACGAGCAACTCTGCCAATACAGGGTTGATGTTTAATTCCTCGCGCAATTTGTTGGTTATTTTGACATCATTTTTAGATTTTAGTACCCACCTTTTTTGCATATCTTTGCACAATATTTTAAGTGTAAATATACGTTTTAAGGCTGGACTTACCTAATTCCTAAACCGGGTATTGATTCGCTGTTGCTTAACGTGCATATTCCCAATGTTTTAAATATGGTACAGGCTTATTCTTTATACGAAGGTTCTTTTTCGGTAGATAAAAGCAGAAAATTTGTTCCCTTCGACCCTTCAATAAATGCCCCTCAGGACCGTCCGGGCGCTATGTTTATCGATGTTCATCCTTTCTTGATCCCAACCGATGCCGGGCTCGTACTCTGTGATACTGGTCTTGGTTATACGGATGAAAATGGGCGATTACAGCTGTATGATAACATGTATAGATTAGGATACCGGCCTGATGATGTAAAATATGTATTGATGTCCCATTTGCATAAAGATCATGCCGGTGGCATGGTGACATTTGAAAGTGGAACAGGTCGGATAGCATTTCCAGAGGCCGAATATATTGTACAGCGAGGTGAATGGGAAGATGCCTATTCGGGAATTTCCAGTTCATACCGGACAGAGATTTTTGATGTGATTCAACGCAGCGGTAATTTGATATTGGTAGAAGGTGAAGGAAACATAAATAATGTAATCAGCTATGCGCTCAATGGTGGACATACCGCACATCATCAGGCATTTCATATTCACACGGATGATCAGCACTATTTCTTTGGTGGAGATGTATTACCTGAGCCCGAAGAGATTTTCCATAATTATGTCGCCAAATATGATTTCGATGGCCGGCGCTCCAAAGCCTTGCGTCAGGAGTATTGGGCAGAAGGTGCGCCAGCAGGCTGGATTTTTTTGTTTTATCATTCAAAGAATATAGCCATTGGTCGCAGCCAGCTCCGGGAAGATGGAACTTATAGGCTGATTGATGCTACCTTGCAGGAGTAAAAAAGGCGGGTTCATTGGGCTCGCGCATACCGTGCGACAGGGAAGAGGGTTTGTTTCCTCTATTATTTTTTGCTACTTTAGGGTAATTTGCACCTTGTGAAGCCACCCTGTCTGCTATTGACGGATTCGTTTAAGACTGAATTTTTGGCTAAATTTGTATTTAGTAGCTAAGGGCTGATGCTGTTTTTTCTGTAAGTCTTTGTTTTTATTGGCTGGAAAGCATCTTCAGTTTGCTTTCATAACGTTCGTTTAAACAAAATTATGAAGGTTTTTTTATTATTGGTATATATTTTAAAAAGAAGATTATGTCTATTGTAAGAGAGTCCGATCTGATTGGAATTGGGAAAAAATTTCAAATTGAAACCGATGCGGGAGATAACATGGTTGTTGTTATCCATGACGATGGCAGACGGGAACTTTATCGCTATGATGACGAGGAGCATGAGTCACGTTGTGTGATGACACTTAATGACGATGAGTCCCGTCAGATTGCGGGAATTATCGGTGGATTATCCTACAAGCCGAAAGCTTTGGAGACGATAGAAGTTGCTCTGGACGATTTGCGTATTGAATGGTATAAAGTAGAGGGCAAAAATGAAGGTGCAGGAAAGACAATTGGGGAGTTGGAAGTTCGTCAACGCACTGGCGCATCGATTATTGCTGGTATACGGGATGATGATACGGTTATTAATCCAGGACCATCTTATTTGATTAGCCCAGGTACAACATTGGTTATCGCGGGGAAAAAGAATAATATTAAACTTTTAAAGGAAATTTTACTGTAATTTATGCTATCACATACCTTAATTCTGGAAATTGGAATCGCTGTAGGACTCGTTGCCATTGTTGGCCTAATTGCCAATAAGCTTAAGTTTTCTGTTATTCCTTTTTTCATCATTATAGGAATGGTGTTGGGACAGCACGCCCCACAGATTGGCATGGTGGATTTAACATTTACGGAAAGCAAGCCCTTTATCGATTTTATGGGCCGTTTGGGTGTACTGTTCCTACTATTCTATCTTGGTCTTGAGTTTTCAGTCAATCGGCTTATTAAGTCTGGTAAAGCCATTGTGACAGGGGGAACCATTTATGTTTTATTGAACTTTACTTCAGGGCTATTGATCGGTTGGTTGATGGACATGCCATTTAAGGAAATGATGGTGCTTTGCGGTATTATGACAAGTTCCTCGACAGCTATTGTTGCAAAAGTTCTGACCGATCTTAAACGTACTGCCAACCCCGAGACTGAAGTCATTATGGGTATGATTATGTTCGATGATTTGTTTATAGCGATGCATATCTCCTTTCTTTCAGGCTTGATTCTTACGGGGAGCAGCTCTTTTTGGACGGTGGCTGGAACTTCCTTATTGGCTTTAGGATTTATATTGGCATTTTTGATTTTAGGCAGAAAGCTGGTGCCTGCAATTGATCGTTTATTGAAGGAGAAAACCTCCGAATTATTTATATTGATCATCTTTGCGCTGCTTTTTATTGTGGCGGGGTTTTCCGAAACGATACACGTTGCAGAGGCTATTGGCGCATTGATGGCTGGATTGGTGCTTGCAGATTCTCAATACATTAAAAAAATCGAATCCATGGTACTGCCCTATAAAGATTTTTTTGGGGCGATGTTTTTCTTTAGTTTCGGATTGTCCATTGATATCATGTCGTTAGGGGGTGCCGTTTTTTGGGCTTCGATCGCAGCATTGGTCACCATGATGGGTAATCTAGCCTCGGGATATTTTGCGGCTAAATTTTCGGGCATGAAGCCTAAAACTTCTTTTGATATCGGCTTTACCTTGTCTGCGCGTGGAGAGTTTTCTATTATCATGGCAAATATTGGTAAAGCGGGGGCTTTATTACCGGTTATTCAATCCTTCGTGGTTGTTTATGTACTTATTCTTTCCATTGTATCGCCTCTATTAACCAAAGAATCTCGAAAGCTGTGGAAAACACTTTTTGGAGCAGATCCCAATAGTGCTAAGCCCTTAAAGAAGCTAAGTGATCTGGAAAATAATCAGCGGATTTAGGTTTTACAAAAATCCCAATTCTAGCTTTGCTTCTTCCGACATCATGTCTTTGGTCCAAGGCGGATCAAATGTCAATTCTACCAATGCTTCTTTGATGCCTTCTATGGCAGCAACTTTTTCTTGCACTTCATTCATGATTTCGCCTGCGACCGGACAGCCTGGAGCAGTAAGTGTCATCACAATCTTTGCAATGCCTTCTTCCTTCGTAATGATTTCATATACAAGCCCCAAATCTACAATATTTGCAGGCTTGAGTTCAGGATCATAAATCGATTCCAGTACAGTCTGTATCTGCGGTGCTAAACCTAATTTATCTAATACGATGATACTCATTTATTCCCTTTTTTATCGTGAATAGCGTCCTGATAGATCGCCAATAATTTTTCTTTATTTATTTCAGGTGTAAAATTACTAAAATAGTAAGTATTGCAGGTCTTTGTTATCTCATCTTTTTCATCTTTCATTTTTGTACTCCATGCGGTCAAAGAACGGATGATATCATTTTTATTGTGAGGATCGAATGTCAGCCCTGTTTTGCCAGTAGCAATCAATTCGGGGAGCGGGCCAATATTGGAGCAGAGTACGGCTGTGCCTACAGAGTACGCTTCAAGAATTGTAATGGGCATGCCCTCGAAACAAATGGAAGGAACGAGCAATGCTTGTGCATCTGCTACCAAAGGCAAGATTTCATCCCTCTCTTTAAAGCCAAGGTAGGATATATTAGGTTGACCCTTGATGCGTCGGTTTACTACCGCTTCGAGCGGTCCCCCGCCAATGATCTGTAGTTTAAAATCTGAACCGATAAAAGCATCTATCAGATTTAGTATGCCCTTTTCTTCTGAAAGACGACCGACGTAGATGAAGTATGGAGTGGTAACTTTGTGAGCTATTGGAGTAGGAAAGACGAAGTTTGGTTTAACAGCAAATAGGTGAGGTAAAAGGTTCAGCGTAGATTTAACAAATATCTCTTTTGCAAAAGAGCTTAAAGTGATGTATCGATTTACTTTTTTCCAGGTCCCAATTCTACGGTGAACCCAATAATTCAGAGCTAGGATAAATGTTTTTACCGTAGAGTTATTGAATGCTTTTTGTCGCACAGCAGTCCAAGGGAAGTTCTCATGGATTGAGTCCAAAAAGAGGTGGTTGTGGTGATAGAGAGTGGCCGATGGGCATAACAGCCGGAAGTTATGGAGCGTCATGACCTGTGGAATTCCGAGTTTGGCGATGGTACGCACGATAACTGGGCCAGCTGCATAATGTGTATTATGTATGTGAACGATATCTGGTTTAAATGTATTTATTTTTTCCTTGACACGTTGCGCAGCGAAAATATTCCAAAAGGATCCCACTGTCTGTAGGGCTCCCCTCCATCCCTTTTTATTCTGGAAAGTGACCGTGAGGACTTCATGATCCTGAGCAAGGAGGGAAGTTTCCTGCTGAAACACAGTGTCTTCACCACCAGGATCTTGGTAAAACGTATGGATAATCAGTATGCGCATAATAAAATACTTGTACAAATGTACAATTTTGGGGCGACTTCCTTTAACGGGACAAAATTGCCATTTCTATCCGATTATTGCTATATTCGCAAGATTCGATCGTAAAGATATATGCAACATTTACAACAACTCGTGATGGAGGCGATAGAGACAAGTAAATTTCCTGAAACACCATCCAATTTATATGATCCAATACGGTATATTTTGACTTTGGGCGGGAAGCGGGTTCGACCTGTGCTGACCTTGATGGCGGCCGAATTGTTCGGTATGCAGGACATGACCGATATTATACCGGCCGCCAAAGCAGTGGAGTTTTTTCACAACTTTTCGCTAATCCACGATGATCTGATGGATAAGGCTCCCTTAAGAAGGGGTAAAACGACAGTACACGAGAAATGGGATGCTAATATTGCCATATTATCTGGTGACGGATTGTTGGTTAAAGCTTATGAGGAAATCTCAAAATGTAATCCGGTTTATCTACCAGCAACTTTGAAAATTTTAAGTAAAGTTGCCATGGAAGTATGCGAGGGCCAACAATTGGATATGGATTACGAAAGTCGGAGTTCGCTGTCGATGGCTGAATATCTGGAAATGATCCGCTTGAAGACGTCGGTGTTATTGGGTGGAGCATTGCAATTGGGTGCTATTCTGTCCGGAGCAGATGAACTGCAACAGCAACTGATTTACGATTTTGGTGAGAATGTGGGTTTAGCATTCCAGTTACAAGATGATATTTTGGATGCTTACGGCGATCCGGAAACCTTTGGAAAGATCGTTGGTGGTGATATTCTGATCAATAAAAAGACGTTTTTATTGGTGAAGCTGATGGCCGTGATTTCGCAAGAAGATAAACCCATTCTAAAGAATTTGTTGGAAGCTCCAGCTGAGAACACTCCATCAAAGATAAACGATATGCTTGCGTTGTATGGAAAATATGAAATTAAAGCTGCTGCGGACAAACTTAAGGATAGCTATACACAGCGGGCTTTTGAAAAAATGGAAGCTTTAAATGTACCAAATCATCGCAAGGAACCGTTATTAGTGTTAGCAAATAACCTTTTGGTACGGCAGCAATAAGTATTATTTCTTTTAAAATTTGTATCTTGCCGTTAAATGGTTATTTTTTATAAAATAATTAAGTAAATTTTTAGATTACGTTCATGGAGCCTTTAAAGATCACCGTATTTCAAGCATACCTATTTTGGGAAAATATAGAGAAGAATCTCAATAATCTCGCATTGAGACTTTCCGCATTACGCGAAAAAACGGATGTTATTATTCTTCCCGAGATGTTTAATACAGGCTTCACCAATAATGTTAAGAAATGCGCGGAACCTGCAAATGGACCTACAACAAGATGGCTATTTGAGATGGCTGGTTCGCTTAATTGTGTTGTTGCCGGTTCATTAATCATTGAAGATGGTGGAAAATATTATAATCGTTTTGTGTGGATGTTTCCGGATGGCAAATATGTAAAATACGACAAACGCCATCTCTTTGGATTATCGAAAGAAAATGAATACTTCGAGGCTGGAAATGAACGCATTTTAGTAGATATTAAAGGCTGGAAAATTTGTCCAATGATCTGTTATGACCTTAGATTCCCTGTTTGGTCTAAAAATCAAAATGGTGCATATGATATTTTAGTATACACGGCCAGCTGGCCTGACAAGCGATCTGCACATTGGAGAGCCCTTATTCCAGCACGCGCGATAGAAAATCAAGCCTATGTTGTTGGTGTGAACCGCGTTGGGCATGATGGTAATGATGTTTATTATTCTGGTGGTTCGATGTGTATATCTCCACTAGGGGATGTAGTGTATTACAAACCTGAAGATGAAGACTTATATACATTTACCTTAAATCCCAATGATCTATTGGAAGCCCGTGAAAAATTCCCTTTCCTGAGAGACTCTGATTCCTTTACGATCAGCTAACTCCTTTTGAATTAGGTATAATTGCAAGCAATAATTTTGGTTGTATACTTTTTATTTGCTAATTTCAGTCTGTCATAAATCAAATTTTGATGATTTATCAACATCTACTGATGACATGTTGATAAATTTTGTTTGTAGAAGCTATGCTAAAGTGTAATTTAGGCTAACTGTTAGCCACAATACATTAGCTTTTTTTTACATTATATGAAAGACAGCATTTTATTGCTATAATAAGTTGCGTAAACAACCATAACCATTATTATATGTTGCACCAAGATTTAGTATCACAAGAGTATTTTTATAATTTCCTAACGGGCAAATATTCCATTGCAGTAATGCGAAGGTTACAACGTAATCTTCGTGAGGCCGGATTAAGCATTACTTCTGAACAATGGAGTATCATGTATAACCTTTGGGTGGAGGAGGGGCTTACCCAGCAGGAGTTAGCTATTCGTACATTTCGGGACAAGCCGAGCGTGACTCGGCTAATAAATAATTTGGAACGGGTCAATCTGGTTATTCGCGTAAATGATAAAAACGATAGACGGTCTAATCTGATCTATTTGACAAAAACGGGAAGAAAGATGAGGGACGAGGGCATGAAGCAAGCTAGAAATACAATTGAACAGGCCTTGGAGGGGTTGAACGATGATCAGATTGCTGTCTCAAATACGATTTTACATCGTGTACTCTTTAATCTAGCATAATTATTTATGTTCGGCTTCTTCCTGAAGTAAGCGAGCTATAAAAAAGTCCCCTATGCTGATTTGACATAGGGGACTTGCTGTTTTATTTAAAAAATGCCGATTAATCTTCGAATAGCTTACTTTCGAAATCTGTGCGGCTGTTGACCAATTTACCTTCATTTCCGAAGTAAATTTCTTGAAAGCTCAATGTCCGTATCGCATCTACTTTACGATAAAATTTATCTGCCGATACGTCAGAAAGTGTTTTGAATCCACACGCTTCCATAATTTCGACAGTAGCACGTAAAGTGTTACGATGGAACTGAGCGACACGCACATATTTATCGTTCACGTCTAGTCCTTTGTAGAGGTGTGGTTGTTGTGTCGCCACCCCAACTGGGCAAACGTCTTCATTACATTTAAGTGCCTGGATGCAACCCAAAGCGAACATCATACCGCGCGCGCTATAACATGCATCTGCTCCTAGGGCGATAACTTTTAAAATGTCGAACCCGGTGACGATACGGCTGGATACGATGACTTTGATGTGTTTTTTTAGGCCGAAAGAAATTAAGGTTTTTGTGACAAATGCAAGTGCGTCATAGAGCGGCATACCTAAATTGTCCGTAAACTCAAGTGGCGCGGCTCCCGTACCACCTTCCGAACCATCTACAGAAATAAAATCTGGAAAAATCTGCGTATTTTGCATCGCATGACAGATATCCATAAACTCATTTTTGTCTCCGATACAGATCTTAAAACCGATGGGCTTCCCGTCAGACAATTCACGCATATGTTGTATGAAGTGCATCATTTCTGTTGGCGAAGCGAATGCACTATGCGCTGGAGGTGACATGACGTCTGTTCCGGGAATAACGTGACGAATGGCAGCAACCTCAGGTGTATTTTTTGCAGCTGGAAGGATACCCCCATGACCTGGTTTAGCACCTTGTGAGAGTTTCAATTCAATCATTTTCACGTTTTCACGGGTTGATTTTTCTCTGAAAAGTTCGGCATCAAATTTTCCCTCTTTATTACGACACCCAAAATAACCTGTACCAACCTGCCAAATTAGATCACCGCCATTGTTGTGATAGTCACTGATGCCCCCTTCACCCGTGTTGTGCGCAAAGTTTTGAAGTGCAGCCCCTTTGTTTAAGGCCGTTATTGCGGTTTTGCTTAAGGCACCGTAACTCATTGCTGAAATGTTGAACACACTTAAACTATAAGGCTTTTTACAAGCGGAGTTTCCAACCGTAGTGCGCAGGTCGTGGTTTTCGATATGACAAGGGAACACAGAGTGCGCTGCCCATTCATTCCCGACGGCCTGCGGATCAGTCTGCATACCAAATGCGACAGTTTCACGTTGGTTTTTTGCACGCTGGTATACAATCGAACGCTGTCGTCTGTTAAAAGGACGTCCATCCATGTCTGATTCCCAAAAATACTGTCTCAATTCAGGACGAATAGATTCAAAAACATAACGGAAGTATCCAACCAAAGGATAATTGCGCAGAATGGCATGTTTAGTTTGGAAACTGTGATATAATGCTATCAATAGCAGTGGAAATGGGATGATAAGCAGCCAAAACCAGCTTGATGTAAATATAAATCCAAATGATAAGATGATTAAATTAATCACTATCATTATTGAAAGAATGAGTTTTCTAACTTCCATAGAAAATACGATTATTTATTTTTGATTCGCTATTTTTAATTTTAGCCCAACTGATTATTATAGTACTCAATTAGCATTCCAAAACACGCTTTTGGACGAAGCAAATGTACTAAAGTTCCCTAAGTAAATAGCTATATTCACCCGTTTGGAATAAGTTTTGACAAGTTTATAACCGTTTCTAACAAACTATTTTCTTTTAGTAATCTCCTGCGATAAAAGTTGATAGATTTGCTGTAAATCTGGTTTATTACTAATAAATTGCAAATGTTTTTGCATTGTTTTGCTGTCTTGTCGGATGGCTGGTCCTGTCTGAACTGTTATCGGAATATGATTTTGAGCTTTTTCTGCCGTCTCCCGGATGATTGGTTTGATCAGATCAAAGGATAAGTTGTTTTCGTTGAGAATCTCATACGCCATCTGATAGAGGATGTTCGAAAAATTATTGACCATGACCGAAGCAAGATGAATAGCTAAACGCTGGTGTGAAGTACAATATAAGCTGTGCGGGCTTAAGTTGCGTGCGAGCTGGAGTAGCATTGCGCTATTGTTATACGTATTACCTTCAACACAAAGCGGAACGGTGGAAAAATCGACTGCTTTATCTCTAGATAAAGACTGTGGTGGATAGATGACACCGGCGTTCTCAAATCTATTGAGTACGGCCAGATCTGTTGCGCCTGAACAGTGGATAACAATTCCTTTTAAATTTTCAGGTAGCGCTTCTACTACCGGTATGATAGCATTATCCGCAACCGCAATAAGGTAAAGATCGGCATTTAAGTCAAGTTCATGCAGCTGGTCAATTGCCACGCAATGAAGATCAAAGGCCAATGCGTCTGCATTGGCCTTTGTTTTACTACTTATAGATCTGAACGACTTGCTGTCCTATTTTTTGAAACTGTTTTGCGAAATGTGTGGCTGCATTTCCGCTCCCTAAGATCACTATGTTCATTATTTCAATGCTTTTCGTTTTTCCTCTTTGTTCCTTCTCACAATGGACATGATAAAGCCGATTGTCATGACAATTGTGCCGCACCAGAAAAAGTTGATGTAGGGGAATTTAATGGCTTTAAATACGACCCATTTTTTTTCTGGAAGGGGTTTTTGATAAACCATAATTTCCAGTTTATCTTTATCGGGCTTAATACCCGTAAATCTGAATTTAAGTCCTTGTTCATTGACATCTTTATTGAAGTCATAAACTCCACCATCTTTAATGAGGTAGATAGGTTGTACCTCATATTGTTTGTTGTCGGCGGAAAATACCTTTATTTTCAATCCAACCATAACATCGCCTGGACCCTTTGGAATTTTCTCTAGTTGAGCTTCCTTGTTTAGGCCTTCAATGACATAATAGCCATTACGATAGCGTAACGTATCGCCGATGTTTACTTGATATGTGGCTGGCTCCTCGTAGTCTTCAAAACCAGTTTTCTCTTCTGCCGAAACTTTCGCATGTGTAGCCTGACTTTCAGCTGCGGCAGCGGTAATCAATGTATATACATCATGTGTAATATAATGTTTGGTCGCTGGGGTACCAATCAAACCACCCATTTTTGCATTGTTTTGAGCAAAAGGTTGCAGAACAAACTGCTCCTTTACCTTTCCTGTTTCTTCGTCAATTCGTTCATATTTTATTTTATAAAACGTATTTGGAGCAACGATGCTGTCACCGATATAGGTGATTTTGTATTCCCCCATCTGTACAGGTTCGCCCTCGGTCAAGAATAAATTTTCGCCAGGTTTCTCCACTTTGTCAAAGCCTGATACGGCGATGTATCCTGTATTGTTAACAGAGATGACCTCATTAGTTGCTGCAGCGACCATGGCACCGATCAGCAAGAGTCCGAAACCGATGTGGGCTACGGAAGAGCCCGCGAGTTTCCATTTACCTTTAACAGCATCTCCCAATACACGGATATTGGCCAAAATACAGAAAATACTTGCGAAGGTGATTAAAATATAGATCAGGTTGGTATAAGTCTTCGTCACATAAACAACTGCGGTAGTTAAAAGAAGAGATACCACCAATGATGCTACTGTAGACGCCAAAAACTTGCGACTGTCGGTACGCTTATATTTTAAAAATTGCGTAAATCCGGTTAAGATCATAACGATAACAGCAAAGCCTGATTGCCATTTATTATAATGTTGTATCGGATCTAAAGGCGGGGCTACTTTTGTACCAAAGATTTTGTTAAATACCGGAATTGATGTTGAGGCGATGATCTGTGCACAGGCGACAGTCAATACCAAAGCGCCGATAAACATCCAGAATTCTCTGGAGTAGATATCTTCATCCTTTTCTGTGATAGGCATTTCTTTCTTTTTAACTGTCAGAAATACCACCATAATAACTAAAAATACGACATTGAACAATATCAGTTGTCCACTCATTCCCAAATCAGTAAAAGAGTGCACTGAAGTTTCTCCGAGAACACCACTTCGCGTCAGGTAAGAGGCATAAATCACCAGCACAAAGCTGATCATCGCTAAAAAAGTAGCGGTGAAGTAGGAATGGCCAGAATTTTTGTAAGCGACCATGACGTGTACCGCTGCGATCAACGTAAACCATGGAATAATGGATGCATTTTCTACGGGATCCCAAGCCCAAAAGCCGCCAAAGTTAAGTGCTTCATAAGCCCAGAATGAACCCATGATAATACCAGCTCCTAAAATCATCACAGCAAATAGTGCCCAAGGAAGTGCAGCATTGATCCATTCCTTGTAACGTTTGGTCCAAAGAGCGCCCGTTGCATAAGCAAAAGGAACAATCATAGACGCAAAGCCAAGGAACAGTGTTGGTGGGTGAATCACCATCCAGTAGTTCTGTAATAAAGGGTTTAGACCATTGCCGTCTTTAAGTAGCGACAAATAGTTTGCTTCCTTTAGAATAGGGAAATCCATTGCATCCCGCAGGAGGATAAATGGAGAACTTCCGATGCGTAAACCTAGTAACTCAATTCCTATGATCATCGAAGCTAAAAATGCTTGACACAACATCACAAAGGTCATAACGGACGTTTCCCAACTTTTGGCTTTGAATAATAATATTGCGCCTAATACGGTTTGCCAGAATGTCCATAGCCAAAAGCTTCCTTCCTGCCCTTCCCAGAAACTGGAAATGATATAATAGGTCGGTAAGTCTCTCGAAGAGTGTGCAAAAGCGTAATTATATTCAAAATAGTGATTGTAAATAATATAAAATAAAGTTGCGCCGACAGCTACGACTGACACAGCATTCACCCAGAATGCAATACGAGCAATTTTTTTCCATGAAGTCTCTTCAGGAGTGTTAGTCGCGAAAAAATAAGCGATACAAGATAAAAGTGCGGCACCAAAAGAAAGAACAATAAAGAACTGTCCGATCTGCCCGGGTAGCAGGTGCTCACCAACGTAATTAACGTCCATTGAAAATTGATTTTACAAATTAATTATTGAAAGCAGTCGCATTGATCTCGGTAACGACCGATTTATCGTTATATTTTGACGGACATTTCATTAAGATCTTACTTGCCCTAAACACATTTCCATCCATTTTACCCGTCAATACAATTTGTTCTGAACGTTCAATATCTTGAGGTTTGGCACCCTTAAAAATCACTTCACACTCTGTACCATCATTGTCGAACATGAAAAACGAGAATTTGTTGGCGTCGGTCTTAGGATCATAATGAAGCGCTTTTTCTTTATTTAATTGACCTACCACATACAGTTCGGTTTTCTTTTCTTTAGCTTCGGTAAATGTCGAATATGTACTTGAATCGGTGTAGATAACAAGTATCATGGCAATAGCGACAGCGATGATAGCGATTAGAATAATTGAACTTTTTTTCATTGTATTTACTTATTTATAAGTGTTTGATTATATCGAAAACATAAATCGTTTCACTCAGTTTCTTTGTTTTGATGATGAGGTTTATTGGGTAAAATATTTAGATCACTTCTTATAAAAATCCCGAATTTCTTACATTTGACACCTAATCGAATGCAAAATTACAAATAGATTCGCTAAGAAAGGAATAATGCAACTTTTCCATATTATTTATATCTATTCTAAATAGCTTAAATTAGTTTGAAAAATAGGAGGTATACCAATGCTTTTCAATACTTTGATGTAAGATTTGCTTTTTCGATTCTGATGATTTCGCATGAATTTTACAATTGCCTGTTAATATGAGTGTTGGTTTGCGATCCTTAGGGCTCCTGTTGCCCCTAATATCTTCGTGTTTTCTTGTGTTTGGGCAGGTGAAATTCCGTAAACACGAAATTTCTATCCAAAATGATAATGATGTTTACCTCTTGGTGGGCCAGGATAGGTATTATACGAATGGTATCAATGTCAATTATCGTGTGGCAATACAACCCAGGAGCGATGTGCAGACTTCCAATACTGTTTTGGACTTTGAAATTGGACAACGAATCTATAACGGCATTAGCATAGTGGACTATCGTCGGCAAAATAGGACATATGACCGGCCTTTTGCAGGTTACCTTTATTTGAGCGCAGGTGCAACCCGGTTTCTAAAGGAGGATCAAGTTGTAGAAGTAAAGGTGGAATTTGGGCAAATCGGCTCCAGATCCTATGGTGAAGAAGCACAGAAGTTTATCCATCATCTTTTTGGACTGTATGAGGCCACAGGTTGGGAAACGGAGTTGCGCAATGCATTTGGTGTGGATATGCAGGCGAAGTATCTCAAAGGAATTTACCGGAATGAATCGCAGTCCTTCGATCTTGGCATGATAGGAAGAGGTGTACTGGGCATGAACAACACCAATATCGAGGCAGGAATTCCGATACGTGCAGGTAAACTCAAATCGTACCATGCTTCGACCTTTACCCGTGGACATCTGACGCAGGCCAGAAGTAACAACGAGAAGGAATGGTACTTTGTCTATCAGCCTAGTTTGACACGGGTTTTTTATAATTCCACTATACAAGGGGGATTGGGGAAAGATGATCCGATCGGTGAATTATATCAGATTGAACCGTGGATGCTCAGTCATCGCGTCGGATTCAACTGGTCTGATCATAAGGTTCATTACGGCATTAATTATATTTTCAATTCCAAGGAGCTTAAGTCTGTCTTCCATCGACATCAATACGGACAGTTATTCTTTGCTTACCGCTTTTAATACGTTGAGCAAAGACCAATTTCCACTGGTATTACCTCTGATTGATTGAACTTAAGCTGAATAACTTGCATGTTCAGGCTTTAACCCTGATTTACTGGGACAGGATCTGTGAGTTTTTGTCCGATGAGGCGGGTAGTGAGCATTGCAGCGACCGTATCGCCTGTCGCGTTGAGCATAGTCGCTAACGGATCTACTAATGTCGCAATGATCATAATTGAAGGAATGACCTCAGTCGGCATTTGATAAACCGATATGATGAGCATCTCACCGATATATCCTCCGTTTGGGATACCGCCCGCAACGATGCTGACCAACAAGGTGATCCCGACTGCCATGATCATATTGCTTGGTTCAAAGAACTCTTGTCCACTCAACAGCAGGGCAATGTAAATTTTAAAGATACAGGCGATGGCTGAACCATGTTTATGTAAGGTCGTGCCCAAAGGGATGACGACGCTGGCTACCGTATCGGGGATGCCAATTTGTTTCGCTGCCAGTAAGTTGGCCGGCATGGTCGCAAGGCTGCTGCAGCTGCTGAGGGCAGTCAGAGAAGGTAAAATATTGTTTTTCCAATAGCGTTTGATACCTTTGAGACCAGATGCAAGAAAGGCAAAGACACTAAATACCACGAAGAAGTAAAGTACCCCAAAGAGATAATAAAGGCCAATAGGTTTGGCATAGAAGCCAAAGAGCTGTGGGCCAAGGGTACCGACTTGATAGGCAAAATAAGCGCCGAGACCTAGTGGAGCCAGTTTCATGACCATGACCAGTAAATTGCCCATGACGGCATTTCCGGAATTAATGAATTTTCGGAATATATCAGCGGAAGCGCCAGATCTGCGTGTGGCGATACCTACCAAAAATGAGAATATCACAAAGGCAAGCATATTCTGCCGGGATAAGAGACTGGAAAATTCACTAACAGTTAGGAATCGAACCATTTTTTCACCCCAGGAATCATGAACGGCTGTATCCATGATATTGTTTGCCTGTTCGATGGCGAGTGGAGCGTATACCGGAAATAAGTAGAGAAAGAATATGGTCGATACTCCTGCAACGACAATACCGACAACAAATACGAATGACATCATGCCAATAATTTTGCCCAACACACTGTCACCTTCAATATTGGCCACAGACGAAGCTATTGCGAAAAAGACCAAGGGTATAACACTGACGAAGAGCAGATTTAGAAAGATATCCCCAATTGGCTTAAGGTTATCCACAAAATGTGGAAAAAAGATACCAAATAAACTTCCGATACTGATGCCAAGAAGCAGGAGTAAGATGCTGCCGTAGTGCTGTATAAAAGTTTTTGCCGAGTATGCCATTAGGTTCAGTGATTGCTTCGTGTTTACGGCGCTAAAATAATCTTTTTATCTATTATTTTCATTTTACGTTTTGATAAAGATTAATCGGAGTTTATTCGAACCGGCTTTTTATCTTTGAACGAATCTTCTGATAGCATACCGTCGCGGTTGCAGGTAGAAAGTTGGAGTATAGAGGGCTGTTGTGTCGAATGGAACCGAAGATTCATGAAGACCTTGTTTATGTCTTGTTGGGAGAGGGAGATAAGGCTATTAGATTTTTAATAATGAGTATAAGAAAAATGAATTTTGTAACGACCGGAGATGGCTCGAAGACATTGTACAATGCCGAGATCGGCGAATGTTATCATTCAACACATGGGGCCGTACAGGAAAGTAAGCATGTGTTTATCAAAACAGGTTTGGATCACTATGTGCAAAAGACAGGAGCTTCTAATGTTGCTATCCTGGAAGTAGGATTTGGTACCGGACTTAATTTTCTTCAGACAGCCGATTTCATTCGGGACAGGTCATTTCAGGTAGACTATGTTGGAATTGAGGGTTTTCCATTGCCACTGACGACCATCGCTGAGACAGGGTATAATGAGACCGTAGATACAAGCGTCTGGTCGGCTTATTTTGATAACTATGAAGCCGCATTGCAGCAGGAGATGCAAATTCATGAACGTTTACGACTCACTATTGCTCATACTTTATTGATGGATTTTCAAACAGAAAAACAATTTGACGTCGTATATTTTGATGCTTTTGCTGCCATACATCAGCCCGAAATGTGGAACGATGCGGCATTGGCACATGTTGCGAAGTTCGTTAAACCGGGGGGAGTCTTTGTGACTTATGCGATTACGGGTAATCTTAAACGTAGTATGAAATCTTTGGGCTTTTCTATTGAGAAGGCTCCCGGCGCACCTGGAAAAAGGGAAATGTTACGGGCGACAAAACTTTAAACAGCCTGTTGTTCCATTTTAAATTATTGTTAACTGTTTGATAATCTAAAAAGTGTTTTCTAATTTAGCTTTGATATTAAGGCTAACCTAATAGTTCACTTTCCACTACCTCATGACAGATTCACAGTTGATAGACAGTTTGAAGGAAGACAACCAGACAGGGTTTGTGGCTATTTATCATAAATATTATAAACAGCTGCTTTTCTTTGTTTTGCGTTACCTGAAAGAGGTCGATGTCGCTGAAGAGATCGTAGCGGATATTTTTGTTAAGGTATGGTCCCGCCGATCCGATTTTCATTCCATGGAAAGTCTGAGGGCTTTTATTTATATTACGGCAAAACATGCCAGTCTCAACGCTATTCGGGACAAACGTACAAAAGGTATTCAGGAACCTTTATCCAATTATGAAGATCTACTTACGGATGATCGCGATGCTTTTTCAAAGATGATTCACGCAGAGCTGGTACATGCCATCTTTAATGAAGTTGAAAAATTGCCTGAAAAGCAAAAAGAAGTCTTTAACCTAACTTATCTGGAAGACAAGACTGTAGAAGAAATTGCAGACCAGCTGCAGATGAGTCCAGCCGCCGTATACACGAACCGCTCCCGCGCAGTGAGTACGATTAGAGGGCTTTTAGGGGCAAAGGATGCTTTAACACTCCTTGCATTCCTATCCTTTGTCAGTAAGTGACAGACAGCAAGTAGAAACCCGGAAATTTATGTTTAACAGAATATATTGCCTATGCAATATAAGATCTAATGATTTTTTAAAAAAAAACATTTGCCTGATACACAGTCTTTTGATTCTTTTTGTGTTTTTTTCTGTAAGATAATCTTATGCTTCGTGTTTCTATCGTCAACAAGGAAATGAAAAGAACATCATGTATACGATAGATCATATTATTCAATTACTTCAAGCTTACCTAAAAGGGGAGATTCTCCCTGATGAGCATGCCGAATTAAGCAAGCTGTTTGAAAAATATCCAGAATTACAGGACTTGGCTAAGAAATTGGAAGATCCGGCAAATTTGCGCGAGGAATTACAGGCTTATGAAGAATTTTCGACGTCAGATCCGGCGCAAGAACAAAGGATTCTGTCGAATATTATCGATAAAATCGAGGCCCAGGTAGATCAACCGCCCAAACACCGATGGAGGCAGTATGGTTGGTATGCTGCCGCAGCTTGTTTTATTGCTGTTGTTGGCTTGGGAATATGGCAAATAAATAAACGAGATGGGATAGATACGTCGGATCCTGCTACTCCTGTTGATGCTGTTAAATTAGCAGAAAATCTTCTTCCCGGTGGAAATAGAGCCACCCTTCAGCTTGCGGATGGTACCGGTATCGGACTTGATCAACAGCAGATGGGGATCGTGATGGGTGATGAGATAACCTATACAGATGGTTCAGTCGCCTTGGCGACTGCAAAAGATGAAAAACGCATGATTATCTTGTCAACTCCCCGTGGTGGACAATATCAGATCGCCCTTGCAGATGGGACCAAGGTTTGGCTCAATGCTGATACACGCCTACGCTACCCCAATAAATTTACAGATGAACAACGGGTTGTTGAACTGGATGGCGAAGCTTATTTTGAAGTCGCCAAGGTCGCTGGAAGGCCATTCATCGTTGTTACAGCAAAGGAAAAAGTAGAAGTGTTGGGAACTCATTTCAACGTCTATTCTTTTCCAAAAGAGAAGGAGTCCAAAGTTTCTCTGCTGGAGGGTAAAGTAAAAGTCTCCGTCCCCGCAGGAAAGACAAGGCTACTTCAGCCGGGGGAGCAAGCTTCGGTACAAGGGGAAGAACTTTCCGTACAACAGGTACTTGTGGATGAAAGTATTGCCTGGAAGAATGACGAATTTATGTTCAATAACGAACCTTTGGGGACAGCACTGGCTCAGGTAGCACGCTGGTACGATATTGATATTGAGATTGACCCAAGTGTAGCCAAGATGAAACTATGGGGATCAGTTTCACGCCTTGATAATTTTGATAAAGTGTTAAAAATCATAAAGATGACCGATGATAAAATTAAGGTTCAAATCGAAGGAAGGAGGGTCCGATTGATGAAATAAGAACCAAAAATCACTATATCCTATTTCGTCTATCAAAAAGCTGAGGAAGGTGGTACTTCCCCAGCACATTTTGGTCCGAAATTTTATAAAACGCGCTTAACTGTTTATTAAACTAACAAACCAATCAAATGTAATGAAAAAGTATAAATACCTCATTATTATGAAAATGATTATTATGCTTCTTTTATTTACACTGGGACAGCTCCATGCCGGAAGTTTTGCCCAGACAGTAAATATTAAAAAGAAGAATAGTTCGATCGTCAACGTATTTCGTGAAATCAAAAAACAGACCGGATATACTGTTCTGTGCAAATCAGAAATCGTCAATAATACACCTGTTATTACGGTTGATTTCAATAACGTTCCTTTGGACCGTGCTTTGACAGAGCTTCTTACTCCACATGGTTTAACCTATTTTAAGGAGGGAAAATCAATCGTTGTTAAGGCTGGAAAGACTGACTTGGCGATTGATCGCTCACATAGCACGGCGAAAGACAACACGCTTGAACTGCAAAAGAACATTCATGGTCAGGTCACCGATCAGCAGGGTAAGGCCCTTTCAGGTGTAAGTGTTACCGTAAAGGGTACAAAAGCGACTGTGGGTACAGATCAAAACGGAAATTATTCGATTGCTGCCAACCGTGGAGCGACGCTAGTTTTCAGTTTTTTGGGCTACGATCGCAAGGAGGTTGAAGTGACTGGGGAAACACTCAACGTGAGCCTGCAGTTTAGCCAATCCAATCTGGAGGAGGTTGTTGTCACGGGCTATGGAACTTTTAAGAAGGCAGATTATACGGGATCGGCTTCGACGATTCGGACCGACCGCATGGCGGATGTTCCGGCAGTAAACTTCTCAACTATGCTACAGGGCAATGCCCCCGGTGTTCAGGTAAACTCCCTATCGGGACAACCCGGAGGAGCGACCGATATTCGTATCCGCGGTATGGGATCCATTAATGCCTCCAACAAACCCTTGTTTGTCATTGATGGTGTACCTGTAATGTCTGAAAATATTGCTTCAAGCAGTTCTAACAATGCCGGATTGGATGTCATGTCGACCATAAATAGTGCCGATATTGAGCAAATTACGGTGATCAAAGATGCGGCAGCAGCTTCTCTTTACGGTTCACGCGCTGCCGGTGGTGTGATCTTAATTACCACCAAGTCCGGCAAAGCAGGTAAGCCCGTGTTTTCAGTGAAAGGAGACTATGGGCTATCCAGTCAGGCGACAGATTTTCGCGAAGTAATGGATGGGCCACAACGACGTGAGATGCTTTTGGAGGGCCTGCGCAATAGAGCTCGCTATTTAGATAAACTAACGGATGAGACCAAGATTGAAGATTATGCGCAGGCAAATATTGATAAATATGCACCTAAGCCGACAAGCGGTTGGGCAGATTGGAAAAAAGAACTTTTTCGTCGCAACTCACCATTCAGAAATGCAGATATATCTGCTTCGGGTGGAGATAGCAAGCTTTCCTACTATACATCCATGGGTTATACCAACCAGACAGGATTATCCTATCAGTCAGGCTTCGAGCGTCTCACTGGAAGACTGAACGTCAAGTACAAAATGAGTAAAAAGATGGAGTTGGGGGCCAATATTTTGTATTCCAACATTACACAAGATGTCAATTCTGAAGGAGGAGGTTATACCTCCCCAATCTATTCTTCACGTCATAAGATTACGGCATCAGAGCCGGTTTATAACGAAGATGGATCTTTCTACCTGGATTTCTTTTCTAATGGCCCACGTAATCCCAAGGCTTCTTCCCTGTACAATTTCCGACGGGAAAAAGGTGACCGTTCATTCAATACGGTTTTTGCCAACTATAAATTTATTGATGGGCTAGTTTTTAATACAACTTTTAGCCTGGATCATACAACAACGCGCTACAACTCCTGGTCGGATCCTCGTACCTCGGATGGCGAAAAGACGAATGGTTCCTTGACCACAAGTTTTTCGGACTATAAACAAATGGTATGGCGTAATAGCCTAACATACACCAAAACAATTGCGGAGAAGCATCATTTGGATATATTGGGCGGTTATGAGGTGAATTCTTATCGTAAAGAAGGATTGAGCGGTGCCAAGGACAATTTTCCGACCGTGGATAAAACGGTGTTGTCCAACGGTTCGGTTTTGATCGATGCTACGGGATCCAATAGTGAGTGGCGTTTGCTCTCTTACTTGTCACGTGCGAACTATAATTTTGATGACAAGTACTTTCTAGGAGGTAGTATTCGTATGGATGGTAGCTCGCGGATTCACCGTAGCAACCGCTGGGGAACATTCTGGTCATTGTCGGGAGCTTGGAAGTTTACAAAAGAAGACTTTATGGCATCTTTAAATGATGTGATCAGTGATGGTAAAATCCGTGTTTCTTATGGTACCAATGGTACGTTGCCATCCAGCTATTATACGTATATGGATTTGACAGGTTTTGGCTTTCCCTATAGGAATAACCCTGGTATACGGGAAATCCAGATTGGAAATCCGGGTCTGAAATGGGAAAAACAGAATAACCTCAATGTAGGTTTAGATTTACGTTTGTTTGAACGACTGGGACTTACCTTTGAATGGTACAAGCGTCAGTCATCGGATTTGTTGAATGATGTTCCTACATCTTACACAACGGGATTCTCATCCTATCTGAGCAATATTGGAACGATTCGCAATTCGGGTATTGAGCTCGACCTGAATGCAGATATTCTACGGAGTGGGGCATTTAAATGGACATCGAGTTTAAACTTTGGAATGAACCGTAATAAAACGATTGCCTTATCTGATGGTAGTTCGGAACTGCGGGATGGGACACAGATTCACCGCATCGGACAACCCTGGTATAGTTATTATTTAATCGAATTTGCAGGGATTAATAAAGATACCGGTGTACCACAATATTATATTAATGATCCTGCGAATCCCGGATCGAGAGAGATAACTGAGGATTATACTGCTGCAACACGGATATTGTACAAGAGTGCAGATCCCAAGCTTGTAGGTGGTTTTACAAATACATTCCGTTATAAATTTTTGGATCTGAATTTCACTTGGACTTATTCACTGGGTGGAAATTCCTATGATAGTGGTGCGCAGAAAACGGAGTTGGGTGGTAAAACAGGTTATGACAATATTCCAAAATATTACGAGCGGAGATGGCAAAAGCCGGGTGATGAAACCGATATAGAGATGTTTATGGTCGGAAATAAATATGACATGAGCAGTGTGGCCAATACTCGTCGTGTGCATTCTACTGACCATATCCGTTTGAAAAACCTGACTTTCGGGGTTTCTATTCCGCAGCATATCTCCCGTAGACTAAAAGTGAGTAATATCCGGGCTTTCTGTTCTGGTATGAACTTACTGACATTTGCGGCTTATAAAAACTACGACCCTGAGGTACCTGTGGATGGAGTGGTATATTTTGAATCCCCTAAATTGAAGACAGTAACCTTCGGTTTGGATGTTAAATTTTAAGGAGTAAGCACTGATTCGTTCATGATTATAATTTGATTTTTCAGATGAAAGGAATTTTAAAATATGATCATGATAATCACCCCATCGGTATGATGGGAAAAAATAAAATAGAGATGAAGAATATAGTATCAATAGCGTTATTGTCCTGTGCATTGCTGACAGGCTGTGGCAATAAATGGCTGGAGACAGCACAGCCAAGCACCTCAACCGAAAGTTCGGTGGCCATTAAATCGGCAAATGAGGCAAGTTACGCATTAAATGGTATTTACAATATTATGCGTGGCTATGAATATTATGGCGCGCGCATGACTTATTATGGAGATGTCACTGGTGAGGATATGCTCGCTAATGGCGATACAAAGCGTGCAGCAGGTTATTATCTTTTTGACTTTAATAAGGATAATACACCATCCTCACTTTGGTATCAACCTTACCGTGTGATCCGTAATGCCAATGGAGTATTGGCCTATGTAAATGGTGTGCCTGCCGACCAAATGACCGATGTGCTCAAGGACATCAAGGGACAGGCATTAACCATGCGTGCAATGGCCCATTTTGACTTGGTTAAAGTATTTGGGGTACCGTACCTGGTAAATCAAGGCGCTTCTTTAGGGGTGCCTATTGAGACGGAGAAGCATGTGTCTACAAGCAAACCGGCTCGAAATACCGTTAAAGAGGTTTATGCACAGATTATTACAGACCTTGAAGGGGCAGATAGCCTATTGAGCACAGCAAGAAATGATGGTAAGCTGAACAGATTTGCTGCAGAGCAAGTATTGGCACGTGCCTACCTGTATACTGGAGAAAATGCAAAGGCCTTTGCTATGGCAACCGCATTGATCAAAAATGCTGAAGCTGCGGCAAGCTCAAAAAAAGGGCAATACCAATTATGGAAAAAACGAAGAGTATGCGACGGTGTGGTCGAAGGACTTTACAAGCGAAATATTGTTTCAGTTGTCTAATACCAAAGTGGAGGCCAGTGACTCAAAAGAGGGGATCGGAAACCTGTTATGGCGTCTGGGCTATAATGACATTATTCTTTCAGACGATTATTTGAATTTGCTGAAAGATGATCCGAATGATGTGCGTCAGAAAGTGATTACCAAATATACCAGTAAGCAGGTCGATTATTACTATTTGAATAAATATCCGGGCAACACGGCGGAGAATGAAAATCCTGAATTTGCTGATATTCCGGTTCTTCGGCTATCGGAAGCATATCTGATTGCGGCTGAGGCAGCGGTGAAATTGGGTGATAATAGCAATGCACTTAATTATTTAAATGCCATTGTCAAGCGTGCTAATCCGGCCAAGTCGGTAAGTGGAACGGTAGACCTGAACCGTGTGATGGAAGAACGTCGTCGTGAGCTCGTTGGTGAAGGTCATCGTTTATTTGACGCAATGCGTAATAATCTACGGATAGAACGTAAAGGTAAAGCGCACGTTTCGCCCTTATTGCGACCTGAGACAAAGTCATTTGACCGAACATACTTCAAAACGCAGATGGCTATTCCGAGAAGGGAAATAGACGTAAATCCAAATATTGTTCAAAATACCGGCTATTAAAATAGTTCACGATGCAAAACAATCGGAAATATAATCTTAAACACCTGTGTACTGATCCAAACTGGATCAGTACACAGTACTTTTTACTTTTTATATTGTTTGGTTTTCAGCAGTTACATGCACAGGCTCAACAGCTGTTGGGGCAACATGATGGCCCTTATTTCTTCTACGAAGCGGGGAATACCAAATCTGTACGCGTAGTTGATGGAAAGATACAAGTCGATAATTTAATTAAAGAGCCTTTCTCGGTGTCCACAGAAGATGGTCAGTATCACTTTGAGGTTTCGCGCCATCCTATCACAGTTCCCAAAGAGGTTTATCGTCCTAGCGACAAGATCATAGTACTTTCCGATCCGCATGGTGACTTTGCCTCTTTTTATGCTATTTTAAAGGCGCAAAAGGTGGTTAATGCGAACTATGAGTGGACTTTTGGAAAGAATCAGCTAGTCGTTATAGGAGATGTGTTTGATCGGGGAAAAGATGTCCTGCCTATTTTTTGGCTGATTTATAAATTGGAACATGAAGCTGTTAAGGCTGGAGGACAGGTTCATTTTTTGCTGGGCAATCATGAGGAAATGTTGATGCGTGGAAATTATAAATATACGCAGGATAAATATAAGGTATTAGCGGATTCCATCGGCAGGAGCTACCGTGATTTTTGGTCATCAGAGACGGAATTGGGACGGTGGCTACAGAGCAAGAATACGATGGAGAAAATAGGTGATTATCTTTTTGTCCATGCGGGGCTGAGTACGGCAATGTTGGATCCAAAATGGACTATTCCTGCAGTCAATGATTCTGTCCGCCGTTATCTGTTCCATACGAAAGAAGAGCGGCAGCAGTCGGAGGCGGCATCATTTCTTTTTGGAAGCGAAGGTCCATTATGGTACCGTGGTATGGTGGTAAAGGAGGAAAAATACCATCCGTTGGGTGAAGAGGATTTGAATAACATGATGAAAATATATGGTGCTAAGCAGATTTTTGTAGGGCATACCATTTTCCCTGAAGTAAGTAGTTTTTATGAAGGGAAAGTGTACGGTGTGAATGTCAATAACGAATCCAACCGACTGAAAGGACGCAGTCGGGGGCTGCTAATGGAGGGAGGTAAAATTAAGGTAATCTACGATGATATTACCAAGAATAAAGTAATAAATTAGATCGCTTAGGCATCGCAGTAATGATAAAAGGCTGGAACTAAATTCCAGCCTTTTATTGTGTTGTCTATACGGGAAAGAAAACATAATTTAGTGATTATCCATCAATTAAAAGGACTGGATGATAGTTTATGGAGAATGCTTAACAAGAAGGATATCCGGTTAGAAATACAAGTCAAAATGAGAATAGCACAGATCTTAGCTAAGCAGAGTGAAACCAAGCTTACAAAAGCTAAAAAACTCGTCGTTCGTGAATTGGAGGAAGTTGAAAGTAAAGGAAATTTTGTGGCTTATGTAGATGAGGGGGGGGAATCTTATGATGTAAATATCCAGTTGGATAAAGATGATATTGTCGGTCATTCATGCGACTGTGGACGCAGGGATACCTATTGTATACATCAAATCGCGATACTCCTGATGCTCTCGACAAATACGGAGAACCCTTTGACCGCGAAAAAAAACGCAAATTCAGCCATTGGGAAGAAGGTGAAAGCGAGTGAACAACTGTTGTTAACCTTAGAACAGGAAGCACTAGCCTCTTGGCTTTTGGAACTTTTCAAATCCAATAAAGATATTGAATTACAGTTTCTGTTGAAATTCGGGAAAAATCAAAAAGAATATCAGTCGGCGGATGTCGATAAAATTTTAAAAGATGCAGTTACCTCGGTGGTGGGTAAACGAAAGAAAATAGAAGCTTCAGAAGTTAAGAAGATTGTGCAGCTATGGGAAAAGGCACTTGAGCCTTTTTGGGAGTATTTAGCGCTGAATATCGGAAACGAAAAAATCATTGATCTGTTTTCAGCAGTATATCAAGCTGTTTTGGACCTTGAATATAAACTTTTCTATACGGGCACGCGTTTTAGAAAGTTTATTGAAACCGGAAACTCGAAAATAGCTGGAATCATCGCTCATGTTGATTCTGACATACAGTGGGCCGCATTGACAAATTCGTATTGGGATAAAATGTGGGCGGAGGATAACGCACAGGGGGGGATGCTGGAGTTGTTTATACAGATCTATGAAAGTTCTTCTATAGAACGGAAACGTTTACTGGCCGACAAAATAGAAGATCTGATCACCTCCCTGTTAGAAGGGCACTATTACATGTCCGTAGCGGTTGATGGCTTCTTTTTAGATGTATTGCTTGAGAATAATATGTTTGACAACAGTGCTGATTATTTTGTACCCCGCCAATGGGAAGCGAAGTATAATTTGAAATTAATAGAAGCAATAAGAGATCATGATCCCAACAAAGCGATTGATTATTGCAACAGGGTGATCGCTGGCAATGTAAATTCAACTTATAATGATCCTTTTTTGGAGATTTTAGAGGACATATACGCGGATAGTGGAGATTTTAGCAAGCTTGCCTCTATTAAAATGGAAAAATTTTCAAGTGCTCCGAATATTGTTGATTACGTTTTTATAATGGATCATTCCAACGATGAGGAGCTCAAGAAGAAATTTAGGACGAGGACATTGAGTATGCTTCGCAATAATATGGGATATGCAGGGTCTGATGAGCTGTATTTCAGGATATTGGAATATGAAAAGAATTATAAAAAAATGCTTGAGGTGATAGATTATCGTGTTCGTCCTTCTGTACTACTGAAATTTTGGAAATATCTTTATGCCCACGATAAGCTAAGATTCTTGCGTGCTATCGCAGCTAATGTACAGATTGATTATCGTACGGATCCATCGGCACTTGAACAACTGATTCTCAAGATAACCGATAATTATGAAAGCGACGTCATTAAGATATTGTTCAAGCCAGACGCGTGGTCGAGCCATCAACGAACTTTTAAGGCAATGGTCTATAGTAGATTAGATAGTTTGAAATAATATTCATTTCTGAACTTTTTAATCAGGCTGAAATTGTTTAGCAATTAAGTCATTTAATTGTCGAAATGCAATAACTTCCCCAAGATTTTTTCCGTGATCGTATGGTTTATTACAGCTCGCGTCTTATACATACATTAGTTACACGCGGACATAGCGGAAATACCTATGAGTTACCAGAAGTTTACTTCATTGGTATTCTTAATTTTGCATTGGATAACATTGATAATGATCGATACTATTATGATGTGGTACTTTGTGATCGTGAGAAAGGTGAACAGTTTTATGATAAGTTAGGCTTTAAACTTCTTTGTTTGCCTAATTTTCGCAAAGAGGAGGTTGAGATAAAAAGTTTTATGGACATGTGGCTTTATCTTTTCAAACATATGTCTAAACTCAATGAAATACCGAAATTTTTGGATAAGCGTGTCTTTGGTCTTATCTTTGACATAGGAGAGGTGTCAAATCTAAATTCAGAAGATATGAAAGCATATGAATTGAGCCTTAAGGATAAAAGAGATGCGGAAAGCATTCGCCTTACAGCGGAACGTATAGGCATGGAAAAAGGCATTAAAAAAGGCATGGAAAAGGGAATAGAAAAAGGTCGGGAAGAGGAACGAGCGAAAGCTGAAGCTGAGAAGAGAATCTCAGCCTTAAAGATGTTGAAGAGCGGTTTTGATTCCAAGGTCATAGCTGATATTATAGGATTGTCAATTGAGGAGATTGAGAAATTGTAATAGCGTGTTTAATCGAATCGCCTCTTCGGTGATATCAATGATAAACAATTAAGGTATTTCTTTCTCTATAGTGCCTATGTAAATACTTTGCTTTTAAGATTAAATAATAAATGCACCGACAATTGCCGCAGGATGCAGATCTTTACTATTGAGCAGGGCATAATCTTCGCGAAATCTTTCATAGTATTCGATATTCATTCCAATAAGTACGGTCTCAGCATCTCGATCGTTCACATCAAATCGTAATTCTTCCAATTCAACAGTTCTAGGATCTGCCTGTAAGCTCAACGGAATTTGGTGTTTGTGGCTACGGACATAGATCTGTTTTTCGAAATTAAATACGACAATCATCAGATTTATCTTCATGAGATTACAGTATTTTGGACGATGAATATCGTTTTGCATGTCAAATTTTGGGAACTTTATGGCAATTTGTTTTTTATCCAACAATTTTATTTCTGGATCAAAATGCATGTAGTCATGCATATGGCATTTGTCGTTGAATTGAAAGTTTACTATCCGATCGATCTTTCCGCCTCGAATCGTCTTTTCACCCAGAGGCGCTCTATTTGGGCGGGTGACTCTTTTCAATTGATTGATCAGGCGATTGTGCATATTGCTATCGTGCAATTTGAGGTGAACTTCAGCCATTATATGTCGTATGCGGGATCCTGCAGTACTCGCATGACCAAAATCTGTAGCAGCTGCTTTTGTGCTCTTCGTTTGTTTTGTTTTACGCCCTGGAGCAGTCTGCACAATAGTTTTTTCATTTGATTTTCGAAAGACAAGGTTTCCAACCAAGCCTTTTAGATTCCCATTTTCCAATATAGCCATGGGTTGAATTTGCAAATTAAAATACTGAAAGCCAAATAATTGTTTATTTTTGGGAGATTTAAAATTGCCTTTGACCAACAATTGTTAAATTCATAATAGCCAGTAAAAGCCTATTATGAAAATTGCATTGATATTTTTATGAGTGACGTAGGCAAGAATCGTTTTCGAAGTTTGTATAGGTGTAAAACTACTGCTTCAATGGAGGTTCGATGCAGCTTCGTATCTGCTTTGATACAGCTTCGTCACCTACTCGAGATAAGTCTGTAGTGAGCGCAACATGTGTCCGTGGTGAGTCCGAGTCAGACTCGGAGATAAGGCGATAGCAAGACTGTCGGAAAACGCTCTTATGTGCTCGTAAGTACGAATAAGGCCCGAAGATGCCTCGAATCATTGTCGAAGGAGATTGAAATAACGTATAGAACACGGACTCTCTGATTAAAAATAATAACGGTAAAACAGTATATAGGCTACCTATTGGATATGAATTTACAATGGAGATTATATAAAAGCAAATATCCTCTTAAAAGGTGATACTACTTATTAACACAACAGATTTTGTTTATCAGTTAATTAACATGTTTATCCACATTTTATAAACCACTTAATAATTGGATATAGTTGTCAATATAGTGTTGTTTGTCCTTTGATTTATATTGTTGGATATAGCGGGGATGATCCAGAATAATCATCTCTCCAAATAGTTTCTCTTCTTTGTTGATTTTTGCGAGGAAGGTAGCATTTTTCTTTCCGAGGACGAAGACTTGATCCGTTTCGAGCCCCATGGCGATATGTTGTTTGAGAGATTCAACCATAAATGGCTTCACCATTTCAAAAAGCTGCTTATCGTCATAGTAGTTTGCATTGATCCAGTTGTTGGGATTTGTCTCACGGACAATTGCCAGTGGAAAAGGTGAATTGATATAAAACTGCTTGTAGAAAATACTTGGTCCTCCATAGGCTTCGATCATATCGTACATAAAAACAGAGGATATTTCATGCGTGTGTGCTGAACGCATTGGTATACCACATGCGCTAGCTAATCTTTTCGTGTCGGTAAAAGGAACACCCGTTACACCTGCGCCATGCCTGCTCGGATTAATGCCGATAATGAATTTTCTTTGTAAGTTATCCTGATAAAATTTTTTGTAAAACTGTTCCATCACAACCAATGTCTCGGGATTATCAAGATAAGGATTAATGACGTTGAACCCTATAGGTAAATTCCCTTGATAATGAAGTTGTTTGTTAAATAAAACTACTTTTTCCGAAAATGTCAACATATCGATTGCGTTTGAGGACAGTATAATTTTTTAAAAAGTTATAAATAAAATAGGGCGCCATTTTGGCGCCCTATTTTTGCTTTATCTAGGCCGCAATTAGTGACCTTGCGTACCGTCTACACCATGTGAATGTCCGTGAGACAATTCTTCTTCAGTAGCAGGACGTACAGTTAAGATTTCGATATCGAAATTTAATGTTTTACCAGCCATTGGGTGGTTTAAATCAGCAACAACAATTTCTGGAGTAACTTCAGCTACCACAGCGCGGAATTGGTTTCCTTGGTTGTCTTGCAAAGGTAATACTTCTCCCACTGGAGGTAATCCTGTTTCTTTGAACATATCTACTGGCAACTGTGCGAATGCTCTTTCGTCTTTTTGACCGTAAGCATCATCAGGTGCCAATTCAAATGAAATTTTATCACCAATGTTTAAATCTGCGATGTTTTCTTCAAATTTAGGCAACATCATACCTACACCATATAAGAAATCTAAAGGTTGTTCTGCAGTTGTTTCTTCAACGAAAACTTTTTCACCGTTTTCTACTGTGTGAAGTCTGTACGTCAATGCTACGACGTCGTTTGCTTTTATAGCCATCTGATTTTGATTTTTGGAAGCCGAGGCTACCGTTTATTAAATATAATTTATTAACGCTTTTATTGAATCCTGAGGCAGACTGCAGGTCCTATTTTTACAAAGATAAGCTTTTGTCTCCTTTCCGACCCTATGTTTTAGAAGTGGAAGATTTTCTTCTGTACCGCCAAGAACAATTTTATTTGGAATATAATATTGATCGAGCTCATGTTTAAAAGCCATCGCTTTATTGCCCGTCAATGCAATTTCATTGATTCCATACCTTTCTTCTAGCAATAATATTGCCCAATTTGAATAGGCCGAACCATAAGTCTTGATTTGAGGGAATACATTCGCTAACAATTGGTCTGATATGGCGATATAATTTTCATCATCAAATAGCAGACCTAGACGTTTGAGTTGTCTGGTCATGGTCGATGAAGAAGAGGGGATTACGTTATCCATAATTTCGCTTTTTCGCGCGATGAGTCGCTCCGCTTCCGACGATGTATAATAAAAAGTTTTTTGCGATCCATCGTAAAATAAGGCAATAGCTTTGTCAGCAAGCTGTCTTGCTTTCGTTAACCAATTGAAGTCAAATGTAGCCTCATACAATACTATGAACGCTTCAACCGTGAATGCATAATCATCGAGGAAGCCTGCAATCGTTCTATTTTTATCTTTTGGCTGATGCAATAATTGCCCATTGTTTTGGATAAGTTCATTACATATAAATTGTGCATTATTTAAAGCTAGTTCCAGAAAATGTATGTTGTCCAGACTGGTATAGGCATCTATGAGTCCTTTTAAGAATAAGGCATTCCAAGAAGTCAATTGTTTATGGTCCAGTCCCGGGCGTACTCTTTTTTCGCGGAAGTCGTATAATTTTTTCTTTGAATCTTTTAGAAACTCTGCCCATTCGTCAGCTGTCATATTGACCTTTGCAGCTAACTGGTCTGCATTTATGGCGCAAATAGGAATATTCGTTTGCTCTTCCTCCCAGTTGCCCGATTCTGTAATATTAAAGTATTGACTAAATAAGCCAGCGTCATTGCCCAGTACTTCATCGAATTCGGCTTTTGAAAAGGAATAGTATTTTCCTTCAATACCTTCACTGTCGGCATCAAGAGCGCTGTAGAAACCATGATTGGGGGCAAGCATTTCCCGTTCGGCCCAAGCAATCGTTTCTTCGATAATTCGTTTATAGAATGGATCCTTATTTTGTTGATAAGCTTCGGCATAAAGCGAAAGTAGCTGGCCGTTGTCATACAGCATTTTTTCAAAATGAGGGATATGCCAATAGTGGTCTACTGAATAGCGGGCAAAACCACCACCAATCTGGTCGTATATACCGCCAGATCCGATTTTTTTCAATGTAAAATGCACATGGTTCAAGATCTCTTCATCATCGGCAAGTACTCCATATTTTAGAAAAAACAACCAATTGTTTGGTAGAGGAAATTTTGGAGCTCTTTGATAACCGCCTTCTTTTCTATCGAAAGTTTCGGTCCATGGTGTTACAATTTCACGTAAGTCTTCACTAGTATACTGTTCGGGAATGGAGTGGATAGGTAGTTTTTCAGCCCGTTGAATACCGTTGTTTAACTTTTCGGCATATTCCAATGCGACTTCGGGCTTCTCTTCCCACATTTGAGCAATTTGTAACAAGATGTTCTGCCAGTCGTGCGGTTTAAAATAGGTGCCGCCATAAATCGGGCGACCATCTGGTAAACAGATACAGTTCAAAGGCCATCCGCCCCCATTCGTCATCAATTGGACAGCTAACATATAAACTTGGTCAATGTCGGGGCGTTCCTCACGATCGATTTTGATCGAGACAAAGAATTTATTCATGGTCTGGGCGATGGCAGAATTTTCAAAACTTTCGCGCTCCATCACATGACACCAATGGCAAGCGGAGTAGCCAATGCTTACGATAATCAGTTTATTTTCGTCTTTTGCTTTATTTAAAGCTTCCGGCCCCCAAGGCATCCAATCTACCGGATTGTGTGCATGCTGTTTGAGGTACGGTGAATTTTCAAATTGCAATTGATTCGCCATAAGACGAAGGTAGTGAAAATGGAGGAAAGATTTTGTTGTAGCATAGCTTTCTGTTTCTTCGTTTAGGAATAGATATTCAGAAAAAGAAATCTGATTGTTATTTGGCGTGTTGTCTTGGAGAATGCCTTGTTTTCCCAAGAGAAGAACTTTATTTTTTCATTTCAATAAGAACAGGTTAATTTGATGAAATTCATTACTTTTACATGCGATTATTATTAGCTTTACCGAAGTCCTATGTCAAACGAGGTTGACCTGCTTAAAAAGATAGTTCATAAAGACAGAGATGCTTTTGAAACTATTTATAAAGCCCATTTCCGTAAATTGTATACATTGTCTTTTCGGTACGTGAGAGATGAAGCGATCGCCGAAGAGTTGACAAACGATGTGTTTATGATGTTATGGGAAAATGCGGGCAGGCTAGCTATTAATCAATCATTGGGAGCTTATCTGTCACGCAGTGTCATCAATCTCTCCCTTACTCACCTCAAAAAGAATCAGCGCCTGCTGGATAGAAATAATGATTATATCAAGGATCTGGATCTGACAGACGATGAAGATCAAGCCGATTTCGCTGCGCTATACGAATCTAAACTGCTGATGATCGAAAGTATACTGGAGAGTCTACCTCCTCAGTGTAGAAAAATTGTTCTGATGAGTAAGTATGATAAAATGAAGCAGCAGGAAATTGCCGATCAATTGGGGATTTCCATTAAAACCGTTAAAAATCATTTGACCATTGCCTATGATAAAATTCGGGTCGCCTTGGCCAAACAAAGAACGTACCTGTTGCTCTTAATTGGCTTTTTATTTTTTTCATTAGGACTTTTTGTTCAGTTTATTATCTTATAGATATGGAAGAAAACAATACTTCAAGATTTATTCCTTATGATCTGATCCAGAAAGAATTGGATGGGGTTATTTCCGCAGAGGAAAGGCTGTTGCTTGAACGTTGGCTTTCTGAGGATCTGGAGAATCGTAAGCTATATGATGAAGTCAGCATGATATCCAGTGACCTTATAGTGTTGGAGCAGTATAAAAAAGTGGATGCCAATAATCAATGGGAAAGATTTAAACAACAGTTGGATAAAAAGACCACAGATAAAGAGGAACAAAAACTTACTCCTATAAAAACGATCTGGAACCCCTGGGTGAAACTCGTTGCAGCGGCAGTGTTGCTATTGATTGGGTTTGCTAGCTACCTGAACTTCGATCGCTGGATGGGCTATGAGGTCAGATTATATGGGTCAGCTGCAGAGGAGCCTATTATATTGCCCGATAGTTCGGTCATGATACTACATGCTGGTGCTGAAGCTGTATTCAATAAGCGTACGTTCGACCAGCAACGTTTTGTTGAACTAAAAAAAGGAAAAGCATTTTTTGATGTGAAGCATGGGAGGACATCTCCCTTTGTGGTCGACCTAGCCAATAATTATGTACGCGATATAGGGACTTCCTTTGAAATCAATTTGATCGCCGAAGATGTAGAGGTCCTGGTGACAGAGGGTGTTGTGGCTTTGAGTGGCGGAAAAGGGCCTGCAGCAAAAGAACTGATTCTGCAAAAGAATGAAAAGGGATTTTTTAAACGTGAGACAGCATCTCTGTCAAAGATTGACCTTGGCCCTCTGGACAATGATCATAAAGTAGCGCAAAAACTCAGCTATTCCAATGAACGCTTAGATAATATCTGTTTGGATCTTGAAAAGCGCTTTCAATCGAATATCGTTGTGGTCGGTGAGGAGCTGAAAGCACGGAAGCTGAGTATGTATTTCGATGGGCAATCGCTTAATGAAATTGTGCAGATTCTTTCCAAGACTTTAAATGTGAAATGGAAAGCAAGCAAAAAAGGATATAGTATCTACGAATAGCGGCCAGGGATTATTGATATGAAGGGTATTGTTCTGTATCGTTTTCTCCTTTTTTTCGGGCTGTTTATTTTGACCGGTTCGAAATCACTGGGTCAAAATAATCTAGCTGATATCCAGGTATCCATTGACACCCAAAATAAAGAGATTATTCAGATTTTGACAGAGATTCATCGAAACTATGGTCTGTCAATGTCGTACGATGAGCAGATTTTCAATAAAAATATCATCTATGGCAGAAATTTCAATAAGGCGAGTCTGGAGGAAGTACTACATTATTTGCTGAGGGATTCTAGAATCGGTTTTACAATGATCAATCGGGCATTGATTTTCTATAAGGAAGATAAGGATTTTACCATTAAAGGACGTGTTGTTGATAGTTTAAGTGGGGAGAGTTTGATCGGTGCGACCTTAATGATCCCTGAGAAGAATAAAAGCAGCCTGAGCAATAAATATGGATTTTATTCACTTACGCTTCCGCAAGGAGATTACAGTTGTTTTGTTAGCTATTTGGGTTATAAGACCCGTGCGGTTCGATTGAACTCCCAACTGGAGGATGGCTACGTACTTATTAAGCTTGCACCTGCGGGTTTGAGCCTAAATGAAGTTGTGGTGGATATAGATTCTTCGTTGATGGTCCAATATACCGGTCATTTTACTGATAAAATTAACTGGCCTCGAGCGCGCAGAAATGCATTTTATAAAGGTGAGGCCGATATTATGAAGGTTTTACAAATGCAAAATGGTATCAACGGATTGACGGAAGGAGGAAGTAATTTATTTGTTCGCGGGAGTGGTAAGGATCAGAATTTGATTCTTCTTGATGAGGCGGTGGTCTATAATCCTTCGCATTTATTTGGTTTAACCTCTGTTTTTAATTCAGATATCTTAAAAAATACGCAAGTGTATAAAGATGCACTTCCTGCAAATTTAGGTGGACGTCTTTCCTCTATTATGGATATGAGCACGAGGGATGGTGATGCCAATAATTTCCATGTTTTTGGTGGAGCCAGTTTGCTTGTTACGCGACTGGGAGCAGAGGGACCTTTTATTAAAAAAGGTAAAGGTGCCTTTATTGCTACTGCACGGACCAGTCTATCCAATGTATTGAATACGGATTATCGCCTGTTCAATGTAAAAGGTAACTATAGCGACTATAACGTCAAATTGAACTATACACTTGACAATAGAAATCGTATCTATTTATCTGGGTATTATGGCCAGGATAAAGTTACCTCATCGAATAAAAATACAAATCGCTGGGGCAATTGGACCTCAACCTTACGTTGGAACCATGTGCATAGTTCGCGATTGTTTCTAAACCTCTCCGCGATATTCAGCGATTACCATAATAAGTTGGATATCAGTAAGCCGGAATCTCCGGATAATCAAATCTGGCTGACTCGAATACGTGATCTCAGTTTGAAATCGGATTTCACCTATTTTATGGGTTTAGATCGTACCTTGGATTTTGGACTTCAGGGGACACTGCATCGTTTTAAACCAGGGGAGATATCTCCTATAAATAGCAATAACGAAGATAATATCTTTAGGGCACAGGCCTATGATTATGCGGGTTATATTTCTTTCAACTGGAAAGTAGATTCTGCATTTCGCGTTATCATTGGGACCAGGGTAAATGCTTTCTTTAATACGTCTTTTGGACGTTATTATCTTCTTGGTACTGGGCAATCAAAACCATTGGCAAATGATGCTGAAAAAAAGAAATCGTATTATGGTTTGGAGCCTCGCCTCTCGCTACAATATAAATTGGGAGCAGATTATGCATTACGATTGGGTTATAGTCGGAGCTATCAATACTTGCAACTCTTGCAAAATGATGAGCTCGCATTTTCCTCTTTGGAGGCATGGGTACCCGCGGGTCCAAATATAAAACCGCAGTATGCGGATGTATTTTCTTTTCGTGTCAATAGATTAATGTATAAAGGCAATATTGGGCTGGAAGGCTATTGGAAGAAAATGGGAAATCAGGTCGAATTGATTGACCATGCACAGCTCATTCTCAATCCTTTTATCGAAACGCAGTTGCGACAGGGAAATGGGCGGGCTTATGGACTGGAATTGTCCATCAACCAGCGCTTTGGAGATTTGTCAGCTAGCATACTCTATAGTTGGTCTAGATCTTTTCGAAAGATAAATGGGATCAACAAAGGGAAGGAATATGTAGCTAACTTTGATATCCCTCACGTGCTTAAGAGTAATTTGTCTTATGACTTGGGACGCAGTGTTCATTTTAGTGCTTTCTATACAATTCATACTGGAAGACCTTTAACTTATCCAATTGGATTTATGGAATACGAGGGGATCTACGTACCAGTTTATTCCAGCCGTAATTCTCAGCGTATGCCCACTTTTAGTCGATTGGATCTGAATTGCTCAGTAGATCTGGAAACTAGTCAACAGCGGCAACGGGGTACACGGCATACATTGAATTTTGGTTTATACAATGTTTTTAATCAGCGGAATCCGCTTTATTATAGTTTTTCGGAAGATAGTAATGGAAACTTAGCTATCAAAAAAAACTCGTTCTCTGGACGGGTACCATCAATCAGTTACGCAATGAGATTTTAATATGAGAATATTTTTGATTTTTATCGGTTGTTGCCTGCTACTTTCTTGCAAGAAATCAGAGGTGGATACAGGACAGTCCTATGATATGATCGTCGAAGGTGGGATCAATACGATGTATAAAGAACAGTATATTCAATTGAAAAAATTAGATGGATTGCATTCAAATGGGATGACTGTCGGGGTTTCTGGTGCTACAGTGCAGATCGTTAATGGACCAAATACAATCGAATTCGAAGAATTGGGAGAAGGGCTCTATATGGGTGAGCTATTTAACTTGAAGGATACAGTCGGAAATATCTTTCAGTTACGGATAGCATTGAATGGTAAACTGTATGAAGCACAGGACCAATTGGTGCCAACTGTCCCTATTGAAAAGGCGTTTTTGCCAGTTGAAAAGAGAGGCATAAATAACAGTTGGGAAGTTAAAGTCAGCAAACATCTATTTGGTATGAAAACTTCCAATAAATGGTTGATTATACCTCAGAAAGATTTTTCAAATGAAGATATCTCTACCTTCCGGTTACCGTTTAGTTATAGCTATCGCTTAGGAGCCCCTAATGTACTCAATACATTGCTTGGACGTACCTATAATTACGAGATGTCAAAAAAGGATAGTCTGATGGTGTTTAAGCTTTCTGTGTCACCACGCTATGCACGATTCCTTTACAACCTCTTTCAGGAGACGGAATGGAAGGGCCTATTGTCTGCGGTTCCTGCAAATGTGGAAGGAAATGTTTCAGGTAATACGCTTGGCTTTTTCTATGTTATGGACGGCGTTTATAAGACGATCCCGATAAAAGATATTAGAAACAGCAAATAATTTTATATACCCAATTTATCATTTTACAACAATGAAAACTGAACAATTTAGAGCGGTCACGCTACTTATGCTTTTGTTTTTCTGCTTATGTTTGAGTGGATTTATCCAGGCAGGCAATCTTCCTAACTATGTAATACCACTTAAGGATAACACGAATAAACAGAAAACCATGCTGGTATTTATCACAGGGGATGGTGGCTATAATGATTTTAGCAAGAGTTTACTTGCTTATTTTACACAGGAGGGATATCCCCGGCTGGTGATTGATGCTAAAAAATATTTTTGGAAGAAGAAAGATCCACAGGAAGCGGGGCTGGATTTTGAACGGTATATAGATCATTTCAAAAAGGAATGGAACTGCGATCAGATCTATATTATCGGTCATTCATTTTCGGCGGGTGTGTTACCTTTTGTCCTCAGTAATTTTTCAGATCCGTTAAAAAAAACGATCCGGCATGTGACTTTTTTATCACCGGATCAGTATGCAAGTTTTGAGGTAACAATTTCGACCATGCTCAACTGGAAGCAGAAAGCAAATGGCTATGATGTGCTCGCTGAAATTATGAAACTAAGGCAATTTCCGGCTACTTATGTGTTTTGTCGTGAGGGAGAGGAAGATCTTGTGAGAATGTATCGAAACGCGGGACTAAAAGTCGATGTATTGGCCGGACCACATAACTACAATCGCGATTTTAAAACAATATACAATACGATTCGATTAAGATAAGATTCTTATTAGGACTTTTTTAGATAAACCTTGTCATCTTATTGAATTTAGATGCAAGGTTTTTTTATGCGATATCGTTTTTTATTGTTTTTAGTGTTCTTTACTTCTCGAATATTTGGACAAGGAGCTTCACTGACAGGTATTGTCCTGGACGCTACAACCGAAAAACCAATCCAAGGTGTAACAGTAAAGCTTTCCAATACCACAAAATCTGTTGGTACAAACAAAGAGGGACAGTTTTCAATGTCTTCTATGCCTGATAACTGGACGTTGATATTCAGCGCCGTCGGTTACAAAAAACAGCTATTCCCGATGAGCGTTGCACAAGGAAAGAAAGTGCTTATCATCCGATTGGAAGATGAGCAACAAAGCTTGGATGAGGTTGTCGTACTTGCACCCAAGAGAAAAAAATACTCAAATAAACATAATCCAACGGTGGATTTGATCCATAAAGTGATCGAAAGGCGCGATGAAAATAATGCTTTGAATGCAGCCATTGGCAACTACCGAGAATACGAGAAGCTTTCCATGTCGCTCGCTATCCAGAATCAAAAAGTAGATAAATCCCGTTTATTGAAACGTTTTGTTTTTTTAAAACAGGGTATGGATACTTTGAAATATCCCGGTAGATCATTGGTGCCAATATTTATGGACGAAAAAATCGGACAGCGCCAATTGGATAAGGCCAAGGGAAATACGTTTGTATTATTGGGGGAGAACCAATCACGTGTAGACCAATATCTGGATGAAGATGGTATTGATGAATACCTGGATAAGATCTACGGCGAAACAAATATCTATGATACGGATGTGTCCATAGGAAATAGACGCTTTTTAAGCCCCATCGCCACACTGGGGCCATCCTTTTATAAATATTATCTGGTCGATACATTAAAAGAGAAAAAACCATGGCATGTTAAAATTAGGGTAGAGCCACGGAATAGGGAAGATGCGTTGTTTTCGGGTTACATTTATATTCGGTTGGATGGTACCTATGCGTTAGACCAAGCTGAACTATCTATCAATGAGGCAACGAATATCAATTGGGTACGAAGCCTAAATATTGAGTTAAATTATGTAGAAGATAAGGCTCACCGTTTTTTTCTCAGTAGAGGTGTGCTTCGGATAGATCTAGGGATTTTTAAGGATGGCATGGGATTGTTTGGTGAGAAAGTAACCAATCGTTCTGTGCTGGATTCTCTACAACTATCATTGAATGTAAAGGGTGTAACCGGTCGGGGGGCTGAGAACCCCAATGCGATCAATTGGGAACAGACAAGACCCGAAAAGCTAAGTAAACTGGAACAGCAGGCTTTTACCAATATTGACAGTTTAAAACAATCAAAGTCTTTTAAAAACCTGATGGCTTTAGGATCTTTTATCATGTCGGGCTACTATGGTCGTGGTGTGATTGAGATTGGATCTGTTCCTTCATTTTACAGTTTTAATCCAATAGAGGGTAGCCGGTTTAAATTTGGGGGCAATACAACTGATGCATTTAGTAAAACCTTGCTATTGGAGGGGTATGCAGCATACGGTACCAGAGATAGGCAATGGAAATATAATCTGGGTGCAACCTATTCTTTTAATAAGCAATCCGTGTATAAGTTCCCGGTCAAACTGCTTAGTGTAAAAGTGAATAAGGAAGTTCAGGTACCGGGGCAGGATTTTAATTTTATTGACAATGATAATTTTCTGCTTTCTTTTAGACGGGGTGAAAATGATAAGATGTTTTATCTGCAACGGAGACAGGTGGAATACTTTCAGGAATTTGAAAACCATCTTTCGTTTAAACTGGGTTTCTTCAATCAGATTTTAAGTCCTGCGGGGATTCTCAAGTTTGACCATAGCGCATTCAGACGGAGTCGTGACAACGAGTTGTGGACCTCAGCTTTTACGGGGGAGTTACGTTGGGCTCCTGAGGAAAAAATCTATCAGGGAAAACGCTATAGACGTATCATTAATACAGGAAAACCTGTTTTTACATTGGCGGCACAGATAGGTGTGAAGGGCGTTTTGGGCGGAGATTATAATTATCAGCGTTTCATCTTTAGCGCGAATAAGCGATTCTATGGATCACAATTTGGTTTTACGGATGCTGTATTCGAGTCTGGTATACAGTTTGGCAAAGTTCCCTATCCACTCATGATTATCCACCGTGCAAACCAGACTTATTCCTATCAGTTGAACTCGTATAATTTGATGAATTCCATGGAATTTATGAGTGATAAATATACATCGCTGTTGCTGCAGCATTCTTTCAATGGTTTTTTTCTGAATAAGATCCCATTCCTTAAGAAGTTGGATCTTCGTGAAATCGCTTCGGTAAAAGTGCTCTACGGTAAAGTAGATGCATCCAATCGCTATACCAAAAACTTTGATACAACTCCTAAGCATCCCAGCGAACCGCAGTTATTTTCGCTCAATCGTGGGGCTTATGTGGAAGGTAGCGTCGGGCTGAGTAATATCTTCAAGATCCTGCGTATAGATCTGGTTCGTCGTTTTACCTATCTGGACAATCCGGGGGTATCGCCCTGGGGTGTACGGGCGAAAATTGGTGTCGATTTTTAAATTGTAAAAATGTATTGGGACTATTTACAAGAAATGGTGTCATTACATAAATAGCAGTAAGAAAAAACAGTAGCGCAGTAGCATGATGAAGAACAAAATGTTGATCTGGAAATCCTTTCTGGGACTATTAATGATCTTTGGAGCCTTATACTTTTTTGCCAATCAACGGCAGGAACTTTCCTCTTCTTTACAGCTTATCCAATCAAGCTCCTTATTTTGGATCGCGGTAGGTATGGTGATTTCTTTAGCCTATATCGCTATGCAGGGGTTGGTTTACGTCTATAGTTTCAAATCTTTGCGACAAAAACTTTCACTTGGTGGGGCTACTCGCTTGTTTCTGAAAAGAAACTTTATTAGTGTATTCTTGCCTGCCGGTGGATTTACTTCCTTAGCATTTTTCAAGAAGGAGGTCAATCAAGAAGGGATCTCTGATTCGAGTTCCAATCTTGCCTCAGTGATTTATGCAGTTATTAGCTTGGTTTCTCTCTTTATACTTTGCCTCGTAGTCTTTCTTTTTATAGGAATCGCTGGGCTCGATCTGCAATTGGTTGGGATAATGCTCGCTTTTACGGCCTTGTTGATTGCCTTTGGATGGTATTGCCGCTCATTTTATCAGCAGGGGCAAGCATTTCATTTAACTGTACGCTATTTTCCTTCGGTAGCGACAATCTGGGAAGAACTCAATGAAAATGGTGTAGACTTTAAAGCTGTTTTTCAAAGTTTACTCTGGGCAACAGCGATTGAATTTGTGGGCATCTTGCATATATACATTGCCATGCTTGCGCTCGGTTTTGACACTTCCTTGTCGGCTTGTACCGTGACCTATGCTGTGGGAACATTGGTTTATTGTTTTTCTCCACTGATGAAGGGTGTAGGGCTAATTGAAGTTTCCATGGTCGTAGTTTTGTGCAGCTTTGGCTACACCGAAGAGCAGGCTATTTCAATCTCATTGTTATACCGTCTATTTGAGTTTTGGGGGCCGCTTGCATTGGGTGGAATGAGCTTCTTCGTTAATAAAAACAATATTTTCGTACGGATACTTCCTTCGGTCTTTATTTTTGCGATGGGTATCATCAATATTATTTCGGTGTTGACACCCGCAATTCATAGCCGGATTGCTGTTCTCAAACAGTTTATATCCTATGATGCGCTCAACTTTTCCAATGCTGCAGTACTGTTTTTTGGCATTTTGCTGGTTATGTGTTCGGGATTTTTACTGAAAGGCCTGCGTACGGCCTGGTACGCTGCGGTTGCATTGTGTTCACTTTCCATTGTTGCTAATCTATCCAAAGGACTTGATTTTGAAGAAGCCTGGTTTGCCTTTCTGGTATTGCTGATGTTGCTTTATTCATCGCGACATTATTTTGTACAGAGCAACCGCAAACTGACGATGCCTAATCTAGGTTTGGTTTTATGGCCTATTGGCGTTGTGTTGCTCTATGGGATCATTGGATTTTACTTCCTTAACGCTAGGCATTTCAATATGGATTTTACGATCGTAAATGCGGTAGCTAGTACATTACACAGTTTTGTACTATTGAATGGAGATGTAGCCGAACCGCAGACTGCTATTGGTCAATATTTTTTGTATTCTATTAACTTTTTCAGTGTAGTTAGTCTTTCCGCATTATTTTATTGGCTGGTCAATCCCTGTCAATCAGCTGTAGTCGAGATGGAAGGAAAAATAGAACTTGCTCAAAAGTTGCTTGAACGTTATGGTAAATCTCCCGTAGACTATTTTAAGACCTATGGTGACAAAGAGATTTTTCTGAATGATGAAGAAACAGGGTTTATAGCCTACAAAAAATGTTATGGTTTTGCCATTGTCCTAGAGGGACCAGTCTGTGAGGATAGAGAGTCTGTGATAAAAGAACTAATTAATTCCTTTGAGCGGTACTGTCGTCGATCGAGTTTAAAAACAGCATATTATCGTGTCGATGGGAAATACTTAAGAATTTTCAAACAGCTAGGGAAGAAATCATTTTTAATCGGCGAGGAAGCTATTGTAAATGTAGACAGCTTTTCATTGGAAGGCAAGAAACGAAAGTCATTGCGGAATGCGGTAAATAGTATTGAAAAGAAGGGATTTGTATCCAATTTATATCGCGCTCCTTTATCAAATGGTTTGCTGCAGAAATTGCAGGTTGTTTCAGACCATTGGCTGAGGGATATGAAACGTTCGGAGCGTGTTTTCTCACAGGGGATGTTTGATCTTGGAAAGATTAAAAATAGCCATGTAATTACATTGGAAGACAACGAAGGTCGGATTTTGGCATTTCTGAATATCATTCCCAACTATGCTCCAGATGAAGCGACTTATGATCTGATACGCAAATTGCAGGATGCCCCAGGAGGGAATATGGATGTGTTAATTATCCGTTTTTTGGATTATTGTAAAGAAGAAGGCTATTCCTATTTGAATATGGGTTTGGCTCCTTTTTCGGGATTCGACAAGAAGAAAGGGCTTGTAGAACGTCTTATCAACTTCTTATATGAGAATAATACATACTTCCGTCAACCCAAAGGTTTGAGGGAATTTAAGGAAAAATTCGACCCCTGTTGGGTGGAGAAGTTTGTGGTTTATTCACATGATCTGGATTTGATAACAGTGCCTTTGGTGATTGATAAGGCTATGAAATCAACTGCCGTGAAGTGATAAGACGATTGTCAATTGACCAATTTGTTCTTTGAATAGAATTTTAATCAATGATCTGTACAAGATCGGCACAATTGCCACTGAGCATTTGAAAGGTAAAACCAGTATCGAGTTTAATCTCCGCAAATGATGAAGTACGGAGGTAGGCTGACTTTCTGGTTAGAAATTCAACCAGGTCGGTCAATGTTGGATTGTGGCCAAAGAGTAAGACATGATCAATATGATCTGGGATGGTATTGATGACGGAAAGTAAGTGTTTGTAGGTGCATTCATAAATAGATTCTTCAATTTGAATATCAAAAGAAGGAGATCCCATTACATCCAAAAAAACACGGGCGGTCTGTAAGGCTCTATTGGCAGGAGAACTGATAACGACACTATTTTCATTGAGTGTCAGTTTAGCTGTCAGCTTCTCCGCGACCTGTTTTGCATGTTGTATGCCTTCGGATGTCAATGCACGATCAAAGTCATTTATCCCGGGAATAGTTTCGGCTTTGGCGTGTCGGATGATATAAAGTTTTTTACTGTTGTCCATGATTAAAATTTTTGATTCAATACTATTAACGCTTTTGTTCTGCATTTCATTGTGTTTGATAAGAGAGCGGTGATTGCATATGAAGACAAATAATAATAAACGAAGTTTTGAAAAAGTACATAATTTATGAATAATTTTTGCACCCTATTTAACTCACTGTATCTTTCAAGGGGATTGGCCATGTACCGCTCGCTTGAAAAATGTGCGAGGAACTTTCATCTTTATATTTTTGCATTTGATGATGAGTGCTACAGTATATTGACAAGATTACAACTCGCCAAAGCAACTATTATTCCACTGTCGGATTTTGAAGATGAGCAATTATTTGCCATAAAACCGACCCGTACAGCAGGCGAATATTGCTGGACTTGTACGCCTTCAATTATTTTATATAGCATTCGAAAGTTTGGTTTATCCAATTGTACTTATCTGGATGCCGATTTATTTTTCTATGCTGATCCTATCGTTTTAATAGAGGAGGCTAAAGGTGCGTCTGTAATTATCACACCACACCGCTATACGCCAATGTATGAAGACAGTGAATCTGGAGGAACTTATTGCGTACAGTTTGTCTACTTTAAAAACTCAGCTGAGGGCATAGCAGTGTTGGAGTGGTGGCGTGCAGCTTGTATAGAATGGTGCTATAATCGCAGAGAGCCGGGCCGTTTTGGCGATCAAAAATACCTAGATCTATGGACGACAATGTTTACAGGTATACATGTCCTGGAGCATTTGGGTGGAGGGGTAGCCCCTTGGAATGTTCAACAATATGATTTCGAACGAAAAATAGGTCAGATTTGGGGTAAAGAACTAGCTAGTCAACAATTATTTCCTGTGATATTCTATCACTTTCATGCCTTAAAATATGCGGACAAAAACTCCTTCATACCCGCAGGCACTTATGTAATGACCGATAACGACATAGAATTACTTTACAAACCTTACATAAGAACATTAGTAAGTGCAGGAAGAGAGATAAAATCATTGTCAAATACTGTTGTTTCGCATGAAATCAAGGAAATTCCACGTATCAGAACTTCGCTTCGCCGCATGTTTAAATTATATGTATTTGGCAAATTCAGAGAATACTATCATCAATCCTATTTTTTAAGATAATGGCTTACCAAATTGATCTAAAAACATTCACCGATGATCGAGGGCATCTAACGGTGATCGAAAAAGTAATTCCTTTTGATGTGAAACGCATATTCTATATTTATGGCGTAGACGGATCTATCCGAGGCGGACATCGGCATCATCAAACGATACAGGCTGCGATTTGCCTGAAAGGAAGTTGTGCTATTTATAACCAGGACGGAATTAATGAGCGCGTTTTTGAACTGCATTCGCCAGATCAATGCCTGATTTTGGAACCCAAAGACTGGCATCAGATGTTTGATTTTTCGGAAGATGCAATCCTTATGGTGCTCGCCTCCGAGTATTTTGATTCAACAGATTATATTTACGAACCCTATTTTATACATGATCGCTTACGAGAGCCTACAGCAAGTCAATAGGGAATTTATGGAGGAATATACCAATATTTTCCAGAGCGTATTGCATGGAGGCTGGTATATTTTGGGAAAAGAAGTTGGGGAATTTGAGCAATCGTTTGCTAACTATTGTGGCGTTGAGCATTGTATCGGAGTAGCATCGGGGTTGGACGCGCTGGTTTTGTCGCTACGTTATTTTGGTTTTAATCCGGGGGATGAAGTGATCGTTCCTGCTAACACCTACATCGCGTCGATACTCGCTATTATGCAAGTTGGACTAAAACCTGTTCTTGTGGAGCCTGATTTAAATACGTATAATATAGATCCAAAAAAAATAGAGTCAGCTATAACAGTGCGAACTAGAGCTATTCTTGTTGTGCATCTTTATGGAAAGATGTGTGATATGGATCCCATTTTACTGCTTGCGGAACAATATGATTTAAAAGTTGTTGAGGATTGTGCGCAAGCGCATGGGGCTATTTACAAAGGACTAAAGGCCGGCTCATTTGGCGATTTTGGTGCATTCAGTTTTTATCCAACAAAGAATTTAGGTGCTTTAGGAGATGCGGGAGCTATCACTTGTAAAGATCAGGAATTAAATAAATCTATTCGTACTTTAAGGAATTATGGTTCTTCAGCTAAATATGTCTTTGATGAAGTGGGTTACAACTCCCGGCTTGATGAGTTACAGGCAGGTTTCCTTTCTGTAAAGTTGAAATATTTAGACGACATTACTACTCATAAGCAGAAGCTAGCTGCAATTTACCGAAATGAATTAAAGACTGATTTTACACTTCCAACTTTACAGGTTGGTTTTGAGGATGTTTACCATATTTTTGCTATACGTCATCCTGAACGAGATCGGCTCAAAAAGTATTTACTAGATAACAACATTGGAACTGAAATTCATTATCCAATAGCTCCACACCAACAGAAAGCTATGAACGGAATTTTATCCGGAGCAAGCTATCCAATCTCAGAAGAAATTCATCGAACAGTACTAAGCCTTCCTATTTCCTACGGCCATACAGAGGAGGATATTAATAGGGTGATTGAGGTAATGAATAAGTTTTCCTAAAGTTTTTTATGATTAATTTATTCAGGGATCTTATCAATGGAATTTTTTCCAAGAAAAAAAATAAAGCAATACGTCTTTTGTTGGCTGTGACCTCTTTAAGATTAATATCTTGCCATATTTCGAATGTTGCATAATGTAAACCTAAGACCTCTAAAAAATCGAGGTCTTTTGTATTTGGTAGAGTACCCAAAATCATGCTGCCATTTCTAGTTGTATTTAATAATTCCGAAGGAGAGTTTCTTAAGCGAAAATCGTCGGGGTAGGTTGAATTAAGAAAATTACCGTATGTTTCATATTCCGAGAATCCCGAAAGTGCCATGTCTTTTGTGGCTATATTTTCAAGGATATAATACGGCCAAGCCTGCTCTCCTGCTTTTTTGTTGATCTCAAGTAACATGTTTTGCATCAGCTTTGTTTGGACCATAAAATGTTCAGATATAAAAGAGTAATTGACTGTTTTAGTCAGACCAAGTATATGTTCCAATGTTTCAAAATACGGGGTGTGATTTTCTTCACTCTTGTGGATAAGGACTTTATCTTCCTTATCAAAGAAATCAATTGGTTTTAATGGGATGGTATCTGCGTCCCATATCAAATAATGGTCACTTTGAATAATTTTGGAAATTTCCATTTTTAAAAACTGTTGGAAATACCAACCTGCACGATCACCATTATCTATTTTTTGTTTTAGGAAGGTGGTTATAGATTGAAAATTGAATCGATCGAACAATTCATTTTCGTTAATAAGGACTAAGTTGGTTAGACTGGGCGCCTGAAATTTTTCGAAATGACAAGGGTTTGTTATGACATAGATTTGTTGCGCCTGAAAAAATCGCCCGACCTGATTGATCACTATTTTTGCAATTTCGATGTGTTGTGGGCCGACGCAGATGACAATATCGTAGTTTGGTTTATTTGCAAATGATCGCATCACTGGTGAATCTAGATGAGTTAAAATGTAACAAAAGTCGGTAAAATCAATCCCGTCGTATCTATCGTGGCATCATTAATCCATTTTTTTGGTGATACCACAACTTTGTCTGGATCATCGTTTAACCAAGCACCCCACCAACTAAAGCTGCTATTTGCAATAATATGGTGCTTACACAACGACATTAATTGTAGATCTCTAAAGCTATTGGAACCTACGTTTTGCTCAACAAAGATCATATTTAAATTTTTAAATGTAGATTTACACCAACCTATATCATTAGAAAATACAATAAATAGAGGGGATTCTTGTGTTTCAAGCATATACTGTATGCTCTTTTCATAATATTCTTCTGTACAGATATCTTTAAATAATGGTTCCTGCAGATAATCTCCTCTACGAACATGTAGTGATACCGCATTTTTTTGCTGTATCAAATGCTGTATACGTATATTTTCAGTGTCATTAAATGGAGGGAATGTAAGATTCTGACGAAGAAGCGATGCTACTTGATTAATATAGTCAATATGTTGCCAGTATCCCCAATAGTATCGGCTTTTTTTATCTTCAAAAATTTGCTTCGAAAAGGAAAAAGGAGCCGTTTCTTCAAGAAATATGTGTTTTGTGTTGAATAATCGCTTTAATTTTCTCCATAACCATTTGTTATTGTTTCTAGTATAAATATTCGTTTCAAATGTGCTTAGCTGTGGGAGGTTGATATTAAATATCGCCTCCAATTCGAAGCCGTTATGTAAATCATAGTCTTCAAAATCTGTTAAATCGGCTTTTACCTGCTTAAACTTTTGTTGCAATGCCAAAAAGAAAGCATACTGAAATAGCTGATTGCCCAAGCCGCCCAAAAATTTAACGATCTTCATTTCTGTTTTTTTAGTATGTTTTTAATTGAACGCTTAAACACTCTTCGAAATTGCTTAAACGTTATGTGGCCCCAGCTAAAAAAAGGCTTGGAAAAAAATAAAATAACCGTATTTCTACCGCCGTTTTTCATAATCACATCATACCATTTCTCAAATATAAACTTCTTAACTTCTATTGAACGCTCAGTTTCTGGGATAACACGATCAAATAGTTGAATATAGAAATCTTTGTAATCGTCGATTGTAATATCTGACCATTCAAAGGGATGGGTTAGCATTTTTTGATATTTAAGCGCGGATGGGAGACCAAGTATCTTTAAAATAGCGCCTTTAATCGGCATAATTTGATTTTCTAATTCAACCGCATATTTTTTTGAAATACCTTGCGGATGTTCTCGGTATAATAGAAAGTATTCATTAATATTTAGCACGGGATATTTCGTCGAAATACGAAAGAATAAATCATAATCTTCTGACAATGGAATCCTGTAGCCACCAAACTCTCTGAAAACACTACTTTTCATCATAACGGAAGAATGGGCGAAACTATTGCCAAAAAATAAAAGAATTGGTAATAGTTTTGGATTTGTTTCTACATTGTAAGTAGCACCGGTTAAATTTCCATCTGAATCAATAATGCGAGCATGAGTACCTATAAGTGCTAAATGAGGGTTTTCATCGAATTTGTCGACCAAGCTCGCTAATCTGTTTGGAACGGCAATGTCATCACTGTCCATAATAGCGATGAATTCTCCCCTGGCTTCCGTTAATGCCCTATTTCGAGAGATAACAACCCCTTTATTTGTCGTATTGTTGAGTACGCTTATCCTGTTGTCTTTAAATTTTTCAATTTCCCTTAATGTATTGTCTGTTGAAGCATCGTTGATTATAAGTAGTTCAAATTGCGTATAACTTTGATTTAAGATACTTTGTATGGCTTCGCCAATATATTTTTCTGTATTAAACGCTGTCATTAATACAGTCACTCGTGGGGAAGATGAAATCATTATAAAAAGTGCTGTTTTATTCTAAATGAACGGATATTTATCTCGAATTGCTACCCTATGGGTAAAATGAAATTTAATTTGAACAAAAGTAGTTAAACTTTTGTAATGTGATATATTGATAAGGCATTACATTATAAAAAGTTGAAAGAAAAAGGTGCATTCAGGGAAAAAGTAAGATGTTTTTTTGGATAAAGCCCCTTATTAAATGTATTTAAATATCTATTTTTACTTAAGTTTGAAAGAGTAGTTTGGACTGAATATGTATAACTGCTGAATATAGTTTATCAAAATGTAATTAATTTGGAAAGTTCTGATTTAGTAAGGGATAAGGAGATTGGTGTTTCCGTTGTTATGCCAGTTTTTAATGTGGATAAGTTTTTGGGCGAGGCGATTGAGAGCGTACTTAATCAAACTTTTGAAGACTTTGAATTAATTCTGGTAAATGATGGGAGTACAGATTCTTCTGCTGCAATTTGTAAGCGTTATCTTGCCCTGCATGCACGAGTTAGATTTTTAGACCAGCCGAATTTAGGCGTGTCGGCCGCAAGGAATCGCGGGATGGAAAATGCCGAAGGGAAATATATCTACTTTATGGATTCGGATGATACAATTGATAAAGATTTTTTGCGCAATTCGTATTGTATTGGAGAGAAAAGTGATGCTGATATTGTGGTGTTGGGAGAATATTACATAAACCGTTTGCCCGATCCTCCAGCTTTACCGGGATGGGCGATGCTGATTCGCAGAAATTTCATCAAAGACAATCCCATCGTATGCTTCCCCAATGACATCCAGCCGTGTGAGGATGGTTTATTTTCTCATCAGTTGTTAGCATTGACGAACCGCATCGGATCGACAGCCGATGCATTATATTTTTATCGGAAACATGATGAACAGAATCATCAGGCAATAAATAAACAAGCAGATAAACTCTTAAAGCAAATTCCGCAGTGGTTTGCCGTGTTGGAAAACTTTTATACGCATTATAGTCTATATCTGAATAAAAGTCTTCATTTGGCGAGATTTCTTGAGCACGAACCTTTTGAGTTCAGGTATTTAGGGATGCCTTTAAATTTAAAACAAAAGGAATACCTATTTCATACGATTCACAAATATTTTGATAGTCATGTAAATCCATATCTTTCGGCTATGGATTATAAGAAATTAAGTGTTCCTTTTCAGTTATTTTTACAAAGTAAAAGCAGCATCGAATTTGACGATAGATATCGAGAGTACTGTAACAAAACAGCTATTAGGAGAAAAATAGTGCTTTTTGCGGCAAAATTTATTCCTTTTTCTTCGTTGCGCCGGCGTGTGCGTCAAAAAATTAATGCAAGATTGAGATGAGGATTTTAATTGTTCAGCATGCAAATTTTATCAATGGCTCAGGAGGAACGGAGAAAATATGCTCGTTTTTGGCAAATACATTCGAAGCGGGTGGTCATGAAGTCATCATTGGTACGAATGAAAAAATAGCGGGCAAACCAGTTTTTCCGCTTTCCGAAAATATTGAAGTCAAAAATATTTATAGTGAAAATGATGGTCAAATAAAATTTTTGCCAATTTATAATTACCTAGGTAAAAATCCTCTAAGGTGGTTGAGCTTTAAACTAGAGAAAAAATTCGCTAAAGCCAAAAACAGGAAAATTATTCAGGATACTGGAGGTGAGGAAAAGCTATATTTTCATAATCTGTCTGCCAGAGCTGTGCAATGGAAAAAGTATATAGATGGAATCAGCCCCGATGTGATTATTACAATGTCTATCGGCTCTTTATTGGAGATCACCTATAATAATGAATATGATATTCCAATTATTAATTCGACAAACGGTCGCCCTGATTACGATTATAGCGATATACTTTGGTATAGGCCCGACTATGAAATGAAATTATTGGAAGCGGCCTATAGGCATTTATCCGGCATTCAGGTATTATTCGAAAGTTATCGGAGTTATATTCCGAAAAGCTTTACAGGCAAGGTTTTTGTTATTTCTAATCCTATTAATGGTTCAGATAATACGCACTTTCCATCAAATCAAAAGGATAGGCATAAGGTGACTCATGTAGGTACACTTAATGTAAGCTGCAAACAACAAGATCTTGCGATAGATGTTTTTAATGCTTTGGCGGCTTCAAAACCAAATTGGATTTTGGAATTTTGGGGTGAAGGAAAAGATTTTAAACTTTTAAAGAAGAAAATAAAATCGTTAAAACTTGAGAACCGTGTGTTTTTGAGAGGGTTTACAGATGATCCAATTCGTCACATGAAAGAAGCAGATATTTTTATTTTTCCAAGTAAATACGAAGGATTTGGGCTGGCACTAGCTGAAGCGATGTCCGTTGGTCTGCCCTGTTTAGGCCTGGCATCCTGTTCGGGTGTAAATGAATTGATTTTACACAAAAAAACAGGTTATCTAGCCGATAATAATGAACAACTGCAGGCATACCTGTCTGAACTGATGGATAATGAGGTGGAGCGAAATGCGATTGGAGGCGCGGGAAAAGAGTTTATCCTTGAAAAATGTTCGCATTCTTTAATTGAAAGACAATGGATCGATTTGGTCGATAATTTTAAACAATAAAAACAGGGGTATAAATGAGAAAACAAATATGGGCTTCGCGAGCTTTAGGTGGTTATGATTTATTTAAATGTTTGATTCTTATTGTTGCGTTTTCTGGCTTATTTTCGTTAATAAAAATACTGTCTAGATGACTGTAATTGAAAGGCGTTAAACGTTTACTATGTTTAGCGTGCTTTATATAATTTCTTCAAGATTTACTTATCGACATTATTTCTAATTGATTGGGTCATGGTAAATAAAGAAATTAGTTTAATAATAATTGTATTAGATAAAAATCAACTGTCTATATAACGTATCGATTTTTAATTACATTTTAAATGTCCAACAAGAAAAAGATCCTTTATTTTGTGCCAGATAATCCTTATCAGGGGCGAGCGGGCAATATCACTCGATTTACTCAGATGCTTGATTATTTTAATCACAATAACCAAGAATTTACAGTTGACTATGTAACTGAGCGTCTCTGGGGAAATTGGGATGATGCCTCTATTGAAAAATTTAGAATCGCTTATCCAACAATCAACTTTAAAATAATTGACCGTAAAGTTCCGCGGTCGACTTTTCTTCAGTACTTATTCAAATATAAAATACCGGAAGTATTGTTCAATTACTTTAGGCATAAAATAGATTTTACAACGTGGTATCTGAAGAAGAATTTCAGGTCGATTACGAAGGATGAAATATATGATTTTGTGATAATCAGCTATGTTCATTGGGGAAATCTGATCAAGGAGCTGAAAAATTACAATAAGGCGATTATTGACACGCACGATTTTATCACCGGCCAATACGCCACCTGCCATAAGGGAAATCATTCGAGAATATCGGGTATCTTCAAGAACGAACTCAAGATTCTCAATCAATTTGATCAGATATGGACCTATTCGGTTGAGGAAAAATATATTTTTGAGCAATTTACCAGTCGTTCAGTACTGCAGCTTCCCATTTCATTTAAGCAAAATGTTTTAGAAGGACAAGAAGACAGTACCTCTGCTAAACTTATCTATATCGCCAGCGATAACCCTCATAATGTTAGAGGAGCGGATTGGTTCCTGCAAAATGCTTTACAATATATCGATGCCAATATAAAGATTGTTGTGATCGGTAAGATATGTGGGTATTTCCCAGATACCGAACAGATTGTAAAATTAGGAATGGTAGATGATCTAGATGCACAGTATCGAGATGCCAAAGTAGCAATATGTCCGATGATCAGCGGTACCGGAATAAAAATCAAGGTTGTAGAAGCCTTGTCCTATGGCCTACCTGTCGTTACTAACCCGCGCGGAATAGATGGTTTATTTAATAAAAGACAGAATGGTTGTATCGTAACTCAGTCCGGGCAGGAATTTGCGTCAGCAATCAATCGCCTTTTTTTGGATGAACCTTATTATCATAAAATCCGTCAAGAAGGATTGGCATACTTTGCTGCTAACCACACAATTTCGCAAGAGGAAGAGTTTTTGAACGCAACGTTTTTATCCGGCCATCGATAAAATAGTTCAATAAGTAGACCCCGTCCCAGAATTTTAAATGATGATTTGGGATAAAAAATATGAAAAACAAATCGAACAGCCTATCTTTGGTTAACGATAACGAATGAAGAAAAAACAGATCATATTTGATGCCGAACGGATGAGATATCCGCATACGGGCTTATATCACTTTTGTAAACAACTAGGAAATGCTTTATTACACAAGACGGCCGATCCTTATGCAATGATATTTTATACAAATAATCCTGCGAACGAAGATTTTGGGCCCGGGGCAAACTATTATCGGCAAAAATCGCTGCAAAAATTCTGGATGCCGCGATTTTCCAATAGCGATCTCTGGCATTCTACATTTCAGCTAAGTTCATACTTTCCACGTAATAACAAAATTAAAGTTCTTTCTACCATTCATGACCTAAACTTCCTAAAAGAAAATAAGTCAGTCGAAAAGGAAAAAAAATACTTGAAAAGCTTGCAGAATAATTTGGATAAAGCAGATGTGATTGTTGCGATATCCCAGTATGTAAAACAGGACCTCGAAGATTATTGTAGTTTACAAGGAAAGCCACTTCATGTGATTTATAATGGAAATAATATTGAACAGAAATATTCGGATCAGTTAGATTCATCGCACAAAAGTGATGAGCATAAACCTTTCATTTATTCTATTGGCACCATAAACCGTAAGAAAAATTTTCATACGTTGCTTTATTTATTGGTTGGGAATGATTTGGAATTGATCATTAGTGGCATTATAGCAGAACCAGATTATAATCAATATATCCTTGATTTAGCTGCTAAACTTGGGATTTCGGAACGTCTGCGGCTCACTGGGCCGATAACAGAAGCAGAGAAATATAATTATTTAAAAAATTGTGCTTTATTTGTTTTTCCATCCATTGCAGAGGGTTTTGGATTACCTGTTATTGAGGCGATGTCATTCGGCAAAAAGGTGCTGTTATCAACATACACCTGTCTCCCAGAAATCGGAGGACCTGAAGCTTTCTTTTTGGAATCCACAGATCCAGATTATTTGATCGAATTTGGGAAATCCAATCTGATGGATATTATCTATAGCGAAGATCGTACCGCAGAAATTAAATCTTGGGCGGCTCAGTTTTCATGGGATAAAGCAGCTGCTGAATATTGGGAACTTTATAAAAAACTTTTGAAATAAGGGAATGGCTATACCGAAAGTAATCTATCAGACGTTTAAAACTAACCAAATACCTTGGTTAACAAAGTTATACATTAAGAGCTTTAGACGAAAAAATAAAGGCTACAAATATGAGTTTTACGACGATCAACGCGTAGATGCATTTATAAAGGAATCATTTAATGAAGAGATCTATAAAGCATACTCCAGACTTCAGATTGGCGCAGCAAAAGCTGATTTTTTTCGTTATGCTGTTTTATACATATATGGAGGAGTATACCTAGATCTCGATAGCGATATTCTTGTTAATCTGGATAAATACCTGCAAGACGATGACCATGCCGTTATCACGCGTGAAAAGAACCACCAAAATCTTTTTGCGCAATGGGCGCTGATATTTGAAAAGGGGCATCCTTTTCTGGAACGAACGATAAAGTATATTGTTGAAAACATTCAGCAAAATAAATTTCCACATGACGTGCACGGCATGACGGGACCAACAGTTTATACGAGGGCCGTAAACGATGTTATCCATGAAGACCCAACAGTCCCTTATCGCATAGTGCCTGATGACTACCAGGGGATAATGAAATTTAAATACAAGCTCGGTAAATTATTGATCTATGGAGATCGGTCACAACACTGGAAAAAACTACAGAAAGTAATACCTGTTGTGAAATCGGAGGACTAAAGTGTTAAATATTGCTTCTTCCATTGTGCAGCGAGGTTGTCATCATTAAACTTTTTAACAAATTCTAGTCCTTTTTTGATCATTTCATCTCGCTTGGAAGAATCACTAAGTAATGATTTTATGGCATGCTGTATCTTTGAAATATTGGTAGGGTCAATATAGCAAGATGCCGGTCCCCCCGCTTCTGGGAAGACGCCCATATTACTTGTGATAACAGGAGTACCTGAGTAAAGCGCCTCTATAATAGGAATGCCAAAGCCTTCATAAATTGACGGATAAATGAAGACCGTTGCCGATGCATAGAGAATAGCCAATTCTTCCATCGCTAAGCCTTGCAAAAAGTGTATCCTGTGCTCCATATTGTTTTGCTGAATATAGGCAAGGATCTCTTGATGGTAACGTGTTGGTTTACCCACAATCACAAGTGGAATATCAAGGTCTTTTATGGCCTTCACCACCGATAATATATTTTTACGCGCCTCAATGGTTCCAACATTTAGTAAGAACTCCTGTGGTAATTTTAATTTATTTCTTAGATTAGCCTTCTGTTCTGATGTTTTAGTGCTCTTGAATGCTTCGTGACAGCCTTGGTAAACGACATCAATTTTTTCTTCCGGTATATGAAAGAGGTCGACAATATCGTTTTTAGTACATTGACTTATGGCAACGATACGATCGGAAGTCTCGCATGCATGTTTGAATTTCTTTTTATAAATCCAACGGTCAATTGGATGATAAAGTTCAGGGTGTCTCAGAAAAATTAAATCATGAATGGTAACGATAGATTTAATATGAGCCTTTGCTAAACCTAATGGGATTTCACCCGATAGTCCATGGAAAATGTCAACTTTATCTTTCTTTAAATCATCCACAATACGTTGGTTGCGCCAGAGGTTGGGCCATGTGGTGTTGATCAGCCCTTGTGGTAAACGAATATTATTTTGAGCTGTGGGTTGATGGATATATTGATGGCCAGTTTTCGGCGTGTATTTTAGATACTCATTTTCCGGAGCATACTTTTCGAGTATACGAATTAAGTCGCGGCTGTAATTTCCCAAACCGGTATTGTTTAAGAAATAACGTTTTGCATCAAATCCAATCCTCATCTTATTCCGTTTATTCGTTCAATCACCATCTCCGGCGTAATTAAATCAATTGCCTCTACCCCGTCACAGATGCAGGACTTATTCCCATACACTGAACTTGGTCTATTGGGATGTTCAACTTGGATACAATCTGCTAACTGTTGACCGTAACCCGTAAATCCCGCGTAAGGGTGTGTTGCTCCCCACAAGGAAAGGCATCGTACACCCATTAGGGAGGCCATATGAAGACCCGAAGAATCCATGCTGATCATAAGATCCAAATTTGAAATTAAATCCAGTTCTTCTCTCAACGTAAATTTTCCGATCGTATTGTGAGTGTTCGGAAAACTTTCTGTCCAGTTTTGGGCTATTTGAAACTCTTCCTGACCACCTCCAAAAAGCAATACGTCATATCCATGATGTGCCAGATAATCTATGATCTGTCCCATTTTTACCAAGGAAAGAATCTTATATCGATGTTGCGCAAAAGCCGCTATACCAATTTTCTTTCGATCGAAATTCGCAAACATACTAAAAGCAACTTTAGGTACATCCTGCAAATTGGCAACCAATTTATGACTGAGCTCAAATTTAAAACCTAATGTCCGAAATACATCTGCATAGCGTTCTACCGTTAGTCTCAGTGGAACTTTGATTTTGTTTTTTTTCCTGATAAGCGCTTTTTTCTCTTCACGCCCTTTGTCAAGCTGCTTTACTTTTACGCCCGATAAGGAAAACAATAAATCTAGCACACGCGAACGCAAATTGAAATGTAAGTCAGCTACGGCATCTGGGCCATACTGCGCAAGCTCTTTTTTTAGCCTGAACAGGCCCCAAAAACCTTTATGAATGGTTTTCGGTTCTATCGCGTGGAACCTGAGGTTTTTTATTCCATCAAAGAATGGCGAAAAGAATGGTCTGCTGACCATGATGATTTCTACATCAGGATAGTGTATGCAAAATTCTTTCAATACAGAGGCAACCATGGCAACATCGCCCATAGCTGAAAATCGCGTGACTATGATCCGTTGCGGTAACGACATGTTTACTTTCCTGATGAATATAAGACAGGGTTCAATGAAGGATCGTTATACATTTTCATCTGTTTATAGACTTTCATGTATTTATCGCCCGATGATATGGCATCCATCAATTCATCAATACTTTGAGATAAATCTTTTCTTTGTTCCAATAGGACGTTAAGCTTTTCTTGGCAGGTATTAATGTGTGCCTCGGAAGCATCTGTACGTAATGTTTCCTGTTCCATATGGTAGATTTTTAAAGCCAGAATGGAAAGCCTATCAATAGCCCACGCCGGACTTTCCGTATTGATCGTTGCGGAAGGACGAGCCTGTATCTCCTGGAATTTCTGTAGAAAATAGCTGTCAATATACTCTACGGTATCCGTGCGATATTGATTGGACTCATCAATTCGTCTTTTCCAATGTAAGCCTTCTTTCGGGTCAATAGCGGGATCGCGCACGACATCTTCCATATGCCATTGTACGGTGTCAATCCAGCATTTTAAATAGAGAAGATGTTCCAGGGATTGTTTGTCGTACGGATTTTGGATTGGATGATCAATCTGGTCGTATACGTGGTAATCCTGGATAGCACGTTGAAAAATTGGATTTGCTATTGCACTAATCATGGTACAAACTTAGATAAATTGCTTTTTATATGCAATTTAATTGCGCTTTGCATAAAAAACAATTTATCGGTCTCTCCTCAACCATAGATAATACTTTTATTGAGGAAATATAAATATATTATGGAGTTTATCCTTACTATTCAACCAGCACATGTAGTGATTGAATAGGATCGTAGATTTGTTAAGAATGAAAGGAGTTTCTCTGTTTTTCTAAAAGGCCGAAAGCAAAAGATCCGGAAAAATTCCTAAACACAATACTACCAAGGTACATAGGATTCCAATACATAAAAGTACAGCATTGACTTTTATTGTTGAAGATGCTGTATTGTCCCTTAAAAACGCGTTCAGTGGAATTTTAAAATAGTAAAATAAAGAGATAACTGAGGTCAGTCCGCCGACAATAAGCAATGCCAATAAACCGAAGGATTGAAAGTTTTGATACTGTTCGAACACTTTGGAAAAGACCAAAAGCTTTCCGACAAATCCCGCAGTGGGAGGGAGCCCCACTAAAGCGATTAGAACAATTGAAAATGAAGTAAACAAAAGAGGAAACTGTTTTCCTAAGCCACGATAGGAATCGATGGATGTACTCCCCAGACTGACTTCCAAGGCATCAATAAATATAAATACAGCAATATTCATCAAAGCGTATATGGAAAGGTAAAACAACAATACATTCGACTCATTATTTTGATATACCAATACAGCCATCAGGAGTATACCCGTATGTCCAATCGACGAATAGGCCATCATCCGTTTCGCATCCTGTTGACGTAAAGCTGCTAAATTACCGATCAGCATGGTTGCAATAGCTACCCCAATAATCACATACGTTAGGAAATCGCTAAAGTAAAAGGAAACATTAAGCCATGCGGCGAGGAGCCTGGATAATAGGACGACGACTGCAATTTTTGGTACAGTAGCCAGATAGGTGGTAATTACTGTGGGAGCACCTTGATAAACGTCTGGACTCCAGACATGAAAAGGAAAAAAGCTCAGTTTAAAGCCTATGCCCGTCAATAAAAATAATAGCGCAATGCTGATCATGACCTTTGGTGCTTCCATAAGGCCAGCAATGTGACTCTGGGAATCAAAATTCAAGTTCCCCGTGAAACCGTAGAGTAAAGACAAACCGTAAAGCATCACTGCCGCACAAATCGATCCAAAGAGTACATATTTTAAAGCTGCCTCCGACTGAACTTTAGTAGCTGAAAAGTACCCCACCATGATATAGGAACTAATGGAAACGGTTTCAACGGCTATAAAAATCATCAGCCAGTTGCTCGACATGGTCAATAGGTCCAGTCCTAACGTCGCAGTCAGTAAAACAGCATATAGATCTCCTAGCGGTCGGCCATGTCTCCCATGACCTTGTTGAATAAAGATACAAATAAGGAGTGTCGACAACAGGATAATCAATCGTGCAGAAGTAGCAAAGGCATCAACCTGGATCATATCAAAAAAGCCAGCCATCTCTACCTTACTGAGTCCTTGCCCAACGAGGTAACAGCCACTCAACAATAATCCGATGATTGTAAGCATAAAAGACGTATGCTTCCAGTGCTTGTCAGCAAAAAGACTTGCGAGAATAGTACCAATAAAAGTGAGGATCAGTGTCAGTTCAGGTTTAAAATACGGTAGACTAACGATAATCTGATCGAGGAATGAACTGATATATGGACTGAATGCGAGCATGCTGATTTAAATAAATTGTTGAATAAAGCTTACAAGATTCAGGACACTTGCGTTTAAATTGTTAAAAACTAAAGCAGGCATAATGCCAAGTAATAAGGCCAACGCTAACGTTGGAAATAGGATCACCTGCTCGCGCGGATTGACATCTGTCAGTGCATTGCTCCAAGATTCACCGCCTCTTAAACGGATCTGCCCAAAGAACATCCGCTGCAATGTCCAAAGTAGGTAGGCTGCACTCAATAAGATTCCCACAGAACCTGCGAGTGCCATCCAACGTGGCAAACCTGTGCCAACACTTTCAGAATTGAATGAACCGATAATGACAAATGCTTCACCAATAAAAGCTGAAAAGCCAGGTAAACCTAAGGAAGCAAAAAATGCAACAGCAACATACCCCGTATATTTGGGCATAATTTGAGCTAAACCTCGAAAACTATAGATATTTCTGTCATGCACACGGTCATAAACTACACCGACTAGAAAGAAGAGTGCAGCGGATAAAAACCCATGGGAGATCATCTGAAACATCGCTCCAGAAATTCCTTCTGCAGTCAATGAGGCAATACCTAATAAAACAAAGCCCATGTGGGAAACGGATGAATACGCAATCATTCGTTTGAGGTCTTTTTGTGATAAGGCGTTTAAGGCTCCATAGATAATGGAAACAACGCCTATTAGTCCAAGCCACCAATTGGATAAGGCGGCCATGTCGGGAAAGATGCTATAACAGATACGGATGATACCGTAACCTCCAATTTTCAGAAGAATACCTGCTAAAATAATAGATACTGGAGTCGGCGCTTCGACGTGGGCATCGGGTAACCAGGTATGCAATGGCACGATGGGCACTTTAATGGCAAAGGCAAAAAAGAGGACAATGAAGCCAACCAGTCTGGCCGAAATACCCAAGATTTCCTGATAACCACCCCACTCAAAAATAGATCCTTCAAGGTAATTCTGTGGGTTCATCATATGGATCATATTGAACGTATGCGCCCCAGTCATCGGGTTGATCACTGAAAAGTATAGTCCTACGATGATCAATAGCATAAATACAGAACCAAATAGCGTGTATAAAAAGAACTTGATGGCTGCGTATTCGCGTCTTGCACCACCCCAGATACCGATCAGGAAATATAGTGGAAGTAACATAACTTCATAGAAAAGGTAGAACAGGAAAAAATCCAGTGCACAGAAAATCCCCATAACAGCCATATTAAGGACCATGAGTAACGCAAAGTATCCCTTCGGACTTTTCTGTATATTCCAGGAGGCTCCGATAGCCATCAACATCACAAAAGCGCTCAGCAATAATAAGGGCATCGATATCCCATCAATACCAATGAGATAGTCAATTTCTAGCTTACCTATTGATCCTAGATCTAAACGAATCCAGGAAAGCTGCTCAACAAACTGATAGCCCCCCAGATCTTGAATACCTGTTTTGCTTGCATCAAAATGTGCGTAACACAATCCAGCCAGTACAAATTGTATTGCGGTAATTGCTAACGCAATATATTTGTAACTCGATTTATATCGTGTTGGCAAGGCGAGAATAAGCGCCGTAGCCAATAACGGTAAAAATATCAATAAGGATAAAATAGGCATTTCCTAAAAGAATAAAAGATAAATTAAACCAAGTAAAACTATTAAAAAGACGGAGTACAAAGCGGTCTGTATCTTCCCGTTCTGTACCAAGCGGACTTGATGACCGGTCCAATAGGTTACTGAAGCAACCGTATTGACTAAGCCGTCTATAATATATTTGTCTATCCAAACACTTAATCTTGAAAGCGATAGCACGATTGACTGAATCAAAGAAACAAAGGCATCAACAACATGTTGGTCAAACCAATAACAGAATTGAGCCAATTTTAATGTGCCCTTAACAAATACTACATCGTAAAACTGATTGATATATCCTTGATTTAAAGAAACCTTCAGTGCCGGATTAGCTGATTTGAATGGGTATCTATTTTGGACATACCATTTCCAACCGATAATCCAGCCAATGATAGAACCAATGAGCAGGATCGCGGGAATAATTAGGTGTGCAAGGTGACTTGGTGCAAAGATATATTCGTCCAACAATAAGCCGTCCATCAACCAGGAATCGTGGTACGAAAATGGATTGAACGAAAATAGTGGGAATAAGCAGAATACACCCAAAATAAACATCGGAAACAACATGGTTTTTGGCGCATCATGCAGTGGATGACCATGAAGTTTATCCTGAAGCTGATCCAAAAGCCGGAACTTTCCAAAAAAAGCTTTAAATAGCAAACGGCCAATGTAGAATGCGGTTAAGATACTTACTATAATCAAACTAATAGGAATGAGAAGATAGACGCTACCTTTTGAAAGTGCCCATTCAAATGAAGAAATGATGATACTATCTTTGGATAAATAACCCGAAGTCAACGGAAATCCTGCAAGTGCCAATGAAGCTATACTCATGAGCAGAAAGGTATTCGGCATATACTGACGTAATCCACCCATGTTACGTAAATCCTGCGGGTCAAAGTCTAGGTGGCTATGTGTTTTCAGATGGGCCATTTCATGAATGACTGCGCCGGCCGAAAGAAATAGAAGGCACTTAAAGAAAGCATGCGTCGTGAGATGAAACAAAGCAGCATCCCATGTTCCAATGCCGATCCCAACCATCATAAAGCCTAGTTGCGATATGGTCGAAAAGGCAAGAATACGCTTGATGTCATATTGGCCCAAGGCGAAGTATGCTGCCGAAGCTGCCGTGATGGTACCGATAATAGCGATAAATAGTAATGCCGATTCGCTGAATAATGGAAATACTGTAGCCAATAGGAATACGCCGGCTGCGACCATAGTCGCCGCATGGATCAGGGACGATACGGATGTAGGGCCTTCCATGGCATCCGGAAGCCATACATGTAATGGAAATTGCGCTGATTTGGCCATAGCAGCCAAGAAAAAGGCTAGTCCTCCTAGGGTAAACCAGATCTGAGGTAAACTATTGACTGGAGATACCCACAGTCCATCGACGATTGTGGATTGATAGATCAGTCCATTATCACCCAATAAATCGACCAAATTAAGTGTCTTGAACTGCGTAAATACGATCGCAAGGCCCATTAGAAAGCCGAGGTCACCGATGCGATTCACTAAAAATGCCTTTTTATTGGCTTGTACAGCAGTTTCGCGCGTAAACCAAAATCCGATCAGCAGATAGGACGCAAACCCAACCAATTCCCAAAAGACATACATCAGCAAAAGGCTGTCCATAATGACCAATCCCAGCATGGCAAAACAGAACAGGCTTAGATACATCCAATAGCGATGAATGCCGGGATCACCTTTCATATATGCCCGGGAATAAATATGCACCGGCAACGCGACAGTAGGTACCAAAAAAAGCATTAAGGTGCTTAAATTATTTAACAGGATACCAACTTTAAATGAGGTTTCGCCAATAGTGAACCAATCAGCCTGAACTGTTACGGGTGCATTATTCCATATGGTAAACCAAGTGAGTCCACCAGCGATAAAGCTGAGGGTAATGGCTAGGAGGGAGATAATACCGGACTGGTCGCGTTTACCTAATAAAGATTGATATAAGAACGCTGCTAATGGGGACACTACGGTAATTAGTGCGGTCAAAAGGGGCGATATGTGAACAACTTGATCCAATGTTTATTTGTCTTTTAATTGGTTTACCTCATCCGGATTAATGGTGTTGTAATGTCTATAAACATTTAATACAATAGCCAGTCCAACGGCTACAGCTGCCGCTGCTAGAACAATCGCAAACAACGCAAAAATTTGTCCGCCATAACTCACTTTATCATATTTCCCAAAGGCAACAAAATTCAGGATAGCTGCATTGATCATCAACTCAATACCGACCAAAATCATGATCGCATTTTTTTTGGAAAGAACGGTGTAGAGTCCAATGCTAAAGATACACGCACTCACCACCAAGAAATGCGTCAACGTAATCATATTGTACGCTCCTTTCTGGATAAATGAGAAGCTCCAATTAAAGCCATCATCAGAAATATCGATATAATTTCAAAAGGCAATACGTAAAAAGTCATAAAACGTAATCCGATTTGATGAATATTGTTATCAGTCGCAGTAATATTATTTCCATTTTCTATGGACTGAATGATCCAGGTTGATGGGGCCTGTTGCCATTCAAAGATGCCATAAAGCATCAGTAACAGAAAACCAAGCACCACTGGAATAGCTTGCCATTTAGGCATGCTTAAGAATGAGCCACTGTTATCTTGAAGATCTTTTAAGAGCTCTTTATTGGAGAGCATAAAGGCAAACAGCATGAGAATAAGTACCCCGCCGACATAGACCATAATTTGTGTAATTGCCACGAAATCAGCTAAAGCAAATAAATATAATCCTGCCATTGCAAATAGAACAATAAAAAATAGGAATAAGGCGCGAGCGATATTTTTAAGATTCACCAGTAAAAGAGCCGAACCGATTGCTAGGGTAGCGAAAGCGTAGAACAAAATACTTTCCATTTTCTATTTTTGCTTTGCTGCCTCCTTTTCAGCTTGAAACTGTGTCCATTCAGCTTTGCGTTGAGCTACCTGCTCGTCAGTCATATCCGAGAATCCGTAAATCAGATCGGTCAGCTTTTGCGAGCTGCGGTCATATGCATCCGTCATGGTAATACATTCCGTCGGACATACCACCGTGCATAAGCCACAGTACATACACTTCGCCATGTCAATATTGAATTTGGCGGGATATAACCGTTTGACGCTACCGTCTGAAGTCTTTCCGATTGCTTCCGGCGATTTGATCGCTTCAATTTCGATACAGTCCACAGGACATGCTTTAGCGCAAAGATCACATACAATACAGTCGTCGATATCAACCTGCAATTGGTAACGTGCGACATCGGGGATGGGCATTTTTTCACGCGGATACTGCACGGTCACAATACCTTCTTGCCGATCAAAATAGTTGTCTTCTTTGATATTCAATTCCGTCCGTGAGCGACGTGCCCCAAACAGGTGCTTGACAGTCAAAGATAAACCTTTGATTGCCGTACGAAATGCATGCGAAGCCGTTTTAAATATCATAATATCCTATGCTATAACTAAAATTCGCCAAATGGCAGAGATGGCCATACACAGAAAAGCCAGCGGTGTCAATACTTTCCAACATAAACTCATCAATTGGTCTGCACGTAACCGCGGTAATGTCCAACGGATCCACATTTGGATGCCTACAATAAGGAATGATTTGGCTAAAGTCCAAAATATTCCCCAGGCTAAACCAGTCGTCCAATCTGCGAGGCGTACAGCCCCAATGTTTGGTAATGGCGTGTTCCATCCGCCTAAAAAGAGGACAACACCCAACATCGATACCAAAAACATCATGGCGTACTCAGCCAGAAAGATAAACGCAAATTGTATTCCACCATATTCCGTATGGAAACCACCCACCAGTTCAGATTCGGCTTCCGGAATATCAAAAGGAGCACGATTACACTCGGCAAGGGTAGCGATAAAGAATATGATGTAGGTGATAATCAAATGCGGAGCCTGAAAAATATTCCAGGCGAAGAGACCGCCAATCTCATTAACTTCCCAGATACCCAGGAATTTAATGCTCCCATTGGTCAGGATCCCCTGACCAATAGCGATTTCATTCAGGTTTAGGGTTTGTGTAAGCATGACAACTGTAATCAGCGAAAGGCCTACCGGTATTTCATAGGATACCATCTGTGCAATGGCACGCATGGAGCCTAACAAAGAATATTTATTGTTGGAACCCCAACCAGCCATTAAAATGCCCAAAGCATCAATGGAAATTATCGCCATAATGAAGAATAAACCGGTATGCGTATCGGCTGGAATAAAATCTTTTGCCCAAGGAATAACGGCAAATCCTGTAAAGACGGCAACAAAAATAATGATAGGAGCAATCCTAAAGAGAATCTTATCTGCAGATGAAGGGGTGATCAGTTCTTTTTGGAGTAATTTGAGAATATCAGCGATGGTTTGAAGACTACCATACTTTCCAGTTTCCATGGGGCCTAGCCGGTCTTGGACAAATCCCGCAATCTTTCGCTCGGCATATACTGCAAATAAGGTAAATGCTGCTATAAAGGTAAAAATAGCAATAGGAACCAAGATATGTAGTACATTTTCTAGCAAGTCTTATTTATAATGATTTTTAATAAGAGACCAATTAATACGCAAACTTAACGAAAAACAGGGAATTTAGATAGGGAAAAATTAAAATATACTTAACAAGTAGTTTATCGTGACAATAGCGTAACGATGAGCCACTGTTTATTGTTTGATTGAATGCCTCATTCGTACATCCAAAGATTCAAAGGTGCTGCATTAAAAAGAAAAAAGCATCCTATAAGGATGCTTTTTCGGATATAAATCGAAACCGAATTAACGATTTGAGAATTCAACGTAGTCACGTTCTGTATGGCCAACGTATACTTGTCTAGGACGACCGATAGGCTCTTTGTTTTCACGCATTTCTTTCCATTGTGCAATCCATCCTGGAAGACGGCCTAAGGCAAATAATACAGTAAACATATCTGCTTTGAAACCTAATGCACGGTAGATGATACCTGAATAGAAGTCAACATTTGGATAAAGTTTTCTATCGATGAAGTATTGGTCATTCAATGCCGCTTCTTCTAATTTCTTCGCGATATCCAATACAGGGTCTTGCACACCTAATTTTTCCAAAATATCGTCACATGCTTTTTTGATGATTTTAGCACGTGGATCAAAGTTTTTATACACGCGGTGACCAAATCCCATTAAACGGAAAGGATCGTTTTTGTCTTTCGCTTTGGCAAGATATTTTTCGGCATCACCACCATCATTTTTAATAGCTTCTAACATTTCAATTACCGCCTGATTTGCACCACCATGCAAAGGGCCCCATAATGCATTAATACCTGAAGCGACAGATGCATAGAGGTTTGCATTTGACGAACCTACGATGCGAACGGTAGATGTCGAACAGTTCTGCTCGTGATCAGCATGCAAAATCAGCAACTTGTGCATAGCATCAATGACAACCGGATCGAACGTTTTTTCGTCGTTAACTTCTCCGAACAACATATTCAGGAAGTTGTCGATGTAGCCAAGGTTATTTTTGGGGTATACAACAGGGTGTCCTAATGATTTCTTCTGAATCCAAGAAACGATCGTTGGCATTTTTGCCAAAAGATTGATGATCGTTTGATCCTCTTCTTCATCTGTTAAGTTTGGGTTTAAAGATTCTGGGTAAAATGCCGATAATGCACCAACTAAACAGGAAAGTTGTCCCATTGGATGCGATTTGGAAGGAAATCCAGCGAAGAAATTTTTCATGTCCTCGTGAATCATCATTTGCTTTTTGATGTCAGCTCTGAATTTTTCCAATACCTCTTTTTTAGGAAGCTCTCCATAAATCAACAAATAAGCAACCTCCAGGAAAGTCGATTTCTCTGCCAATTGTTCAATGGGATATCCTCTATATCGCAATATGCCTTTTTCACCGTCAAGGAAAGTAATCGCACTCTTCGTAGCACCCGTATTTTTATATCCTGGGTCTAATGTAATAAATCCGCTTAGATCTCTTAATTTGGAAATATCAACTGCTTTTTCATTCTCAGTACCGACAACGACCGGAAGGTCATACGAAGTTCCGTCTAAATTTATAGATGCTTTATCTGACATGTTTATATATTATCTTATATCTGATTTGTTATGCTAATCTCACAAATTTAACTATTTGATATTTAAAACTGAAAGTTCTTTTGGAATTAAAATGACATGACTGCGTCATTTTGGATAATATTCACGAACTATTTACCTAAATAAGCAAATTATGTATACAGATTTAACATTACCTTATTCTACAAAGCGTTAATCTATTTTCCGCTGAGCAACCTTTCCTTTATCTTCAAAATTTCCATGTTTACCTGATCCGAAGAAAGGAATGATAACAAAGCAGACGAGCACGATCGAAGTCACGGTCAGTATCCCGGTGGTCCATAGAATTTTATTGAAATTTTCGGCGTCTAATAGCCGGATGCCCCACATTCCTAAAAGGAAATAGGTAGCAATGAAAAGAATCACCAAAGTGAATAGTATACCAAATATATATTTCATGATGAGTTATATTTTGTTGAGGATCTGTTTCTTAAGTGCGTCGAATTCTTCTTGCGTAATGATGTTTTCACGAAGTAGCAGTTGCATCTTTTGGAGCTTTTCCACGAAGTCGCCTTCTTGCTGTATATGCCCTTTGATCTCGTCCTTTTGAAGGTCAAACTGCTTACCCAGTTCCATACCGACGCCAAGTTGTGCGCCCACTCCCGCAATCCCACCTTCATTCTTAGCGGCGTCTCGAAGCGCACGTAATTTTTCTAATTCAACATAGCTTAGGCCGGCTTGCTGTGCGGCTTGATTTTGTGTGGTTAGGTCGGCGATTTCTCCAATTCTACGTTGCGTATTCGCATCAAATTGGGTTCCTAAAATTTTAAAATCTGTAATGTCGAGCCCGAGATCTTTAAAATCTTGTTCTACCGCAGTCTTGATATCGTTGGATAGTAATGCTAATTGGCTGTCAATTTCGTTATAACCCAGCTTCTTCTGTGCAATCTGTGTGGTTATTTGTTGGGGAATGCGATTATTGAGGATGTCCTGGATGACCGCTGTGCTGACCGTATTTTGATTGGCTACAATGTTTTTATAGAAATGCACCGGTTCCTTGATGAGGTAAGAGAACGTGCCATTCAAGCCGATTTCTACGGGTAAGTTGTAATGAGGGTCGATATATTTTATTGGAGATCCAGTTCCCCAGGATTGATTTACAATAGCTGCCGTACGAAAAAAGTAGATATACAGTTTGTGTTCGGATTCGAAATTTTGCCGTAGTCGTGCTAACGTAGTAAAAAATGGATGGTTGTCCGTTTTGAGGTTATACGTTCCAGGCTCGGTGAGCAGGCTCTCACCTTTTCCTTCATACACAAGAATGCATCCCTGCCCTGGAGCGAGGATTAGTTTGCTGGAATTTTTGATCTCATTCCTTTCGGATGGAAATTTATACCATAATAATCGAGGGTCTTGGTTTTTCCACTCGATAACTTCAGAAAGTTGGTTATTAAAAAGATTAAATAGTCCCATAGTTATTAATTTAGCGTGTCGAATTTGGGATTATACCCTTCAAATTTGTTGATTTGTTTTCCATTATTATCAAAATAATAATAATCACTCGAGCCTCTTACAATAAAGCCGTCTTTTAACAGTGTCCCATTTCCGTAGATGGACTTGAGGTCAGTAGTAAACGTTTTTTGTATGGCCCCAGTTGTGATGTCCAATAGTTGGATCTGGAAAGGATCGTCTTCAGCTGGTGTGGGCTTATAGGCGATAAGGAGCGTTTTGTCATTCTGGGCGACGACTATCGGCTGAAAGTAAAGTCTGCCTGGTGTAAAGTCTTTGAAGTTAATCAAACGCGCTCCTTTAAATTGCCACGGATTGATTAATACTTTTTTATAGGGATCTCGGTCTGTAAAAATACCCGATCCGCCATAATCCTTATCCCAAGAAAACCGTGGGGTATCTTTTGGATATCCATATTGATAATGGTAAGTATATTGGATTAACTGAATTTTTTCCTCTGGATAATAGCTGGACTTACTTGAAAAAGTAAACTCCGTTTTTGTCGTTGGATTTGGAAGTTTCTTTCTTCTTTCCTCGTAAAGCACTTTATCCGGTATCGCCTTATTTATTAAAGGGTAATAAGCCAGATTTTGACCTTCATTATTGATAATTTGATAAGCGGAACCATAGTCTTCATACTTAAATTCAACTTTGGCTATGCCAGTACTTAAAGATGGAGCATCTTTCACATAATTTTCTAAAACACTCTTATACGTGAGCGTGTTTTTGTCGAGTTGATAGATGTATTTGGACTTGACGATGATGTAAAGGTTTTGATCTTCAAATACCTGAAGTTTAACGTCGCTGCTCGATAATTCAACAGGAGTCTCCATCAATGCTTTTACCCATTCTTTTTTACCTGTTTTAGGGTCAAAAAGCCCAATGTATACCTTGTTGTCTTTGGCTGAATCCATTCTTTTCCTAAATGTTCCTACATTACCAACGACCACCACATGCGGCGTATTATTTTTGTCCATGAATAACGTGTTACTCGCATAGTTCCATTCAAGCGGCTCAGCCTCTTCTTTCTCGTTCGCTGAATTGGAACCACTATAAGTCGAATAACTTGGCTCAGGCTTCTTGGAAAAAATAGCACTGATCGCCCCGATGATAAACATGACCGCGATAAATCCGACAACGGCGAACAGAACAATCCGTAGGGCTTTATATTGATCTGTATTGTTGCGCGGATAGTTGTAGTTGTGATTGATATTGATGTCGTCGCTATCGAGAAAAAATTCTGTTCCGCAGCTGTCACATTTATAATAATCAGGACGTAGTGTGGTGATTTTTATACTCCCACAATGCGGGCATTTGATCGCTTTAATATTTTTAGCCATTTATCTTAATTGTATTTAACTTAAATCATCTTCTTACTTTTTTATGCTTCCAATCGATCGGATTGCATTGAATTTATCCAGTTGATTTTTTTCTTTCCAATGGAGGACACGATTTATAGTGAATTTAGAATTAAAATAATCCTATAACAAATTTTCTGCCAGCTAACTTATATTCGTGGGATTTGAATTTAAATACGCAGGAAATGAGCCGTTTGTTTTTTGATCTAATCCGACTGATGCTATTTACTGTCGATTATATAACTCAGTATAAAAAGATTTTTTATATTTACGAATTATTCGTAGGTTAGTGAAAGATTAGATAAAGTAGATACAGGCATGGAAAAATTAACAGCACAGGAAGAACAGGCAATGCAGTCGATTTGGAGTCTCAATGGAGGATTTATAAAGGAGATCTTAGATAATATCAAAGGTGAAAAGATGCCTTATACCACCTTAGCTTCAACAGTAAAGAATCTGGAACGTAAAGAATTTGTGAAAGCAGTGCGTTATGCCAACGCCAAGCGCTATGAACCAATGGTGAGTGAGGAAGATTATAAAGCAAAATTTATGAATTCCTTTGTCGGTGATTATTTTAAAAATTCTTATAAGGAGATGGTATCTTTCTTTGTGCAGGAAGAGAAATTAACAGCTGATGAATTAAAGGAAATTATGGACATGATTAAGCATAATAAATCTTGATAGCATGGAAAGCTTACTCACCTATATTATACAAATCAACCTGTTGTTGGGTATTATCTATTTGGGGTATATCGGTTTATTGAGCGGGTTGACGTTCTATTCCCTAAATCGGGTATACTTTCTAGTAGGCGGACTTTTTGCTTTTATATATCCGTTTCTTGATTTAAAGTCTTTGTTCGTACAGCGCGGGTTGAATATGGGGGGAGTAGGGGAGCAGTTTTCACTTTATATGACGGAGCCGGAGGTCCAACAACAGCTATCTTTAGGAAGGCTGGTGGAAATCCTGTTTGTGATCGGTGCCGTTTTATTGTTATTGAAATTTGTGTTTCAATTATTGAGTTTATTGCGGATTCATCTGAATTCGAAGTCCGATCAATGGCGGACGTATTTATTCCGGAATGTGCTTATTCCGGTTGTTCCATTTTCGTTTTTGAATAAAATATATGTCAATAAGGGGCAGCATCAGGAGGTTGAACTGAAAGATATTTTTAAGCATGAGGATATTCATGTGAAAGGCCTTCACAGTGTGGATATTTTATTGTTTGAGATGATATTGGTATGTTGTTGGTACAATCCCTTCGTTTGGCTCATGCGCAGGGCCATTCGCCAAAATTTGGAGTTCTTGACTGATCAACAGGTCCTTGATAAAGGAGCGGACAAGCAGACCTACCAGTACAGCTTATTGAATGTGTCCAAAAAGGGGGGCTCGGTGGGATTGAGCAATCAATTTAATTTTAAACTCTTAAAACGGCGTATTGTGATGATGAACAAGAAACGATCATCGAAATTAGAGCTCAGCAAATATGCCTTTCTTTTACCGGTATTTTTATTGACGGGAGCAGCATTTACAGTAAGTAAAGTCGAGGGGAGTATAGAGGGGGTCGTTGAGCAGGTAAATAAGACAACGGTTATCCAGTTGGACAAGGACTTACAAGTTGATGTTGCTTTGCCAGCAAAGATAAGTAACAAGGTAAGTAAGTCTTTAGCGGAAGGCTTGCTTGCCAGGCAAATGACAAAAGATACCTTGAAGCCAAAAGGTGTAATGGATACGATTCATTTTCGGGCCAATATGAAGCCTGAAAAGGAGCCACTCTATTCAACCATTATGTCTGCTATTCCATCGTCGGAAATCGAATCGATTAATGTAATTAAGAATAATGGTAAGGCAATATATGGTGAAAAAGGGAAGAATGGTGTTATTCTTGTCACGTTGAGAAAAAACGGTTCACCTATGGTAATGAATCAGCCCTTTACTTTTACTTATGATAAAAAGGACGATGCAGTTAATGTTCCCAAGATTAAGATGAATGGAAACCCTACGAAAGTTGTTGTGGCGAGCTATAAATCTATAAATACGACTGAACCGGATCTCAAAGGCCGAACGGAGGGAATCTCTGGAAATAGCATTGGGTTATCAGATGATGGGGCGAGGAAAGCTGCTGTCCGCAGTATTGAGTTTCGTGGAGTTCATGCATCTAAGGAAAACCCCCTACTTGTAATCGACGGGAAAATTGTCGAAAACGCCCAGTTAAGTGGGTTAGACCCGAATACAATCGATAACATATCGGTTTTGAAAAATAATCCTGCTACTGCACGATATGGCGATCAGGCGGAGAATGGCGTTGTCATTGTGACCACTAAGGCTTATATGAAGGAGCATCCTGAAGCATTATCTTCTGATGTTGAGGATCGTTTGTCAGGGAAAGTAAAGAAAGTAATTAGGATCGAGTTGGATAAAGAAAAAGGTGAAGCGGTTAAAAAAGAGAGGGGAGAATAATCCATTCAAATCGGGTTGTGTACAATAATAACACAACGCCGACGCCTAATATAAGGTCTATACACAAGAAGCGCGTAAGAGTTACACAAAAAAAGCCGATCTAGTCGGCTTTTTTTATTTCGTATTCAGATTTGTCATGGTTAGCTCGATGCCGATATTAACAAAACTCTGGATCATTTTAACGGAATGGTCTATCAGAGCCGGTAACTCTGCTTGTTCATCTTTATCAAAAGGGCCAAGTACATAATCTACCTGTCTGCCTTTTGGATAGTTGTCTCCAATGCCGAAACGTAAACGGGGATATGCTTGTCCACCGCAAAGCTGTTCAATGGATTTTAGTCCGTTGTGACCAGCGCTACTTCCTTTGGGCTTCATGCGTAGTGAGCCGAAAGGGATCGCCAAATCATCCACAATTACCAATACATGCTCAATTGGGACTTTACATTGTTGCATATAATAATTAACAGCCTTTCCACTTAAGTTCATGTATGTCGTAGGTTTAATGACGGTGACATTATGCCCTCTTTGCTTAAATTCGCTATAATAGGCTAATTTCAGCAAGGAGAAGCTAGCACTGGCCTGTTTAACAAGCTCATCGGCAACCATAAAACCGATATTATGCCTTGTGTCGGCATATTCACTGCCAATATTGCCTAATCCAACGATAAGATAATTCATGATGCAAAAATAAAAAATTTAGTAAACAAAAAAAGCACCGAAATCCGGTGCTTTCTGCAGTATCTTAAAATCTTGTTCAGATTATTTTTTACCACCTTTAGTTGCTTTAGCAGCTTCTTGTTCAGCTTGACGCAATGCACGAGACATGATTACCGATACGATTGTATCATCAGCATTGTTCAATACTTTTGCGTTTTCTAATTGAATTTGACCCACACGAACTGATTTACCAACCTCTAAAGATTCCATTGGTACTTCAATTTCTTGCGGTAAGTTTGCAGGTAAAGCTTTTACGCGTAAATTACGTAATTTTTGAACTAATTTACCCCCCATTTTAACACCTGGAGAAGTTCCTGTTAATTTGATAGGAATATTCAATGATACTTCTTTGTCATCAAATAACTCTAAAAAGTCAACGTGAGTAACTAAATCAGTTAATGGGTGGAATTGTGCGTCTTGAACGATAGCTCTTTTAGTTTGACCTTCAATGTTTAATTCAACAATGACTACGTCAGCAGTGTAAAGAACTGGTTTCAAATCAGCTGCGGATACAGAAAGAGCTGTTTGCTCTGTACCACCGTAAAGTACTGCTGGTACTAAGCCTTGGTAACGCAATTCTTTTGCATCTCTTTTCCCTACGTTCTGTCTTACAGAACCGCTAATAGCAATTGATTTCATCTTTAATTTTTTTATAAATTTGAGGTGCAAAGATAATCTAATTTCTGATATTATCAAAAAAAATGATGCCGCTATTCTTTCGAAAACAGGCACTTATTCAAGATTATGAACTTTTCCATTCTCATGATTATACCTATTCTAATTTACTGATCAGCTCAATGTAAGAACAAATAGATACCATTTTCTATATTAAAACCGAAATATGACTCTTTTAGTACGGAAATAGCAAGGGGTTAACAGGGGTTTTACCCCTGTTAACCCCCTGTTGTCCACTTGGTCATGTAGGAATTGATATAAATCAAGTATTGTTCACTTATGTAGGAACTAAAAAGCTATTCGCCCAGGGCTAAAAAAGAAGAACCACGCGAAATAGTATTTTTAAATAGTTGTTGCTTTTAGAAAAGGGTGGGGGCCATAAAAAAAAAGACTCTGGTCGTTTCGCTTAAGGCTTCACGTACCAGAGTCCAATATTTTATAAAACGCAACGCTTATTCTACTTCAAATAAGTCAGAAATAGAAGAGTGTTGATTGACGCTTTTTATGGCTTTCGCAAATAAGTCTGCTGTGGATAACACTTTGATTTTGGTCGATTGTTTTGCTTTTTCTGGATCCAATTGAATCGTATCTGTTACGATCATTTCTGACAATACAGAATTTTCAATGGTTTCATAAGCTTTTCCTGATAGCACAGCATGTGTACAAACTGCTCTGACAGATTTTGCTCCGTTTTCCATAATCAATGCCGCTGCTTTTGAAAGCGTACCTGCCGTATCACAGATATCATCGATCAAAACAACATCTTGACCTGTAACGTCACCAATGATCGACATTGATTCGATTTCATTCGCACGCTTACGGCGTTTATCACAGATAATAACTTCCGCATTGAAAAATTTAGCAAAAGTACGTGCTCGGTACGAACCACCCATATCTGGAGAAGCAATCGTTAAATTCGGAAGTTTTAATGATTTGATATAAGGAACAAAGATAATAGAGCCATCCAGATGATCAACAGGGATATCGAAAAACCCTTGGATTTGAGCTGCGTGTAGGTCCATCGTCATGATGCGGTGGATACCAGCAGCGGTCAACAGATTAGCAATCATTTTAGCGCCGATAGCAACTCTTGGTTTGTCTTTTCGATCTTGTCTTGCAAAACCAAAGTAAGGGACTACCGCTGTGATGTAATGCGCTGAAGCTCTCTTCGCTGCATCTGTCATCAATAATAATTCAAAAAGATTGTCGGTAGGTTGGTTGGTTGACTGGATAATGAAAACATCGCTTCCGCGAACAGATTCATTGTAGAATGGTTGAATCTCACCGTCGCTAAAACGTGATAATGTTTTGTCTCCTAGTGGTTTCCCGTAAGATTGTGCGATTTTTTCGGCCAGTTCTGTAGTGCCAGAACCTGCAAATAGTTTAACCGTGTTGAATTGCAAAGGCATGGTTTTGTATATTTATGTTGGGTTGTTGTATTGTCGTTTATTCAATATTTTTATTCCCTGACTATTTTTTAAAGTTAAACATTAAAAAAAATGGATTGTTTTCACAATCCATATATGCTTAACTTTAAAAGTTGTCCGACCTGGATTCGAACCAAGACAAACAGAACCAAAAACTGTCGTACTACCCTTATACTATCGGACAATGTCTCTAAAAAGTCAACGTTTCCGTCTTTTTCTTTTTGACGACGCAAAGATAGAGATTTGTTTTAAAAATCAAAATGCAATTTAAAAAAATCTGAACCCTTTTATAAATATAAGCCTTGCATATAACGCAGAAAAGGCTTGCATTTGCAAGCCTTTTCTATTGTTTGTTGTCCGACCTGGATTCGAACCAAGACAAACAGAACCAAAAACTGTCGTACTACCCTTATACTATCGGACAAACAATTCAAAAGTGTTTTCGATCGTGATGATGTCGTTCACATTTGATGATGCAAATATACGGACTATTCTTATTTCTGCAAATAAAAATGTCCTGTAAAGTGCATTTCGGCTGATTTTCAAATAAATAATTTTTCTTTGATGCCGAAAAATCTTTACATCACCCCTTTTTCAGTGGTGCTGTCGGTCTATAAAAGTATGTGCGTACAGTTTTATATCCTTTCTTTACAGCCAATATCGGCTCACATAATGAAATTGTTTCAATCAATATGTGTTAAAAAATCAGAATAAAGTTCATTTCTTATTAACTTATCCTTATTTTCGAGCCGTATTAATAATACTTTTTACAGTTATCATTTTATGAACTATACTAAAATCAACAATCTTTTAGGATGGATATGTGCGCTAATTGCAACAGTAGCATATGTCATGACTGCCGAACGATCGACGAGTTGGTGGGACTGTGGTGAGTTTATCGCTTCAGCCTTCAAGCTTCAAATTGTGCACCAGCCGGGAGCACCTTTATTCTTAATGATTCAGAATATATTCTCCAACCTTGCTGGTGGAGATGTTACACGAATTGCATTCTGGATGAATGTCGGATCGGCGGTATGTAGTGGTCTGACCATTTTGTTTTTGTTTTGGACAATTACAGCCTTAGCAAAGAAAATCGTTGTAAAGGGTGTTGATGGATCGTATACGTCGACCGATTTAATTAAAATATTTGGTTCGGGTGCTGTAGGAGCATTGGCCTATGCTTTTACAGATACCTTTTGGTTTTCTGCCGTAGAGTCTGAGGTTTATGCGATGTCTTCTTTATGTACTGCAGTAGTATTTTGGGGGATTTTAAAATGGGAAAACCACGCCGATGAGGCTGGTGCGGACCGCTGGTTGATCTTTATCGCCTATGTGATGGGCCTTTCTATCGGGGTACACTTACTCAACTTATTGGTAATTCCTGCAATTGCTTTGGTGATTTATTTTAAGCGTTCAAAAACAGTTACCTCTTCGGGAGCAATAAAAGCGTTTTTAACAGGTGTCGTTGTTTTGGCCCTCATTTTATGGGGTATTATCCAATATACGGTGAAAGCTGCGGCTTATTTTGATCTATTTTTTGTAAACACCTTAGGAATGGGCTTTGGGACCGGATTTAATCTGTTCATGATTTTAGCTGTCGCTTTATTTGTCTATGGTATTTGGTATTCAATCAAGAAGGTTAAACCCATGTTGAATCTGATTTTGATCAGCACTGCGTTTATTGTTTTTGGTTATAGCTCTTTTGCCATGATCATGGTACGTGCCAAGGCCAATCCAACCTTAAATAACAGTGATCCAGATAATGCATTTTCTTTTGTAAGCTATTTGGGACGCGAGCAATATGCTAGTGAGCCGCTTTTAAATGGTCCGACATTTGATGCGCAGGTGGTTGATGCTGAGCCGACCTATACGTATAGAAAAGATAAGGACAAATATACGAAGGTGGAAAATGGTATGGACTATAAATATGATAAGACCATGTTTTTCCCACGTGTCTACAGCTCACGAGATCAAGGACATATCGAATATTACCGTGATTATTTGAAAATTCCAGATGGGCAGTCTCCGACTTTTGCCGATAACCTCAAGTTCTTTTTCAGTTATCAGATCGGACATATGTATGGCCGTTATTTCTTGTGGAATTTTGCCGGCCGGCAAAATGACCAACAAGGTCAAGGGTCGTTTACAGAGGGTAATTGGCAGGCGGGTATCAAGCCGATTGATCAAATGCATAATGGTGGGCAAAATGCTATTCCGGATTCATTAAAGACTGATCCATCGAATAATAAATATTACTTCCTGCCTTTGATTATTGGTTTAATTGGCGCATTCTGGCATTTTGGAAAGCGGCAACGTGATGCGGGAATCGTCGGTTTATTGTTTTTCTTTACTGGGCTAGCCATTGTATTGTATTTAAATCAGAGCCCACTTCAGCCTCGTGAGCGTGACTATGCCTATGCAGGTTCTTTCTATGCTTTTGCCATCTGGATCGGACTAGGGGTTTTCGCTATTGCCGATTATTTAAGCAAAAAAATGGATGGTAAAATTGCTGCTGGTGCAGCTACAGTTGCTTGTTTGTTGGGTGCTCCGGTATTGTTGGGCTTCCAGAACTGGGATGATCACGATCGCTCGGAGAAGACGACCGCCCGCGATTTAGCGAAAAACTACCTGGCTTCTTGCGCGCCAAATGCAATCTTGTTTACCTATGGTGACAACGATACCTATCCGTTGTGGTATGTTCAGGAAGTTGAAAATTATCGTCCGGATGTACGCGTGGTGAATTTAAGTTTATTGAGTTCCGACTGGTACATGCGTCAGATGAAGCAAAAAGTGAATCAGGCCGACGGTTTGCCAATCAATATTGATGATGAAAAGTTCAAAAAAGGCGTGCGTGAGGTACTTTACTATCAGGATATGAAAGTACCGGGACATGTTGATCTGGATTTGATTATGCAAATTTTATTATCGGACGATCAAAAGAATAAATTGGAATTGAGAGGTGGTAAGTTTGAAAACTTCCTGCCGACCAAAAACTTTAGCCTTCCGGTGAATAAAGAGTCTGTTCTGAAAAATAATGTAGTGCCTAAAGCATGGCAAGAATCCATTGTCGATACCATGAGCTGGACTTACAATAGAAATTATATTTCTAGAGCGGAGCTGTCCATCTTAAACGTATTGTTAAATAACGATTGGAAACGTCCAATTTATTTTGCGGCGACAGTTCCAAATGATAATTACCTTGGTTTAGATAAGTATTTGGTGCAAGAGGGCTTTGCATTGCGCTTAATGCCTATTTCAACTCCTGCAGGAGCAGAAGGTACATTGGTCGATACTCAGTCTGCTTATAAAGACATTACCACAAAATATCAATGGGGTAATATGGCACATGCTTCTTACTTGGATCCAGAGTCTTACCGGATGATTACCATGATTACAAATACAGTAATGGGTGGTACGGCGACACAATTGATGATGGAAGGTCGTAAGGATGAAGCACGTAAAGTTGCCGTCGAAACTTATGAAAATATGCCGAAGCGTGTTTATCTGATGCGTGATATTTTGGGGTATATTCCAATTATCAATGTGTTGTATGAAACAGGTGAAACGAAACGTGCAAATGAGATCGTAAACCGTAACCTGAAATTTATGACGCAAAATATGCGGTGGTATCAAGATATTGCACAGACAAAGCCTGAGCTGGAATATTCTAATATTGGTACAGCTTTACGCGCATTGGGTGCCTATAAGAGCATTTTGGCTACCACGTCGGAAAAACAGTTACTACAGCAGGTGACCGATTTGGAGAAATTATATAAACAACAGTATGGTGTTGAGTAATTGTTAGCGATACCATTTTAAGATAAGGGCTGCCCTTTGTTACAGATATTCAAAACAGAAATTTGTAGCAAAGGGCAGCTTTTTTTTTGATTATTTTTTCTTAGCTTAAGGGCTTATAAACCGACCCGAATGAGGAGGAGATTCTTCTATAGAAAAGCTCATTATACAGATGTGCCTGGTATTGGCGCTTTTGCCTTGTCTTTATAGTCATCTAAGAAGGTGTCGAGTGCGGAATGATAAAGCAAGTGATTTAGAATGCCGGATGTAAGGTGTTCTTTTGCCAATGAAAATCATACTAAACAAATAGCATATGAAACGTCAATTAAAATTGTGGGATGCAGTGATGCTGGTCATGGGGTCGATGATCGGGAGTGGTATTTTTATTGTATCGAGCGATATGATGCGGCAGTTAGGGTCCGGATATTGGTTGGCGGTCGTGTGGTTGTTGACGGCTTTGGCAACGGTCGCAGCTGCAATCTGCTATGGCGAATTGTCATCGATGTATCCAAAGGCTGGTGGACAATACACCTATCTGACAGCAATATTTGGGAAGCCTATCGGCTTTTTATATGGTTGGAGCTTATTTACGGTCATTCAAACAGGGACGATAGCAGCGGTAGCAGTGGCCTTTGGTAAGTTTACGGCCTATCTTATCCCGCAGTTGAATGATGCTCCACCACTGTTCCAGCGTGGGGAATTTAAGATTACCTGGATCCAGATTCTCGCAATGGGCGTGATAATGCTCCTTACCTTTATTAATACCAGGGGAATTAAAAGTGGAAAAACTGTCCAATCTTTTTTTACCTCTGCAAAAATTATTGCTTTAATTTTGTTGATTTTAGGTGGTTTGTTCTTGATTAAACAAAATCATTTTTCGGAAAACATGGCTTACGGTTGGGATTCTTTCCAGAATTTAAAAGGTGTAGGCTGGTCGCAGATCTCTGGAGGCGCTTTGATGGGAGCATTAGCTGCTGCGATGGTAGGTTCGGTATTTAGTAGTGTGGCCTGGGAAAATGTAACGTTTGTTTCGGGTGAGATTGTCAATCCACAGCGTAATGTTGTACGCGCCTTGGTAATCGGTACAAGCTTGGTGATGCTGCTCTATATCAGTTGTAATTACATTTACCTGGCGGCTTTGAGTAGAGAGGAGATCGCTTTTGCTGCCAATGATCGGGTCGCGATTGCGGCCGCTGAGAAAATATTAGGCCATAGTGGTACAATAGCGATGGCGATTTTAGTTATGATCTCGACATTTGGTTGTGTCAACGGTCTTGCATTGTCAGGGGCGCGTGTTTTTCAGACCATGGCCAAAGATGGTTTGTTTTTGAAACAGGCAATTCCCAACAACAAGTACGATGTGCCGGCAAGATCATTGTGGCTACAGGGGATTTGGGCTTCATTGCTTTGTCTAAGCGGCCAGTACGGGAATTTGCTGGATATGATATCCTTTGTGATTGTCATATTCTATATGATCACGGTACTCGGTGTCATTATTCAGCGTGTCAGAAGACCCGATTTAGAGCGCTCCTATAAAACGTTCCTATTTCCGGTTACACCAATCTTATATCTTGTGATAGGTACGGTTTTTTGTGTGTTACTGATTATTTATAAACCGCAATATACCTGGCCTGGATTTATACTTGTCTTGATTGGTGTGCCTGTGTATTTTTTTGCACGAAATAATAAACCTGTCGAGCGAGAGGAATAATTTTCGTAGAGAACCTGTCGATGCTATGGAGTTTTCCATAAATAGTTGCTAGTAAGTGTTATGTATGAGTATAAAAATCTGTAGATATGCTGAAGTAATAGGTTTTCAAATTTTATGGAAAGAAAGATATACTTTGTTTAAATCACTTTCTAATCGTGTGCCAGTGGGATGCGAGTGGTGAAATTAATTGCTGTTCATGGCGTTATTTCTATAAAAAAAGTGTAGCTTTGCTCAAACATTCCCATAATGAAACAGTCGATTTTATTAGACGGACCAAAATTTCAAATCACAATTCAAAGACTATGTCGTCAATTGATTGAGAATCACGGTGATTTTTCAAATGCTGTCGTCATAGGTATTCAACCCCGAGGAACTTTCTTAGCGAGACGTATTGTCAAAGAGCTTGAACAAATGATCGGTAAAGAGATTTTAGTTGGCGATTTGGACATTACCTTTTACCGCGACGACTTTCGCACGAAAGGAAATGCTGGTCCACTCTTAGCAAATAGCACAAATATCAATTTTATTGTAGAAGGTAAGGAGGTCATTTTTATAGATGACGTCTTATGGACAGGACGTACTATTCGTGCCGCAATGGATGCTGTACAGGCCTTTGGCCGTGCAAAGCGAATAGAATTGCTTGTTTTGGTCGATCGTAGATTCTCAAGACAGATTCCTATTCAACCTGATTATATCGGCATACAGGTCGATTCAATTGATTCGCAAAAAGTAATTGTTAACTGGAAAGAGTCAGATGATCAGGATAGCATTATCCTGATTACAGAAAAGAAGACGTCAGCTGGCGATTAATAGAAGTGCCTCAAAGTCCTAAAGTCTATTTTGGCCCTTGGGAACGAGCACTTTCAATACAAAATGATTAGTAAATATTTGAATACGCTAAAATGTCATCTGTAGCAGAACAACTAAGTACCCGCCATTTATTGGGGATCAAAGATCTAAAAGAAAACGACATCCAATTGATCCTGGATACAGCAAGTAATTTTAAAGAAGTATTAAACAGACCGATTAAAAAGGTTCCTTCCTTACGGGATATTACAATCGCCAACGTTTTTTTTGAAAACTCTACGCGCACACGTCTATCTTTTGAACTTGCTGAAAAGAGACTCTCTGCAGATATTGTTAATTTCGCAGCATCATCGTCCTCCGTAAGTAAAGGAGAGACGCTGATAGATACTGTCAACAATATTCTCGCGATGAAGGTTGATATGATTGTGATGCGACATCCTTATGCTGGGGCAGGGGTATTTTTAAGTAAGCATGTTGATGCACAGATTGTCAATGCAGGTGACGGAGCACATGAACATCCTACGCAAGCTTTATTGGACTCTTTTTCAATCCGCGAGCGTTATGGCGATGTGGCTGGTCGTAAAGTTGCTATAGTAGGCGATATCACCCACTCACGGGTTGCGCTTTCTAATATCTTATGTCTTCAAAAGCAGGGTGCGGAAGTGATGGTCTGTGGACCCACCACATTAATTCCGAAACATATCACTTCATTGGGGGTAAAAGTGGAGCACGATTTGAGGAAGGCGCTCAATTGGTGTGACGTAGCAAATATGTTAAGAATTCAATTGGAACGCCAAGATATTGCTTATTTCCCATCATTAAGAGAGTACTCCATGCTTTATGGGCTGAATAAAGGAATTTTGGACTCTTTGGATAAACCCATCACGATTATGCACCCCGGACCGATCAACCGTGGCGTCGAAATTACATCAGACGTTGCCGACAGTGAACATTCCATTATTTTGGATCAGGTCGAAAACGGTGTTGCTGTACGTATGGCTGTGTTGTACTTATTGGCAGGACAACGCGGATAGTCGGAATCGGCTTTAACAATATTATGCCTGACTTTATTTTTTGTCGGGCATATTTTTTGTGCAAAATTTCCGTTATAATACAGTATTATTCACAGATGTTAATAACTTTTGTGTAAAATAGCTCAATTAAAGTATAATTTAGTAAAATGAATAAAACTATCTCTTTAGCAGTGGAGATTTGAATTGAATTTCGATAAATTTGAAGCGATCTTAGTAACCTATAATAGGGAAGGATTGTTCATTTTACTCGCGTTTCAGGGCAATTTTATCAGGGTTTAGGAGGAGATTCATTTACATTTGCAGATAAATAACATATTAAGGTTTCACATATTATGTATAAGAAGATTTACCAGGTGGGAGTTGCATTAACCGTTATGGCGACGCCAGCATTAGCGCAACAGACAGAATGGCAACAAATCAACAAGGCGTATAAAACGGGGATGGAGTTGTTTGAACGCGGAAAATTTAGTGCCGCTTCAGTGCAATTTGATCGTGTTGAAGCTTTGCGGACAAAATCCAATTTGCAATTGGATGAGACAGAGGAGCTTTCTTTATTGAAAGAAAATGTCCGGTATTATCAAGCTGTTTGCGCCTTGGAATTGGGAGAGTCTGATGCCGAAAATCGTTTTTTGAAATACATTAAAGATTTCCCTGTGAGTGCAAATGCCAAAGCAGCTTACTTTCAGATCGGTAAATCTTACTATGCTAAAAAAGACTACGTTAAAGCGCTAGAATGGTTTAACAAGATTGATAGCAAAAATCTTGCGGGTAAAGAGAATGTTGAATACCGCTTTAAGTATGGTTATGCTTCCTTTATGACGAAAGATTATAAGGCAGCGAAACCTTTATTTGAAAGCTTAAAAGATCAGAAAACTGAATTTCAGGAGGCATCTATTTATTATTACGCTTATCTTTCCTACCTAGATGCCGAATATAAAACGGCGTTGAATGAATTTGAGCGTCTCAATGGATCTAAGCAGTTCGAAAATAGCTACCCTTATTATATCACGGCTTTATATTTCTTGGATAAACGCTACGACGATGTGCTGAATTATGCATTGCCAATTTTGTCGCGTACAAAGCAAGAAAATGAAACAGAGATGTTCCGTATTGTCGCGGCGACCTACTTTATCAAAGGCGACTTAAAAACGTCCAAAGCGTATTACGATAAATTCCAGGCACAAGATCAAGGTAAAACACAGAATAATCAGGATAGCTACCAAATCGGTTATATCGCTTATAAATTGAAAGATTATGATAAGGCGATCACTGAATTGGAAAAGATGACTGATCCAGATGCATATTATCAGTCTGCGATGATTACCCTGGGGGATGCCTTCTTGAAGAAAGGCAATAAGCAATCTGCACGTAACGCATTTTTCCGTGCTTCGAAACTGGATTTTGATCCAGCGATGCAAGAAGAGGGCTTGTTCAACTATGCGAAGCTTTCATATGAATTAGAATTTCACCAGGTCGCATTGGCTTCGACACAGGAATATCTAAAAACGTACCCAAAATCGAAACGTTTGGAGGAAGCGAAAACACTGCTTGCTGAAGTGTTGCTGAGCACAAAGAATTACCGCGAGGCAGTAGATATTTTGGAGTCTATTCCTAAACGTGGTAAAGAAGCAAACTCCGCCTATCAAAAAGTAACCTATTATAGAGGTTTGGAATATTATAACGAACGTGCTTTTGAAAATGCAATCTCCTTATTCATGCGTTCTGAGCAGTTTCGTTATGATGAGGAAATTTATGCTTTAGCAACGTATTGGAAAGCAGAAGCGATGTATGAAGTTCGTAAATACGGTGAAGCCGTAACCAATTTCAATAAATTTCTACGTTTGCCTGGAGCTAGTAAAACCGATGTGTATGGTTATGCCAATTATGCTTTAGCCTACGCTGCTTTCCGTAATGGTAATTATAATACTGCGGCTAATTATTTCGAGCGTTTTCTCGCCTCGGGTGGCTCAAAGGGTATAGAGATGAATACACGTAACGATGCCATCGCACGTTTGGGTGACTCGTACTTCTCTTCCAAAAATTACGGCCGAGCTTTAACAGAATATAATAAATTAATCTCTTCTAAAGCACCTAGTCAGGATTACGCATTGTTCCAAAGAGGTATTATCCAAGGATTGCAAGGGGATAATAACGGTAAAATTGCTACGTTGAATGCTGTTATTGCGCAATTCCCGAATTCTAATTATGCCGACGATATTGCCTTTGAGATTCCTTATACACGTTTCTTAATGGGAGAAAGTGATCAGGCCATTGCTGGACTCCAAACCATGGTGGAAAAATATCCGCGCAGCAGTTATGTACCACGTGCTTTGGTAACAATTGGTCTGGTTCAGTATAATCAAGATAACAATGATGCTGCGCTGGCAACATTCCAACGTGTGGTCGATCAGTATGCTTCAACGGACGAAGCCAGACAGGCTATGCGCTCCATTGAAAATATCTATTTGGACAAGGGCGACGCGACTGGTTATATTAAATATGCAACAGGTACCAACCTTGGTGATGTTTCGAAATCAGAGCAAGATTCCCGTTCATTCTCCACCGCGACAACTTTATTTTCAAGAGGAAATTACAAAGGCGCTGTAGAAGCTGTAAATGCGTACTTTGATAAATTCCCTAAACCAAATCAAGAGAAATATGCGCGTTTTATCCGTGCCGAAAGTAATGCTGCCCTAGGAAATACCGAGGATGCGTTACATGATTACAATATTATTTTGAATGACTGGACTTCCCCTTATACAGAGCGCACGCTGATTTCTGTCTCTAATTTGTATTTGAAACAAAAGAAATACAATGAGGCTACGCAGTTATTGAAAAAGCTCGAGCTTACTTCTGAATACAAATCCAATTATGGTTTTGCAATCAACAATTTGATGGTTTCTTATTATCAAATTGGAGATTATAAAGAAGCATTAAATTATACCAATGCGGTTAAAAATTACGAAAAATCTTCGGAAGAGGAGATCGCAAATGCCTACTTATATGCCGGTAAATGTTACGTGAAGCAAAATAAGAAAGCTGAAGCAATGAAAGAATTTAGTTTAGCTGCATTGAAGAGCCGTACGGTTTATGGGGCAGAAGCAAAATACAATGTTGCTCTGCTGCAATTGGAAAATAAACAATATGATGCTTGTATTAAAACGGCAATGGATCTATCTGATAATTTCTCTTCGTACGAATATTGGGTTGCGAAAAGCTTTATTACGATGGCTGATGCTTATGCCGGTAAAGGAGATACCTTCCAGGCCAAAGCTACGCTTGAATCAATTGTGGATAACTATGATGCGAAAGACGATATTTTGCCTGCAGCAAAAGAACGTCTAAATAAATTGAACAACAAAAAGAAATAGGATATAATGAAGAAGTTGCAAAATAGAAACGTGAAGAAATATACTTTAGCAGCGCTTTTGATGGGCGTGGGATTGAATTCTTTTGCACAAGAAACAGGCAAGAAGAATGATCCTGAGAAACCAGTCACTATCGATTCTTTTGATGTTGTTCGTGATTATAAACCCATTCTTGCGGATGCTGTGAAAATTCGGCGCAGTCCGGATATGACCAATAAAAGGGAATACCAGCCCAAGTTGACCTACAACAATATTTTGGATAAGAAATTGGATATCAATACTGGATTGAAACAGTTAAATGTGCAGGAGATTCCTTTCGCACAACCTTTTGAGCATAGTAGCAACTATGTCAAGTTTGGTATCGGTAACTATAACAGTATATTGGGCGAGGCTTATTTAGCTTCTGAACAGTATGAGAATACGCGATTCGGCTTATTTGCAAAGCATCTGAGCCAAAAGGGTAATATTGACGGACAGAAGTTCAGTACACAAGATATTGGTGTTTTTGGTCGCCGGGTGTTGGATGCGGTAACAGTAAAGGGGACGCTTGGTTACAATCGTTATGGTACAAATTTCTATGGTCAGACCTTTGATCAATCGGGAACAACATTGTTAAATACAAGTCCAGATAAACAGACATTTACAGATATCTATTTAAATGGTGAACTATCGAGTAATGTAGATCCCAAAAATGAACAGGCGATCAGCTACTCGGCGAAAGTTGACGGCTATTTATTTAAAGATGCCTACAAAGCCAAAGAAAATTCCATCGCATTATCTGGTTATCTGAACAAGCGTTTAAGTGCATTTAATGTCGGTGCAAATGTGAGCGTGACGATGAATAACGTGAAAGATAGTGCTGAAGTAAAGAATCATTTAGCCGTAGTCAATCCGTATATTCGTTTTAAAGGCGATAATTATAACGTTACCTTGGGAGCAAATTTAACTTCCGAATTTGGTGATAGCTCACGGTTCAATATTTTTCCTTCAGTAGAAGCTGATTTTGCTTTGGCACCTGAATATATCTCTTTGTTTGCCGGAATTAATGGGGGAGTAAAGCAAGCTTCTTTCCGCAGCTTTGCGAAAGAAAATCCTTATTTGGCCCCGAACGCTAAAATGATTAATTCGATCGAGAAAATGAACATTTATGCGGGATTAAAAGGGAATGCCGGAGCAACTTTTGGTTATAAAGTAAAGGTATTCTACAAACAGATCGAGGGCCTGCCTTTATTTAAAAATAGTGCATTTGGCGATACCCAAAATGGTTATGTTCCTTGGGCATTCGATGTCGTTTATGATGGCGTGATCAATAAGGCGAAGCATATGGGATTTGAAGGTGAAATTAATGTGCGCCTTTCACAACTGGTTAATCTAGGAGGTAGGGTGTATATCGACGATTATAATTTGAGCGATGAAGAGGAAGCTTGGGGATTGCCAAAATTCCGCATGCAGGCCAATGCGCGTTTCAATATCTCTGATAAACTTTTCGTAGATGCTGAACTTTCTACTCAGGGTAACACGTATGCATATATCTATGATTATGATACAGATGGCAGCCGTATTACTGGCAGTGGTCATAAGGCAACAATCGCTTCGTTCGCTGATCTTAATGCAGGCGCAGAATATCGGGTCAAAAAGCAATTTGGTATTTTCGTCAAAGCAAATAATATCTTTGGAAAAGAATACGAACGTTATATGTATTACCCACGATTGGGCTTTAATGTAATTGGTGGTCTTAATTATTCGTTTTAACGAATTAAGATTATAAATTTGCATCTTAAAATAGTGCGCAATGAATCTAGGCAAAAACATCAATAGTTTATTAAAACGTTATGCGGAAGTATACGTGCCGGGAATAGGTGTGTTCAAACGAATTCATTCTCCGGCTCAGTTCGATAAACAGCATAATGTATTTTTGCCGCCAATTTCCTATGTCGAACTTGACTATTCTGCGCAGCATGGATTTAATATCGTTCATTATATCCAGCAACAGGAAAATTTGGGACTAAGTCAGTCGCAGCAGATTTTATCGGATGCTGTTGATAGTCTGAGAGCTGATTTGGGTCAGTTTGGACAGGCTAAACTGGATGATCTTGGCCTATTGATTAGTTACGGTTCAAGCTTAGTATTCAAACCTTTGGATCTATCGGGTTTCGACTTCCAGCCCGTAACGAACCTTTTTGCACCGGAGATTGAAACAGTTGTTTCTCCTTTGGAAGGCGAAGACGAGCCTGCGGAACCAGCTTTGGAAGAAGAACCTATTGTAGAAGTCGCTCCTCAAGAGGACACTGTTGAGGAGTCTATTCCAGATAGGCCTGATGAAGATGAAGCCGTGGTGGTTGAAGAAGTTAGCGAAGAGGACGCCGAAGCGACAGATGAACCGGAAGCAGAAAAGAGTACGGTTGTTGATGAGCCTGCGCAGGAGACTGGATTAACAAGCAATCGCACCGATGATGTCGAAACCGAAGGATCTTCGGTAACGGAGGACAAAGATCAGCAGTCTGAACTTGTGAATGCACCTATGGTGGCTGATAACAGTCCATCTATTACTCCAAATGCAGAAACAGATTCAAACAAGGAAATCGGTGCTATAGCGACGGCTAATGCCAGCTCAACATATGCACCCAATAGCTATGAAGAGGAGCCACGAAATTCAAATGCGGTCTGGTATTGGATGACTGGAGTTATTGTGCTCGCCATGGTTGCCGTAGCGGTCGTTTACACCAATCCATCGTTGAAAGATTCGTTATTCGGGTCGACCAAGCCTGTTGTAAAAACGGCAGATACGCTTATTCAACCCAAGCCAATCATACCTGCTGATACAGTGTCCAATACGTTGCAAGCCGATAGTTTAAATAAAGTCGATTCATTGGCTACAACCGCTTTAAAAGATTCTGTTAAAAATACAGCAACTGTACCATCGAGTAGTGGAGCGGCCAAACCGACGGCTTTGGACGCGAACCCGGTGATCAAAGAATCTATCCCCGTGGCACAGCCAAGATATCAGGTAGTTATTGGATCTGCAAAAACTATGGTAAGTGCTGAGCAAGAAGCACAGCGTCTGCGAGCAATGGGCTATAAGACGGCACGCGCCGTTGAAGGAAAGAATAAAAAAGATAGAAAGAAAATTATCTTAAATACTTATATGACTAACCAGGAGGCTCAGCTCGCAAAAAGATCGGTGGTTAATAAGATTAAGGATGCTTGGGTAGAAACATTATAGAAACTATATAAAACTATTAATAATTATGTCATTAGTACAGGATACAGCAACAGCTGCTGTGGATTCATTTAATCAAGCTGCGCAACAACCGTTACCTGCCGCTGCAAGTACAGAAAACATGAGTTTGATCGATATGATGATCAAAGGGGGATGGATTATGATTCCGATCCTATTGTTGTTTTTTATTGGATTGGTAATCTTTTTTGAACGTTATTTAACCATTCGTCGTGCCGCAAAATACGATAATAGCTTAATGTCGCAGGTGAAAGCGAATGTACTGTCGGGAAATCTGGATTCTGCCTTAGCGGTGTGTCGCTCAAGTAACTCTGCATTGGGACGTATGTTGCAAAAAGGTTTATTGCGTGTAGGTAGACCTATCAAAGATATTGAAGGTGCCATCGAAAATGTATGTAAGCTGGAAGTTGCCAAATTGGAGAAAAATATTAATATCCTGGGTATCATTGCCGGTATTGCTCCAATGCTGGGCTTCGTGGGTACGATTTTTGGGGTAATTAAGATTTTCCATGAGGTTGAATTAGCAGGTGGTATTGATATTGCTTCTGTGTCAGGAGGTTTATATGTGAAAATGGTGTCATCTGCATCCGGTCTTGCGGTTGGTATCTTAGCTTACTTGGGTTACCATATTTTAAATATGATGGTCGAGCGTTTAATTTTGCGTATGGAAACTGATGCAGTTGAATTTATTGATTTATTGGATGAACCAGGAAGATAATGAATTTACGAAGTAGAAAAAATAAACCATCTGCAGAGGTTCATACTTCAGCGCTGAATGACATCATGTTTTTCTTGATGTTGTTCTTCCTGTTGGCCTCAGCAGTGTCTAATCCTCAAGTTGTTAAGCTCTTGTTGCCAAAGTCCAGCGCAGGAGAGCAATCTGTTGCTAAAAAGACCGTTACGGTTTCGATTACCAAAGATTTAGGTTATTTTATTGACAAAACTCCAGTTCCTATCGAAGGGTTGGAAGCTGCAATTCAATCACAAATGGCTGCCGGCGAGGAGTTGACAATTATGCTTTACGTCGATAATACGGTTCCTATCCAAAATGTTATTTCAGTGATGGATGTAGCCAATCGGTTAAAAGTGAAGGTCGTGTTGGCAACTGAGCCAAAAAAAGATAAGTAACCACCATTAAACTTTTTTTAAGTTTAATGGTCAGCTATTAATATAGGAGATTAATGCGATGAGATATCATCTTCAACATGAAGAAAATAATTTCCCCAAGGCATTGGGGATATCGACTCTGGTCATGGCATCGTTGCTCTTGATTGGTTTTTTTGTGGTGTTTAAGGCGGAAGAACCTCCTATGATAGGTATGGGAGGACTTATTGTTAACTATGGTACTTCTCCAGAAGGTATGGGGGATGACTATATGAGTGTCGAAGAACCTTCTGTAGATCCGAATGCCAATAATGAGCGTCCTGACCGTATCGATCCTGTGGAAACGCCGACACCGACCCCAACGCAACAGGTTGCTGAGAAGGCTGTCGTCACTCAAGATCTGGAAGATGCTCCTGCGGTTACAAAGACAGAGAAGAAAGTGGTGTCAAAAGCACCAGAAACAACCAAAGAAGTTAAAGAGGTAGCACCACAGGCGAATGCTAAAGCACTTTTTAAAGGCAATAAAAACAACGGTACTGGAGCAGGTGACGGCACAGGAACAACACCGGGTAATCAAGGTTCCAAATTAGGGGATCCCTTGGCAAGTAATTATGGCGAAGGGGGATCTGGAAACGGTAATATGATGTTATCCATTGAAAACCGCAGCTTCACCCAAAGACCAAGTATCGACGACAATGGACAGCAGGCGGGAAAGGTCGCTGTAGAGTTCAGAGTCAACAAGCAGGGAATTATAACCTATGCGCGTGCTGGTGTGAAGGGAACTACAATTACTGATCCTTCCCTTTTGGAAAAATGTGAGCGTGCTGTTAGAGGTGCTCGGTTGAATCAATTGCCGAATGCCCCAGACTCGCAGACTGGACGGATTGTATTCAATTTTAGATTAAGATAAAAATCATTCACATGAATGCTTATAATGAGGCAATCGAGTATCTGTATACTCGATTGCCTATGTTTACAAGGGATGGCGCCTCAGCCTTCAAAAAAGACCTTGACAATACCATCAAACTTTGCGCTGCGTTAGCTAATCCACAGCAAAAATTCAAAACATTGCATATTGCCGGAACAAATGGAAAGGGATCTACCTCCCATATGCTAGCCGCTATCTTAGCAGAAGCAGGTTATAAGACGGGCCTCTATACTTCGCCACATTTACTGGATTTTCGAGAACGTATCCGCGTCAATGGCCAGTTATGTGATAAAGAATTTGTTGTTGATTTTGTTCATGCACATCGCGAGCTGATCGAACAAGTAACGCCCTCTTTTTTTGAAATCACTGTAGCGATGGCTTTCGATTATTTTGAGAAAAAGAAAGTTGATATCGCCGTTATTGAAGTTGGCCTTGGCGGACGTTTGGATAGCACCAATATTATTCACCCGCTATTGTCGGTGATTACCAATATTGGGTTTGATCACATGAATCTCCTCGGTAATACGCTGGCGGAAATTGCAGGCGAAAAAGCAGGTATTATCAAAAGAGATACGCCCGTGATCATTTCGGAGTATGCCGAAGAGACAGCTGCTGTATTTTTGAAAAAAGCAGCACTTGAGGAGGCTCCCATACAATTTGCTTCCGACACATATCGGACAAAAATGTTGGGGGTAGATCAAGACTATCTGACCGTGCAAACTACCGATTCTTCTGGCCATTCATCATCATATCAGCTGGATCTGAAAGGTTCTTACCAGGTGAAAAATCTTGCTGGTGTTTTGTCTGCTGTTGATGAATTGCGTAAACAGGGCTTTGAGATCAGTGATCATCACGTTCATGAAGCCTTGAAGAAAGTACAAACGACCACAGGGATCCAAGGCCGTTGGCAACAATTGTCTAAAGAACCTTTTGTTATCTGTGATACAGGACACAACGAAGACGGAATTCATGAAGTGTTGAAAAACCTGGCGACTACAAATTATGATCAACTTCACTTTGTCATCGGGGCGATGCGCGATAAGGACTTAACACATATGCTCCCCCATTTGCCCAAAGACGCAATTTATTATTTCTCTGCTCCGGATATGCCGCGTGCGCTGCCAGCCAGTGAATTGCGTAAAGAAGCTCTTGGATTTGGATTAAAAGGGTTGGACTTTCCGAGTGTCGCGGCCGCATTTGATGCAGCAAAAAATGCTTACCAGCAGGGCAATCTTATTTTTGTTGGTGGAAGTAATTTTGTTGTTGCGGAAGTGCTTGCTGGCCTGCCCACTGAACAATAAAAATTGACATTGTAGCGAGATCTATACCGTGGAAATACATAGATCACAAAAGACTTATCACTCGATAAGTCTTTTGTGATCTATTGTCATTTATACTTAGTCATTTACAGTCAATTCACCGCGGATATCCTTTTCAATCCAATAAGCAACTTCTCTTTGATCTTCAAGTTCGCCCTGAAGATACATTAATTTGGTTACTGCAGCCTCAAATGTGAGGTCATAGCCATTGAGCACGCCGATGGATTTAAGACCTTGTGAGGTTTCATAGCGCCCCAATTCGACCGATCCAACTTTACATTGAGAAATATTGAGGATGTTTTTACCCTGCTCAATCGCTTCCTTTAGTAAATCCAGAAACCACGTGTCGGTGGTGGTATTTCCTGAACCGAATGTTTCCATCACAATGGAGCGGACATCGGAGTTTAATACCGCTTTGATTGTTTGCGCAGAGATTCCGGGGAATAGTTTCAATACTGCCACCCGATTATCCAATTTTGTATGCAAGATAAATTCTTTATTAATATTGTTCAATAAAGCATCTGTATTGTATTTGAGGTGAATACCAGCTTCTACCAATACGGGATAATTTGGGGATCTAAAAGCCTCAAACTTAGCGGAGTTATATTTAAAAGAACGATTACCGCGGAATAATTTATTGTCGAAAAGAATACAAACTTCCTGTATAATAGACACACCATCTTGTTTTGCCGATGCTATTTCAAGGGCGGTCATCATATTTTCTCGGGCATCCGTTCGAATTTCGCCAATAGGCAGCTGGGAGCCCGATAATATAACCGGTTTTTGGAGTCCTTCCAGCATAAAGCTCAATACCGATGCCGTAAACGCCATGGTATCGGAACCATGTAAGATCACAAAACCATCGTAATCTGCATAGTTATCCTTAATAATTTGTGCCATTTCAATCCATATTTCGGGCTTCATGTTGGATGAATCGATAATGGGTTCAAAAGAGTGCACGGTGAGTTTATAGTCTAAGCGACTTAAATCAGGGAGATTACGTTTGATCAATTCAAAGTCGAAAGGAACGAATGTGCCTGTCTCATCTTTAACCATGCCAATGGTCCCACCTGTGTAGATAATAAAGATATTATGCATTGAGTGTTGAAATTATATACCAAATATACGTTTTGAATTTTCTGTTGTGATTTCGGCTACCTTTTCGATGGAAATCTGGTGAAGGTCAGCTACTTTCTGTGCGATATAGGTCAAATAGCTGCTTTCATTTTCTTTACCTCGGAACGGTACAGGAGCCAAATAGGGCGCATCTGTCTCTAAGACAAGGTGTTTTAAATCGATTTCTTTGACCACCTGATCTAAGCCTGCTTTTTTAAAGGTGACGACTCCGCCAATACCCAGAGCGAAACCTAACTCGATGGCCCGATTGGCCTGTTCAAGGGATCCTGTAAAGCAGTGCAGGACGCCAAACAATTTGTCGTCGTGAAGTTCTTCCAGTAATTCGAACAATTCTGTAAAGGCTTCACGGCAGTGGATATCGATCGGGAGATTTAATTCCTTAGCCCATTGAACCTGCGTCCTAAAAGCATTTTTTTGAATTTCAAGCGTGCTTTTATCCCAGTAAAGATCCAGTCCGATCTCACCTATGGCATAGACTTTGTAAGTTTCCAAGCTTTTTCGGATGATTTCTAACTCTTCTAGATAGTTTTCCTTGACATCGCAGGGATGTAATCCAAGCATGGGAAAACAGTGATCTGGATAAGCTGCTACGGTGTCAAATACGGGTTTTATGGAAGCGCTATTTACATTTGGCAAAAAAAGACGTTGGATATCATTATCAAAGCAACGCTGAAGATTTTCTTGCAGTTTCGTCGTTCCTGCATGGTAATAAATGTGTGTATGTGTATCTGTAAGCAACATAGTTTTCTGCGTGGACGCAGCGGTTAGGGTAAAAAGTTGTTTTTATTATTATCGAATAAAGTGGTGTGATTAATTACCAAAATTTCAATTCGATCTCCAAAGATAACTTATTAATTAGCAAAAATGAAAAATAATAGCGGATTACTGCTGAAGGACTGGATTCCATTCTTTGCTTCTTCGAAAAAGCGATTTGTTGATGGGCAGTTACTGCTGCATGAATGTCCTATTGTTGCATGTTATTCGCGTTGAAAAGAATGTTGGATAAAAAGAGTTAGCAGTCAAACATACCGTAAGATTTACTGTTAAACAGATAAGCGAGGCGGTTATTGTCCTATTTTTATAAGAATTAATGAGTCATATGATGAATAAGAAGTTAAGCCTGGGTTTATTGACTTTGGCATCGGTTCTGTTTTTAAACAAACTACATGCGCAATCATTGATTGATCCGTCGGTAAAAGATATTATTCAAAAAGCTTTTCAGACCAATAAAGAATTGAAATTGAAGGCCTACGAAGTTGATAAAGCACGTTTCGAAGCCGAGGGTGTAAAAGCAAATCGGCTGCCCCATGTCTCTGCACTCGGATTATACGGTTATGTTCATAGCAATGGGAGCGTTGATATTCCGACCGTTAATATTCCATTACTAAACTTAGGCTTATTTGAAGGAGCAACGGGATTTAGCCTACATGGCCATGCTGCTTATGCAGGCGTGTCTGTCAAGCAGATTATTTTCTCGGGGCTGCAGATTCCGAATGGAATAAAAGCATTGCAGGAGAAAGCTGTTGCCCAGCAGTACCTGGAATCAGCGAGCCGGGAAACACTTTCAAAAGATATTATTGCTTCTTTCGATCAGCTGATGTTGTTGGATGAAGTTGATAAATTGATCGTGGATTCCGAAAAGCGATTAAAGAAAGAGCAAGAAAAGGTAAATAAAGCCATTCAAAATGGACTTGCAATACCTTACGATCGCGATAAATTGAAATTGGCCTTGCTGGAGCTGGAAGAAAAAAAAGTGGAGCTTTCGGGCAACCGCGACCTGTTGTGTCAAAAGCTTGAACAAGTAGCCGGGGTATCTTTTCAGGAGGTTGGTGCGATTCATTATGGACTTAAACCTATATTTTTGTCGGAGCTCCCTAGTGATGTTGAGCAGCGATCTGAGCTTAAAGCACTGGATGCTTCGTCCAAAGCCTATGAGTACGTGTACAAAAAAGAAAAAGGGGGAGCGCTTCCTGCTGTCTTTGCCTTTGGCTCTGCAAACTATCTGAATGTATTCAATTCCAAGCTAACTGTTAAAGACCAACCCCTATTGGGTACAGTCAACTTACCGCTTAATTCCATCAAGGGGAGCCCCAATCTAATGGTCGGTGTAGGGGTTAAATGGGATCTCTATACGGGAGGAGAGCATCACAATAAGATAAAGCAAGTTAAACTCGATCAACATATCAATACGACCAAACGGGAAGATACACAGGAAAAGTTAAACCTATTATTGAGCAAGAATAAGGTTAACTATACGACTGGCAACCAAAAGTTGAAAGTGGGCGAACAGCAATTAAAAGTAGCTGAAAATAACCTTTCTATGGCTGTGAAGCAATATCAAGCTGGATTGATAGATGTTACTGAATTATTGGCTGCTGAAAATGACTGGTACAAAGTCAATTTAGGCTATTTTAATAATGTGTTGCAGCAACGTACTGCAGCAGTGGAGTTATTACATACATCAGGAAAATTATTACAAACCATACATGAGTAAGATGAAGAATTTATATGGGATATTATTGCTGTTTATCCTAGTTTCTTGTGCAAATCAAGACAAAGAGAAGCCCATTGAGGGGAAGGTGGAGCGTGAGCAGGTAACAGTTGTGACTAAAGTTCCAGGAAAAATTGCAAAGCTGCTGGTTGAAGAGGGGGATTTTGTCCATACAGGGGATACGTTGGCCATTTTGAGTATCCCCGAGGTAGATGCGAAAGAGGAACAGGCAAAAGGTGCGCTGCAATCTGCCGATGCACAATATAACATGGCCATCAAAGGAGCTACAAAAGGGCAATTGACACAACTTCAGGCAAAAGTTGATGGTTTGAGGGAACAATATGAGTTTGCAAGGAAGTCGATAGGTCGATTAGATGCACTTTTGCAGGATAGCCTGATTCCACAACAAAAATATGATGAAACCTATGCAAAATATCAAGGGGCTAAAAATCAGTATCTCGCTGCTCAGGCTGAATTAGCCGAAGCTAAAGGGGGAGCTAGAAAGGAACAGCAGCTTATGGCTTTGGGACAGAAGGAACGTGCGCTCGGAGCGGTGTCTGAAGTGAAGGTTGCTGCGGGGGAAAAATATATCATTGCCCCACAAGCTATGAGCGTGGAGACCATTAATCTGAAAGTTGGTGAACTGGCGATGGCAGGTTATCCGATTATTAATGGCTCTCTTGATCAAACAACCTATTTTAGGTTCACATTGCCTGAAAACCAAATTGGAAAATTTCAAAAAGGTGCTGCTGTAGAAGTGGACATCCCTTATTTGAACCACAAAAAAGTTAAAGCGAAGGTGATCAGTATTAAGGCGTTAAATTCTTATGCGAGCATTGCCTCTGCCTACCCTGATTTTGATCCGCAACAGGCTGTGTTTGAGCTAAAGATTGTTCCTGAGGATAGTGCTGGCGCTAAAGATTTATTAACCAAAACGCTTGTGGTTCTCCATGCGAATTAAAGGGATTGAATGTGAAAAAATTTATAGAATTAATCCAAAGGGAGTTTAAACTTTTCTTCAATAACAAAGTGCTGTTGATGCTTTTCCTCGGTGCGCCAGTTTTGTACGGCATCTTGGTGGGGCATGTCTATCAACAGGGCAAAGTGACGGAGATGCCGATCATTGTTGTCGATGAAGATAATAGTCCCTTAAGCAGTTCCTTCATTGATATGCTTTCCGACAATGAGAGTATTGACGTTGCCCGTGTATTGCCTTCTCTTTTTGATTCCAAAGATATCGCCATGCAGTACGAAGCAACAACCATTGTATATATTCCCAAAGGCTTTGCTTCTGGAGTACAGCAAGGCAGGTTGCCCGAAATGACTGTTTTTGTTGATGGAGCCAATACATTGACCTCCAACACGGCGATGATGGCGGTGAATGTTTGTGCTTCAACACTTAAGGCGGGAATCCAAATTCAGGCACAGATGAAGCGAGGTGTTCCTGCCAAGATCGCTGCTCAACAATATGAACCTTTTAAAACAACCTTTGTGAAGCAAAATATTCGAAGCGGCAACTATCTTTATTTTATGCTGCCGGGGGTTTTAATTACGGTCTTGCAACAGGTATTGCTCCTTGGCTTGGCTTTGTCTTTTTCGTCAGAATTTGAAGGTAACACGTTTCCGGACCTTGTGCGTAAAATCGGTAATCCTGTCGGACTTATTCTTGTAAAGATTTTACCTTATATATTGATGTCTGTCGGTATTTTGATTCTATATTGGGGATTTGGTCAGTACTACCGTATGCCTTTGCAAGCTGATTTCGGCCGATTTGTGCTGTGTACAGGTATATTTTTGCTTGCTGTCTGTTTTATTGGTGTACTGGTTAGTATACTACTGCCTTCGCAGCTGAAATCGACAGAAGTTCTTATGGTGATTGCAACGCCCGCTTTTATCCTGAGCGGATTTACCTGGCCATCCAGCCTGATGCCAGAATGGGTGCAGGCGATTGCCAATGTTATTCCGTCTACACATTATCTCCGGATCTTTAGATTGCTATTTATACAGCATGCTGAAAATTACCACACCAATAAAGCACTTGTTTCATTGACCATCATTATGATCATTAGCTTTATGTTGGCTGTAGTCATCCTGTGGATGAAAATAAAGAAAATTAAAAGGACGATTAAATCATAAAAAAATAATGGTACAACAAAAAAGCGGTTTCATTAAGTTGAAACCGCTTTTTTGTTGTACTAAAATATACTGTTAAATTACTTTTTCGTCGCTGGAGCAGTTGTTCCTGTAGGTGCTACCATACCAGGAGTTGTTGCTGTAGGCGCTGGAACTTTTCCAGGTTTGATATCCAATACTTCTACTTCAAATACTAAAGGAGCATATGGAGGGATAACACCTGAAGGGCGATCGCCGTAAGCCAAAGATGAAGGGATAACTAAAGTTGCTTTCGTTCCCTTGTTAAACAATTGAAAAGCTTCAGTCCAACCTGGGATCACGCCGTCAACACCTAATTGGAATTTTAATGCTTCGTAAGGACGTTGTGCATTGAAGATTTTCTCTTTTTTAGCTACATCAGGAAGGTTTGTATCAAATACTTTTCCAGTGGTCAATGAACCTACGTAGTTTACGTGGACAGAATCTCCTACTTTCGCATTTGCTCCTGTTCCGGGTTTTGTAATTACATATTGAAGACCTGAAGCTGTTTTTGTTGTTTTTAAGTTTTTATCCTTGATGTATTTCTCCAATTTTGCAGGCTCAGCAGCTTTATGCTTGTTCAATTCTTCTTCAAAGTATTTCTGAACTTGTTCACCCAATTGTTGATCGGTCAACTTTCCTTTTTTGAAATGTTTTTTGACCTTTATGGAGTAAATGATGAATTTATCCGCGAATTCTGGTTTTGGTTGATGAGTTTTAGCCGCCATAGAATCCAAATTGATTTTGAATACCAAGCTATCGCCTTCACCTACGTATTTGAATAAACCTGTAGGGTCACCTGGGTTTTTTGCAATAATACTATCTGGATATAATTGAACGATCTGAGGGACTCCCATGTCATACGTACTTTGCATTGTAGAATCTCTGTCCGTTTTCACAACCATGTCAAGTGCTAATAAATCGCCAGATACCGCTTTTTCTTTTGCATTATCATCCACGATTTTATACTCAAGACCACCTTCAGCCTTTTTGAATTTTTGGCATGACGTCATCAAAAGACCGGCAGCCGCGAAAAATAGAATTGCTTTCTTCATTTTCTAATGTATGTTACTATATCTTATTTTGTTAATATTTCTTTATAATTTGGTAAAACCGATCTGAATTTGGCCACTACCGCTTCTAAGCTTTCTTTCGAATTGCCCCCTGAAGCATTAAGATGCCCCCCCCCATTGAAATATAGTTTACAGATCTCATTGCAAGGAACTTCTCCAATCGAACGCAAAGATAGTTTAATTTGTTCATTTCTGTCAATAATTAACGCGGCCAATCGAATTCCTTTAATAGAGAGTGCATAGTTGACCAATCCTTCCGTATCACCTGTGATTACTTCGAACTGCGTGAGGTCCGCTTTTGTCACATGGATAATGGCCGTATTATATTCATGAATGACTTCCAATCGATTAAGTAAGCAAAAACCTAAGAATTTAAGACGGCCTTCAGAGGAACTATTGTAAATCTCTTCGTGGATCGCCCAGTTTCGCGCACCACAATCGATGAGGGTTGCTATAATACGGTGGATTTCGGCGGTGGTAGAACGAAAGCGGAATGAACCGGTGTCGGTCATGATACCCGTATAAAGGCAGGTCGCCATGTCTGCACTGATATGTTCCGAATCTTGCATCTCATACGTTAAGAAGCGGTAGATCAATTGTGCTGTCGCTGCTGCAGATGGATCCCAAAAGGCGTAGTCTTCAAATCCTTCCGGATCTAAATGATGATCAATCATGCATTTGATTCCTTTCGCTTGGCGAATGGGTTCGGCCATATCGTGAATCCGCGCAAGGCCATTAAAATCTAAGCAGAAAATAAATTCAGCCGCATCAATCTGTTGATTGTGCAGATCCATATTTTGCGTATAAATTTGTACATTTTCTAAGCCTGGCAACCAATCCAAAAAGGCAGGAAAGTCTGAAGGCACAATCAGATTTACGTGGTGTCCTTTTGCGACCAACCAAAAATATAAACCTAACGATGAGCCTAATGCGTCTCCATCTGGTTTGTAGTGCGTTGTAATTACAATGCGTTTTGGTTTAGCCAATAATTCTTTTAATTCTTCTGATTTCAGCATAGTCATATTAAGTCTGCAAACCTACTATAAAAAAATTAGATTAGACAAATTTTTTCTAAAGATCTTTTCACACCTTATTGCATTTGAGGGTTATTTTAAAAAATTGATTTACAGTGTTTTAAAACTTATATACATAGACTTTGAAATCGCGCTTCATACAGATTAAATAATTGGCATTGTCGCCATAGTTAATCGGTCCATAATAGAACTTCGAGAAGCCTTCTACTGGGAATCCCTCCTGGACTAAACCATCGGACCCAAAAACATAAATCATGCGGTTGTCGGTACCAACCCCTATGATATCAGATTTTCCTATTCGTTTAAAAAACAAGGGTCTGTTGCTGGCATCTTCGATAAAATTTATATTCAAAGTAGGAAGAAGAGTCTCTCGCGCTATATGCATTCAGCTTGTTTTTGGACAGTATGACAAAGTCTCTGTCAGCACCACCGCTAATATCTTCGAAATTGAAGAAAGCATCTCTGCTCCAATCGCCTAATTTAATTTTTTTTGCATCACCCTCAAACGGTACTTTGAAAATGCTGCCTTTATTGTCTGCTAAATAAATGAAGGAATTTTTTTCGTCAGATGCAGCCATTAAACCAATTGGATTCTTAACACTTTCCCCATCCGTATCCAATGTCTTTTTATGTATAATTTTACCGTTTTGATCGAAGAAATAGACCGAAGCTGTGCTTGTACCTGCAATGATGTAATTTGTCTGGCCCAAGGTGGTGGTTTTTAAATCAAATATAATTCGGCCATCCACAGAATTGTTTTCAAAGCCTTCTACTTTTTTACCAGCTAAGGTATACGCCAAGATTCGATCTGTCGCTGGAATGTAAATGCGTTGTTCTTTATTGAAGTTAGCGAGCGTGGCCCCGTAGGTTGCTTTCGACGGTAGTTCAACCGAAAAACCGGTCATATTTTTCCCGTCGGGCATAAAGCGGTACAATCGGTTTTTTGTTACGGCGATAATACTGAGATCCTGTAACTGTATAGGCTCGCCCAAAATTTCACCTTGAAAGAGGTTTTGCCACAGTTCTTTTCCATCCGGAGAGAAGGCGTGTACGGTATGATCTTGTTCTTGAATCAGGATAAATTTGTTCTTTCCATCTTGATCGAAGATCCAAGGCTTATTAATAATCCGGCTTTCGAGCTGCACCGCCCACTCAGGTTTGCCCCCCAATCGCGTATCGCTTTTATAGAGGGCATATAAACTGGAGGAAAATGAGCCTTGATTGCCGCTAAGTTGATAGGACCACGAATAAAAATTCTGAAAGCCATATTCCTCCTCATCTCTAAAATTCTTTGCAAACTCGGTTTTTAAGTTATTCAAAATAGTGCTCTTACCAGCTTTAGGTTCTAAATAAAATGTCACATTACTACGACTGTTCTGTAATGCTGCATGATTTTTGAAAATCGCCGTTCCCGACAGAAATTGCTTTTCCCGGAAAGATTCCCGATAGTCTCTCAAAATCCCCGTTCGGCTGGCTATCACCATTATATTGTCAACAACGGTGAAATAGGGGCGGTTAAAACTCTTGAACGGTTCGCCAAAGAGTGCATATAAAAGATTCGAATATTTAAATTGATAGATCGAATCGCCAACAGCAGTACTGAATTTTTTGAGGTTATCTGCAAATTGTGTCGAATCTGAAATGCTGATCAAACCGATCGCATCCTGGTTGTCCAACTCTGCAAGAGCAAATTCATCGTTGAATATGGGTGCGATGATACTGTCAAATGATACTTGGCTGTCGTCTTCAAAGTTTTTTATGCTCTTTGCTAATCGGCTGTCTTCTTTTTGTTGTAAGAACAAAGCTTTCAATCCACTGCGAAAACTATGAGGATCTGAAATGCTGAAGTCGATATAAGATGCTGCATTTTTAGGAAGATAATTACCCAACGCCTGCACCTGAGCGGTCTGCGTGGCAAATAACTGTAGGTAGCTATTTTTGCTGTCCGTAAGCGCAGTTTCACCTTTAAAAATAAATGCATCCTTTTTAAAATTCATGTTCCAGGAAGTTTGTCCTTTCAGCGAATCTATTAGGCCTAGATAATTGCCGAATTTTGATTTCATCAATATTCGGGCAAACTGAGATAGCTGTTCATTGAAAAAATAGAGACTTAGGGGAGTGTTTTTATTGTTGTGGTTGACAAAAAACTCAATCTGTTTTGTATTTATTTTCTTAACATTTTTGTCGAAGATCTGAGCGAGTACTTTTTTGGAATAGCTGGCAAAAATAATTTCGTGAAAATAGGAGCAATAAAGTGTACTGTCTTTAGTGCCTTGGTTAAGCCCATAAAATCGGTGCCCTAGGGTATCAAAGGGTTGTATTTTATAATTTTTCCCCACGTTGCCAAGTAATGTTGCCAAGGTCTTATCATCTAGACTTTGCCCCACCTGGACGCTATACAAAGGTGTAATTTGCTCTTTTTCCTGGTGAAAAGAGAGTAGTATCTGCTGTCCATCTACTAGTGGTGCAAGCTGATCATTCTGCAATAAATCTTCTTTCAGGCGTTTGAGGTGACTGAAATTCTGCTGGCCAATAATTGCTTTAAAAAGTTCATAGTCGTTAAAGATCGTATCCACCGTTTGATCATTTGTAAAGGAAGCAATAGCTAATGTATTTTCGGGAAGGTATTGTAAGGCTTTAGAATCTTGTTTGTTATTTTTATTAAAATCTCCGAAAAGGTAGATCGTGGCCGCGATGACCGCGATGAATAATATCACAGTGATGATGATTGTTTTTTTCATCCTTTTTATTTTTTTCTATGGCTGATCAATTGACTTATATCGTTGCTAACTTACCGTCGATATGATTAATGTAAATTTAATCAGAACAAATATGTATGAGTAAGCTATTTCCGCAGGCAATAGCATACGTTAAACTCGAATTTTTAATGGCGATGAAGTATTCATGAAGCCAATGTTTCTCATGGAGATAAAATCATTGTACGTCTTTCAATAACTCGGTGAGCAGCATGATGCTCATGAACACCCATACGTAGAAACAAACCTAATAAAAATATATGGGAAGAGACAGATAATCGTTCCAATAATACCTCTTTAACATATAAATTTAACAAAAAATTCCTTATTTTGATCGGTTTTTAATACATTTATCGCTAGAAACTCATTTTCAGCATTCAATCAACATAATGAATAAGAAAATCATTTTAGCCGCTTCTTTGTTGGGAGCGTTAGCTGTAATATTAGGTGCCTTTGGTGCTCATGGTCTAGAAGGAAAGGTAAGTACATATCATATTGAAACTTGGAAAACGGCCAATCAGTATCATTTCTATCATACCTTTGCTTTGTTATTTTTATCCACTTTTTCCCGGGCCAAGACATAATTCGATTAAAGTATCCTTTATTGCTTTTCTCATTGGTATTCTATTTTTTTCGGGATCCTTGTATATTTTAAGTGTACGAGAAATAACAGGTGTTGGTAATCCATCGATTTTGGGCCCTATTACACCTTTAGGAGGTCTTTCGTTTATCATCGGTTGGGTAGCGTTATTTATTGCGGCACTGAAGAACAAGTCATAATTTCATTTGCTAATTGCATCAATCGATACAGATCGATTCGTATATCTAAAATATAAGGAGCCTTCCCGGATAGATTTGGGGAAGGCTCTTTTAGGTTATAATTACATGGTGAATGTATTGTTTTTTTTGTTGTGATTTCGCCAATACGACAGTAGTAAAAGATGTAGGTTTTGATCATCGCTAGAGTTGTTCGATATCTTTTCGTGAAGGTTTTTTTGTACTTTTATACCATAATTTGAATTTATGTCCAATCCGCAATCTACGATTTTTAGTGAAAGAGATACGCTGTTTGTTGATGTGGTCTTACCACTAGCATTAGCAAGAACATATACCTATCGTATTCCAGCCGACTGGAACGATCGTGTGCAGCTAGGAGTACGGGTTATTGTGCAGTTTGGAAGAAATAAAATCTATTCAGCGCTTGTTAAGTCCATTAGCCGGGAAGCACCAAAGCACTATGAAGCAAAATATATTTTGGACATTATCGATGAACATCCGATCGTCAATTTGGCTCAGTTCAAGCTTTGGGATTGGCTTGCCGATTATTATATGTGTAGCTTAGGTGAAGTGATGCAGGCAGCGCTCCCCGCAGCATTGAAGCTGGCCAGTGAGACCAAAGTGGTTCCTTCGATTGCTAATGAGTTTAATCGTTCTACACTCTCAGATAAGGAGTATCTTATCATTGAAGCACTGGAGGTGGCTGGCGAACTTAAGGTGAATGATATTGTGAAATTGCTGGGGCAAAAAACTGTTTTTCCTATTTTGAAGCAGTTATTTGACAAGGGAATAGTATTGATTTCTGAAGAGATTACCGAGCGATATAAACCTAAGACCAAAGCATTTTTACGTTTGGCTCCTGATTTTAAAAATGAAGATGCCAAAAGAGCGCTGCTGGATAGTCTAAATCGTGCGCCAAAACAGCAAGATGCGGTATTGGCATTTATGCAACTTGTTAAAAAAACGGAGGAGATTACACGGCCGATGTTAACCGAGGCCTCAGGCTGCGGCAACGGCGCTATTACGGCTTTGATTGACAAAGGCGTTTTTGAAATCAGAGAGAAGGTTGTCTCCCGGTTTCAGGGAGAAGATATCGAATTGGATGCCAATTTTCAATTTAATGAAAATCAGCAACGCGCTTATGATGAAATCAAGAAGTCATTTGAGGATAAGGAAGTGACGCTGTTACATGGAGTGACTGCTTCAGGAAAAACACAAATTTATATCCGGCTGATAGAACAAGCAGTCGCTGCGGGAAAATCAGCCTTGTATCTATTGCCCGAAATTGCGCTTACAGCGCAGATTACTGCTCGCTTAAAGTTGCATTTTGGCGATAAACTGGGCGTTTATCACTCCAAATTTAATGATAATGAACGTGCCGAGGTATGGCATAAAGTGATGAAAAATGAGTTTCAGGTGGTGATTGGGGCGCGTTCATCTGTCTTTTTGCCTTTTCAGGACCTGGGCATTATCATCGTCGATGAAGAACACGAAAATTCCTATAAGCAATTCGATCCGGCTCCTCGGTACCATGCTCGGGATACGGCCATTTACCTCGGATTCCTACATCAGACCAAGGTACTTTTGGGATCAGCCACACCTTCTTTGGAAAGTTATTATAATGCCAAAGCGAAGAAGTACGGTTTTGTGCAACTGCTAGAACGATACGGGAATGCGCAGTTGCCAAGTATTGAGCTGGTAAATATCCCCGAAGAAGGAAGAAAGGAAAATATGTTTTCCTATTTTTCAGGTACTTTACTCAAGGCCATTGATGAAGCTGTAAAAAATAAGGAGCAGATTATTTTATTTCAAAATAGACGTGGACATACGACCATGATTCAATGTAATACCTGTGGATTTGTCGCAAAATGTGTCAACTGTGATGTCAGCTTAACCTATCATAAGAGTTCCAATATGATGCACTGTCATTATTGCGGTCATGTGGAACCACCTTTGCGGGTATGTCCAGCCTGCGGAATGCCACATATTGAAAGCAAAGGATTCGGTACAGAACGGGTGGAGGAAGAGCTTGAGCTTCTGATGCCGGAAATTCGCATCGGCCGGTTGGATCTGGATTCCACAAAAGGCAAATATGGATTTGATAAAATTATCACAGCATTTGATGAGCATGAATTCGACGTGCTTATTGGAACGCAAATGGTAGCTAAAGGGCTCGATTTTGGAAGGGTAAGTCTGATTGGTGTTATTAACGCGGATACCATTATCAACTTTCCTGATTTTCGTTCCTATGAGCGTGCTTTTTCACTGTTTTCACAAGTTGCAGGCCGGGCTGGTCGTCGTGAAGCTGGCGGACGGGTGATTATCCAAAGTTATACAACCAAGCACAGAGTGCTTGAGCAGGTAGTTAATAACGATTATGACGATATGTTTATGACTGAAATTACAGAACGAAAAAATTATCTTTATCCACCTTTTTACCGTCTCATCCGAATTGATATTAAGCATGCTGATTTTCAAAAATGCTATGATTCGGCCAATCGTTTTGCCTCAGCATTGCGCCAACAGCTGGGAGCGAGGGTATTAGGGCCGGAACCACCATTGGTTTCACGCGTGCGCAATAATTTTATCCAGACCATCACCTTAAAGATAGAACGTACAAATATTAGTATTGCAAAGGTCAAGGAATTGATCCGTTCGGTTCTGCTGGATTTTGAAATAGATAAAAGCAATACGGGCGTACGTGTTCAGGTCGATGTGGATCCCTATTAGCGCCAGCTATTGCCCGCATTAACTTGCAAAAACGAGCGTTCTTTGTAAACTTAAATCACATGCGCCTATCGTTTTGTTTGCTGTCCAATTCGAACGGTCAACGTACACTGGGTATAAGGTCTGGTGATTTGGAAAATAAAGTAAATTGAGTTATAAATGTGTACCGTGTTGGTATTGAGTTATTTGTGATTAATTCTGCTGAATATGCCTTTTAAAAGGTAAATTTGAAACATCATGGCGTATAAGTTTATTGATAATTATCGAGAGAAAGGTGCTCGTAAGAAATTGGTTGAACATCTAAAAAGCCGGGGCATTGCGGACCAGAAAGTATTAGATGCCATTGGAAAAGTACCACGTCATTTCTTCTTTGATGAGACATTCTGGAATCAGGCCTATCGGGATATTGCATTTCCAATTGGTGATGGGCAGACAATTTCACAGCCTTATACCGTTGCTTATCAGTCCGAATTACTCCACGTGAAAAAAGGCGATAAAGTATTGGAAATCGGGACGGGATCTGGATACCAAACCTGTATTCTACTGGAACTTGGTGCTGAAGTGTATACCATCGAGCGCCAAGAAAATCTGTACCATCGAACCATTCAGGTACTGCCCTACATGGGCTATAAACCTTATTTCTTTTTGGGGGATGGTTCTAAGGGAATGGAAGAGCACGCTCCTTATGACAAGATTATCGTGACCGCGGGCGCACCATTTGTGCCCGAGGTGATGTTAAAGCAATTGAAAATGGGCGGAATTTTTGTAATCCCTGTCGGCGATGAAAAGTCGCAAAAAATGGTCACCATTATCCGGGTTGGTGAAAATGATTTTGACCGTATCGAACTGGATACTTTTCGTTTTGTTCCTTTGGTGGGAGACCAAGCTTGGTAAAGCTATTCAACCTGTTTAAATATGCATCTCCAAGGTCTCAGCGACTATGGCCCCTCCTTTTATAAAAAATAGAAAAGATCCTCGATTAAATTAAAATGAAGTGAAAGACTAAATATTCGCGTTATGACTCCAACATCAATATTATATGATCAGAAGTATCAAGAAATAGCTTTAACCGTGCTCAAGTTAAATAAGCAAGTCAATACATTAAGTTTGTCGCGCCTATTTGTAATCGTGGGAGGAGGAGCATTATTATTTTATACCTTTCAGCTCGAAAGCCTGCCTTTGGTCTTTTTCTCTTTTTTTGCATTGTTATTTTTGTTCGCTTATCTCGTGCGGAAGCAGAGCAAGCTGGAACTTCAGAAAAACTATTTTGAAGCTTATCTTAAGGTTTTGGCAAACGAGCAGGCTATGGCAGAAGGAAAGTCAAATATGTATGATCATGGCCAGCATTTTGAAGATGGTGCTCATCCGTATAGTGCTGATATGGATGTCTTTGGATCCTATGCTTTATTTGCTCAGATAAATCGTGCAACCACAAAACAGGGCATCGATCTTTTGGCATCATGGCTGGATAAACCGCTTCAAAAATATCAGATTCTGCTTAATCAGGAAGCGACTCAGGAACTGGAAAGCGAATCGGAGTGGATTTGGGATTTTCAGGCTAAACTTTTGGCAAACCTGAACCATAAACTGGACATCAAGGCTTTCTTGACAAATTACTTTCAGGATCGTAATTTTCAATTCGGCAACGGTTTTATGCGTTTCTACATCAAAGCAGGTCCTATTCTATTTTTACTTGCTTTAGCCGGAAGTTTTTTTGTTCCAAAGTTGGCTGGAATTGCAACATTATTGGGCTTGTTCCATATCCTTTGGGCACTAGCCAAAGCGGGAAGTGTGGGGCTGTTTTCCTCTCGAATAGACAAGATCGGTGGTGTGCTAGGCTCCTATGCCGAAGCGATTCAATCGATTGAACGCAAGGAGTGGAAGTCCTCTTCCATGCTGGGAATCGCCGGGGAACTTAAACAGCATCAAGGTGCTGATTCCATTTCCCTTGCATTTAAAAAGCTTGCAGGTCTCATTAACAATCTGGATGCCCGCAATAATATCTTTGTTGGTGTTTTTTTTAATTTATTTCTGCTTTGGGATTTTAGGCAGGTATTGGCAATTGTTGACTGGAAGAATAAATATGAGCATGAAATTTTAAATTCATTCGATACTTTGGCAAAGGTAGAGGCGGTAACCAGTCTTGCCATTTGGAAGCGAAATCATCCGACCTATATTGATCCGATAATTTTGGATAACCCATTGCAAGATAAGATCAATGCCCAAGGATTATATCATCCCTTGATTCCGATCAATCAGGTAGTCGCCAATGATTATAACAGTATGGATCATCGAATTGCTTTGGTAACAGGATCCAACATGGCTGGTAAAAGTACCTTTCTGCGTACTGTGGGCATAAATGCTATTTTGGCCTATGCTGGGGCGGCTGTTGCAGCAACAGCTTTTCAGCTGCCGATTTACAAACTGATATCCTATATGCGGATCAAAGATAATCTGAATGAAAGTACGTCTACCTTTAAGGCGGAACTGAATCGGATGAAATTCATATTAGATACTGTGTCGCTACACAGCGATAGCTTTTTTCTGATTGATGAGATGTTACGGGGTACAAATTCGGTGGATAAATACCTCGGTTCGCGGGCAATCATAAAGAAATTGGTGCGGTTAAATGGTAAAGGTATGGTGGCAACACACGACTTACAGCTGTCTAGTTTACAGGAGGAATTTCCTAGAGATATCAAAAATTATCATTTTGATATTCGTGTTGATGAAGGTCAGATGCTATTTGACTATAAGCTGAAGATTGGCGAGTGCAAGATATTCAATGCGTCGCTCTTATTGAAGGGTATCGGTGTGGATATCAACGAAAATATAGAATAAAAATGACTCAACTGAGATGAGATTAATTTACATTTGTGTCGGCTTAAATATACTAAACAAAACAATAAATGACTTTACAAGAACGTATTGATTTGTCTGAAACACATGTTTGTACCACTGTGTTTCCGTTTTTGACGAATCATCACGATACTTTATTCGGCGGCAAGGCCATGTCCATTATGGATGAAGTGTCGTTTATGGCTGCAACACGATTTTGTCGCAAAACGTTGGTCACTGTATCAACGGATCGTATAGACTTTAATAAAGCTATTCCCTCTGGAAGTATTATAGAAGCTATCGCAAGAGTTCAACATGTAGGCCGGACCAGCTTAAAGGTGAAGGTCGAGATATTTTTGGAGCATATGTACAAGGAGGGGAGAGAGTTGGCAATAGAAGGTGTTTTTACATTCGTTGCCCTGGATGAAAATAAGCAGCCAATTCCGGTACTTGAAGGTTTGGATATTGAATAGAATTTGATGGCTCTTTTTTAAGGTAGGAGACGAAAATTCTGAAAATTTATAACATGGAAAAAGGACCGTCATTAAGGTCCTTTTTTGTGGAGAGATCGGTCTAAGAATTTCGATTGTCGTCTCCGATAGGGTTGTGATTCTATGGATTTACGTATTTTTTTATTCGTTTCTCTTGACGGGGCTTAAATTATTGAGCTCTTCTGATGTAAACAGTCTGTAGTGGACTTTGAATGTTTTACCAAGTGGCGTTTCCAGCGAGAAGCCCCCCGGGCCAAATCCATCCAGTACGTCTAACGTGAAATGGGCATGTTTCCAGTATTCAAAGAGATCGCGATCAACCCAGAATTCATAGCCTTCCGCCAGTCCGATCATGGCGTCATTTGTACGGGGGAAGTACCCCTCTTCTTCAAAGCACTGTGGTTGAGTACCCTCACAGCAACCTCCTGCTTGGTAGAACATTAATTTACCATGTTTAGCTTCAAGTTCATGAATAAGATCTTTTGCTTTATCCGTAACGTCTAGTCTATTTATCATAATAAAATTGGATCATGTTTTTTTTAATTAGCCCCTATCAAATTTAGTGCAAAAGATCGATTGATTGTTTAAAGCGTACCAGGCAGCATGGCGTTTGACGTTACCACCTGGTACGGCGTTAGCTTACTCTTAAACTTCTGTTAGAAGAAACCAAGTTTTTCTTTACTGTAGGAAATCAGCATGTTTTTAGCCTGTCTATAGTGTGCAAGCATCATTTTATGATTTTCCCTTCCGATACCTGACTGTTTGTATCCACCAAACGGAGCTCCAGCAGGGTAGGAATGATATTGATTTACCCAAACACGGCCCGCCTGAATAGCACGTGGAATCTGATAAAGCTGATGCGCATCTCGGGTCCATACACCAGCTCCCAGTCCATACATCGTATCGTTGGCGATGGCAATTGCTTCCTCCTCATCTTTGAAAGTAGTGACCGCCAGTACTGGTCCAAATATTTCTTCCTGGAAAATCCGCATTTTATTATTGCCTTTGAATAGGGTTGGCTTAATGTAATAGCCGTCTTCAAAGCCCTCGCCAACGTTGTTTTCATCGCCACCGGTCAAGACTTCTGCTCCTTCTTCTTTGCCTAGTTTAATGTAGGACATGATCTTGTCTTTTTGGATTTTTGATGCCTGAGCGCCCATCATGGTTGATGGATCTAATGGGTCTCCGACTTTGATCTGATTGACCCGATCAACGACTTTAGCTATAAATCTATCGTAGATATCTTCCTGTACCAATAAACGTGAAGGACATGTACAAATCTCTCCTTGGTTGAGTGCAAATAGCACTGCGCCTTCTATCGCTTTATCCAAAAATGCGTCATCGGCATCCATCACCGAACTAAAGAAAATATTAGGGGACTTTCCGCCTAGTTCGAGCGTTACTGGAATGATGTTTTCAGTGGCATACTGCATCACCAAACGGCCTGTTGCTGTGGATCCCGTGAATGCGGCTTTGGAAACCTTTGGGTTGGTGACTAAGGAGCGACCAAGTTCCGCACCGAAACCGTTGACGATATTAACCACTCCGGAGGGAATCAAATCACCAATTATTTCCATCAGGATAAGAATAGATGCCGGTGTGCTTTCAGCGGGTTTTAGTACAACGGTATTCCCTGCGGCAAGCGCTGGAGCTAGTTTCCATACCGCCATTAGAATCGGGAAATTCCATGGAATGATCTGTGCAACTACCCCGATTGGTTCGTGTACAATCAAGGACACGGTGTTACTGTCCAGTTCACTTATGGAACCTTCCTCAGCTCGTATTACACCCGCAAAATATCGAAAATGGTCAATTGCTAATGGGATGTCAGCATTTAGCGTTTCGCGTACCGCCTTACCGTTGTCTATGGTCTCAACGGCAGCGATATATTCTAGATTAGCTTCAATACGGTCGGCGATTTTATTTAGGATGATGCTCCGTTCAGTAGCTGAAGTCTTTCCCCAAGTTTCAAAGGCTTTAGCAGCAGTATCAACAGCTAGATCCAGATCTTCTTTTGTGGAATGGGCAACTTGCGTAAATACCTTTCCGTCTACTGGTGAGATGTTATCAAAATATTTTCCTTGTACTGGTGCGACGAATTTACCACCAATGTAGTTGTCATATCGTTCTTTGAACGATGGCCTTTTAATTGCGCTCATATGGTTTATTTTTAATTATTTTTAATCCCTTCTTATCAAAGTTAGCCAGCAATTATTCAATCCCGTAGCAGTATCGATCCAAAACATAGCACGATTGTTTCAAATAGGTGAAAACTGACGTTTCATTTTTTTTGTTATATTTGATCTAAAGCCATTTTATTTAATTGGTACATCATGGGAGACAGGACTTTAATTCATACATTGCCATTTTCTCAGGCTCGGGAGTTGAGTACATTAGTGGAAAACCGTCGCGCATTCACGTTAGATAGCCTGGAGCTTAACATCTACGAAACGTATCGAGTTTCGGAACATGTACCGCTGTGTTTCGATGATCTGGTTATGATTAATATGATCCAAGGGAAGAAGATCATGCATTTGGATAATATAAAGGCTTTTGATTATCTGCCGGGGCAGATGATGGTATTGCCCGCGCTTGTTGGCATGCACATCGATTTTCCTGAAGCAACTTTAGAAAAGCCTACGCAGTGTACTGCTTTGACAATTCATAAAGAAAAGATAGCGGCAGTTTTGGACTATTTGAATGAATTTTATCCCAAAGAGCAGGTCAATCAGTGGCGTATTGATCCCGATCTTTTTCACCTCTATAATTCTACGGAGCTTGCCGATTTGGTGAACAAGTTATTTCAGATCATTATCAGCGAAAATCCGTTAAAAGATGTGCTCGCCGATCTCGCTTTTAAAGAACTTACAATTCGGTTATTGCAGTCCCAGTCATCGATAGCATTGAAAATTGGGCAATCGCCCAACAAGATTCTGCTACATTTGCAGGAGTTTATTCAGAAGCATATTACGGAGAAAATCACAATGGCACTGCTGGAACGTACTGCTCACATGAGTAAGGCGAGCCTAACGCGGATGTTTAACCGCGAGCTAGGACTGAGTCCTATGGAGTATGTGATCCAACAGCGTATTGAGGTAGCAAAAAAGATGCTTTTGCTAACCCGCAATGTAAAGGAGTCTTGCTATGGTGCCGGGTTTAACGATGTCAACTATTTTGTTCGGCTTTTTAAAAGTAGAGTGGGCATTACGCCAGGCGCATATGTCCTGGCGCGTTAACCTAAAATTTCATTACACGGTCAAGTTCACGCTTGACATCTCTTTCTTTAATGTTTTCCCGTTTGTCAAAATCCTTTTTCCCCTGTGCCAACGCAATTTCGACTTTAGCAAAACCACGCGGACTGATAAAAATGCGTAAAGGGACAATGGTAAAACCACGTTCTTCCCCTTTCTCTTTCAATTTTTTTAATTCTCTTTTTGTCAGCAGCAGCTGACGGTCCCGTTTTGCCTCATGATTATAGAAAGAACCCATGGAGTATTCGGCAATGTGCATGTTACGAATATAGAGTCCGTCTTCAAAAAAACTGCAGAAACTATCGTTAATATTTGCCTTGCCTTCACGAATGGATTTTATTTCTGTTCCCAATAGGCGAATTCCTGCTATGTACTTGTCTAGTAGGTGATATTCAAAAGAAGCTTTTTTATTTTTTATATTGATATCTGAAGATAAAGCCATATATTGTTGTATATTAGTAAGTCTACACCATTGCTATTGCAATGAACCTAAATGTAACTAATTATAGGATAATTTAAAGTTCGCAAATATAATTATTAAAATTGTCTTATTTTAAAGTAGAATTATGTGGAGGGATGTTAGCGGAGTATTAAAATAAAATTAACTGTTTTGGACGATGTCTTAAAAATATGACTAAATTTAAGTGAAAGTCAGATTATGTTTTCGTATGTTTGCAACGTTTTTTTGGAATTATTGTGAATATATACAACGTAGAATTTTAGCTTACATTGTGGATATAGCAGATTTTTCATCGGAGGCCGAGTTTTTTATATAAAAGTCCAGTTCGATAATTTTGTTTGTTACAATAACATCTAAAAGTTAGAAATAGTTTTAGAAATACCTTTTTATCGCATGAGTAAAGGAAAGTTAGGCGAAAAAATATCGCAATTTAAGATTGTTGAGGAGTTGAAAGCTAAAGGCTTATATGCCTATTTTAGACCTATTCAATCAAAACAAGATACCGAGGTAAAAATCGATGGTAGACGTGTATTGATGTTTGGTTCTAACTCTTATTTAGGGTTAACGACTGATGCACGTATTATAAAAGCAGCGCAAGACGCTTTGGAAAAGTATGGTACTGGATGTGCTGGATCTCGTTTCCTAAACGGTACGTTGGATATTCACGTAGAACTGGAAGAAAAATTATCTGCTTATGTAGGTAAAGAAGCTGCTATTCTTTTTAGTACAGGATTTCAATCAAATCTTGGCCCTTTGTCATGTCTCATGGGGCGTAATGATTATATTTTATTAGATGAACGCGACCATGCCTCTATTATTGACGGTAGTCGATTGTCTTTTTCTAAGGTAATTAAATACGGTCACAACAATATGGAGGATTTGCGTGCAAAGTTATCTCGCCTACCTGAGGATAGTGCGAAGTTAATTTGTACGGATGGTATCTTTAGTATGGAAGGTGATATTGTTAATTTACCTGAACTTACTGCTATTGCCAATGAGTTTGATGCGGCAGTAATGGTTGATGATGCACATAGTTTAGGCGTTATTGGTCACAAAGGAGCGGGTACGGCTTCGCATTTTGGGCTTAATGACGATGTGGATTTGATCATGGGTACCTTTAGTAAATCTTTAGCATCTTTAGGTGGATTTGTAGCTGGCGATGCCGATGTAATTGATTTCTTAAAACATAATGCACGCTCGGTGATGTTCAGTGCTTCAATGACTCCAGCTTCTGTAGCTTCAACATTGAAAGCATTGGAAATTATTCAGAATGAGCCAGAGCACATTGAAAAATTATGGAAAAATACAGATTATGCCAAAGCACAGTTACTGGATCATGGATTTGATCTAGGTGCGACGGAAAGTCCAATTTTACCAATCTTTATTCGTAGCAATGAAAAAACGTTCTGGGTAACAAAAATGCTCCAAGATGATGGCGTGTTTGTCAATCCAGTTGTTTCTCCGGCAGTTCCTGCTGAAGAGTCTTTGATCCGTTTTTCATTGATGGCGACGCATACTTATGACCAAATCGACGAGGCTATTGAAAAGATGGTTAAAGTATTCAAACAAGCTGAAGTTGAAACATTAATATAAAATCTAATCGTATGATTCAGATTATACCCGTTGAAACGAAGAAACAAAGACGGCTGTTTATAGATTTCCCTCATAGTCTCTATGAGGGAAATCCTAATTATGTACCGGCCTTATTTCTTGAACAAAACGATTTGCTTTCCCCTGACAAGCATCCTTTTTATAAACATTCTCAAGCACAACCTTTTCTAGCTTATCGTAACGATAAAATTGTTGGCCGCATTTGTGCAATCTGGAATAACAACCATAACGCCTTTAATCATGTGAATGAGGGGCAATGGGGATTTTTCGATTGTATAGATGATCAGGAGGTCGCAAATGCATTGTTTGAAACAGCAGAAAAATGGGTTAAAGCAAAAGGTGGTGATACGATTGTGGGGCCGATTAACTTATCGACCAATGACACTGTAGGTTTATTGGTTGAAGGCTTTGATATGCCACCGGTAGCTATGATGCCGTATAATTCACCCTATTACATCGATCTAATTACCAATTCAGGCTATGGTCATAAAGTAGACTTACGCGCTTATTTGGTGATGGAGAAATCTGCTGATAAGCGTTCTGTATTGCTTTTGGATAGGTTGGAGGAGCGTCTGAAAAGATCTGGGATCACCTTGCGTCAGTTCAATGTGAAAGATTTTAAAAATGAGGCGGCGAGAGTTCGTGATATTTACAATAGAGCATGGGATAAAAATTCGGGATTTGTTCCCATGACTGAAGACGAGTTTAATTATACAGCCAAGGATCTAAAAATGATCCTCGATCCTCGGTTTGCTATCGTAGCTGAGAAAGACGGTGAGCTTGTTGGTTTTGGTCTGGGCATACCGGATATTAACCAGATCCTGATCAAGGTGAAGCGGGGACGTTTACTTCCTACGGGCATTTTTAAATTGTTATTTGGAAGGAAAAAAATAAATTTGCTTCGCGTACTCATGTTAGGGGTGCTGGAAGACTACCGTAAACTAGGTATTGAGGCATGTTTGTATGGTCGAATTATAAAAGAATCTAAAGATTCCAATATTAAAGGGGCCGAATGTTCATGGATGTTGGAGCACAATTATATGATGAACCACGCTATTGAGCAAATGAATGGAGAATTGTACAAACGTTATCGTTTGTATCAAAAATCATTATGATAGAAAAAATATTAATCACCGGAGCGAGTGGTTTTGTAGGCTATCATTTGACAAGAGCAGCGAAGGCGGCAGGGATGGAAGTTCATGCTGCGGTGAGAAAGTCAAGTGATGTTTCAGAAATTCGCTCCGTTGTAGATAAATTTGTTTATCCGGATTTCTCTGATGAAGGATCTATCAGAGAATTGTTGGAAGCAGAAAACTATACCTTTGTAGTTCATGCTGCTGCAATGACCCGCGCCAAACGTGAAGAAGATCTTGAAAAGGTCAATGTTGGGTATACAAAAAATTTGGCATCGGCTTGTTTTTCATTAAAAAATCGCATTAAAAGATTTGTTTTTGTTAGTAGTTTGGCCGCTATTGGTCCCGTTCGCTATGATGCAATGCTAATCGATGAAAATAATCCCTATCATCCAGTTACAGCATATGGACGAAGTAAGCAGAAAGCGGAACTCGTATTGAATGACTTTAAAGATCATCCAATTACAATTTTGCGGCCTACTGCAGTATATGGCCCCCGTGAAAAGGATATTTTTATTCTTTTTAAAACCATGAATGGAGGTATGGATGCCTATGTTGGCCGCTCGCCTCAGAAGCTTAGCTTCATTTATGTTGCCGACTTGATACAGGCCATTATTCATGCCTGCCGTTTTGACCAGGGAGGGAAACAGGTGTATAACCTTAGTGACGGACAGGTATATAGCCGCTATGAGATGGCGAAAATTTTTAAAGAGTTTAGCCAAAAGAGAATGTTTCGTATGCATATTCCTTTAGGGCTTGTGAAAACGATAGCCGTTCTTTTTGAGCTTCTGTATAGGAAATCTAAAGCAATACCGGTATTATATCCGGAAAGGCTAAATGAACTTACAGCGGAAAATTGGGGCTGTGATATCTCTGCTGCCCAACGTTACATACAATACCAACCTAAATATGATTTGAAGAAAGGCTTAATGGAGGCATTGGCTTGGTATAAAGAAAATAAATGGCTATAATAGCAGATAATGAGTGAGTTAAAAATAAATAAAAAGCTTTTTCAGGATAGAAAGCGAACAAATATCTTAAGTGAACCCGAACAAAAGCTTATTTCGTATCTCGTTCCCCGAATCCCAAATTGGATTACTTCTGATGGACTTACAGCAATCGGATTTCTAGGTTCGTTAATGATATTGGGGAGTTTTATACTGGCCGAATACGTTGATATCCGTTATTTACTTTTAGGAATTCCTGGTTTTTTTGTGCAGTGGTTTGGTGATTCATTGGATGGACGGATCGCATTTTATCGAAATAAATCCCGCCGCTGGTACGGTTTTGCGTTGGATATTGTAATGGATTGGATCAGTACGGTTTTTATTGGACTGGGATATGTGCTTTACACTGTAGGAGATTACAAGTACCTGGGGTTTTCATTGGTTGCATTATACGGTTGGGCAATGATTATTTCTCAGCTTAGGTATAGAATTACGGATAAGTATACAATAGACGCTGGAATTTTGGGGCCCACTGAAATTCGAGTGATTATTTCATTAGTGATGCTCTTCGAAGTCTTAATGCCTGGATCCATTAATTGGTGCGTACTTGTAATTTGTATTGCACTATTTATAATTAATGCGAATGATACGCGCCTACTTCTCAAATTGGGAGATGAAAAAGATAAAGAGGATAAATTGAAGAAACAGCAGGAGGGGGATATTTAACGATGTCTTCCAAGTTTATTACTTTTTTAAAAGCCCAGCTTTCCGCCTTTTTAGGCGGATTGTTTGATTTTGGGGTATACTCAGCTTGTTATAAGTTACTTCATATCAGCGCTCCTTTTTCTAATGCTATTAGCGGTAGCCTTGGAGCTATTATTAATTTTCTGATCAATCGCTACTGGTCGTTTGGAAGCACACAAAAGTCTGTAGGAAGCCAACTATGGAAATTTGTAATTGTTGTTTGTGGTAGCATTGCACTGAAGTCTACAGGTATTCATTTTTTAGTGGATGTATATCATATAAATTTCCTTTTCTCAAAACTTGTTGTAGAGTTGCTCGTTTCTTTGGGTTTCAACTATACACTTCAACGTTTTTGGGTTTTTAAAACGGATGAAAAGCACTAATTTATTTCTTTATTTCCTAATTCAGCAGTTCTAGCTCGTTTTCATCTTTTTTCTATTTCTATTATTTTTTCGATCGCTGATAAGCGAGCGGCGTAGCTGCGATTTATATTTGCTGGCTTTCTGAATGATCCTATTGTGGGAGCAGTCTCACTCTGCGAGATGGCGGTGGCATTATTGCGCTTATCCCGTTATAGTGTGGGGTTTATATCGAAGCAACATAATTGGTACCTTCTTGCCCCTTATTTTAGAATTTGCTTACCTATAGCTTAGTCTTAAGTTAGGTTTAGTATAGGTTGTACCTATACTAAACCTAAACTAACCCTAACTAAACCCTAACTAAACCCTAAACTAACCTATAACATGATAGCGTCTTTGATGCCTTCGATCGGCCTTCCTATACTACGCATTCGGCAGGCCTTTTAACACGGCTGTGTCTACTTGATAAAACCCGGGCAAGAAACCTTGCTATAATCCCCGGCGGCGTGCCTTCCACAGACTTGGGCCTCCCGGGCCATTCCGCCAGAGCGCAGCTGCCGTTCGCCAGTTACCCGCCCGGAGCTCCGTTTATCTGCCATCCGTCCCTGCAATATCGCTCCGGGAGACCCCATTCGAAAAAGAATCTCCCATCCTTCCAGGCAGTTAAGGACAAAATGAAATAAATAAGAACAAAATGCTTGGAAGTTTGTTTGTAAACTTCCTATCTTTGCACCACTCCGCAAGGGAGGGACGGTTACCACGAAAGAGGGAGCCAATGAAAAAAGAAGGGTTTAAGTGAGTTTGGCAGGATCTAGAATCCCGCTGGGTTTATTTTAAACGCAGAAATCGGAAAAAGAGAAAAGAAAAAAAACTTCAAAAAGTTTTTGGAAGTTCAGAAAAGATTTCTACCTTTGCAGTCCCAACGGAAACGGAGGGAAAACAAAAAAGATAAAGAGGGGCGCAATGCCCATCGGAATAAAGCGGATACGGAAGTTGAAGCGACAAAGTTCTTTAAGAAAACACAATCATGTAAGCGTGACGAGTAGACAGACGAAAGTCGAAAGTCATGAACAAATTCAAGTAATTGTTCCATTCGATCCAAGATCAGAGATATAAAAAAAGAATTCTGATTATTTATAAATAGTTGGAATCAAAAACTTCATTTTACAATGGAGAGTTTGATCCTGGCTCAGGATGAACGCTAGCGGCAGGCCTAATACATGCAAGTCGGACGGGATCCATCGGAGAGCTTGCTCGAAGATGGTGAGAGTGGCGCACGGGTGCGTAACGCGTGAGCAACCTACCTCTATCAGGGGGATAGCCTCTCGAAAGAGAGATTAAGACCGCATAATATATTTGACCGGCATCGGTTAGATATTAAATATTTATAGGATAGAGATGGGCTCGCGTGACATTAGCTAGTTGGTAGGGTAACGGCTTACCAAGGCGACGATGTCTAGGGGCTCTGAGAGGAGAATCCCCCACACTGGTACTGAGACACGGACCAGACTCCTACGGGAGGCAGCAGTAAGGAATATTGGTCAATGGGCGGAAGCCTGAACCAGCCATGCCGCGTGCAGGATGACTGCCCTATGGGTTGTAAACTGCTTTTGTCCAGGAATAACCCCAGATACGAGTATCTGGCTGAATGTACTGGAAGAATAAGGATCGGCTAACTCCGTGCCAGCAGCCGCGGTAATACGGAGGATCCGAGCGTTATCCGGATTTATTGGGTTTAAAGGG